>DATDIL010000123.1:0-61398 GCA_036521075.1 Steroidobacteraceae bacterium | reverse complement strand
CGCATCCGACGGCCGCGCGCGGCGGATTCTCGTATCCATCGCTCCGTTTGCCAGCAGACGATCCGGCAGTACGGACAGGAGCATCAACGATCCTGCGCTCGTGAGAAGTGCTCGTCGATTGTGCGACATGAACCTCGCCCTTGCTCGTAGGCAGATGCGCAAAGGAGCCTGTGCGTAAAGCCAATGATTAGCTTACATGCAGAAGCGGTCAGATGGGATTATCCCGTAATCTAGAGCGTCTTATTGACAGGGCGGTATGGCAGTCACACGTCATCTCTGAATAGAGACGCATCTTCAAAGGAGTCGCGGCCCCAGTACTGCCCCGGCTGTGGCTGCGGCTTGAGGCCGAACTGATCTGCCCGGAGCGTCGGCTGTGGCTTCGTGACCTGCAATCTGAGTTGGTGGAAGTGCACCCACACCTAACGCCCGACAGAAAATAGCGATAGCTTTCCCGAAGATAACGCGATGGAGGGTCTTAAAGCGCCGCGTCTAAGTGCAGGCAGTTCATCGATTCAGGCTTCCCGATAGCGGACGGTGGCGAGTGACGGTGCGGGTGCATTGCTGCCTATATCGCTCTCCGATCTCGACAAGATTGCTGTCTGATGGTCTCGCGACGGCCAATGTCGACCGCATTGCAGCAACGAATGCCAATGGACATGTCGGCCTGAGGCGGCCGTCCCTTGGCGAGCGGGCCTCAATCCCCTGATAGCGTTTGACTCGGAAGGTTCGCGGCCAGCAGACTTATCTGTACGAGCCAAATGGGAGCGCGCGTGCGTGAAAGTTATACATTTCACTGAAGGTGCCAGCGACCCCCTGAATGAAGTCGCCTCCCGCGACGCAAGCTTTCTGCGGCTTGCAGAAGGATCAGGGGACAGCCGTGTAGGGTGCCTTCATCTAGCGGCCGGCGGCAACTTGGGACGCCGATCGATTGCGCAGGAGAGCGCGTTGGTGACGGTACAGGGCACCATCACGCTCATCGATGACAACGGCCTGGGTCAGCGCTGGCCCGGTGAAGCCCGACCGGCCGGAATAGGCGACGCGTAACCAGTGCCTGCCTCGCTCGACCAAGGCACATCGGGACTGCTGGTTGGCTACGTTCTTGCCATGTTCGGGCTTGTGGTGGGACTTCGGTTAGCGCACGCGCCGGCACGGCGCTTTTTGTGGTTGCCGGTCATCGCCGTGCCGGCAATGCTCGCGATTGCGGCGCTATGGTCGATCATCCAATGGCTCGGGGCGCAATCCTTCGAACACCTATCCCGCACGGCCACCGAACTGTTCGGAATGATATTTCTCATTGCGGGCAGCGCCATCGCAGGCGTGGCCTTTGCGCGCGTGCAGTCGAAGGTGCAGCACCAGCGTGGAACTCGGCTCGTAGAATCCCAGGCAATCCGGGGACTGCCGTCGGGGCGCACCTCCGAGATTACCTTTGCCGGGCAATCCGTGCCCGAAACCGACGAAACGAAGCATTTCAAGCTCATCGGCACGACGGGAACGGGGAAGAGTACGGTTATCCGAGAAATCCTGGCGGGCGCGTTTCCCCGGGGTGATCGCGTGGTGATCGCGGATCCTGATGGAAGCTACCTCAAGGTATTTCGCGAGAGCACCGGCGTTCATCGCATCCTGAATCCCTTCGACGCCCGCTCAGCGCAATGGGACCTTTTCGCGGAGATTGTCGAACCACACGATGCAGATCAGTTGGCACGTTCCCTGATACCCGACTACGACGGAACGGATCGGAATTGGCGGCTCTATGCGCGCACATTCCTGACGGCGGTCCTGCGCCAGCTGCACCGCGCGAACGAGCGCGACGTTGCCAAGCTCTACTATCTTCTGGTCATGGCGCCAGCGGAGGAGTTGCAGGAGTTGCTCGAGGCTACTCCGGCGGGCCCGTTTCTGGGGCGGGACAATGGAAAGTTCTTCGAGTCCGTTCGCGCCTTGGCCATCTCGCATCTTGGCGGCTTGGAGCATGTTGCCCGCCAGACGTGGGGTGAGCCTCTCTCGGTAAGGAAGTGGATACGCGAGGGAAAAGGGGCGCTGTTTCTGCCCTATCGCGCCGGTGAAATCGCCTCAATAGGGCGTCTGATCAGCACGTGGATGCGGCTTGCGATATTCGAAACCATGAATGCCGGGGAAGGTGATCAGCGCCTGTGGTTCGTGGTGGACGAACTCGATGCGCTCGGAGCCGTCGATGGCCTTAAGGACGCCCTGGCTCGCTTGAGGAAGTTTGGTGGTCGCTGCGTGCTGGGATTCCAGAGCATCGCGCAAGTCCGCGGCGTTTATGGCGATGCGGACGCGCAGACGATCGTCGAGAACTGCGGCAATTCTCTCATCCTTCGCTGCTCGGCCAGCGAGCGGGGTGGAACGGCCGAATATGCCTCCAGACTGATCGGAAAGCGGGAAATCATCAGACAGCAAACATCTCTCAGCCGACCGACGCGTTGGGGGGGTGGAATGCGCCAGACACGCACCGTGGGCGAGCAGCATGCGGTCGAGGATGCCGTCATGGCCTCGGAGATCGAGCAGCTGCCAGATCTGAGCGGATTCGTGAAGGTGGCCTCCAGGCCGGAGTGGAGGAGGGTAGCTATTTCCAGATAGTGGCTGCATCCGCGCGCGGCATCAACAGGGCACCCTCATTTTGTGCGCCGCCTCGTTCAGGACTTCCCGCAACCACAGCAGGCCCGGATCGGCGTCGAACTGCCGGTGCCATTGTACGGCTTCCTCAAGTCGCGGTACTTCGAAGGGAGCATCAAAGACGCGTATGGGGAGATATTGAGCAAAGTACGCCGCCAGCCGGCGGTGAATGGTGGCCACGCGCTTCGTGCCGAGGACGGCAGAGAAAACGGAAGTGAAATTCATGGTAATGACCTCGACGTTGCGTTTGTGGCCGAGCTGGTCCACGAACCACTCATCCACCGTGCCGGCACGCGCACTCGCAAAGCGCGAGGTCACATGACCCAAGCTCATGTAAGCCTCCAAAGAGAGGTGGCCGCTGGCGGGAATCAGCGGATTGTCCAACCAGGCGATACCGGTGAATTCATCGTCGAAGAGAGCTTCGCACGGGTGAGCCTCGCTCAGATAGCGCCGTGGCATGATCAGCAGATCGATGTCGGCGTGATCCAGCTCATCGAAGGGCGACTCGACGTCATTGGAGAGGATTTCGATGCCGACATGCGGCGCCAGGCGTTCGATTGCGGGCAGTGCGACCGACATCAGCACCGTGGACACATAATCGGACATCATCAGTCGGAACGTTCGGTGCGCCGTACCCGGGTCAAACGTGGGCTGTGCAGCGATCGTGGAGCGAATCTCGAGCAACACGTTCTTGACCGGGGCAGCGAGGCTTTCACCCAAGGGCGTCGGAATCATCTTGCGTCCGATCTGCATGAGCAGTTCGTCCGCGAAGAATTCGCGCAGCCTGGCAAGGGCGCCACTCATGGCCGATTGTGTGAGGTGCACCCGTTTACCGGCTAGCGTGATATTTTTCTCCAGCAGCAGCGCATCCAAGGCGACCAGCAGATTTAGATCGAGATTTCGGAAGTGCATGGATTTAGGCATAAACGCTCACCCTTCGGATTCATCGCAGCTCATCGGGCACCGGAATGTCAAAGATCGATAACATCCATTTCTCCAACGCCCTGCCTGACGTTACGCTGGCAGGCCTGAAAACGCAGACGGGATAAGATTTATGCCAGACAACCGCGTGAGTAATCTTCGGTACATTGGGCTTGCGGTCCCGGACTATGACTCCGAACGCGCATTCGTGGGAGGCAGTTGGGGCCTGCGGGAAATCGCCGCAGATGACGGCACGGCCTATTTCGCGGCGGCAGGATCTGCCAACGCATACGTGTTGCGATTGCGCAAGGCCGCGGAGCGGCGAATGGACGTCATTGCCTTCGCAGTTCGTGACGAGGACGCCGTCGACACGCGCGCGCGGCTGGTGCAAGGTGGGGGGACAGAACTCATTTGCGGACCGCATCGCCTCGACAGCCCGGGCGCAGGATACGGGTTTCGCTTCTTCGATTCGGACGGTCGTACGGTGGAGGTTTCCAGCGGTGTCACCGAACGGCCCGCGCGCGAGCTTGGCGAAGGAGAATCGATCCCCGCCGTATTGAGCCACGTGGTTTTGCACTCCCCGGATATCCAAAAGACGGTGGCGTTCTACGAGCAGTTTCTGGGGCTGCGGGTGAGCGACTGGATCGGCAATTTCATGTGCTTTCTGCGTTGCAATACCGTGCACCATTGCCTGGCGTTCATTCCAGGACCTGCCAGCTTCAACCATGCCGCCTTCGAGATGCGCGGCCTGGACGAAATGATGCGCGGCGTCGGCCGCCTGCTGAAGGAAAACGCGCAGCTGGGCTGGGGGCCAGGCCGGCACACGGCGGGTAATAACACCTTCGCCTACTTCAAGACGCCCGGGGGAAATGTGCTCGAATACACGGCGGAGGTCGCCCGGATTGATGATGACGCCTGGAAGCCGGCGGTGTACCCGCCCACCCCCGAGGTCATGGACCAATGGGGAACCGGCACTGCCTGGGGCGGAGGGCCGCAAAAGCTCGGGGCCCCGGTCGCGGATCCTGGGTTGTGGGTAGCGCCGCCGATATAGGAGTACGGCACGCGACATTGTGACCTGCCACCAAAGATTTGCCCGATGATGGGAATTATGGTCACAGATTGAGGCTCGCGTCCACGAAATGCACAGCGGGGGCCGCCGACTAGACAGCCCTTCGTTCCGTGCCATGGCACGGCGTGATGCATCGCTTTCAGCCATGCGTCGCATCCAGCAGAACCATTTCTCGTTTGTGTCGATATTGCGCAATCTCCAGCTGCCTCAAGCGGGCCGCGGCACGGGCCGCAGAAGCTCGCAGGGCCACGTTCATGCACGCTGGAGGGGATATGCGAACTGCGGCTCGATCCACACGGACGCTCACGATTGCGGCCGGCGTTTTCTGTTGCATTCAGGGCGGGCAGGCTCTCGCGCAGGCGGTTCCCGGCTCGAGCACAGAAGCGTCATCCGATACGAATGCGACGTCCGGTCTTGAGGAGGTCACAGTTACCGCAACGCGTCATAGCGACCCCGTCAATCGTGTTCCCCTGTCTGTTACCGCGGAGACGCAGCAGGCTCTGGATCAGCAGGGCATCCAAACCATCGCCGATCTTCAGGCCGTAGTCGCCGGCTTGCGCTTGTCCGGTCAAGAGGCATCCGGCAACGCGACGGTAGCCATCCGCGGCATCAGTCAGCAAAGCGGCACCTCCGCGACGACCGGCTTCTACCTGGATGAGACCTCCCTGGCAAAACGCGCTGCCGGAGGGTTCGGCTCGCAAAATGGTACGCCGGTGCCGCCGCTGTTTGATCTGGAGCGGGTCGAGGTGCTGCGGGGGCCGCAGGGCACGTTGTTCGGCGGCGGCTCGGAGGGCGGCACGATACGTTATATCCAGCCCTCCCCGAGTCTCACAGACTATTCGGAGTATGGGCGCGCCCAGTTCCTCACGACGCAGTACGGGGCGCCGTCCTACGAGGCGGGAGTGGCCGTCGGCGGCCCCATCGTCGACAACGTACTCGGGTTCCGGGCGAGTATCTACGGCCGCAAGGACGGAGGTTGGGAGGACCTCACGGACTACCGGACCGGCCAGGTTTATGACGCGAACTCCAATAGCGGCCAGATCCACATGGGGCGCATTGCCTTCACTTGGGCACCGTCCAGCACGACGAAATTGACGCTCTCGTATTTCGAGTCGGAAACCAACACCGACAATCTGAATACGACTTCGAATCTGGACGAACCGGGGCAACTGCAGGTGGCCCCACTGTGTTTCAATGTTCCGTACATCCTTTCCCTGCCGGTTGCGGCCCGCGCATTTTTGGTTCCTCCGGCGACGCTGCCGGTGAATCCAGGTTGTAATGCCAATACGGGTGCCTATGTGGCCCCCGGCTATACCGTCGGACCCTTCAATCTGAATCGTTATCAGTCGCTGGCGCTGGGGCCGACTCCTACGAAGACCGGCCTTGATGTGGGCAGTGCGACCTTCCAATGGGATATCGCTGATGATTTGCAGTTGAAGTCGATCACTTCCTATGTCCAGGACCTCAATCGTGGACAAAGCCCGCAGAATTTTCCGATCACTTTGTTCGTCTATCCCGGCACGGCCCAGATCGTCACGCCCGGGAAAGCGCCAATTCCCGTTCCGACTGGCTCCGGCTTCAATCCCAATGTCACCTCCGTTCCCAATGGACTGGGACTGGGCGCCCTGCTGGAGACCAACACTCACAACCAGCGCCAGGCGTTATCGCAGGAGATACGGCTGGCCTCCTCCTCCGAGCAGCGCGTGAGTTACGTCGTCGGCGCGTATTTCGCCAACACCCAGGCCGTCGTGCGGCAGTTCGCTCAAAGCTCCGATCTGGGCTTCCAACAGCTGGACGGCCTGACGATCGCCCAGGCCTATGGGGTGCCCTATACCGGATTCTTTTCCAATATCTATGAGTTCGACAAGGATTTGGAAATTGCCGGGTTCGGCGATGTGACGGTGCGTCTGACCGACCACTTCAATGCCAGCGCGGGAGTGCGTGTCACGAACGTCAAGTCCTCGTTCGTGCAGTCGAACTATGGGCCTAACGGTGGGACCACCTCGGCCGCCCAATCGGAAGTCTCCGGCGAGATCACCGCGACACCGGTGACGCCCAAGGCATCCCTCCAGTACTACTTCACGCCGGACCAGCTCATCTATGTCACGGCCTCCGAGGGGTTTCGCGCCGGCGGCCTGAACCAGGCGTTGACCTCCGCAACCGTCGGCACCCTCGCGCAGTACAGCCTCACCACCGCCGTGTTCCCGAAGACTTACCGCTCGGACAGCGTCTGGAACTATGAGCTGGGCAGCAAATTCAGGATGTGGGACGGGCGCGCGCAACTGAACGCCGACGTTTACGATTTGGAATGGAAGAACGTTCAGACCTTCTTCTTCACCGGAGACGGCGCTGTCTTCAACGTGCCCTCGGCGCGTAGCCGCGGCGCGGAACTGGAGGCACAACTGCGGCCCTTGCGGCCACTGACCCTCAATGCCGCTGTCGCCTATACCAAAGCTGAATACACCTCAGGGCTGTCCATTGCGGCCGGACCGGGCTCGCGAGCTGGCAACCTCGTCATCGCGCAGGATGGTCAGCCATTCGCGCAGCCGCCTTGGACGGTCGACCTGGGCGCCCGCTACGACATCGCCATCGGCAGTTCTGCGAATGGATACGCCCGTGTGGATTATCGCTGGTTCGATGGTTTTCCGACGGTGCCGGCGGGCACCGGCGCGTTCTCGCCCGATTCGAGCAACATCCCGGGGCAGCGCAACCTCGACTTGCGTATCGGCTTCGAGCACGCCGGATTCGATGTGAATCTATTCGTATTGAACTTGACGGGCGAGTACGACGGTGCCCGCACCGGAGGCCGCTCCCAGTGCACCGACGCCGACTGCAGCACGTTCAATAGTTACGCTTATGGCGGGACGGTGGCGTCACCGACGCCAAGACAGATTGGCCTGCAGATTGCCTACCGGCATTGAGAGATTCAATGAAGAGATCAACGAGTGGCGCCTTGCTGTTGTGCGCGCTGGCGGGGCTGCCGCTGGCGCTGCAGGGCCAGACTGTGGACGCGACTGTGGTGGACAACCGGTCGGCGCCGCAGATGCGGTTCGATGCGCAGGACTTCATCAAGCTGAAGGGCGGAGAGAACCTCGGGGAAGTGCTGGGCGTCGCAGTTAATTCGAAGGGCGAGGTCGCAGTCCTCAACCATCCCGGAACGGCGACCAGCGGACCGCTTTTCGGCAATGCGACGACCGAGATCCTGTTGTTCGACCGCGACGGACGGTTCATCCGCGAAATCGGTCACAAGGTATATGGCTTCGGCTACGGCCATTCCATCCGTTATGACCGGTACGACAATCTGTGGCTGGTCGATAAGGGCACCGATTCGGTCATCAAGTTCGATCCGACCGGCAAGGTGCTGATGAATCTGGGGCGCCGTCCCGAGGGCTTTGACTCCGGACACATCGAGCATGCCAAACAGGCCAATGCGGTCGCGGTCGATGGGTGGTTCGGTTCCCCCACGGATGTGACGTGGGATCAGGATGACAATATCTATGTCAGCGACGGATACGTGAACTCGCGCATCGCGAAGCTCAATAAATACGGGGACTGGATCAAGTCATGGGGTAAATACGGCAGGGGCGGCAAGAACGCCGACGAGAATCCCTACAGCATCGACAACCCACACAATATTCAGGCCGATCGGCAGGGAAACATCTACGTGGCCGATCGCGGCAACCGCCGCATCCAGGTATTCGATCGCGACGGCAACTTTGAGCGCTTCTTGTTTCTGAACGCTCCGTACGACAAAACGCATCATCCGGCGCTGGGCAACCTGCCGAAGGATCCGTCGACGCGCCCGGATCAGACGGAGCCTTGGGCAATCTGCATCTCCCCCACCACACCGCAATATCTGTTCGTCATGGATGCCGAACCGGGCCGTCTTTACAAGATGACGCTCGATGGGAAGATTCTGGGACTGCTCGGCCAGTCCGGCCGGCGCATGGGCCAGTTCAACTGGGCCCACGCCATCGCCTGCCCCAGTGAGAACACGGTGTTCGTCGCCGATATGAACAATTGGCGCGTGCAGAAAATCACGCTGCACCCGGAATCCACCTCGCACTGACTGGGCGGTGCGCTTGACTCAGTGGCAGATCAATGGCGGCAAGTTCCAGTTCTGATCTCAGCGGCAGCCGGTTGCGGCTGGTGGTTGCAGCCGCTTCCATGGGCACTGCGCTGGAGTGGTATGACTTCTTCGTGTTCGGCGCATTGGCATCCGTCATCACGGCCAACTTCACCGGCACGAGCAGCAACGCCGGCTACATTTTCACACTGGGGGCGTTTGCAGCCGGATTCCTGGTGCGACCGTTCGGGGCCCTGTTCTTCGGCCGTATGGGCGATCGGCTTGGCCGTAAGCGCGCCTTTCTCCTGACTATTACGCTGATGGGCGCGGCCACGGTGGGTATAGGACTGCTGCCCACGATGGCGCAGGTCGGGTTGATGGCGCCGATCCTGCTGGTGACATTGCGGGTGCTCCAGGGGTTCGCGATGGGCGGGGAATACGGGGGCGCGGTGGTCTATGTCGCCGAGCATGCCCGATCCGATCGGCGCGGATTTCTGACCAGTTGGATTCAGGTCACCGCCGCGGCGGGCGTGGTCATGGCGGTGGGCACGGTGCTGGCGACGCGCATGCTGCTGGGCGAGCAAGCCCTGCGCAGTTGGGGTTGGAGAATTCCCTTTGTGCTGTCGGCACTGCTGCTGGCCATCTCGCTTTGGACGCGCCTGAAGCTCGATGAAAGCCCGGTATTTCAGCGCATGCAGGCAGCACAGATCGTCGCACGCGCCCCGATCGCCGAAGTTTTTCGCGGCAGCAACCTCAGCAAGATGCTGACCGCCTTGGTTTGCATCCTGCTGGCGCAAGGGGCGGTCTGGTATACGGGCCACTTCTATGCGCAGTTCTTCCTCGAGCGTGTGCTCAAGGTGCAGCCGTGGATCGGCAATACCGTGGTGATGGTGAGCGTACTGCTGTCGGCAGGTGGCTATCTCTTCTTCGGGTGGCTATCGGACCGGGTCGGCCGCAAGCCGGTGATGCTGTTCGGCATGATCGTATCGGCCGCGCTGTACTTTCCGGGCTTCCATGCACTGACCGCTTACGCCAATCCGGCGCTCGATGCCGCCGCGCAGCGCTCGCCCGTCACCGTGATTGCGGACCCGGCGGATTGCCACTTTCAATTCGACCCACTCGGACGCGCCACTTTTGCGAGCTCCTGCGACATCGCACGGCGCATCCTCTCGGAGGCTGGTGTCCCCTACCGGAATGTAGCGGCGAGCTCGGGGGCGAGCGCCCGAATCAACGTGGGGCGAGAGTCCATCGCCAGCCGCTCGGTGGAGGGGCTCGCGCGCGAGCCGGCCGCACACGAGCGCACCCGCCTCGCCGATCAGGTGCTGGTGGTGCTTGCTGCGGCCGGGTATCCACGCTCGGCCGCTGAAGCGCAGGTGCGCAAGGGACACCTGATCGGCATTCTACTGCTGTTCCTCCTCGCATCCTCAGCGCTGTATGGCCCGCAGGCGGCCGCGTTGGTGGAGTTGTTCCCGTCCCGAGTGCGTTACACGGCACTCTCGGTGCCTTACAACATCGGCACCGGATGGATCGGCGGGCTGCTCCCGGTTTCCGCGTTCGCGATAGTCGCGGCAACCGGCGATCTGTATTCCGGGCTGTGGTACCCGCTGATCATCACCCTCATCGGCATCCTCGCGACCGTGCTCCTCTTTCCGGAAACCGCCGGGCGGGCGCTGCAGGATTTCGCCGATGATGGCCGGGAGCGACCCGCACCGCACCTAAGGTGGAGGCGATGGGGACTGAAATCGACGCGCTGAGCCCACAAATGGACGCCGCGGCGTCGCGGCGCCGGGTACTCGCCGGGCTTGGCGCACTCGCGCTGGCCCAATGGCTGCCTGCCGCCGCGGCCGTCGCGCCAAAGCGTCAAATTGTTGATGTCCATGCGCACTACTATCCGCCGGCGGTGAAGGAACTGGGGCTGCCTGGGCCCATGAACGCCTGGAGCCTGCAAAGCCACATGGATGCCATGGCTGCTGCGGGCGTGACCCGCTCCATCCTCTCGCTTACCACCCCGGGAGTGCCGTCGATCGGGGAAAATGGGCGCGCGCTGGTGCGAAAATCCAATGAGTTTGCGGCCCGTACCTGTGCGGATCATCCGGGGCGTTTCGGGTTTTTCGTGTGCATTCAGCCGGATGATATCGAAGGATCGCTGCAGGAGATCGCATACGGTCTTGATGTCCTCAAGGCCCAGGGGATTGGCCTCTTCACCAGTTATAAGGACCACTGGCTCGGTGACCCGCAGTTCGATCCCTTGTTCGCCGAGTTGGAGCGGCGCCGGGCAATCGTCTATGTCCACCCCACCAGTGCCGCGTGCTGCAGCCGGCTCATTCCGGGCATTGCCGACACGATCGTCGAATACGGCACGGACACCACCCGTGCGATCACCAGCTTCGTGTACCGCGGCGCCGCGCGCAAGTTCCCTAACGTGAGGATGATCTGGAGCCACGGCGGCGGCAGCATGCCGTTCCTCATTGAACGATTTGATTTTGCGGACCGCTCTGAAGCAGCGCGCCTGCAGGCTCCGCAGGGTTTTCGCAAGGCGGCCGCCAGGTTCTTCTATGACATTGCGCAGGCGTCCAATCCGGTCGCGACCACGGCCCTGCGGCAAGTGATTCCCGTCGACCACATCCTGTTTGGTAGCGACTATCCCTTCCGTACGCCCCTTGAGCATGTCCAGGCCCTGGAAGCGGGTAGAGTGTTCAGCCGCGAGGAACTGCGCGGCGTGTATTTCCAGAATGCCGGGCATGCGCTTCCGGAATTGCTTGCTTAGGCTTTGTTAGGAGAATCGACGATGGGTGCGAAGTGGCTGATGCATAGGGCGGGGTCGTACCTGCCAGCCGTAGCGATGGTTGCCCTGGCCGGATACGCCTTGGCGACTCCTGTGCTGGCCAAGGATGTGATGCTCATGAATCGCATCGGGCCCTCCAGCACGGACTTGTACATTGCCAACGCCGATGGCTCCGACGAGCGACGGCTGCTGCCGAATTCGCACGGGCTCGACTATGACCCGAGCTTCTCGCCGGACGGACGCTGGATTGTATTTACCTCCGAGCGCGACCCGGAAGGCAGCGGTCAGGCGGACCTGTGGCGAGTGCATCCGGATGGAACCGGGCTGGAGCGCTTGACCAGCAGCCCGGCAATGGAGGACGCCGGGGTGCTGTCTCCGGATGGCTCGCGACTGGCGTTTGTCTCCACCGCCGGCGGCGCGCGCACCACCAATATCTGGGTCATGGATTTGAAGACGCACCGGGCACGAAATCTCACCGGCGATGGCAAATCGGCCCCCCCAATGACCATGAACGGCAATTTCCGCCCGGCGTGGTCTGCAGATGGGCAGTGGATCGCATTTAGCTCGGATCGCGGCGAGCAATGGGCGGGCGCCGAATCCGGTGCCGGAGCCGGCCATTCGCACCCGACGAGCGTGTATGTGATGCGGGCGGATGGGAGCGGTCTGCGGCGCGTTACCGCCACCACGCCCACAATGGCCATCGGATCGCCGCGGTGGTCTGCGGATGGCAAGAAGTTGGTGGCCTATCAGATCCGCACGGCCGACACCTTCGCCGCGCGGATGGAAGGCTTTCCAGGCGTGAAATTCGCCACGACCTCACAGATCGTGGAAGTGGACGTGGCGAGCGGGGCAATTACCCCGGTCTCCTCGGGCCCAGGCTTGAAGACCAATGCCCAATATCTGCCCAATGGTGTGATCGGATACCTGGTCAAGGCCGCCGCGCCGGACTCGCCCGGCGCGGGCATCAATTATTCCAATGGCTCGTTGGGGCCTCGCGGCGTCATCCGCAGTCCATCGTGGTCTGCGGATGGCAGGACCGTGGTGTATTACAAGCGCGGGCTCATCAATCGCCCGCAATACACGCGCCTATACAGCTGGGACAAGACCCGGGAGTACCGATATACCGATGTGTTCCCGATCCTGTGCCCGAAATCGCAAAAGCTGGCCATTACGGATCTGGATTTCCCGTTCGGCAACGCAACCGCCTCGATCAGCGTACTGAATCCGGACGGTACGGACCGCCACAGGATCTTTCAGCGCCAGGACGGCGCCTCGTTGGAGCCGACCTGGTCGCCGGATTGTCAATGGATCGCGATTGGGGTTGGCGCCTATTTCGGCGGCCGCGGGTTCGCTCCCGCGAACCTGTGGATGGTCAAAGCGGACGGTACACAGAGCAAGCAGATCACCCGCGATAGCTTCAACGTCGGCTTTCCCAGCTGGAGTCCGGATGGCACTACGATCATCTATCGCACCTGGGGCGATGCGGCGTCCAAGCAGACCCGCGGCCTTCGTGCCCTGAAGCTCGCCGACAACTCCGTTACCGTGCTGACGACGCAGTGGGACAACTTTCCGATCTATTCGCCGAGCGGTGATCGAGTCGTCTTCACCCGGCGGATGCCCGACGCGGATTTTGAAGTCTTCACGATGAAGCCGGATGGTTCGGATGTGAAGCGGCTGACCTTCACTCGTGGCGCCGATGCGCATGCGACCTGGTCGACGGATGGGCGGGAGATCTGGTTTGAGAGCGCCCGCACCGGCTTCAAGGATGAGGCGGCACTCTATGACACCTCACCGCAGCCGTACGCGCAGATATTTCTGATGAACCGCGACGGCACGCATGTACGGCAGCTGACCGACAGCAAGTGGGAAGACTCCATGGGCGTCTATCTCGATCGCAGGTAGGGCTTAACACCCGAGGAGAAATGCTAATGACTGCTATTCACAATGATGCACCTTCGTGGACGCGCCGCGGCCTGTTGCAGGCCGCCATGGGCACGATTGGAGCGGTGAGCGTGGCGGCGCGCGCCCAGGCCCCGAGCGCGGCCGCGGGCATTCCCGGTGGGGCCGCACCCGCAACGGTGATTCACAGCGAATTGCGGCAGTTGACGCCCACGGTCTACGCCTTCCTGCAACGCGAGGCACCTGGCCAGAGCAATTTCTCGATCTCCAACTTCGGATTGATCATCGGACCGGCGAGCCTGCTGGCCATCGATGCGGGAGGGGGCCCTCAGCACGCCCGCAATTTCATCGCGGCGGCCAGCCGCTTCGGCAAACCCTTCAATCGGGTCGTGATCACCCACGAGCATCCGGACCATATCGTCGGTCTGACGCAGTTTCCCGCGGGCATTGAAATCGTCTCTCAGGAAGCGACCCGTGCCCAGATGGTGAAGATGGGCACGCCGCGCACGCCGGCCTATTGGGCGACGAACCCGGCCTGGGCTCGACCCGGCGATGTCAACAAGGTGATTTTGCCCAACGTCACCTTCAAGGATCGACTGACGCTGTACTACGGGGATATGGAGGTGGATGTGTACTGGCCGGGGCGGGCACACACCTCCGGGGATGCGCTGATATTGCTGCCACGCGAGCGCGTGTTGTTCATGGGAGACGTCGCCTTCTTCGGCGTCACGCCGCTCAATGGTTCAGGTTTCATCCAGGACTGGATCAAGGTGTGCGATGCGGTGCTCGCCGATGAGCGCGTCGCCACGATCGTGCCGGGGCACGGGCCGATCGGGACCAAGTCGGACCTGCGCGACATGCGCGGCTACCTGTCGTTGATTCTGCAGACCGCTCAACACGGTTTGCAGGCGGGCATCAGCCCGGGCCGCGCCGCCGCTGAGCTCGATCTGGGCAAGTATGCAACCTGGACGGATGCGGATCGGATCGCGACCAATATGGCCCGTGTCTACGAGGAGCTGCGCGGAACCGTCGGCGTGGATATGAATCGTGAGGGCGCCGCTCAGGCAGTCGCCGAATATGAGCGCCTGAAGGCGCGGCGTTGACAAGTACGCATTCTTTTGGAGGACCGATCTATGCGTTTTGGCCCTAAGGGTACGCGCGCTTCATGGGCGCTGCAGCTGGCGGTCTGCGCGGCAGCGAGCGCCGTTATGGGCCTTGCCGCGGTGGCGATGAAGAATCCGCTCTATGGCGATCCGAAGCATCCGAATATCTCGGGGATGTGGAATCCGGAATTCGCCTATTTCGGGCCACCTATCCCGGCAGCCGGTGCAGGCGCCGGAGCGCCCGTCGGTGGTTTCCCCAAGGGCGGCTTTCCGCCGCGGCCACCTGACCCGCAACTCACGCCGGCTTACGCTGCGAAATATGCGGTCTGGCGCAAGGCCTATGCAGAAGGCAAGCAGGAGCCGGACACGGTGACGCGCTGCCTCGCCTTCGGCATCGCCCGCTTCGGCACCATGCCGATGGAGATCATTCAAACGCCGGGTCAGGTGACGATGAACCTGGGCGTTCTGCACGACATCCGTCGAATCTTCCTGGATGGCATCGGCCACACCGTGGGCGCGGATCCAAGTTTCAACGGCGACTCGGTGGGCCGTTGGCAAGGCGATACGTTGGTCGTGGAGACCAACAACATACGCGCCGCCACGATTGATCGGGATGGGGTCCCGTACTCGGACCAGCTGACGGTGGTGGAGCGGATTCGCCGCACGGCCCCCGCGCGGCTCGAAATTGAAACGACGCTCACGGACCCGGAAGCCTTCCTGGTGCCGTACACGATACGGCGCGCCTATGTGCCCATGCCGCCCGGGAGCCGATTTGAGGAGTATCTGTGTGAGAACAATCGCGATCTGTAAGGAAAGAAAGGGCGTCGTAGGCGCCTGGCTCAAGACCGCATCGATTGCGGTGGTCCTGACCGTGGTCGCCGCGGCGGCCTTTGCCCATCACTCGTTTGCATCATTCGATGCGACCAAAAGCATCAGTTACAAAGGGACCGTGAAGGAGATCCAATGGACGAATCCGCATGTATGGATCGAACTGACGGTCACTGACACGGGTACCCCGGCCACCTACGGTTTTGAGGGTGCGGCGATCGCGGTATTGAAACGGGTAGGCTGGACCAAGGATTCGGTGAAGGCGGGGGACACGATTACGATCGTCGGTCACCCCTTCAGGGATGGCCGGCCTGGTGGCAGCATCGAGCACCTCGTGCTCGCGGATGGCCGCAAGCTGGGCACCGGGGATGCCATTCCCGGCGCCCTGACGGTACCGGGCGTTCAATGACTTGCTCTTCAGCGCGCAGGATATTCAACCCGAAACGGGAGACCGTAATGAGTGTCAATTGTGTAGCATCGATGGTCAATCTCGCGCGCGCAGTCATCGCCGCGGGGTTGCTGGTTTCCTCGGCCTTGGCTGCCGACACCGCCGTGACGCCCTTCAAGCTGGGAATGTTCCAAGACGCGGATCGGGCATTTCCGGGACTGGTCCTCGAGGACACCCGGATCGTGGACATTGCCGCCGCCAATGCCGCATTCGAGCGCGCCCACCACGATATGCCGAGGATCAGGATACCGGCGGACATGCAAGCACTCATCGCAGGCTACGACCACGGCATTGGAGCGCGCCTCAGAGCGCTCGCCGCGGCCAATGCCGGCGCCAGGACTGCAATGTACGTTCACGAGATCGGAACGCTTAAAATTCTGCCCCCGGTGCGCCCGGCCGTCATCCTCAACGCCGGCGCCAATTATCCCGAGCACGCGCAGGGAATCATCGATCAGGCGGCGCGCGCCGCTGCAGCGCTGGGTGGCGGCGGGCCACCTGGAGCCCCCGGCGGCAACGTGCCCCGACAGCCGCCGACATCCAAAGCCGGATTGTGGGAGCGTGCGCCGGATGATATGCGACCGGACAATCCATATCTTTTTCTGAAGTCGCCGAGCGTGGTGGTGGGCGCGGACGATGATGTCGTCGTGCCGAGGGGGCGGGAAGAGATCGACTGGGAGTGCGAGTTCGCAGTCGTGGTGGGACGGTCTGCGAAGGATGTTTCGGTCGCCGCTGCCCCGAACTACATCTTCGGGTATTCAATTGAATTCGACGTGTCGGACCGTGAGGGTCGGGGGGATCGCAAAATGGGCGGCGGTCCGGACTGGTTCGTGCAGAAGAACCATGACACCTTTGCGCCCATCGGCCCGTTCATCGTGCCCAAGGAATTCGCGCCCACTCCCATGAATACGCGGCACTACTTCACGCTCAATGGGGAGGTCAAGCAAGACTCCAATACCAACCATATGGAATACAACATCTGGGAAATGTTGTCCTACGCGTCGAATGTCATGACGCTCAATCCCGGCGATATGCTATCGATGGGGACGCCCCCGGGGACCAACATCGAGCGCCAGAACCCTCGTTGGATGAAGCCGGGGGATGTCGGGGTGTGTACCGTTGAGGGGATCGGCGCGCAGCACCACCACATCGTCGCGCAGAAGTAGTACGCAGGCGCGCGCGGTTACGCTGGGGGCTCCGCAACACATGGGTTGCGGATCAGTCCCAGTCCGGTCACCTCGCCTTCGAGTAGGTCGCCGGGGCCGAGGAAGCGGCGATAATGCGTCCCGTTGCCCGATGGCGACCCGGTCAGAATGATATCGCCCGGCAACAGCTGCACGTGCTGCGAGATGAATTCGATGATCTGGGCGGTAGAAAATATCATGTCGGCCGTTGACTCCGACTGCATGACCTGTCCGTTGAGCTTCAGCGTGATCATCAAGTCCTGCGGGTTGGCGACGAACTCGGCCGGCGTGATGTAAGGCCCGACGGGCAAGAAGGTGGGCGCGCCCTTGCCGGCCATCCAGTCCATTCCCAGTTGGGGCGCGTCGGCGCGGGCGAGGCGCTCGCGGGCGGTGATGTCGTTCGCGATCGTGTAGCCGGCAACGTAATTGAGTGCGACGTTTCGTGGCACGCGACGGGCCGGCCTTCCAATCACGGCAGCCAGTTCCAGCTCCCAATCGGCCTGCGTGACGTCATAGGGGATGACGATCGGATCATAAGGCCCGGTCAGGCTGGAGGCGAGCCCCATGAAAATGAAGGGTTTGCCGTCCTGCGCGCGCTTGCGCATCATCTGCGACGCATCGGCGCGCATGCGATCCGCATTCGCGGCAGGATCGCGCGCCAGGGCGCTATCGACAATGAGATCCACGACGTGCTTGTGGTAGTTGGCGCCGGCCTGAAAGATCTGCCGTGGCATCACCGGCGGGTGGGTGTGGAGGCGTTCCAGGGATACGCTGGGGGCTGGGCTTCCCGCGAGCAATGCCTCGGCAATCATGCGCAGCGCCGGCAGATTGCTCTCCCACTGCGCCAACAGTTCGAGGGTTGAAGCGCTGCCATGCAGCTGCACTCCGCGTTCGCGCGCCAATCCCTTCAGCTCAGGAACTGCATAGACTTGATCGTCCAGCAAAAGGCCGGGAAATACCCGCTCGCCGGGCCAGGAGAATGATCCCAAACAAAAGAGGCCGGGTGGTGAACTCACTGCTGTGCCCCCGTGGCAGCAGGCTGCGAGCCTTCATCGGGGGATTGACCACCCGGCAGCGCATCAGCCAAACCCAGCAGGTGCGCCGCAGTGCCGCCCAGAATGGCGGCCCGGTCGTCGGGCGAGAGGTCGGTGTGAAAGCCGAGCGGGTCCGGCTCCGACATATCGAACGGATAGTCGGTTCCCAGACACAAGTGATCCGCTCCGTAGGTCTGTAGCAGGAATTGCAGTTGCGCCGGATCAAACACCAGAGTGTCGAAGTACAATTTGCGCAAATAGTGACTGGGAGGCTGCGAAATGTGTGTGCGGCAATCACGGCGCACGCGCCAGGCATGGTCCAGGCGGCCCCAATACGCTGCTGCGTATCCGCCACCGTGCGCGATGCACATTTTCAGGCCGGGGAGCCGTTCGAGAACGCCCTCGAAGATCAAGTGCGCGACCGCGATGGTCGAATCGATCGGGTTGCCGAGCAGGTTGTTGAGGTAATGGTTGCGAAGCCGCTCGCCATGAGTGAATCCGAGCGGGTGCAGGAACAGCAGCACCCCCAGCGCCTCCGCCTCACGGAAAAAGGGGTGAAATCTGGGTTCGGCGAGCTCCTGTCCAGCCACGTGCGAACCGATCTCGATACCGCGCAGCCCGAGCTCTTTCACGCAACGGCGCATCTCGGCGATTGCCAGATCGGGCTGTTGCAGCGGAACCACGCCCATGCCCACCAGCCGGGTGGCATGCTGCGCCACGGCACTGGCCATCGCATCGTTCGTCGACCGCGCGGCTTGCAAGCCCACCTCGGGCGGGACTGAATAGATCGCCTGACCCGGCATGGGGGAGAGCGCCTGAATATCGATGCCGAGCGCATCCATATCGGCGATGCGCTCATCGAGCCCGGCCAGTTTGCGTCCGATGTGTGCGAACAGCTCTCGATTGACGGCGTCACTTGCCGCGCAGCTGAACCCCATTTGCGGCACGCCGTGCAGGTGCGGCTTCAAGATCGCATCAGCGGCCGGAACGCTCAGGTGAGCATGAATATCGATGACTTTCGCTTCCCCGTGCCGTGCTAGGCGCAGCGTGTGGGGCGTAGCCGCGTCCTTGTGTGAGGGCCCGCAGGTTGTGACTTTGAGCGTCATCGGCTCTGCTGTGCGGTCCGGCGCTTGCGCCATTTGCCCATCGCGCCGAACAGCTCATTGGCGGAGCCTTCCGGCAGCTTTGCCCCGAATTCCCGATACAGCGCATAGACGTTCGCGACGATCCGCTCCGCGTCCGGCCAGTCTGAGAACTCCTGAAGCGGAATGTCGCAGGCAGCCTCCTCCCAGCCCAGCCCCGCCTGATATCGTTGCTTGGCCTGCTCATGAAGATGCTCGAAGTAGCGTTTCTGAGCGACTACGGCTGCCTTGTCGGTGATGGGACCATGTCCGGGAACGATCGTTTCGACGTCAAGCTGCAGAAGGTAGTCGCATGCCTTGATCCAATTCTGCAAGGGGCCGGCCCACATGATGGGCGTGGCATGGCTGAAGAGAATGTCGCCGGTGAATACAGTGCGCTCGTCGGGCACGACTACGATCGTATCGGAGCTGGTGTGGGCCGGACCAAGGTCCACCAGCCGGACCTCCTTGTCGCCGATCTGCAGGCACAGCGAACCTTCGAACGTGCGGGTTGGCGATTTGATCCGCACGCCGGAGAAATCAAAGCGGCGGCCCATGGTCTCATGGAAGAACTCGCCCCCCTCTCCCATTTGCTGCCAATCCCGGGCCATTCGCACGAACGCCTGGGGATCTATTCGGGCGATCTCCTGCGCCGCGAGTTTGGCGGAAATGATCTCCGCGCCCACTACCAGCTCATTGCCGAGCACGTGGTCCGGGTTCGAGTGGGTGTTGACCAGCTTGCCGATGTGCGCCGCTGCGGGCACCCGGTCTTGCATTTCCTCGAGCATGGTTCGGGTGATGTCCAGGCCCATGAGGGTGTCGACGAGCAGCGTCTCGCCGCGACTTTCGACCAGGCCAGCATTGCTCCAACCCCATGTGCCATCTGGCTGCAGGTATGCGAAGCAGCCGTTACCGAGGTCGTGCAGACCGCGAGTAAATGGCCACTGACTCATGGACGCTACCTCACGCTTCGCGACGTGGATCGAGGGTTACTGATGGTGATCCTACTGTAATTACACTATCATGGGAATTAATTCCATGAGTAGCGTAAGACAAGTATTGATTGTCGGCGGCGGTCCGAGCGGGATGTCGCTCGGAATCTGTCTGCGTCGTGCGGGCATCCATGTCGATCTGATCGACCGAGATCCACAGGGGTTGCCGAGCGGGACCGGACTGTCGCTGAATGGCGCAAGCCTGCGAGCCTTTCAGAGGGTCGGGGTGTTGGAGCGGCTGAGGAGGCAGGGTCATCTGCATTCGGGATTCGAGCTCCTGGATCTCAACGGCAAGCTGTTGCAGCGAATCTCCCCGCCGCCTGATCCGGCCGGGTTACCGAGCGGGGGTGGGATCCTGCGCCCCGGACTGCATGAAATTCTGGCTGCTGAAAGTCAGGCGGTTGGAGTGCAGGTCCGCCTCGGGCTGAGCGTTTCCTCGCTGGAGGACCGCAATACCCACGTGGTCGCGCGTTTGACGGATGGTGAGTCGCGCGACTATGACCTGGTCGTCGGCGCCGACGGGCTGCATTCCCAGGTGCGCGATTTGATCTTTCCGGATGCGCCGCGCCCCCGCTTTACCGGCCAGGGATGCTGGCGGGCGGTGTTTGATCGTCCCGCGCAGCTGGACTGTGTGCAGATCTTCATGGACTCTCATCACAAGGCAGGCCTCAACCCAGTTTCCAGCAGTGAAATGTATATGTTCCTGCTGGAGCATGTGCCGGATAACCGGCGCATGCCGGAGGAGCTTCTGGTCCCGTTACTGGCGCAGCGGCTGGCGCCCTTTGGCGGCCTCTGGTCCGGACTGCGCGCCGGATTGAGCGCTCGCTCCCGCGTGAATTATCGTCCGCTGGAGACGCTGTTGCTTGCGGCACCGTGGTTCAGGGGACGGGTTGCTCTGATAGGCGATGCCGCCCACGCCACGACACCTCATGCGGCCTTCGGCTGCGGACTCGCGGTCGAGGATGCGCTGGTCCTGGCGGAGGAACTGACTGCGCAGGCCACGCTCGAAGCGGCGCTCGTCCGGTTCATGCAGCGTCGCTTCGAGCGCTGCCGGGCGGTGGTGGAGGGGTCCGCGAAATTGGGTGAGCTCGAGATGACCCACGCACCGCTAAGTGAGCACCAGGCGGCGACGCTGGCACTAGGCCGTACGATTTCGCAGCCGATCTGAGCACGCAAAGGCCGAATATGGGACTGAAGCAGGTGAAGGACGAGGCCGCGACGGGCCGTGCTCGCGTCAGGCGCGCGCGCCGTGCGCGTTCTCCCGGGAGGCCGGCCGCGACGGATCGCAGCGTGGGAGCCGATGCGATCGTCCTGAAGGCGTGTGAGCTGCTGCGCGATGGCGCTCCGCGCGAACTGTCGCTGGTCAAGCTTGCGCGCCACGCAGGCGTCGATCGCTCACTCATTCGCTATTATTTCAAGGACCGCCATGGGCTGTTGCTCGCGGCTGCCCGGCACCTGTTCGGGGTCATGACGGGCCGACTGGATGCGGTTTCCACGCAGCTGTCCAGCGATCCGGTGCGGCGCATCCGTGAAATGGCTGTCGCGTTGCTCAACTTTCAAGTCGAACACCCTTACTTTCATCGCCTCATGATCGATGAGGTCGTCCATTCACCCCGAGCCGAAGCGCGGGGCTTCTTCCGGACCTTTACCGCGCAGGGGGTGGAGAGCTTCCGGGAGATGGCCGCGGCCACCGCGCGCCGCGGAGTCACCCGCCCTCATGAGGGGGTATTTCTCTACCTTGCCATCATTGGAATCTGTGAGTTTTTCGTGACGGGCGGGCCGATTCTGAAAGTGGCCTTTGGCGAGAATTACGACGCGGCGGACATCAACCAGCAGTTTGCGCGATTTCTTCGCGAGTACGTCATCGACGGCATCCGCCGGTCCTAGGTCACGGGGGAGCGACACGGTGGAGTCATCCGCGATGAGGAGGGAGCGGTGTTTGAACTGAATGAGACGCACGATCCTCAGCGGCGCAGCTGGGTGGACTCGGCAAATGCGCCCGAGAGCGATTTTCCGATCCAGAACCTGCCATTCGGTGTGTTTTGCACCCGCGGCACGAGCGCCCCGCGCGCAGGCGTGGCGATCGGCGATCAGATATTGGATCTGCGCGCGGTGCATGAGGCACGCTTGATCACCGGTGTCGCGGCGCAGGCGGCTGCGGCGGCAGTCGGACCAACCCTCAACGAGCTGATGCGCCAGCCCGTCCCGGCACTCGCGGCATTGCGCGCGCAGCTTTCGAGTTTGCTGCATGCAGAGGGTGCGGCAGGGGAGAGTATTCGCGGCCGGGCATCGCAGTTCCTCGTTCCACAGGAACGGTCGCAGATGCAGCTGCCCGCGGCGATTGGCGATTTTACGGATTTTTCGAGTTCGTTCACCCATATGGCGGGCATGCGTCAGGGTGCGCCTCCGGCCGCCTTTTTCAAGTTTCCTATTGGCTACCACGGTCGCAGTTCCTCGATCCGAGCCAGCGGGTTTCCAGTCGTGCGCCCGAATGGGCAATGGGCGGCCGCTGCGACTGCGGATTTGCAGTTCGGCCGTGAACCGCGGTTGGACTTTGAGCTTGAGTTTGCGGCATTCGTCGGCCGCGGAAACGATCTTGGAGAGCCGGTGCCGATCGGGCGGGCATCAGATCAGCTCTTCGGCTATTGCCTGTTGAATGACTGGTCAGCGCGCGGCATCCAGACGCCGGAGATGGGTGGGCTCGGTCCGTTTCTCGGTAAAAGCTTTGTAACCACAATTTCGCCGTGGGTCGTGACCGAGGAGGCGATGGTGCCGTTTCACGTCGCACGCGCGTGCAGGCGCAGTACTGAACCCGGTGTGCCGCCGCACCTCGACAGTCCCGAAGACAGGCGCGCGGGCGGGTTGAGCGTCGAAGTCAGTGCCGAGCTGCAGACCGCCGACATGAAGGCGGCGGCAGTTCCGCCGGTGCGCATCGTTTCGACGAATCTACGGCATCTGTATTGGACCTTCGCGCAGATGGTGGCACATCAGACGAGTAACGGGTGCAATCTGCAACCCGGCGACCTCATCGCCAGCGGTACGGTGTCGGGACCGGAACCCCAAGGGCGCGCATGCCTTGCGGAGATCAATGAGCGTGGCACAAAGTCGCTGGCACTTGCCGGGCGCGTCCAGCGCACTTGGCTGGAAGACGGGGACGAACTCACGATTCGAGGGCGGGCGGTTGCCGCCGGCTACGTGTCCATTGGCTTCGGCGCATGTCGCGGCCGAGTGGAGCCGGCCATCGCTCCTTGTGCGCCTTCGTAGCAGGAGCGGAGACGCGCATATGAAATTCTGGCCGATCGCGCTTACCATGGCATCGCTATCCATTGCGAGTGTTGCCGCGGCCGGGGAACGGTTACCCACCATTGCGCCAGGCGGTTACACTGAAGAACAGAAACAGGCTGCCGCCGAGTTCCAGAGCGTGCGAAAGGTACCGGTATTCGGTCCGTTCGAACCCTTGATGTACAGCCCGCGGCTGATGTCGCAGGCACGTGCCATGGGGGACTATCTGCGATACAAGTCGGCGCTTGGCAATATGCTCAGCGAACTCGTCATCCTGATGACGGCCCGCGAATGGAGTCAGGACTATGAATGGTCCGTTCACTATCCGATCGCGCTAAAGGCCGGAATTCGCAAGGATGTTGCTGATGCGATCGGCCGGGGCCGGCGACCGAGTTCGATGAGCGCTGATGAAGCAACCGTATTTGATTTCACGGGCGAACTGCTGAAGCACAAGCAAGTCTCGGATGCCACCTTCGAACGTGCCAAGTCGCGGCTCGGACTTAAGGCCGTGGTCGACTTGACCGGAATTGCCGGCTATTACACGCTTCTTGCGATGCAGCTCAACGTCGCACAGTATCCCGTGGCAGCAGACGCAAGGAAGCTACCGCGAGCATCACGCTAGCGTTACAGGTGGCTGCCCAACCCCGTGAGTTACTGCCTGGCGTGCTTGCCGAAGAAGGCGTAGACGTCCTTCTGGCTGGCGGTGATGACCGGGCCATGATCGATGCCCGGCAGTTCCACATACTGAAAATCCATGCCGAGTTCCTTGGCGGTGGCGGCCCACAGGCGCGTGTTGCTGGGCGCTACCACGGTATCGGCGTCACCCTGTACGATCAGCAAGGGAACGCCGCCGTCTTTGATCCCTTTGAGGATGTCGGCGCGATTCGCGTTCATCATGAATGATGCGGGCGCGACCGGGGCGGCGGCGGCCCAGATGTCGGCATGCTTGGATGCCAGGAACAAAGTGCCTGCCCCGCCCATGGAGTGGCCGGTCAGATAAATGCGCTTCGGATCGACCTTGAATTCCTTGCGCATCATCGCGAGCACGTTTATGACGTCTGCCTCGCTCCACTTCTGAATGTCCTGGTCGCTCGGCCCCGTCGGACCGGATCCGGGTCCAGCGGCTGGCGCCTGCGCTGCGCCGGGTGGGCCTCTGCGGGCATTCATGTGAATCACCGGCGAGCCGTACCAGCCGCTGATGCTGTAGCCCATCGGTGCGGCAAGGATGTAACCGCCTTGTTCGGCCAGATCGATGGCGGTCGTGTTGCACATGATCTGCGGACCGGCACCCAGCCCGTGAAGAGAGATAATCAGTGGTGCAGGTTTGCTGCGGGACACCTTCGATGAGACGAATACGCAGTACGGTACATCGATGTTGGCGCCATCGAGATGATAGGTACGCACCTGCGCGCGTGGATCGGCAGTGAAGAGGCGGGCGCCGCGTGCGGGTTGCGCTGCAGGTCCGGGGCCGGATCCGCCCGGTGCTTGCCCGAAGGCGTGCGCGGACCACAGATTCAGCGTCACGCACGCGGCCGCGCTCACCAATGCGTTCGCGAGCATCGCTCGGCGGTTGAGCTTCATGACTTGATCCCCTGAATGTTCGGATATTCGTACGGTGAGCAGGCTTTGCCGCCCTCGAGGCCGTGCGACGATCCCGCTTTGGTGAAAATGAGATTGTCTGAGTTATCGAAGTCCGTCAAGTCCGCACCCTGCACGCTGCGCCAGGGAGGGCATGTGCATCACGACGGGGCGTCGCGCACACCTTCAAGAAGTTCCTTCATCGAGCGTGGCGGGCGGCCGGTAATCTCGTGGTAATCCGGGCTCACCACGTCGAACTCGCCCGCCTCGATGGCCTGCATTGTCCCTTGCGCACTGCGCGCCAGCGCGGGGGGCACGCCCCAGTTCTCGCTCATGTAGCGTGGCCAGTCCGCGGCCGGAACGGCCTCAAAGCGCACGGGCTTTTCGAACACCTCGGACATCAGCGCCGCAATGGCAACCCCGGACCAAGTCTGCTCCATCGTCTCGGTGTAGGTACGGCCACCGGGCCGGTTACGCAGGAGGATCTGCGCCGCCGACATGCCGAGATCCTCGCGCGCGATGTAGGCGCAGCGCGAGAGCCCGCCTGGGCGCCGCAGCGTGCCGGATGCCAGCGTATCGTGTAGATCCCCGACCAGGATCTCCGCGTACAGCGCGTGGCGAAGCACGGTAAAGGCAAGTCCGGATTGGCGCAGGGCCTGCTCCGTCGGCAGGTGCACCAAGCGACTGTGCTCCACCTGGGGCGATTCGGCATTCAGGAAGCTCGCATACACGACGTGCTTGACGCCGACCTCCCGGGCCGCTTCGATCGCGTTGAGGTTCTGGGCCAGGCGCAGATCGTTGCTGTCGTAGCTGGGAATAAACAGCGCCACCTCGACCCCGCAGAGCGCCTCGCGCATCAGGTCGCCACGTCGAAAGTCCGCCGCCCTGACATCGACTCCCTGGCCGAGCAGCTGCTGTGCAAAGGCGGTGCGTACATCGCGCGTACCCACGATGAGGGACGGTGCGCCCCCCGCCGCCAGCACGTTCCGGATGACCGCCCGTGCAAAATGCCCGTTGGCGCCCGATACGAAGATCATCGCACTGCCAGACGAGTTGCAGCGGCCGTTACCATCGCGGTGTGATCCGATTTCTTATGCATGGGGAATCCTCCTTACCGGCCGATAATGCGGCGCGGTGGGTGCGAAGCGCGGCACGGTGCCATTCATGCCGCCCCCGCCTTGATGGATCGAACGCCGATTCCACACACCCGGCAGGCCGACCGCGAAACGGATCGGAAAGGCGCTCGGGGCACGATCCAGCGGCAATAGCTGCCCTTCCACCACGCACACGGCCGGTGACTCCGCGGAGCCCGCATACCAGTCGACCTTGTCGATCTGCACGGCGGACACCGGCTCGCCAATTTGTTTCGGGTCAATCGGTGCCCCGAGCTGCGCGCTACTGCACTGCTGTGCGCTGACGGTCACCGCATCGAGGGACGCTTGCGCGAACGCGCTGGCGCTGAAAACTCCCAGACCTGCGAGGCCCAAAAGCGCAATCCCTCGTGCGTCATGCATCGTTTAACTCCTACTTGATCTGATAGAACTTGATGCGGATCGCCAGTGGCGGCGGTGCGGCGCCCGCCGGTCGCGCGCTGGGGCGTTCCAGCTCCAGGGCGGCCACGAAAGTGCCGCGGGTCAGCCACTCGTAGGCACTGCCCTTGGGAGCTTCGAAGGTGGGCCGGAACCAGCTGCGCTCGGCGCCGGGCGCGCCCATGCCACAACTGAAGGATGGGTTGAGGATGTGGATCACCGTGCCGTCGTCGGCGCGCAGAAAATAATCTGCTGACAAGGTGCCGCAGCCGCCGGCATAACCTAGCTGGAAATCCCAGCCGCCCGGAATGACCTCACCCTTGAGCTTCGGGCCGGCGATCTGACCGCCCGTGATGGGGATGTACTGCCGGTGGCCCAGATCGGTGTCGCCCAGTACGGTGGCTGGTGCGAGCGTCACGCGCTCTTCGAACACGAACTCCACGCGTGGCATGGCTGCGGACGCGGGGGGCGTGCCCAGCGGTACCACCGCCGCTGGCGGTTGCTGTGCCACGGCCGTGGCGCTGATCAAAAATCCGCAAAGGAGCAACGGCGCCGCGGCATGCTGCGCCCGCACAGTGGAGTCTGACATGCGTTCCCCTCACCTTAGACTTTGTTGCTGCCAGTATTGTCGCAGGTGGGAGGATTTGTAAATTGCCTTACAGTTTGCCGCGGTGGCCGCCAGAGCCGCTGATCAACTTGCGCAGCAGCCGGTACAGCGCTGCGCGTTCGGGGCGCGACAATCGGCCAAACAAATGCTGCTCGTGCTGCGGTATCAGCGCCGCGATGCGTCGCAGGTTGGCAAGCCCTCTTGGCGTGACAAAGAGGCGATACTTGCGCCGATCGGCGACCGAGCGCTCGCGCCGCACCAATCCGCGGCGGATGCAGCGCGCGACCTGCACCCCCGCGGTCATGCGCTCGATGCCCATCAGGTCGGCCAGTTCCGTCTGACTCAGACCCGGATGCGCCTTCAGCAGCGCCGGAATGCCGATCAAGGCCGGCTTGATGGCCGCGAAACGGCTGCCGCGGCCCATGGAGCGGGCGAGCCAGCCGAAGGCCATGTACAGGTGCAGACCGATCACCGGTGCGCCTTGGGAGCTGATGGCCCGCTCGATCAGGCGTACGCCGGTGGAGAAGTGGCGCTGCGGTACGGGTGCGCGGGTGTGGGTCATGCCGACATTGTCCCGCTTTTGTAAGTATGGTTACAATCGGGTTCGCGCGGGACGAATCAGGGGAAATCGATGATCACGCCATTGCTACTGCGTTGCCGTCCGCTCTTGTGGGCCAGCGCCGCCTTGTGGGCCACCTCTGTCATGGCGCAGCAACTCCCGGACACCAACTCGCTGCCGGATAATGCGGGCACCGGACCCTATCCGGCCATGAAGGAGGAAGTCGCCTCCTTGCCCCACCACGTTGTGTACCGGCCGCGTGATCTGGCCGCCTTGGGCAAGCAGAAACTGGGCGTGGTGGCCTGGGGCAACGGGGGTTGTTCCGAGGATGGCGCCAGCACCCGCTTCCCGCTGCTCGAAGAGGCCTCGCACGGCTACTTGGTGATTGCCAGCGGGCGCATTCTCAGTGGTCCCGGTGCCCCGCCACGACCCCCGGCGGCGCGGCCTTTCGGATCAGCACCCGCCTCGAGCGCCCCGCGGCAACTGCCGCCGCCGAAGACCAAGGCCGCAGACCTCACGCAGGCCATCGACTGGGCGCTGGCCGAGAACCGGCGTGCGGGCAGTCCCTATTTCGGTCGCATCGATCCGAAGCAGATTGCCGTGTCCGGATGGAGCTGCGGAGGCCTGCAGGCGCTGACGGCTGCGGAGGATCCGCGGGTGCGTACGGCGGTGCTGCAGAACACCGGTATCTTCATCAACGGCCCGAGCCCGATTCCGGGTATGGATCTGGCCAAGAGCGAGCTTCTGAAACTGCATACGCCCGTACTTTATATACTGGGTGGCCCCACCGACATAGCCTATGCCAATGGCATGGACGACTTCAAACACATCGAGCACATCCCGGTCGCGGTGGCAAACATCGCCACCGGACACGGCGGTACATACTTTCAGCCCAATGGCGGCGCCGTGGCATCGGTCGCGGTCAGCTGGTTGCAATGGCAATTGCGCGGTGACAAAAAGGCTGCGGCGCGCTTCATCGGCAAGGACTGCGGCGTTTGCAAGGACCCGAAGTGGACCTTGGCGAAGAAGAACATTCCCTGAAAGCAGTCTGTTCGCCTTCGTGCCGGGCGCCGCGCTAGGGTTGGCTGCGGATCTCGCGTCGGGTAATGAGCCACTGGCCGTCGATCTTGCGCAGCTCGTCGATGGAACTGCCGACTCCCAGCAACCTCAGGTCCTCGGGCTTGTCGCCCGTGCGACTGATCGTCAGCCAATAGGCTTGGTGCAGAGCCTGCCCCGCTGCGGTGAAGGCAATGGTGGAGTTTTGCTCAAGGTGGAATAAGGTTCGTGGCGCCTGGCCACTGGCTTTCTGCGCGCCGCGCAGCCGCGCTTCCTCCGCGATGATGTCACGCAGCGCGTCGCGGCCTTGATAGCGCTTCTCGTAAATCATCAGCACCCCATTGGCGGCAAAGGAGCTGAGGTAAAGGTCCGCATCAAGACGATCAAGTCCGCGCGTATAGCGATCGAGCGTGGCCTCGATGGCTTCGCGATCCGCAAGCCGTGCGCCGGGTGCGCCGCTCACGTTGGTTGCGGGCGTGCAGGCCGCCATGGCAATGAGCAGCGTGGCCACCAGCGCCGGGCAAGTCCTACGGCAGGTTGAAAATATCGGCCTTTTGGGGCTTTTGCATGTTCTTCTCATAATATTCTTCCATGAACTGCGCCCACGGCCGGCCATATATATTGGGCACTTCAAAGGAGATGACCTTGCCCGGCAGCCCGCGCGTCGGTGCGCCGTTGACGGGAAAAATCGTCGGGACGCACTCGATGAAATCCTGCGGTGCACCCTTGTCAAAGCCGGATGTCTTTTCCAGATTGCGCACGATGCGGATGGGCTGTACGAACGCCTCCGGATCATAAAGAATCGCCTCATGGTTCAGGCCAATGAACCGGCCGGAAGCATCGCGATTGGGCGTATAGATCTCAATCGTCTGCATCTGACCTGAGAATTCAAACAATCCATGCACGGTCCACGCTTGGATGTTGGACGTCCACGTCACCAGCACGTCCTTGTCCCAGAACCCGATCGTCTCGCCGTACCAGCGCGGCACGGCGGCACCCAGTCGCGGTACCGTTCCGGTGGTGATGAATTCACGCCCGACATGGATTTCCGTGATGAAGTTATCGGCGCTGCCGACGCGGATTTGAACCAGGTCCGGCGTGACCACAATGGAGTGCAGGGTGCTGGTGACGCCGAAGAGGTGCCAGCGGCGCATGAACCCTTCCGGCCAACAGTAGGTGGCCGGCCACTGGGGCGCGTTGTCATGACCGGTGTGGTACAGCGCCTGCACCATGCGTGTCTGGTATTCGGGCATCAACAGCGACAGCAGCGTGGGAATCTGATTCCACAGCGCAAAGGCATACCAGGATTCGGTGACCGCCGCGGGCCATTCATAGCGGCCGCTCCATTCTCCGGGCACGGTGGCGTAGGAGTGCACGGTCGGGCCGCCGCGCGCGCGAGTTTCTGCGAGCAATGCGGCATAGTGCTCCTGCGCGCTCTTGAATGGATACGGACTGACGATGCCGCGGCGCGGATAGTCCCGATTGCAATAACCCCAGGCCGCGGTGCCCGGCGGATGCGTGCCGATGATGGCAGCGACACTGACGCCGGCGCGGTTGGCACCACTGAGCGCGCCCCACTGCTGCTCGAGGCTGACGGGACTGTTGCAGCGAAAATAGCGCGGATCGGTCCAAAGGGCGCGATCCTTGTAGAAGTCCTGGGAGGTGAACAGATCCACCGGCAGCGGGGTGACTCCCTCGGGAACGTTGCCATCACGGGCCGCAATGACTTCGACGCCGTGCAGGGCCGGCCGCTTCGGATCATTGACCAGCACGCGCATGGGTCCCACGGCCCTGGTGGTATCGAAATCGTAGAGCGCGGCGGGATCCCGGCCGCTTGAAGGCAGTGCCGGATCCACCTTCCAGCCGCGACCCACACTGTGAAAGCCGATGTCGGGCATCGACTGCGCGCGCACGATGCCCGACGGGCACGCCAGCAGCGCTGCAGCAACGAGCGATGCGATCACAAGCTTGTACATGCGCCTCCCGAAGCGGTGAGTATAGCTGTAAAAAAGCAGCCGTCGCGGGGCCCCAGGCTCCTCAGTCGACCCAGAAATCCACCGACGCAACCTGCGCCACCGCCGGTGCGTTGAACGCCATTATCTGCTGATGTTCGGGATGCTGTTGATACGCGCGCAGGGCTTCTAGCGAGGCAAACCGCATGATCAGTAGCACATCCCAACTGCGCGCATCGTGAAGGATATCGCGACCGACCTCCAGGTGCTCGATGCCGGGGATGCGCGGGTGTAGCGCGCGCATGCGGCGACAGAATTCCTCGATGTGCGCCTCGGAGGTGTCGGCCCGATACTTGATGAGCACGTAGTGTCGCAACACGGGAGTCTCCTGTAACCCTCAGCGCACCCGCGCTCCCGGCGGGATGATCGACGCGGCGGCGTTCAACCGTTCCGCTGCCAGGCCGGCAGCCATTTTGTAGCGGTGCATGAACTCTTCGCGCTCGGCCTGCGGTATCACCGCATCGATGTCCTCGAACACCCCGCCACACCGTTCATCCAGCAGGTTCAGCAAACCAAAGGGACCGGCGCCGCGGTTGCGCAGGATCAAGGGGGAAATCTCCGGGCACAGTCGCTCATCGTAGGCCTGCAGCGCCGTCACGCTGACGCCGTGTTGCAGCATCGCGGCGCCCAAGATACGGGCGTCGACGATCGCTTGGCTTGCCCCGTTGGAACCGGTCGGGTACATGACATGCGCCGCATCGCCGAGCAGAGCGACATTGCCATCACGCCAGGTCGGCACCGGGTCGCGGTCGATCATCGGATACTCGAAAACCTCGGACGCGCCGCGCAGCATGCCGGGGATATCGATCCAGCCGTAATTCCACTGCTCAAAGTGATGCATGAAGTGCTCATGCGGCACTTTCCTGTTCCAATCCCCCTGCGGCCAGCCCCCGTCATTCTTGACGGTGATCTCGGCGATCCAGTTGATATCGGCCAATCCGGTGCCCGGATCGGGTGCGGAGATCGGGTAGAAGACCACCCGATGGCGGTGCGTGCCCAGGCCGACGAAGGAAGCACCGGTGCGAATCGGCATGGCCCGAGTGACCCCGCGCCACATGATGGCCCCGCCCCACTGGATCGGGGGCTGGCGCGGATGCATCTGCTGACGTACCGCCGAGTGCAGACCATCCGCGGCGATGAGCAAGGAGCCGGCGAGTTCGTGGCGCTCCCCGGCACGGGTGTCCACCAGCGCGGTGACGCCATCCCCGAGCGGCTGATTGCGATAGCCGGTTACGCGCACCCCCGTACGGATGGCATCGGCGCCGAGGCGTTGCCGGGCCGCATCGTACAGCAGCATCTGCAACTTCCCGCGGTGCACTGAATACTGCGGCCAGTGGTAACCGGCCTGCAGCCCGCGCGGCTCGCAGTACACATCGTGACCGTTGAGGCTGACCAGCGTCCATTCGCGCGTCTGGATGCCGATGCTGTCCAGCGCCACAGGCCCGACACCCAACTCGTAGAGTTCGCGCACGGCATTGGGTTGCAGGTTGATGCCAACGCCCAAGGGCTTCAGATCGGCCACGGATTCCAGCACCAGGCAGGGCACGCCGATTTGTTCCAACGTGAGGGCCAGGCTCAGCCCGCCGATACCGGCGCCAGAGATGAGAACGGGAGCTTGTGTCATGAGTCGTGTTGCGCGGCCATTCGAGCAGTTGTTCTTCGCGACCGACGGGCGGCCGGCGTCTGGTCGCGTATTGTGCTTGAAATGGCGCTGGCTCGCCGGCCTGCGGAGCGGCCGGGTGTGCGGGTGGTCGCTTACAGGTCCTCAGGGCTGAATGATCGTGCCGGCCTGGTACTGTCGCGGAAAGATGAGCCGAAACGTTGTACCCGTTCCAACGGATGTTTGAAGCTCCAGGCTCGCATCAAGGAGTTCGCACAGGCGTTTTACGATCGAAAGGCCGATCCCCTCACCGGCAACGAGGCCATCGGAGGTTGGCTGCTCCGATCTTGATGGAAGGGCACGCGCCGGTTGCAAAGCCGTTGGCGCATCGTTCGCAAGCCCGGCTTTGACTTCGGCCTCCTGCGAGGCGCTGGTCGCTTCCTTAAGAACTTGTTCAAGAGGGCCGGCGTGCTCAGGATCGAAGCCAGGGCCGGTGTCCTGCACGCACACGATCCACTGTTGTGTACCAGGAGTTTCATTCTCCGCCCAAGTGATGCGTACGCCGCCGTGCGCAGTGGCTTTGAGGGCGTTTAACACCAAATTTTGTACGATTCGGCGCATTTTGACGGCGTCGCCTTCGACCGCAAGGGATGCGGGTCCTTCGGTTTTCAGAAAAAGATTCCGATCAGCCGCAACGCTGCGCAAGGACTCCGCGAGTTCCCTCAACACCTTCGCAGCATCGAACGATGCGACATTGCGACGCTCCTCGCCGGCTTCCAGCCGTGATAAGTCCATCAGGTCATTGAGCAGTTCCCGAAGTGACTTGACATTCCGTTGCAACACGTCTGAGAACCGTTCGTGCGCCGATTCCTCAATGCCCCGTTGCGCAATCAGGGCCGAGGCGGTGGCGATAACACCGACTGTACCGCGCAAATCGTGCGCAGCTTCGCGCCACACTTCAGCACGCTGTTGTTCGAGCGCCTGAAGCTGTTCCAGGGCCCGCTCCAGATCGCGGACTCGAGCGGCCGCCTCAGCTTGCTGAAGGCTTGCGTACCGTGCAGTACTCTCGCATACCCCCTCAGCGCAAAGTTGTACCAACGCGGTGCGTGCCACCGACATGACCGAGGCATCAATTTCGCTGCGCTCGGTCGCATAACGTTCAAGTTCACGCAATATGCAAATGTGGAGGTGGCCCCATTCGCGCATGGCTTCTCGCTGATCGTATCCTTGCTGCCAGCGATGCAGACCGTGTACCGCTGCATTTTCTCGCTGGTCTTGGCGTGCGTGGCGCTTGTCTGCAGCACCCTTCGCTCGCAGTCTGTGTTCGAACGCTTCGAGCACCTGTGGGATATGGTCGTTAAACTGCGTGCGTGAAACCGTCGATGAAGTGGTGAGCTCGGGGTCATTAGCCACCGCATCATGCCAACTCGATAGAATTCGTGGGCGCGCGCTCTGGAGGTGCTCCGCGATCGAGGTCAACTGGTCAGCCTGCATACATTCAGATCTTCGCTTGACGGGTGTGGGATAATTCTGACACGGCTAGTATGTGCATGCGAGCGGGGCAGGCGCAACGACAGCTAGGGCACGGACTCGGCCGAGGCGCCCCTGGCAGATCGCGCATATCTCCAGATCGCACGCGGAACTGAGTACGGGGGCGGGACGCGCGAATTGATTCCCAGCTCAGCGACACCTTCCGGCCACGCTAGCCCGTGCGCAATTCGTCCTCGACTATCGAAGCGGAGTTTCCTTTAGTGCGGCGAGGTGCTGCCCTGATTCGACCGCCTAGACACCCACTTTATTGAGTTCCTTGAAGATCAGGCTTTCGATATGGAGCACCCCGTTCCATCGCTTCAGTCAATTGTCGAGTCGCACCTGCGACGGGTGCTTGCGATCCCTGAGTCACATTCAAGGCGGCGCCGACAGGGTGCATTGTGTCAACGGAACCCAACAGCCACTGAAGCAGAACCGACCACCAGCGTGTGATACGTTGCTCTGACGCAACGGCGGCCAACCCGGATAATCATGGCGATAGAACGCATGCGATCTCAATAAATGGGGCAATCCTAAGGTGCCACAGACGCTCCAAGAAATTGGTACGGCCAAAGGATCTCTTCCGCTTTTCGAACAGGGCGGCGTGGTCGCCTGTCGCCAGAAGGTGCGCAAGCTCGCGGCAGAACTGAAGTTCTCGGCGAGGCGCCAGACCATGCTGGTCACAGCGGCGAGCGAACTTGCGCGCAATACGGTCATCCTTGGCAAGGGCGGTATGTTCTCGTGGGAGTCGCGCGCGGTTCCGTCCGCCCGATCGACAGTATTGCGGATCCATCTGCCTTGAGCAGCCACGCCTGCTCGCTGGGGGCGTGTGAACCTGGCTTCGGATAGTCGCCCGTAGCTTGCGCAATTTGCCCCCCCGCTAGGGTAAACGATCTGCAGCGTGCAGCGCTCAGTACGCACCATCCACAAGACGGCGACCACCTTGCCCGGGATCTCCAGTGTTTTGAGGTCTCTTGCCGGTACTTGCTGCGCCGGGGCGTCTGCCGCATTCGCATTGTTCGCGAGGGGCATGCACATCAAGAGGAAAACCATGGATAGTCCGATTGCGGCTTTCGTCATTGCAACGCTCCAGGCGCTCGTTGCGGGCCATTATATGCGCCGGCATTCGCATGTCAGGGAAGCTGCGCAGCTGGACCCAATCGGGCGCAATTATGCCCTCTATGCACCCGCGTCGGCATCTTCGTCAGCCGGGGAGCGCAATTCGCCGTGCTCCCAGACTGGAGTTTGCCATCCGGGACATCGTGACCACCGCGATCGACTCGCTGGGCGACGCGGGCCATGGAAAGCGCGGGATCGGAGAGCGTAATGAATATTCCGGCGACGGTGTAGCCCCCCGTTTGAGCGTCCTTTAGAAACCCTACCTTGTCACCGACCGGATCCGAAAAGACCGTCTCCATACAAAACGAAAGCCGACGCTGTATCAGGTCGCGGCGCGTGTGATCGGCAAGATTGGCCGCTTGATAGGCCACTTGCGCTGGATGGGAAGAGTCCAGCAGAAGCTGCGCGATGTTGTCGGTGTTGACGAAGGGGAGGCCGAGGTGCTCGAGGTATAGCTCGTAGAAGGTCGTCTTGCCGGCGCCGTTGCTGCCCGCCACGACGATCAGCACCGGGCGCTCGCTCTGCAGCGCACGTTGCAGAACATCGAGCACCTCGGAATAGGTCAACGAGTCGTCGCCGGCTCAGCGGTGGGTTCGATGACCACAAATTCCCGATTCACCATGCGGCCGATGCGTCGGGTTCCATCCGATCGGCGCTGAATCAGCAGACCGGGCAGCGCTGGATCAGTCTCGTAGCGGATCGGATCGCGAAGACCAATGACCGCATTGGTGACGGCGCTGCGCCCGGGATCGAGCGCATTGCTCAGCGCTTGCGCGATTCGGGCGCGCGCACTTGCGTCGAGCTGCCCCTCGGAGCGTTTGAGCGCCACGGCATCGCCTAGCGTCAGGGTCTTCTCGACGGCGCGACCCAGCAGTGCCCAGTGCTCGATCTGAGCGGCCATCGAACGGTTGTTTTCCTCGGCTGCGGCGCGCGCTGCCTCGATCAGTGAATCGCCTACTTTTACCGGCTGAGCCATGTGATACCTCTACGGGTAGCAAAATGCTACCAGATACAAATGAGCAAGTCTGCGGTGCGCACCGGTTGCGAGCAATGCGTGGGATCGCGATGGTTATCCATCGAATAACCACAGCAAAAACAATAAGTTAGTGGGAGCGCATTCGATGTGGAGGTTCAGGCATCGGCCACCAGCCGTCAGGTCCGGAGATATCAGTAAAGCGATTGCGCCGGCAGGGGATATGAGTGCGGGTCAGCTCGTAGCCCGTCGCCCGGGTTCGCACTACCACATCGTTCGGATAATCATCCGGCAACCCGGCCGCGCGCACCGCGGCGGCGAAGCCCAGCCGTCGGAAAATCTCCATGGTTCGGGAGAAGACATGATTGCACTTGACGCTCGAGAGCTCGCCGGCGCCGCGCCGCTCGATGACGACACACGTCACTCCCCGGCGTGCGAGGTCCATCGCGAGGCACAGACCGACCGGGCCGGCCCCGACAATCAGCACTTGACATGGATTGAGGCCGCCTTGACGTTCGCCATCGGCTGCCGTGCCTCCATGTCAGGCCGCGTGACGCAGCGGCTTCACATTCGGCGGCTTTTTCTGGCTTGCCACCCACAGATCGTGTTGCGCCGGCAGATTCACCCACGTCTGCGCATCGGTACCGAGCGCTGCCGCGAGCCGAATGGCCACATCCGCCGGGATACGAACGCGGCCGTTCACAATCCCCGATACGCGCTTGCTGGTGACTCCGAGGGCTTTTGCCGCCTCGATGACCGTGACGCGCATTGGCTTCAGGTACAGCTCACGCAGGATCTCGCCCGGATGCGGGGGACTGTGCATCATCGGCGCCGCATTAATGGTAGTCGTCATAGTCAACCTCCAACGGGTGCCGGTCTTCGAAGCGGAAGATCACGCGAAAATTCTCCTCTACGCTGACCGCCCAGCGTTTTGGCTTGCCCTTGAGCGGGTGGAACCCGAGTCCGGGGGCGTTCATGGCGCCGGCATGCGAGGCGCCGTGCAGCAATCCCAAGATAAGCTTCAGTCGTGCGGCGTGCGCGGCCGGTACCTTGCGGTGACTTCCGGTGTTGAAGTACTCCGCCAATCCCTTGTGCTTAAAGCTCTTGATCACGGATCAGAACATAACCATTGTGGTTGTGGTATCGCGACCAGATGGGTTATGCCGGCATGACCGTACGCGCCACCGGCGACCGTCCCGACCCGATAGCTTCCGTCTTTATCGTGAGATATCTTGATGCATCAAGATATATCTTGACGAGGTGAAGGATGGGCGCCCTACGCAAGTTTTCCTCCCAGGCGGATCCGAAGGTTCTCGACGGGCTGCAGGAGATTGCAGCTCGTGAGGGCCGTCAGTTCCAGGCCGTGCTGGGCGATGCCATGCGTGAGTATCTGGCGCACAAACGCCAGCAGGGCCCACGCCGAAACGTATTGGAGGCCTTTCAGGACAGTCTGAAGGAGCGTGATGAGTTGTATCGGTCGCTGGCTAAGTGACGCCGTACGTCACGACCGCTGATGCACTCTTCTTCCATCAGCAGTTGATCGAGCGGTATGGCGGTTCGTCCGGCGTGCGCGATCTCGGCGCTCTCGCGTCTGCGTTGCATCGACCGCAGACCGGGTACTACGACGCGCTCATTCATGAGGCGGCCGCGCTGCTGGAAAGTCTCGTTCAGAACCACCCGTTCGTTGATGGTAACAAGCGGGTGGCTTTCGCCGTCGTCGATGTGTTTTTGCGCATCAACGGCCACACGATCAGCGCGGGTTCTCGGCCGATCTACGACCTCCTGATCAAGCTGATGGAGCAACGAACGTTCGACATGGAACATTTGGTGCCGTGGCTGCAATCGATCGCCGCGGGACCCGCGAGCCGTTAATTCTGGAATCGTTCAATGTCGCTGCACACGCGGCGAAGTGAACGGTTTCAGCCCGCGACACTTCAGAGAGAGCTTACCCCAGTGGTCCGCAACCATCCCGAGTCACTCTCACCGCCAGCAGGTGATGTCGCCGTAGCGCTCATCGTGGCCTGTGCCATGTTCATGGCGCAACTGGATGGGGCAGTGGTGGTACTGGCGATGCCCAGCATGGGCGCGAGTTTCCACGTGTCGGCGGTGGCCGTCACCGCCGGCATCACCTCGTACCTCATGGTGCAGGTCGCGGTCATTCCCGCCAGTGGCTGGATCGCGGATCGATGGGGTGCGAGGCGCGTGTTCGCCGCATCCATTGTGCTGTTTGCGTTGACCTCCGTACTGTGCGCCGCATGCACCTCCGTCGCGCAATTCACGGCGGCGCGGGCCCTGCAGGGTGCGGCGGCAGCCATCATGACACCCGTGTCCAGAATTGTGCTGTTGCGGGCGACGCCCCGTCACCTGCTGCTGCGCGCCAATACCATCAGCAGCACCTCCATGCTGCTGGCACCGACCCTGGGTCCGGCGCTGGGGGGGCTCATCACCCAATATGCCTCGTGGCGGTGGATCTTTCTGCTCAACGTTCCCATGGCCGTGATCGGTGCCGCGGCAGTGGTGAAATTCATTCCCCTCACCGTGGCGGGCCGCATCAAGCCGTTCGATTTTCGCGGTTATGGCTTGTTTGCGCTGGCCACGACACCCATCCTCTACGCCACCGTGCTGCTGGGCGGGGATCCGCTGAAATGGGCGCTGCCCGTGGCCCTGCTGGCAGCGGGACTCCTCATCGGGGTGCTGACCCTACGGCATTTGCGGACCCATCCGCACCCCCTCATTCCCCTGGATGTCGTCGCGATTGCAAGCTACCGCATCTCCACCATCACCGGCGGTGCCCTGGTGCGACTGCCCATACGGGCGATGTCTTTCATACTGCCGCTGATGTTCCAGCTGGCCATGGGCTACAGCGCGGTGGGTGCAGGACTGATGCTCCTGGCGCTCAACGGCGGAGACCTGGTCTTCAAGGGATTGGTCGCACGCATCCTGGCGGCCGCCGGTTATCGCAAGGTTTTGATCATCACCACCGCCTTGATGAGCGTTGCACTCTTTGCCTGTATGGGGCTCAGCGCGCGCACCTCCTTCGCTGTCGCCGCCGGGCTGCTCGTGTTCGGGGGAATGTGCCGCTCGGTACTCTTCAGCGGTCTGTCCACGCTGGCCTTCGCCGATGTGCCCACCGAGCAGCTCAGCGCCGCTTCGGTGCTGTGGAACATCGTGCAGCAGGCCAGCAATGGTCTCGGAGTTTCCATTGCCTCTATCCTATTGGCGGTGGGGCAATGGAGTTCCTCGGGGTCGGCCAGCCAGGTCCCCGCGCTGTGGGAGTTCAGGCTGACCCTCGCCGTCATGGCATTGATCGCCTTGGCCTCCATCGTATCGTTTCGTGAATTGAGGCCGGACGCGGGCACCTCGCTGCGGGCGCCGGCTGCGAATAGGGCGGTCCCGGACGCGGATGGCTGATCGCCAGAGCCGCGCCGCGCGGCCTTCTCCGCTGCCACCGGCGGCTCGACCCCGAGCGGCTCGGCCACAGTCGCTACGGCGTGGGCTGGTCATACTTCCTCGCTTTTATCCTTAATTTCCAACCTGAACTGCCAGCCCTCGAAGGCCATCACCATCGGCCCGAACTGGTCCCAGGAGATCTCCTGTCCATCGATCACGAGCATGGGTAGTCGGCCGTCCTCATTGTCGTCCCAGCTGATACGGCCGCGGACCATGAAATCGGCGATATGCAATCCCGGCATGTATGGGTCGGTTTGCAGATGCTGCCGCGCGAGCAACCGGCGGATCCGCGGGACCATTTGGCCCATCAGCTCGAATAAATCGGCCTGCGCGTCCCCGAGCACCTGAAACTCATAGCCGCCGGGGTTGCCCTTCACGAGTTCGAAGGCCTGCAGTGAGACCTTATCCCCGAGCAGTCTCACCTCGAAGTGGAAGCGATGCGGGATTCCTGCGGCATCGGCAATCTCCAGCGCCTCGAACTGCACGTGGGAGAAGTCGATGTCGCCGATCTTCGCGACCTCCTCGTTGAAGCAGCGGTTGCACAGGTCGTGATAGGCACCCTCCATCGAGCCGTAGTGCACGCTTTCGAACCCGGCGATCGCCCGGCCACAGGCATGGCAACGTTGCGACCGATCAGGTTCAGTGACGGCCGCACTTTTTACAGATTTACGTTTCGTCGAGGGCATCAAGGCGCGATTCATCTACCGTCGGCCGCCGTGGCTCTATATCAGGCCGCCTGGCGCAGCGGTCTCACATTAGGTGGCTTCTTCTGACTTGCCACCCACAGATCGTGTTGCGCCTGCAAGTTCACCCACGTCTGCGCATCGGTACCGAGCACCGCCGCGAGCCGAATGGCCATATCTGCCGTGATACGAACGTGACCGTTCACAATCCCCGACACGTGTTTGCTGGTGACGCCGAGGGCTTTCGCCGCCTCGATGACCGTGACACGCATCGGCTTCAGATACAGTTCACGCAGGATCGCGCCCGGGTGCGGCGGACTGTGCATCATCGGCGCCGCTTTATTGGTAGTCGTCATAGTCAACCTCCAGCGCGTGTCCGTTTTCGAAGCGGAAGATCACGCGAAAATTCTCATCTACGCCGACCGCCCAGCGTTTTGGCTTACCCCTGAGCGGGTGCAACCCGAGCCCGGGGGCATTCATGGCCCCGGCATGCGTGGCGCCGTTGAGCAATCCCAGGATCAGCTTCGGTCGCGCGGCGTGCTTGGCCTGGACCTTGCGGTGACTTCCAGTGTTGAAGTACTCAGCCAAGCCCTTGTGCCTAAAGCTCTTGATCACCATTCACATCATAACCATATTGGTAATGCCATCGCAACCATATAGGTTATGCCACTTGTGAATGTGCGACTCCGTAGGGATGGTCTAATGCAGCGGATGTACCGCAGCTTGCTTCCCATCCTGCCTCATCCGAGGTCGTTGTCGGCGATGGTTGCCAAGGGCTGGACAAGTCCGTCGAACAGCTTCGATGCCGTCAACTGCTTCTGGGCGGCTTTCCAGAATGGTTTCGCATCCACGAGGCGCCGCCTGCCGGTTGTTGAAAGCGAGATCTCGCGGCTTCTGCGGTCCGCACCGGCAGTCATTGCCAGAAGATTGTCCCGTTCAAGCAGACGAAGATTGTGGCCGAGGCCGTTACGGTCCATGACCATGATCTTTGCAAGATCAGTGATGGTGAGCGGCGCGGATCGCTCGATCTGCGCCAGCAATGCGTATTGCGTGATCCGCATGCCGGTCGGTTCGAGCATATGATCATAGAAAGCGCTCACACGGCGTGCCGCCTTGCGTATAAGAGTGCAATGACACGTGGTTGTATCGTTACGGCCGGGTTGCGCCGAGCGAGTTCTCATCATCCTCTCTCCATGCCCCGATTGCCTATCCGCGGGTCCACCATCGTACGGGGTTGACACTATTATCGGCATATGCGGATAATGTCCAGCATCATGTAGGCTTTCTGCTCACGGAGTAAGCCAACGATGAATGACATCGCCTGGGCCGTTCTTGGTATGGTCGGCTACTCGATTGTGACGCTATTGGTGAAACTCGCCACGCGCACCGGCGACTTCAATGCATTTGCGGTACTCGCGATCGCGACAACCATCGTCGCCATAGCGGCCCTTACTAACGCGGGCATCAGCGGCAGCTTCGCCGGGAAATCCCTCGGCGACTTCGTCAGGCCTGGCGCTTGCCGTTACGGGCGTTCTACTCGTTGCGAAATAGACCCCGGCGGCCACTCGACCCAGCCCAGGGCTCAGCGCCGATCGACCTCACGGTGGACGCGCTTGCCATTATGTGGGTTTGAATGCCTTGACGCCGGCGTTCTCGGCGGCGCGGCGGAGCGCGGCATCCCGCGTGGCGAGCGGGCGCGATGTTCGCAGCGCGAGTTCTAAGTAGGAGGCAGCGTAGGCGGAAAGATTGCAGCGGCGTGCCAGCTGCAGGGTGTGCGACAGCGATCGTTCGGCACTGGTTGCGTCGACCTCGATTGCCAGATCCCGAAGCATCTCCAGAAAAGCGTCGCTTTGCGCTTCGGTAACCTGTGCCTTTGCCTCGCCCCGCGCAAGCACGTTGGCCACCTCCAGTCCCCAGGTGACCGGGACTGAGCAGCGCGTGTCGGCCTCCCCCAATGCGCTGAGGACAGCAAACGCATACCGTTCATCCTTGCCCGACGCGTCCTGGAGTAGCCACGAGAGCGTGATGGAGGCGTCGAGGACGAAGGTCACTCTCGACCTTCCTCGATTAATGCTCTGATATTGACGTGGACCCGTATCGGGTTGGCTTTCTTGAATGCCAGAAATTTGTCGATGGCTGCAGCCGGGTTCTGGCGCGCGGCCGCTTCACTGGGCACCAGGTCGGCGACGGCTTTGCCGCGATTCGTGATCGTGAAGCGCTTTCCGGCCTGAACTTCACGCAGCAGCTCGGGCAATTTGGTCTTTGCTTCGTATGCGCCGATTTCGATCTTCATGCTGATACCTCCAGCTTGAAGACTAGTCTACAACACTAGTCTATTGCAAAGAGGGTGCGGTCGCCCGTCCGTGCTCGCGAGCTGCCGCTATCCATTATGTAACATTGTGTTTGGTGCCCTCGAGTTCTGCGGACCTCCATCGAGGCGCCCGCGAGGCGGGCTTCAGTGGGGTGGCGTTCCACCCGGAGTAGTTGTCCCCGCAGGCGGTGGACTGCGGATTACGGCGGGCGCAAACGGCACCGGTAGTGGCCAGTTCATGTCGTAGGGCGGCCAGTTTGGCGCCGGCGCAGCTTGGGGCAGGTAGTGCATGGCCGCATAGATTCCAATGATCTTTCCGTGATCGATCTGGAACCACTCGTTGAGCAGATTGCGCATGGTGGTGGAACCGGGAGCACGCATGAAAAGGGTCATCCCCAGAACGAAGCCCGCCTCTTCATCGACAATCGGATAGCGCCGGGCAGGCGTTCCCGCTTGGACCAACTTCTCAAATTGCTGCGTGCAGCCGCGCGGTACCGTGAACTTGCCGGGCTGGCCGGGTACCGGCACCCGCGCGCCCGCCGTTGTCATCCCATTTTCAAGCCGGATGCAATCCACCGTCGCCATCGGCACTGAGCTGTCATGGGTTTCGATTCCGTCGAAGTAGCTGTTTGCCGCCGCGATCATCAAGTCCCGGTCGGTGCGCGCCTGCTTCGAGACGGGCACGTCCGGAGGCATCATCAGCTCAAGATTCTTGGGGTCCTGTCGAAAGTCGTCCGCAACGTTGCGGCTGATCACCCATTCGGCTTCCGTAATCTTTGCTTTTTCGATCTTCAAACGCAGGCTGACGATCGCTGTCCCGCCTGCTTCTTCAATTTCGCCGAAATACCCGGCCTGCTGGGTGACGGGATCCGCGAAACGCCTTTGTATCTTCCCGAAGCCGGTAAACGTCTTCCAGGCTCCGTTGCCGGCGTGAGTTACGATGGCATTCTCAGTTTCCCGGAAGCCCGCCCAAAGCGGGGCTGCCGAAGGGTCGTGCATGATCATCGCATTGAGGTACGTGTTCAAATAGTCCTTGAGACAAGTTCGATCACATGCTGCGGTCGCCGCAGACACGTTGGCCGTTCCGAGCAGCACAAGCACCGCGCCCGCCAGGCATTTCGACAAGCTTTTGTCCATGACAAGACTCCTCACTGAATTCCACTTTCGATCTGCCCATGGGCGTCCCATCCGGAGCCGGCGGTCGCGGATGCCATGTGCAGGATGGCGTTCACGGCGTGGATCTGACCGCCGTAAACCTTGAATGCTTCAAAGGTGACGAGGGCGCGGCCGGCACCGTATGTTTTGGTATTTCCGAAATCAAGATACAGCAGAACGATGCCGAGGCGATCATCAACGGCCGCAACCCGCGCGCGTACATCCGGATGCGGGATGATCGTCTGGGTCTTGATGTGCTCGCACCCCGCGCGCGTGCAGCCGGCGCCAGCGGTATGGACGCCATTTTCGATGCGATAGGCGTCCGTCGCAAAAGGTGCGTCAACCTGCACGAAGCTGCCGACTCGCAACCCTTCCGGATATTTCATGGCGATCCTGATCGCCGCGGCCCGCGAATTGATGTCAGAAGACGGTGGGACGTACGCCATCTGGGCATTACCCTGGTCGAATCCGGCCGGATCGAACAGCACCGAGTCTTTGTCGGACCGCACGACCATCGTTTCGATCTCGTTGATCCTGCCGCCACGCTCTTTGAGCCGCACTGCAAACAGCACTGGCTTGTTTCCCGCTTCGAGCACGATGGCCTGCGCGGCAGCCGTATGTCCGGGCACATCGAGTATTTCCTGCTCGTACGGGCCGATGCCCGAGGCCGTAAGCCACAGGCCGGCGCCGAGCTTCATGACTTCCCCATTCTGCGTGAATCTGGCGTGCGGGGTAACCGGCAGCGAGCCTGCGTCATGGGCGATCATGCCTTTCATGTACTGCGCGACCAGATTACCGAGGCAGGCACGGGTGCAGTCTGTTGGAGCGGTGGCGTGAGCGGCTGGCGACAACCAGGCCGCATTGAGCGCGAGGCACAGCACAAGCCGTTGGAATTGTGGCCTTTGGATACACATACGAAACAGGATCATGGCTGCGAACCTCAGCCGAGCAACACGGCGCCCAGCGGTACATAACGGATTCATGAACGACACTGTAAAGCCCTCATCGCTAAAGTCCCAACAACGCAATCCGGAGCCTGACCGGCATTGCGTAAGTCTTGGTCGAGCATGGCTAACGCCAGTTTTATCTAGCTTAACCTAGCCGACGGGATTATCCGCCTCGGGAGACTATCATCGCGTTCGTTCGTATGAAGGCATCGCCTTTGAACAGCAGCGAGTCAGACCTGCATTTTGCGAGCGCATAGGAGCAACAATCGCCGAAGTTGAGCCCTGCCGGATGACGGGCCTTGCCAAATTGTCGGAATGCCTCACGGGCTGCGTGAGCCTGCGATTCGTCCACGGGGATGATCTCGATCTGCGCTGCCGCGAGCAGGCGGTCCGGAGACCGCACGCCTTTGATCACGTCCGGACGTGCCGCTGGCAAATAGCGGGCATCAGGTAGCGACTTCGTTCTCGGCCAATTTCAGTTCGTCGAGGTATAGTCGCGTACACCAGGGTATCGCGGTTCGCCTGGGTCCCATTCGGGATCTGAATTTCCTACCCGATCCCGTCATATATAACCGCCAAACTGTCAGCCAATCGTTTTCGCAACTTGAGGAGTAGCCCCATGTCGGTGTCAATGTATGAAGTCTCCATTCCGGTCTTCACTCTAAGCTTGAACAATCTTGCCGCGATCCTGGATAAGGCGAGTGCTCATGCTGAGGCGAAGAAGATGGGCCCGAACGTGCTCCCTGGCACGCGGCTCATCGCGGATATGTTGCCGCTGTCGGCCCAGATCCAGATTGCCTGCGACACCGCCAAAGGTGCGGCCGCTCGCCTGGCCGGTGTGGAGGCTCCCAAGCATGAGGATACCGAGGCGACGATCGCGGACCTCAGGGCGCGCATCGAGAAGACCCTGGCGTTCATCAAGAGCGTCAAACCTGAGCAATTTGCCAATGCGGAGACGCGGGAGATTGTCCTGCAGTTCCCGCAGACCACCCTGAAATTCACCGGCCTTAATTATCTTGCGAACTTTGTATTGCCGAACTTCTTTTTCCACATGACCATGGCGTACGCGCTGTTGCGGAAAAACGGGGTTGAGCTTGGCAAGCGTGATTTTCTCGGGCCAATACAGTAAGTATCGATGTCAGTGGTGGCAGCGGCGCCCTAGGTCTTCTGTAATGTCCCTTGGTCTCGCCTTGCGCTTCGAGGACAAGTTCATGCCCAAGGCGATGATCAGGACTGGTCGCGCGGGTGGGTACTATTGAGTACTCGAACCGGGGGCAATTGGAGTCGCAGATGCCGCGCATTTGGACGAACGCCCGAATCCCGACGTTTCCTTCGCGCTGCACGGTGTCGCCGCCGCCCCACGGTATTCTAATGAGGTCACTTTTCGCTCGCTGGAGCCGAAACGAGCAGCTTCCGGATCTGAGGGGATTCCTGAAGGTCGCGTCGCGACCAGAGTGGAGAAAGGTATCGATTTCCCGGTAGTCGCGACTGGCCGGAAGTGACCCCGGAGTCGCCGTAGAGGAACGACAACAATTGAAGAGGCGAGGTCTTCCTGCTCGATAAGTAATAGGATCGATTAAACTGCTGGAGAAGGACGTGCCCTGCGGCGCTTACATCCAATATGAGGGGAATCTTTGATGGCTGCTTATATGATTGCCAGCTTTGATATTGCGGATCGGAGCGAATATGAAGGATATGTACCGGGCATGATGCCTATATTGCAAAAGTACAATCCAGAAATCCTTGTTGCCGATTACGCTTGCAAGGCTCTTGAAGGCGAAAGTCGTGGCGTCAATGTGGTCATCAAATTCGAGAGCGAAGAAATTCTCATGGCATTCTATAACGACCCGGCATATCGGCCCTTCAAGGAAAAGCGATTGCGCTCCACCAGCAACGGAACACTCCTGTTGGCCAGAGAATTTGCGCTACCCGCGTGATCTGGCTCGCCACCAACGTGGCCTACTGGTTCTCTGTGAATGACCGGCACGGAGTCGCACTGCGACCACCACGAACAGTAGTGGGCGCGATTGCGCTCCCCTTGGTTAGTGGCCCCACCCACACCTGACGCCGCGCCGACTCGGCAACGGCACCTTGGCCGGGAAACGCGCGCCAACACCCGAAGCGCGTTGACCCTACGAGAAGATAGTCCCGCACTGCCGTCCGGAGTAAAGCTCCGAAGAGCAGTGCGTTGACCCTACGAGAAGATAGTCCCGCACTGCCGTCCGGAGTAAAGCTCCGAAGAGCAGAATCGGCGGCTCAATCCAAGTTTCCGTTTTGCGCCAGGAATCGCCCGCATTGGCTCGTCGTGACGGTCATGGAAGAGGGCGGTGAACGCGACCGGAGGGCAGCCGAGGCCCGCGAGCTGCGCCGCGCGCCCGTGACGGTCGACGACCGGCTCGTAGAGCGACTGAAGTCGATTCCAGGTGAGCATGTTCGAAATGCTACTCCGACCAGGAGTCCGCCGTCAGCGGCGATTTATTCGGCAATCGATGTGAATGGACCCGCAATCAAGAGCTTCGGTCCGTTCAAGGGAAGTTGCCCACAGGCTTATCCACTGATTCAGGGGATAACGATCTCTCTAGCACGTTTCGCAGGGAGCCGCACCCATCGCGCCAGGCGCGGCGCCTGTCACGCCGTGTGCTTATGCGACCGAGCAGAGCACCGATGACGGTGCGTTCTACGTTAACTCCGATTGGCGGACCCCACGGTCCTCGACTTGGGCGAAGGACCGTGGGGTCCGCCTCAAATCATCGGAGTCACGCATGAAACTCATCACTTCCGCCCAACACCAGAAACTCCTCGAGAACGGCCGCGCCCAGCGCGCCGCCATTGACCGGCAAGATCAAGCGCTCGACTTCGAGCCCGTCGTAAGGCTTTTCACTCCAGACGGCAGCGCCACCTGGCTCATCACCGAAATCGATGTCCATACCGGCCTGGCATTCGGCCTGTGCGATCTGGGCTTAGGGAAGCCGGAACTCGGCTACGTCAGCTTCTCAGAGCTTGAGACGGCCCGCGGGTCACTCGGCCTGACGGTCGAGCGCGACATCCACTTCGCGCCGACGCGAACAAGCGCCGCTTACGCGGATCTCGTCCGAGAGCACCGACGCATCATCACCTGACATGGTAGTTCATGGCCGCCAGCCTCTAGGCTGGCGGCCTTTCCACTGCCGCTGGCAGCTGGGCCGCGATCGTCGTACGCTTAAAGGAGCATTCGGTGAGATGTACAGTGACCGTCACGAAATTTCCGCCCAGGCCGCCGTCGTCGAAGACCGTTCACGTCGAGGCCGATATTCCCGCCAGCCAGCTCGATGAATTCGAGCGGGCCGTGGTGGAATCGTCGCCGGCGGGCGACCGCGCATGGATGCACTGGACCGCGACGAGGACTCCCTCTACGCCCGGACGATGGAAGCGCTTCAGGCGATCGGGGCGAGCATTAACGCGCATCCGACCACTGGCCAGTCGGGACGCCTGGTGCGCTTTCTGGCCGGCGTCTACAACGGCCAGGACTACCCGTTCGACCTGACAGAGCTTCGCGGCTTGGATACCTCAACTATGACCGGCTCGGCAAGAAGGAAGTGCACACGCACCTGACCAAGGGCGATCGCGACCTACGTCGCTGGCTTGAGGAATACGGCATCCAGACGGCCCCGAAGCGCTGAGGGACGCTGCGGGCGTTGACACGATGCTCTGAGAGGGCCGAGACGCTCATGAAGGACGCATATGGAACTTGATGTCGACAAGATCGACCGGGCCGTGTTGGCACTGCTCGCCTTGGGCCGACATGAGGGGTACCGCGCGTGGAAGTCTTTCGACTGGGAGTCGATGGGACGCCTGCACGAGAAGGGCTACATCACCGATCCCGTCGGAAAATCGAAGTCGGTGATCTTCACCGAAGACGGCGCGCGGGAATCGCAGCGACTGCTATACGCGCTGTTCGGCCGCCAGTTCGACCAAAACTTCCCACGATAGGAATCGCCCTTTGAAGACCTCGACGAAACGCAAATCTGGAAAACGCTCGCCCGTCACTGAGCCTGATCGGTCGCAACGCTGCCATACGTGTGGCCGTGCCATCGCCGGGTTCGAGAGCGTGCATTACGGCTCGATGGAGGGTGGCTACCGCGACCTGTGCAACCGCTGCTTCAATGAGGAGGTTGCCGAGACCGGCGACATCGACTTCTCCCACGTGCAGTTCGAGGCGCTCGAAATATCCGATGCGGCGGGGACTCCGCATCGCTTCCACTTTGAGGTGAGACTGCTCGGCGATAAAGTGTCGCTGGAGGCCTTCGAACTCGTGGACGGCGCTCCCGGCGGCTATGAATTCCAGGCGCTCGGGGATGCGGAAGCCGATTTGTTCGGGCTGATGGGCCATATGGTCCCGCGGATCCGGCGATTGCTCGCACGGCAGCACCTTAAATCCGATACGCACATCCCCGGCTTGCATATCGCCGATTGCCTGGTCCGCGGCCGTATCACTTGGGATGACAATGAGGGCGGACGGCTGCCCATGCTCGTGATCGACGGAAAGGAGATCTCCTGGGACCAGTTCGGGCGCATGGTGATGGGCTTCGAGGGCTGGCAGTTCAGGTTGGAGATCAAGGATAGAAGCGAGGAAATATGAGCAGCCCGCGCCCCTACCGATTGCGGCAGAGCCGCTCCGCCGCGCGTGAGCATCCTCCCGTGAAATCCGAACTTCATCCCGATAAGTTCCAGGTCAATGAGGCATGGATTGCCTTTCAATTGAACGAGACACCCATCAGTACGGACCAAGACGGGGCGTTTAACTGTATTTGTCTCATGGACGCGGCAAGCTGCTATATCTTGGGCACGCAGCTGATTCCCGCTTCGGAAGCGGAACCATCATCGGGGCAGGCTCGCGATTTGTTAACGGTGGCCTGGACGAAAAAAGGAGAATTTCCGCAAACACTCTTTGTGCCTACTGGCCGGTTTCAGGGTGCCCTGAAACCGGCGGCGGAACGCCTGGGCATGGCTGTTGTCTTTGCATCAGAGGATCAGCTGCTCGTCTTCATCGGTGAAGCCCGTGATGGCTACCGCGAACATATGCACCTTGCGCGTAATACTTGAGCATCACATCCGTTTCTCCGCCGACGTGTTGTCCGCATCGCCTTGGACTTTGCCGTATAGACCAATGGCGACACTGAGGCGAGCGCGGGTAGCTTTCGTCCCCAGTACATTCTCAACAGCTACATGAAACTGGACTGGAGCGGGCCGGCTGCGCACACTCAAGTTGTGGCGTAATAGCTCGCCGGACGTGTCGATGGCAAAATGCCTCAGATCACTCGAAGTCTTCGCGCTGCGATTGATGGCCCGGTCGAATCATCAATGGGTGCTCACTTCACCCAGAATCTCATGGCAGATCGCGCGGACTTGCTTCGTCGTCATCGCGGCAAACACGCCATTCCAGGCTGAAGACTGGGTGTCATAGGCCTTAGTGGCCCACGTGTCTCCTGTCTGCAGGTCACGAAATCCAACTCGCGAGTTGATGAAGGCATTTCCGGTCATTACTCCCAGCATGACTCGCGCTGCGATCGAAACATAGCGGTAGTCCAAGACGTTTACGACGACCAAGGCACCGTCGGAACCGGTGGGACGCGGGGTGCCATCCTGCATGGAGAAACTGGCTTCGGCTTCATGAAATTCATCGGAGCATTCATCCTTCCAGATGCCTCTAAAGCCCGCCCAATCTTTGGCAGAGGTCGTTTCGTCGCTGCCTGTCAAGTTGAGCACAATGTTCTTGCCCAAGGCCTTGGTACCGATTGGCACCGGGCCGGACCCATCCTGCCTTCTGACGGTGGAGGCGCAGCCGGCGAGCAGCAGCACCAACACCAATGACCCGGCTAATCCTCTGTTGTACATGGCATCTCCCCGGATCTCGGGTGGCGTATTGCAGCAAGGCCTGGGAATCGAGCATCTGGACGATGACCGAAAAACACTTGGTTAGCTGTGAAGTGGTTCTCGGGACCGGGTACACCATGGCGGGGTTCGGGGGGATTGCTACGGAGACCTTCTGGAATTTCCGCGCAGAATGTAGCCGAGCTCCGCCATCGCCGGGCAGCAGTTCCCCGATCCAAGTGATGAACCGGCAATCTCAGTGGAGGCTTTTGGTGAACTGCTCAATATCGCGCAAAACCTCTGCCTCATTTGATAGGAAGATATAGTGATTCGCGCGCGGGAGCCGCACTACTTGGGCCGAGGGAACTCCATGCTCAAATGCGTCAACTTGGGCGGATTGATTGGCTTCTAGCGTCGCGCGCTCCGCTGCGCTTAGACCGGGCCCGGCGGGCCCGAGTTCCTGCGGCACTGCGCAGATTGCAAGTATAGGCACGGGAATTTTCGTGAATTTCGTTTCTCCGGCATTGATCGCTGCAGCGACCCAAGGAGGCGTCTTCTGCCCCCGTGGCCGGCCATCATCAGTCAAGGTTCTGACGGCACGCAGTTCCGCTTCCGGAAAGTGCAATCCGCGCACCCGGCTATACCAGTCACCGAGCGCCTGAAAGCTCGCGAGGTCCGATGCGGTGGGATTGGGGCCTGGCGGCAATGGGACTGGAGTCTGCTGCCGCAGAACCCGTTCGAATTCGGGCAGGTCGACGTTGAGGAGTTCCTGCGTCACCCGTTTCGGGTCCGCGGCGTGTAGCAGCTGGTCCAGCTCATCGCGCAATTCCTTAACGTCGATGGGAAGGTAGCCTTTTGCACCATCGTAATATGCAAAGCCATAAGTCGCCTCAAGATAGATGAGGCCAGCTACGCGATCGGGAAATCTTGATCCGATCGAGCTCAGCTCTTCCCCCGCTATGGAGTGGCCGATAAGCACCGGCCGATCAAGTTTCAAGGCTGAGAGTACCGCAAGGACGTCATCACCCAATCTATCAGCCGTGTATCCGGCAGCCGGAACGCTTGAGGCACCAAATCCGCGCCGAGTTATTCCGTAAACATGATGCCGTGCCGTCAGTTTAGGGGCGAATTCGTCGAAAACGTGAGCCGTATTGCCCAGCCCTGACAGCAGGACCAGCGGTGACCCGCTTCCGCCCCAATCGAGGACCTCAAGTTGCACATCCTGGTCGACGGTAACGAAACGCACACGATGAGGGGAAGGATCATGCCAAGCCGATACCCCCTGAGATTCGGCCGCCACGGAAGCTAACGGGACGCATGCCAAAATGAATATCGCCTTCCAGATTACGATCTTTGACGATCGCAAAAGAGGGGGTCGAGCAAGCCTCTTGTGCCTGGCATCTCCAGATTGCTGAGACGCGAATCCATAGAGAGGTGCGCTCATTGTGAGGAACTCCTAATGCCTGTAGTTTGCAGTCGGCACATCTTCAGCGACCTAGCAGTGCAACGCCCAGCGCCCGCGCGGCGTTGCGCAATTCCTCATCGAGCGTCGCCAACGGCAGCGCCATTCGCTGTGCGAGTTCCAGGTAAGCGGCATCATAGACAGTGAGGGCGTGGGCCTCGGCCAGCTGCAGCGTCGTGGACCAGGCAAACGCGTCCGTATCGGGGTCCGTGCCGATGTTCAGCAGCGCCAGGTCCGCCAACGAGGCGTCGCGCAATCCGGCGTCAATTCGTTTTCGCCTAGCTGCCATGTGCAGGCTGTTTGCGACCTCCAGCCGCCACAGGGAAGGGACCCACGCTCGGCTGGCTGTCACGCGTTCGAAGACCTGGCGGACCGGCTCGGTCAGTTCATCACTAAAGAGCCACGCCAGCGTGACGGAGCTGTCGAGGACCACACTCATGGGCGACCGTCGTCTCGGTACTGTTTCCACTCCTGCCAGTCGAAAGGCGCGCCCTTGAGTTCTTCAGCTCTCGCTCGGATGCGTTGGGCGGCCGCCAGCGCACTGTGCACGTCGTGCCCAGGTCGGTCGGGAATGAGTCGCGCGACGGCTTTGCCGTGTCGGGTGATGACGATTTCTTCGCCGCGTTCGACTGCGTCGAGCAGCATGCTCAGCTTGTTCTTTGCTTCGAAGGCTCCGATAGCACGCATATCGATACTCCCTAACCAACTAGCTGTTTAATCTAGCTTATCCTGGCGGACATGAGAACAGCACGGCATTCTTGCCGTGAGACCAGGGCCGTTGGCAGAATTGGGTAATTACAATTAAAACAATAAGTTAGTACGAATAATAGTTCTTAAGTCAGATTACGAGACGGCGGTTGCGGCCGCAACGGCGCCAACGGACGGCCGGATATGACGTTCCGCCGCTCCTTATTCGGTCTTCAGAAACGCACGGGCCAGTTGCGCCCGCGTTCCGTACCCATCCTCCTCGATCAGCGCCTTGACCCGCTCCTCGACTCTCCCCCGCGGCAAATCCTTCGCTGCCGCCGCCATCACCCTCACCGCGCGCTCATAGGCACAGGCCACTTCCCAGTCATGCTCGCCACAGTTCTCCATCGCCACGGCATCCGCAGCGAACAGCGCCGCCAATAGCTCGAAGGCTGCATTCGCATCAATCGGCAAGACCAGCCGCTCCACCGAATCGACGATGAAATCCAGACTCGCCCCCATTTCCCGGCCGAGGGCATGTCGGTGCTCATACTCGGATGCAATGGCGAGCCCGCCGATCCGCGCCCGGAGTGAATCGATCGCCTGGGCAAGATCATCCCCTACGATGAACGTGCGCACCTGTTCACCCACCGGCCCTGGCTGGGTTGCCAGCGACATCACAAACGCGGCCAACGAATCCGAATCGCGCCGCCGCAGCCGCTCATGCGCACGCTCAAAGTCCTCCGCGGTCTGCATTCTCATGAGTAGGATCGCGCACGGCGCCTCATGGCAGTTTCTCCACCAAATCATCCGGCCAATGCCCGCCGCGGTCGCAGAATCGATTCCAGGTTCTGATGCCATAGTCGGAGAGGATCACGCGTCGATGCTCGGGCGCCTCTTCCAGCAATCTCAGCCGGATTAGCGTGACAATGGTGCCGTCGCCCACGCGCTTCTCGTACGTTGGTCGATCGGGCACGACGAGCTCCCATGCCAGCCTTCCTTCCCGAGTGAGCGCGGATTTAAGGTACGCCGGTGTTCCTCGAAATCTGCTGGTAGTCGGTACGCGCCTCTGTCATGGTTGATGTGCGGCATCTGCACCCTCCGTCCCCGGTGCGAGCTGGGCAGGCCAACGGGATTATCAGCCTCTGGAGACTATCATCGCGTCCGTTCGTATGAAGTCATCGCCTTTGAACAGCAGCGGGTCAGAGCTGCATTTTGCGAGCGCATAAGAGAAACAATCGCCGAAGTTGAGCCCTGCCGGGTGACGGCCTTTTCCAAATTGTCTGAATGCCTCACGGGCTGCGTGGGCCTGTGGTTCATCCACGGGGATGATCTTGATCTGCGCTGCCGCGAGCAAGCGGTCCAGAGACCGTACGCCTTCGGCGCCGTGTCGGGATTCCAGAATCATCGAGGTTTCCACGAAGCTCGCCGCCGAGAGCAGGCGATCCTCCGCGGCCTCGATGGCTTCGGTGAATGCGCGCCGCTGCGGTTCATCGAGGAGGATGGCCAGGAGCGCCGAGGTGTCGATCACCATCAGCGCGGCAGTCCGTGATCGTCGTAGCCAAGTATTTCATCCGGCTCTCGGGAGTCGATAACCGGCAGCGCGGCGCATTGTTTGCCGATCGTATCGAGTTCATCGGCCAGGGAGCGGCGGTGGCGGCCGCGTTTCACGCGCTCCAACCGATCGCGCACCGCCTTGGTGACCGCCTCGGTTTTGGTTTCACCGGTGAGACGCGCCAGTTCAGTTGCCAAGGCTTCCGTTTCGGGACTCCGGATGTTGAGCGCCATTTAGTTTCCCCACGTCTACATCTGTGGCTATACAGTAACACGCCGGTAGCCCAGTGCAACGCTGTCCCGCTCTTTCCTATCTTCGAAAGTCTTTTGTAAATACCACGATAAGTGATGATTATCGTGTGTATCAATAAACTGAGAAGCCATATTCCTTCCAGATAGCACTACAGAACAATCGGTTAAGCGAGGATTGCAGTAGGGAAGCCTCTTTAGTATCATCACACATCAGATGCGCACTACTCTCGACATAGATCCCGAGGTCTTGCAGGCCGCCAAGGAATTGGCTCGGCGGGATGGCCGCACCGCGGGCGAAGTAGTCTCAGAGCTCGCCCGAGCGGGCCTGCGCGCGGCGATGGCGGCGCCCGCCTCGACTGGCCAGGACAAGGCGCCGAGCAGCTTCTTTGGGTTCCGCCCTTTCAGCCCCCGGGGCACGCCGGTGACCAACGACATCGTGAACAAAATTCGCGACGAGTCGGGTGTATGAGGTGCGGGCGCTGCTAGATGTAAATGTTCTGATCGCCCTGCTCGATGCCGACCACCTGCATCATGTGAGAGCGCGGGACTGGCTTGGCGCCAACATCGCCACCGGATGGGCGTCCTGCCCCATTACGCAAAACGGCTGCATCCGCATCCTCTCGCAACCGAATTATCCGAATGCGCTGAAACCTTCGCAGGTCGCTGAGCGGCTGCGCGAAGCCACCGAGGCGGTCTATCACCAGTTCTGGGCCGAGTCCCCGAGCCTGCTCACACCGTCGCTGGTGAACTGGGAATACATCGTGGGCTCACGCCAGGTGACCGACGCGTATCTTTTGGCGCTTGCGGTTCATCATGACGGACGGCTAGTGACCTTCGATCACGCCATCGCGCGTCGCGTCGTGCCAGGTGCCGATGAGCGGCACCTGGCCGTGCTGTGAGCGCGTCATCATGAATACAGACCTTTCGTCATCCAGTGTTCGCTCAACTGAAGGACTGTATGCCGAGCCGCCAGCGGCGTATCTAAACCCAGATGTCTTAAGCAATGAGGCAAAACTAGCGGCCGAGGCGTTCGAGGTCGAGGGGACTTCGCCGAATACCCGGCGGACCTATCGCACAGCGATGCTGTACTGGGGCGCTTGGTACGCGCTGCGCTATGGGAAGGTGCTGACCGCCCCGGTACCCGTCCCGGTCGTCATCCAGTTCATGCTGGATCACCTGGAGCACAATCCGCTGGAAGAACCGGTCGAGCTCTCCCCGTTTATTGCATCTAGCCGCACGACGCAGCACTTGTTGCCGCATCCGATCGACCGGGTGCTCGTGGCGCGCGCCTACAAGGCCAAACCGGGGCCCTGGTCCCTCGCCACCGTGAAAACCCGCTTGGCCGCCCTGTCACGGGCGCACGGGGTGTTGATCGCGGCCCACGTTCCGCCGCTTCCCGCCAATGCTAATCCCCTACGCGATCCTGGCGTGCGGCAACTCCTCTCCATGATTCAACGAGCCTATGCCCATCGACCGCCCGAACATGAGCGGCGGCCGCCGATCGCGGCAACACGACCGGTCATGGAAGCGCTGCTGGCGACCTGCCAGGACGGCTTAGCCGGAATCCGGGATCGGGCGCTGCTGCTGTTCGGCTTTGCGAGCGGTGGCCGGCGGCGCTCGGAAATTGTGGCGGCGACGTTCGAGAACGTTCGGCGAGACCACCAGGGCGGGTTCGTGTATGAGCTGGGGCGTTCGAAGACCAATCAAGCCGGCGCGCGCGCGCCGGAGAACTCCAAGCCGATTGTCGGCGAGGCCGCCGTGGCTCTCGAGGCGTGGTTGAATGAGTTATTCCGCGCAAAGATCACGGAAGGAGCGATCTTCAGGCGGATCCACCAAGGCAAAATAACCGAGCCGCTGCGCGATCAGGCGGTGTGGAGCATTGTGCGAAGCCGCGCGAAGCTCGTGGATCCGCCGCTGGGAAAGGTTACCGCGCATAGCTTGCGATCGGGGTTTGTAACCGAGTCGGGAAGGCAGAATATTCCCATCGGTGAGGCGATGGCGCTAACCGGACATCGAAGCGTCCAGACATTCATCGGGTACTATCGCGGTGGCGAGGTGGGAAATTCGGCTGCAGCGCGGCTGATGGACTCAGAAAAGAAATAGGCCAGCGCGGTACCTTTCGGCAGGGCCGGCGGCTCCGAAGCGATGGCGGGGTACCTGGTCCTCAAAGCGGATTCTCTCCTTGCCCATACCGAATTGCCATTTTGCGGCCTACTTTAGCTCCGCCATGAACGCATTCATTTCCCGCAATACATCAGCCTCGTTGGATTGCCAGAGCGCGTGACGGGCGTTCGCCAGACGCACGACATGGGCCGCGGAAAGACCCGCCTCGAACCTAGTTGCCTGGGTCGCGAACTGGTCGTTCTCTGCCACGCGAACTTCCGGCGGCGTGCCATCCGGCAGGAATGGCGGGGATTCAAAGAGGGCCAGGATAGGGACGTCGATCTTCGTGTATTTGCGCGCGCCATTGAAAATGGCGGCGCTCGTTCGGGATTGGGGCGGCACTGACGCATCCGCCGACTCGGCGGGTTCGGCCTTGAGTGCCGCCTGCGTCGCTACCAGGTCTGTTTCGAATTGCTTCAGACTGGCTTGCGCGTCCCGCATCAGCGGCGCCAAGTCCTGATCATGCGGCGGGAGGGCTTTCAGGCGGTCCAAATTTGCTTGCAGGTCACGAGCCGACAGTTGCAGATTGGTGCCGAGCGGAATGACATTGCCAGGCACGTAATAGGCATAGGAATAGCCGGCGTCGAGATAGACCAACCCCGCAACCTTTTCAGGATGGCGGCTACCCACCGAACTCAATTCCTCGCCCGCGATGGAATGGCCAGCCAGCACCGGTCGCTCCAGCTTCAACACCGCAATCACCGCCAGCACATCATTGCCCAGCCGGTCCGCCGAGTAATCGGCACTAGCTGGGTCAGGTCTGCTGGAAGCTCCATAACCGCGCCGGGTGATGGCATAGACATGATGGTTCCCAGTGAATTTCGGCGCAAGCTTGTCGAAGCCATGCGCATTACCTCCACGCCCTGCAAGAAAAACCAATGGACGTCCAGTGCCGCCCCAATCGAGTACTTCCAGGCTGACGCCCTTCTCAACTGTAACGAACCGCACCGTGTGCGGCGACGAATCCAGCGCCCATGCGGTACTCGCCGTGGCGCGTTGGAGATTCAGCGCAGAGGTCTGAATCTGCATCCATGTGCCAGTTATGGCATCGCGGCGCGCGTCAAGTGTGCCCTGGTAGCTCGCATGCAAGTCCGCGATATCCAGCTTGACGGTCTCGCCGCTGAGGTCGACGGAACTGAAGGGAATCGCGTCCGGCGACTCATCGATGCTGTAAAGATTGGCAATCCAACCACCCTTGGCTGATCTTTCAATCTTTACTACCACGCGCAAATTGCGGCCGGAGGCGGCATGCAGCACTCCCTGCCAGGTCCCAGCAATGTCCTGCGCGCGCAAAGACGTGACGGCACACATCGCAAAAAAACCCAACAAAACACCGTGATTGTCTTCATAACGCACCCCCTGTACTCATTCGAATAACCTCCAACATGGTGAAGTCCTCACGTCGGGCACCGGCGCAACGGATTATAGGCCGCCTGCTCGCGGCCCCTCCCCGGACCCATCGCGACCATATCAATGGTTTCTTCCAACACGATTGAATGCTTTTTACAGACTTGAGACGCTGGCGTTTTTCCGGTCCTCACCGCTAGCAATTTGTGGTCGGGCCGAATTGGACCTACACTCCGCCGCGCTGCAATCTCGGCGAATCATCAATATGACCAATGCGGCCTCAGCTGAATATTGCGATGCGACGACGAACGCGGAGTCCCACGACAGAGTTGGTTCAATCGGATCAGCCAACTGTCCGCTGACTTCCTGATTCTGCGCCCGGATACCAGTGTCGTGGCCGCCGTTGAACTCGATGATGCCTCGCACCACAGTGTCTCCCGTCAAGACGCAGACGCACGAAAGAGTCACGCCCTAGAATCAGCAGGCGTGAAGCTCATTCGCTGGCACGTGAAGTCGCTGCCCGATGCACTTGCCATCCGAACGGCCTTAGTCGAGGCCGCGGGCGTCCCTCAAATGACCGATCGTGAGGAGTAAGTTCCTGCGCGCACGTCGAGTGCCTTCTGATCAGCACGCCGGCGCAGGTCGTGGCAGCAATTGCGCGGCTTGCGAGGCATATGTGGTGCGCGTCATAATGATTGAGTCCATTCGAAAGTGCCGTACCCCGCAAATGCCACCCTCGTAGCAATGCGCGCTACTCGTGGCACTCGATCGGACATTGGTCCCTCGCCCTGGATGATCAAGTCCACATATATTGGCAGACTATCGCTCATTGGATTTTCGTCCGGTCGCTGCGGTCGGGCTGATGGCTACGGCCAGTAGGAGAAACACGATGAGCGCGTCCTTTGAAAAGATCTCAAACCTTTCCCGCCGCCAGGCCATCACAGCCATGGTGAGCGCCGCGGGCGGCCTCGCCCTCTCCTTTACGCTACCAACGGTGACGTTCGGTGCCGTCGAGTCTCGTCAGCCTAGACCCATGGGTCTGCTGCAGAGCCCCGAGAACATACCGCCGCATGAACTGTCCGCCTTTCTGGTGATCGACCCGGACGACACCGTCACCGTCCGCCTGCCGCACAACGAGCTGGGTCAGGGCACCACCACTGCGCTCGCCATGCTGATCGCCGAGGAGCTGTACTGTGACTGGTCCAAGGTGAAGTGCGAATACGGCTCGGCAAACCGCAACCTTCGCCAGAAGAACGTCTATGGCGGCATGATGACAGTCGGCAGCCAGGGTCTGCGCACCTCGGTCACCATGATGCAGCAGGCCGGGGCGAGCGCCCGCGAGCGCCTGGTCAAGGCTGCCGCTCATCGCTGGCACTGCGACGTTTCCGACTGCAGGTGTGAGAACAGCGTGATCGAGCACACGCCCACGGGGCGCAAGCTCACCTACGGCCAGGTCTGCGCCGATGCGGTGGGGATGAGACTCGACCGGGAACCCAAAATCAAGACTCCCGAGCAATTCACGCTGGTTGGCAAGTCCATGCCGCGGCTCGACACCCAGGCCAAGATCGATGGCTCGGCCAGGTTCGGCATCGACGCTGAAGTGCCGGGGATGATCTACGCCGCGATCATCCAGTGCCCGGTACCGGGTGGCAAACTCAAGACGGTCGATGACAGCGCCATCCGGGTCGCTCCCGGGATCGTGCAAGTGGTGAAGCTGGACAACGCGGTGGCCGTGGCCGCCGATCAGTTCTGGCGCGCCAAGAAGGCCGTTGAGGCGCTGAAGATCGAGTGGGATGTCGGCGCCTCCGGCAAGGTGCAGCAAGCCGATCTGGACAAGATTTACCGCGATGGCCTGGACGGCCCGATGGCCTCCGCCCGTAAGGATGGCGACGTCCAGGCGGCTCTCGGAAAACCCGGTGGCAAGCTCATCGAGGCGCTTTACGAGGCACCCTACCAGGCCCACGCGGCAATGGAGCCGCTCAACTGCACCGTCTGGCTGCAGAAGGACCAGCTCGATGTGTGGATTTCCACGCAGGCGCCGATGACGGTTCTCACAGGCGCAGCCACGGCCGCTGGTATTGCGCCGGAGAAAACCTTCGTCCATGTCAACTTCGTCGGCGGCGGTTTCGGCCGGCGAGGCTCTCCCGATGAAGCAATCCAGTGCGTCGCCATCGCCAAGGCGGTGGGCAAACCCGTCAAGCTGATCTGGACCCGCGAGGAGGATATCCGCCATGACCGCTACCGCCCTCAGGCGGCCACGAGGTGGAAGGCCCGCCTGGATGAGACCGGCAGGATCAATGCTTTGGATGCGAAGGTTGCCGTACCCTCCCTGTTGAAGGGATTGGGAGCAGCCGGACCGCGCTTCCCGGGCGTCGAACCCATGGCGGTCGAGTGCATAGCCGAAACCGCCTACAAAATTCCCAACCTCAGCGTCGGCGCCAATCTGATCAACACTCATGTGCCGGTATCTTTCTGCCGTGGCGTGGGTTCATCGCAAAACGGCTTCATGATCGAAGGCTTCATCGATGAATTGGCCCACGCGGCCGGGCAGGATCCCTACAAGTTCCGCCGCGCACACCTGGACCGGGCCGATTGGATCGGCGTGCTCGACATGCTGGCCGACAAGTCAAACTGGGGCACGCCCATGCAAGCCGGTCGCGGACGGGGCATCGCCATCATGGAGTGCTATGGCACTGTCACCGGCCAGGTCGCTGAGGTGACGGTCGACCCCAGGGGCGCGGTGAAGGTCGATCGCCTAGTGGTAGTTCAGGACTGCTACAACGCCGCCAACCCCAACACGATCCAACAGCAGATGCAGGGCGGAGCGCTCTTCGGTCTCGGCCAGGCGCTGTTCGGACGTATCACTTTCAAGGACGGGGCGGCCGAGCAAAGCAATTACCACGACTACCAGATCGTGCGAATGTTTGAGGCACCGAAGATCGAGACCTACCTGCACCTTACGGGCGGGCCGCGCTGGGGCGGCATTGGCGAGCCTGGCGTGGGACCCACACCGGCCGCCGTATGCAACGCGGTGTTTGCCGCCACGGGCAAACGGGTGCGCCGGCTGCCACTGTCGACGGTGAATCTGACGAGGGACTTTATGCCTGCGCAGCTCAGCTGACTTAAAGGGAGGCTAGTTGTGCGCGCTCAGTGGTGACTACCGGTCGAACGGAGCGTTTGGTTCCAACGAGCAATAACTCAAGAGATTACGATTTACTCGCCCCGGATCGCGGGAGTCTCACGATTGATGAGATCCGGCAGTTCGAAGCGGCCGGCTTTGCGTTGCCGCCGAGTCAGTCGCTTGGAGCTGAATGCGTTACGCGGCCTCATGCGCACTGTCATTGGATCAGGAGCTACGGCAGTTGATTGGCCGGTAACAGGCCAACTATGCCGGCCACTTCGCGCTGAATCTGCGGCCAGCGAAGAGCCTTGAAGTGCTCGTTCGTGATCTGACCAAGTGGCACGCCGCAGAACACGTCGAGCGCGTAGTGCCGGCAGATCGGGGCGATCGTCTCATTGGTCACGATGTTCTTCATGCGCTCGATCTGATTGAAAAGCTCACGTTCCGACCGGTGGGCGATGGTGTCGCGCAGAAACGCCCCGACCATGCTGAT
>DATDIL010000122.1:0-35279 GCA_036521075.1 Steroidobacteraceae bacterium | reverse complement strand
TCCTCACAGCCGTATCGCTGCACTGATGCGACAATCTTCGTCGTGGTCGAGGGGCACGGGGAGACCCGGGTCGGAAGCGTCGTGTTGCAGTGGAAACCCCGAGATATCTTCATTGTGCCGGGTTGGGCGTTGCACACTCATCATGTCATCGAGGAGGCCGTTTTATTCAGTGCCTCGGACCGTCCTATCCAGTCCAAGCTCGGCCTGTGGCGCGAAGAGCGTGAGGAAACGGGCGGCAGTGAACGATGAAGCTGTGTCGGTTTGATCATAACCGGCTCGGCGTCGTTGAGGGCGAGCAGATCGCCGATGTGAGTTCGGCCCTCGATGTGATTCCGAGTGCGCGCTACCCGCTCCCGTGCGCCGATCTGCTCGTACTTCATTTGGATGCCGTCCGGGCAGTCGTCACGCAGTTGCTGCCCGAGGCGCCTCGTCTGCCACTGGGATCCGTTCGACTGCTGAGCCCGGTAGCCAATCCGCCGCGCATCATCGCGGCTCCCGTTAACTACTTGTTGCATCAGGCGGAGGCCAACGCCGATGGCGGCGTCAATTTCGCCACCGATGTCAAGACTATCAGGGATTATGGGCTGTTCCTGAAGTCCTCAACGTCGATCGTTGGTCCGTCGGAAGGCGTGAGCATCGATTTTCCGCAACGCCGCAACGACCACGAGATCGAGCTGGTTGTCATCATCGGTCGCGAAGGACGACACATTTCCCGGGCGCACGCCCTGGAATACATTGCCGGGTATGCGGTCGGACTCGACATGACGGTGCGAGGTGCGGAGGATAGGAGCCTGCGCAAGTCGCCCGATACGTTCTCGGTGCTGGGTCCATGGCTGACGACGCGCGATGAAATCCCCGAGCCAAACGATCTGCGCATGAGTCTCCTGGTCAATGGTGTTCTGCGTCAGCAAGCCACGACCCGTGATCTCATCTTTGGCGTGCAGCAGTTGATCGAGTACGCATCGACATTCTATCGGCTTCATCCGGGGGATTTGATCTATACCGGCACTCCGGCGGGTGTCGGTCCGGTCAGCGCCGGCGATGTGATGACTTGCACGATCGAGGGGCTCGGTAGCATGACAGTGGCTGTTTCTATGGAGAAGCGCGAATGACCGCCAACAGATTCATTGACGTATTTGATCCGCGGACGGGTCTGGTCGACTTGCGCCTGAGGGCGCCGGAACCGGAGGAGGTGCGATCCCTTGCGGACAGATTACGGGCCGCCCAGCCCGCCTGGAACGCGCTCGGCTTGGAGGGTCGGATCGCCATCATGCAGCGGTGGGCCAAGGCGATCGAATCCCACGCAAGCGCGATCATTGCCGCAGACTCACGCGATACCGGCTTCGGACAGATCTCCCGGATCAGCGCGGCGATGATGCTCGGTTTTCTGCGCGGAACCTGCGCGCAGGCGCCCGGACAATGGGCCGCCGCGGTGCGCTCGGGGACTTCAAGGACGCAGCCCCATATTCGCTACGACAGCGTGCTGAAGCCGTTTACGCTCGTCGGGGTGATCAGCCCATGGAATGCACCCACGATGCTGTCCATGCTGCACGCCATTGCGCCGCTGGTGGCCGGGTGCGCGGTGTTGGTGAAACCCTCGGAGGTGACTCCACGGTTCGCTGCCGCCATCCAGTCGAGTTTCGCGGACATCCCGGAGCTGCGTGCGGTCTTCGACTTCGTGCTTGGCGACGGCGCCACGGGGGCGGCCGTCATCGACAATATCGACCTGCTGTCATTCACCGGATCGGTGCCGAACGGGCGGCGGGTCGCCGAGGCCTGCGCCCGGCGCCTGATTCCGTGCGAGCTTGAACTGGGCGGAAAAGACCCGCTCGTCATCACGGCGACTGCCAACCTTGAAGATGCGGTTTCGGCCACGGTCCGTGGCGCGCTCACCTCGACGGGGCAGGTGTGCTTCTCGATCGAGCGGGTATACGTCGAGCGCCCGATTCATGATGCCTTCGTCAACGCAGTCGTCGAACGTGCCGCAAGGATCCGCGTGAATTATCCGGACCCGCTCGAAGGCCAGCTCGGTCCCTTCATCTCGCTGCGTCAGGCTGACATCGTGGATGCGCACCTCGACGACGCCCTCGCCAAGGGCGCCCGGCTAGTCGCCGGTGGCAAGAGCCAGATTCTCGGTGGCGGCCGATACATGCATCCGACCGTGCTGACCAACGTCAACCACAGCATGATCATCATGCGCGAGGAGACCTTCGGCCCGGTGATTCCGGTGATGGCGTACGACACACCGGAGCAGGCCGTTGCCCTTGCCAACGACACCTCGTTCGGGCTCTCGGCGGCGGTTATGGCCGGTACTCAGGAAGAGGCCCGGGCCATCGGTGCACGGATCAACGCCGGAAACCTGTCTCTTCAGGACGCTTTTCTTACCTTCGCCGCGGGACCCGCGGAAGCCGATTCGTGGGGGGCGTCGGGCCTGGGCGGCAAGCGCTCCGGAATCCAGCGCTACCTCAAGCGGCAGGCCTTGCTGCTGAATACCGCGAAGCCAACCTGCCTCACCACGGAAGATCTGACCGCTGCCTGACTCCGGGCGTCTTCGAATCGAACTTTGAGGGGGAACAATGCGAACATTAACGCTCCAGACCTGTCGTTCAGGGCCGTTTATTTCACGCACCTTGAGAAGCCTGTTGCTGGGAGCACTGGCCATCGGCTCCATGCATGGGGCCAGGGCGGTGCCGGCCTCCGCTGCATGCGACGAGTCCTGCCTCAAAGGGGTGATGGATGCGTATCTGAACGCTCTGGAGAAGCACGATCCGTCGCTGGTGCCGGTGGCAGCGCATTACCGGTATACCGAGAATGGCGCGCAAATACAGCTGGGCGATGCGCTGTGGGTGACTTTCAACTCCTACGGGAAATATCGTCACGATGTATATGATCCCGACACCGGCGGGGTCGCGTCCTATCTGTCCATCGTGGAAAACCATGAAATGCCCTTTCCGGATTTTCTGGCCGTGCGGTTGAAGGTTTCGGGTGGGAAAATCACCGAGATTGAAACCGTTGTCGATCGTCATGCCGCGGGCACGGAGAACATGCCGCCGAAGGACCCCAGCTGGATGGAAATCATGAATCGGGTGGAGCCGAAGGCGACACGGATTTCGCGCCAGGCTCTGAAAAAAGGCGCGTTGGGATACATGCGTGCCGTCGCCTTCCATAATGGCGATCTGGCACCGTTCGCGGAATCGTGTATCCGGCTCGAGAACGGCATGGTGTCGGCGCTCGGGCCGAATGACACCGCGCCGGTTCCTAAGCTGGAAATGCCCCGCCCCCCGGGATCGGCGCCGGTACCGAGCTTCTTTCTGCTGGGACTCGGCTGTGCGAAGCAGCTTGGTTATAAGTCCTATATCTTCATCACCGGATATGAGGACGCGCACTTTCCGATCGTGGATACCAAGCGGCAGCTCGTCTACGCCGTCTTCGACTTCATGCGCCGCGGAAACGTGGAGAGCTGGACCTACGAAGGCCGCAAGATCCCGTATCCGGATGGCATGCGGTACCCGAACGAAATTCTCAACACCGAGATTTTCAAGTTTGTGAACGGCAAGATTACGCGGGTCGAGGCCGTGTTCGAGGGTCCCCAAAGCTACATGCGCGGAACCGGCTGGCCGGGTGGCAGCAAGGCGGAATCGCGGCCCATCGGCGAGTAGGCCAAGGCCGGCGCCCGTTCGCACCGGAACAGGGTTCGACGCCGCGACGTTACCGCCGGACCTGTCAAGTCGGCTCGAGTCTGCGTTTGCACTGAGGTGGTGGCGATCACCAAGAACGGTCGCGCCCGAACGATACTCATCTCGGCGGAGGAGTACACCCGCCTCAAGCGTCGCGATCGACGCGTAATCCCTGCGGGCGGGCTTTCGGACCGTCAGATCGCTGCCCTTCGGCAGTCCAAGGTTCCCGATCAATACGCTGGCCTTGATGCGGAGCTCAAAGACTGGAAGCCGTGAGCTTTCCGGAGCCTCACCCGGGGTTGGTCATCCGCTACTCCTATCCTTGGAAGCGCGAACACGAAGAGGAGGACCGGGAAGGGGAGCGCGAGGTGCTGATACTCGCCATCACGCACATCGAGCCAGACGATCCTGCCGACGGCATCGAAATTCCGCCGCAGACCAAGAACCGTCTCGGGCTCGACCACGATCGCTCCTGGACCGACTTCATTGCCTACGGACCGCTACCGCCGAAATTCTTCGCGCACGTTCGTGACTGCTTTCTTAGGCGCGACGCCGGCGAGAAGGCGACCCGGGTCCAGCGAACCGAGTGAACCTCGCTCACCAGCGGCGTAGGCGCGAAACGGCGCCGACGGCAGCGGATTTCGTATGAGCGCCGGTTCTTAGATCGATCCAGTGATTTTGACGTCGAGTACTGAGCGAGCCCGCTGCAAAATCAGCCGAAGATTTTGTTGCAAAGTGCGCCCAGCTTCGCTGCGACCGGCTGTGCTTTCGCATCCGGGATATTGCCGGCGCGAACGTCCGAGACATCGATCCCGCGCATTTCGACGGCTGCGGCATCCGGTGCGCCGTATGCGGCATGGCCGACCTGGACCGCACAGAATTTGCTGCCTTTAACGGCATAAACCGTGACATCACCTGATTGGCGAAACGCCTTATCGCCGACGCCCGTTAGTGGGACGCCGGGTTTGCCGTTGTACTTCTGTGTCATTGCCTCGCGCGCGATCAACGCGACTGCCGGAAAAGCGGCCTTGCCAGACTGATTTAGCATTGCATTCCTTTCAGGTGGTGGGGGGCTGTAATCATGAGAACCGGATCCGGTCGGCAATCCCGCCGTCGACCGGCGGCAGTGCTCCCAGCGTCACCGGGGCGGCAATGGGGCGACTTCTGCCAATTTACACGGAGCTTAGAGCCTTCCCCCGTGCCGAAGGCTCCGCTCTCCTCCAGCATGCCGCGAGCGTGGTCGAGCGTACTCCAATCGGTTGCATGGGTGTAGCGCTGAGCGTAGCCCAGCGTGCGTAACAACGGGGTCATTTGGGCGTTACGGGAAAACGCATTGAGCGCAGTCACGTAGTCGATGCGATGAGCAGCTGGGATGATGATCCGCTGACGGCTCCTGGATCGTCTTCGCTGCGCTACGGTTTCTGGTCGGATTTGGCTATGGGGGCGCCGGCGCAAGCCAGTTGTCACTGCGCAGCGCGCCGCCTGCTTGTTCGTGTTGGTCAGTCTATCGGCCATCGCCGGTCGCACCGCGTTCACCATTCTGGCGCAATGGATTGGCCCGGTGCCTTCCGGCCAGCTAGTCGGGTTTATGGGCGCCGTGATGCTGGCGCTTGCCGCAATGTTTCACGACCACTACATCGAAGGTGTTTCCGCATTTTTTGTCTTTCTTCTTTTCGGTCAGTTTTTCTATGATGGCGGCTATTCAAATCTGAACACCTACGCCGCTGAGCTGTTTCCCGTGCGGTTGGGGGCCTGCGCGATGGGAGTCTCGGCGGCGTCGGCGGGGTTCGGCAAGATCATGGGACCGTTGGCTCTGGGCGTCATTGCCGGGACTCACAACCTTGTGAGTCCCAAGGCCACTGAGGCGGCGGTGCAGCCGGCATTTCTGTTCCTTGCGGCCTGTTGTGTGGTCGTTGGCCCGAGCTATTCTTTGCTGGGCGTCGAGACCCATCGCAAATCGCTGCTGCTCAGCTGAGTGCTTATGCCTAAGAACACGCGCACCATCGCTCGCAAATCGCGGGGCAGAAGTGGCCACCCGCACAATCTGCTATTGATGGATCGCAACGCCAGCGTTCCCTTTCTGATGGTCGCCGCCAGCAACAAGATAGTGGCAAGCGCGTCGCAGGCATCCATGCGGTATTACCGGCTGGGCATCATGGAGTGGCGGGTGATGGCACTGCTGGCGGCCGACCCGGGCATCACCGGCAAGGACATTTCCATGCTTTCAGGGGTGACGGCGGGCAGTGTGAGCCGCGCCATCAATATCTTGAAGAAGCTCCGCTATCTTGAGGTGAGCAACGACGTCGCTGACAATAGAAGAGGCATTCTGAAATTGAATGCCGCCGGCATTGCCTTGCACAATCGGATCATCGTCAGTGCCCTGGAACGCGAGACGCTATTGCTTACGGGATTCTCGGCCGCGGCGCGCAAGACGCTCTTGAGGTATTTGAGGCGTTTACTCGGCAATATCGCGCTAGTGCACACCCATGTGCCTTTTGATGCCTAAAGGTACTTGGTGAAAATTCACTTTCGCCCTGCGATTCAGTCGACGCCCTGCAGCTTGTCAGCGACCCGCAACCGCCGTGGCCGTGCTCGGAGTAATGGGCCATTCCCTGTCGAGTCGATTGCGCAGGGTAAGCCACTCAGGCCACTGCGCCTGTGTAAGGCAAATTTCCCGCGTTTTGGGGTATTTCGCGCCGAACAAACCACTGGGTATGTCACCCGAGGAATCGGCAGCCGACATCCACAACGCGGGGGTTACTGGTGGCACCACCCACTCGGTCGGCGCGCAGAAGTATCCCTTCCCGTTGATCGCGACACTCCGAAAGCCGTACTGTTCTGGCTTCGGAAGGGATGTAGCGCATGCAGCGAGCGCCAACGCACTCGTGAGAATGATGACTCTGGCAACGTGTTTCATCTGGCCTCCTTACCCGCGCGCTGCACGAGCCTTCGGTTCCGCCTGAAATGCTACTCCCCAAAGCACATGGGTGCCACTGAGTTTGGTCGCTGTAGGTAAGGGTGTCCCAATCAGTACTTGCGGGAGCAGGTCATTGCTCGGGTCGGTCTCAGTCGCCACGCTGTGGCACCGCATTAACTATAATCAACTAACTGGTAACTCGCTAACTACTATTGTAGGGGTATGCTGCTCGCGGTCGGAAGAATTGCAGGTGCGAGTAGAGTTTCATCATGCGGGCCAAGCTCTTGATGCATAGTGCGACCATCGCTAGACCTGTGCGAGCTTATTCCGGAGACATCCCATGTGTAAGCGAGTGAAACAGATCACGCGTTTCGCCCGCGCCGGGTCAAATCGACGCAGATTCGCGCGCGATGCTGGGCGCGCTACTGGCAAATCGATTCAACCTGGCCTTTCACTGGGAGGAAAGGCTCGTCACCTCATCGTTACCATCATGAGTCTGGAGACTCCGATGCCTGGCAAACTCCTGATGCTGCTCGCGACCTGCTGCCTCGTGGCCGCCGCGGAGGCCGCGGGCACTGCAGCTCCAGAAACCCAACTCTTCTAACTCGGCAATTCGAGTGAGGGATTGCAATGCCTTACGATTCCGGCATCCCATTGGTAACTCGGCGGCCACCGCCGCCAAAGGTGGCCGGCCACGTAGTACAGGTCTGTCGATCAGTTCCCGCGGCACTGGCCCTGCTTATCTGGATCGCTTCGCAATATTCCGGGACAGTGGATGCGGCAGATGATTTCAGCAATCAAGGATACCAGGACCAGATCCGCATATCGGTCAATACCAAGAATTGTTTTGACGCAAAGCGGCCGCCTTCGGAGCGCATTTCCAGTTGCACGATGGTCATCGAGCAGGGGAATGTGGGCAAAACCAATACCGCAAAACTCTATGTGGCGCGCGGAACCGTGCTGAATGATCTGGGCAAGCACGATGAGGCGATCGCGGACTTCACGCACGCAATTGCACTTGATCCGCACGACCAGATCGCATACTCAAACCGAGCTGCCGAGTATTTGACCTCCAGCCGTTTCGAATTGGCGGTTGCGGATCTGACTGAAGTCATTCGCGCCGACCCCGCCAATGGCATGGCGTTCTACAATCGCGCAACGGCATATGAGCGAAGTGGGGAGCGGAACAAAGCGCTGGAGGATTACCGCAACGCCGCGCGTTTGCTGCCGTCATTTGCTGCGGCGAATGCGGCACTCGGCAGGCTGCTCAAAGCCAGTAACCCGGACGCGGCGCTGTCCGAATTGAGCGCAGCCATCCAGCAAGATCCGAAGTCTCCCGCGCTTAGAAGCCGCGCGATACTTTATTTGTCCCTGGGACGCTTCGAACAGGCGCTGCGGGATTTCAATCAAGTCATTGCAAGTAATAGCTCCGATAGCATCGCCTTCCTGGACCGTGGAGTCACGAATGACAAGATTGGCAATATGGACGGCGCCATAAGCGACTACGGCCGCAGCATCGCGCTCGTGCCCTCCGTGATAGCGTATGTTGATCGCGGCGGTGCTTACTCGCGCCTGCAGCAACCCGAGAGGGCGCTTGCGGACTTCGATGCGGCACTGAAAATCGATTCCAACAACTTGGATGCCCTTCTTGGGCGTGCCAATGCACACTATGCGCGGAAAGAACTGGACGCGAGCCTGAACGATTACACTCGTGTAATAGGCGCGGACCCGAAGAACGCGGTCGCCTATTTCAAGCGCGGCAACATTCATCTGGACTCTCTGGAATTTGCGCAAGCTTGCAGCGACTATACGGCTTCTCTAAAGCTTGATCCGAACCAGCCCGTCACGCTTTACAACAAGGCAATCGCAGAGACACGCTTAGGTCGTCTTCAAGATGCCGCGGAAGATCGGCGGCGGGCGCTAGCACTTGATCCGTCGCTGGCGAGCGAGGACGAGCCGCAGCGGCAGCAGTAAGCACTGAAATTGCGCATGCAAGCGATCAGAGGCGGCACGCGAGGGTCACGCCTCAAATGCAATCATACGACTTCCCGCATGGTTCAGAGGCGAAAAAACTTCATGGAATCATTGATTGAGATGACAGGACTTGAACCTGCGAGGTCTAGGTCCGAATCGTTCAGGCGGCAGGCTTCGCCGGTGGAAACAGTAACTTGTAGTTGCGCAGATCCTCCCGAAACGCGTTGCACACGGCTAGCGATTCACGCAGCTTTAGCCGCCGTAAAGAGTAGTCAAATGCCGCGGACCATCGCTGCACGCGGGTTAATGACCTGATGAGCGGTTCGGCGGTTTTGTTCTGGCTCAACGCCTTTAATGGCAACAGATAGTCTTCCCGGTATACCGTTGGAATGATCAGTCGGCTTAGAGCGTGCGCGCTCAACATGCAGTTCATGGCGAGCCGTGCCGTTCGTCCGTTGCCGTCCGTGAATGGGTGCACTTCGGCCACCACGAACATGATCATGATGGCCTGGGCCAAAGGATGGTGCAGGGCCCGAATCCGTTCGAATCCTTCCCGCAAACTTCCGACGAGGAGCTCCGGGGCAACAAAATAGGTGCTGCCAACCTGGTTGGTCTTTTCTTTCCATTCTCCCGGCTTCTTGTCTGCTCGCTGCTGCATGACAAGCGCATTGACGTTTTGCAGCCAAACGAGAAATGCATCGGCGCTTTGTGGCGGATGGTCCCGCCAGGGTGCGGTTGTGGCGGCTTGAAAGGTTCCCAAAATGTCATGCGAGTCTTCGTGTCGGTTTTCGATGATCTTGCCGTCGAAGATGATAGCTTCGGCTTCTTCGACTTCGAATGTCGTTCCTTCGATGTAGTTGGAGAAATATGTCTCGAAGAACGCGAAATCCTCGCGCGCGACGCCGGTGGGCGCAGGATCTTCGATGTTTTCCAAGACCGCTTGATTCAGCGCGGCGAAAAGCGAGTCAAAGATTTCCAGGCGATTAGGATCGTAAGGTCGGCCGGCGGCGCGCGCGAGGGCCTGTTTGCCAGTCAGGATTTTTGCTTCGTGAGTACCGAGCAACGCGCCGATGAGGCTGTTCAGGCGCTTGAACTGTCCTTCGTATCCTAAGAATGGCGCGATCTCGCGCGCATGATCGCGCAATTGGTTCAGACGCCGCGGACCGCCGACCATTAGGATGCGGTCGAGCGCAGCCTCCACGTTCTGCTGCGACAGCACTCGATGACTCCAGCCGCGCCCACGCGTGAGATTCTCCAAGAAGCGCCGAGGATCGCTGGCGAGATACAGTGAGCCGAAGCGTGTATCTGGCGCAGGAGGTTCAAGTCGAGGCCCGGGCCCTGGCACGATGTGGACGGTCAGTCCCGGCAATCGCAAGTCTCGGCGTGTCTTGCCGCGAGTGATGGATAGGCTTCCCGCATGAGGACGGCTGTCAAATGCTGAACGATGGGAGATCACGCCATCGGGCAGAAGGTGCCCAACGATCGCCTGCCAGTGCCGCAAAACGATTGCCTCTTGCGGAGTGTCTAGGTTGGAGGTGTAAACGCTCGGGTACAGTCGCCGGAGCGTGCCCTGCACCGCGAGCCTTCGCGCACGGCGGGCGGCCGCTGCATCGGTCTCGGCGACCAGGACAAGTTCAGGCATCGTGTCCGCCATGGAGGCCGTTCAAGTGTTTGGAGCGGCAAGAATGTCCGTATTATACGTTATTTGGACATCTATTATCCGTAAAATACAGAATACTTGTTCGACGCCCTCAGGGCTGAGGATATTTTGAGCCATCCAATCGCCTCTCCGGACGAGATGGCCTCATTTCTTGCATTTGGGCCGAATACTATTCCCGACCGGCTGGCCAGAGCCGTCGAAACACACCAGGTGGTCATGATCTTCTGTGGCTTGTCCTCTGCGGAACAGCACATCGAGCGAGTACGATTCCGTGTCGCCAACGGTGGTCACGATATTCCGGAGAGCAAGATCCGTGAGCGCTGGGTCGGATCACGCGCAAGACTGATCAGGCCGTTGCCACATCTGGCGCACATACAGGTATTCGACAACAGCGCGCAGGCCGCGCCGGGGGAGTCAATCCTGAATCCGGTGCTCGTGCTCGAAATGATTGAGGACCGCCTGGTGTTCCCCGATCCGGGGGATGCCCACGCATTGGCGAAGAGGCCTGAATGGGCGCGACCGGTGTTGCAGGCAGCGATTGAATCCGAATCCGGGAAGTAGACCGCAGTCGCCACCGCTAACGAAGCGTACGGAAGTCCCATGAACTTAGAGAATGACTACAGTCGACTATCGGGCACGCTATACACGCGGCTTGATCCGGTACCGGTGGCCGCCCCACGACTCATCAAGTTCAATGAAGCACTTGCGACCGAGTTGCGCCTCGAATTGAACTCAAGTGATCCGGAGCATCTGGCGAGGATATTCAGTGGCAACGAGAAACTGCCCGGTAGTCAGCCAATCGCTTTAGCGTATGCCGGTCATCAATTCGGGAGCTTTGTGCCTCGCCTGGGCGATGGACGGGCTGTACTCCTGGGAGAAGCGCGTGATCAGAGCGGAATACTCAAAGACATACAGCTCAAAGGGGCAGGGCGCACTGCCTACTCTCGGGGCGGCGATGGCAGGGCAGCGTTGGGGCCGGTTCTAAGGGAATATCTGGTGAGCGAGGCCATGACGGCGATGGGCATTCCCTCGACGCGGTCATTGGCAGCCGTCTGGACAGGGGAAAGGGTGAGGCGAGGACCTGCTTCGTTGCCCGGGGCAATCTTGACGCGCGTGGCTAGCAGCCATGTCCGCGTCGGAACTTTCCAGTACCTGGCTGCCCAGGGTGACACACCGACGCTGCGAAGTCTTGCCGACTATGTCATCGATCGCTATTACCCGGAGGCGAGGATATCGGATACACCTTATCGCCGCCTTCTTGATCTTGTCGTGGATCGGCAAGCGGCCCTCATTGCACAGTGGATGAAGGTGGGCTTCATTCACGGTGTCATGAACACCGACAATACGAGCGTCGTGGGCGAAACCATAGACTATGGGCCTTGCGCCTTTATGGACGCTTACGACCCGCAAGCGGTGTTCAGCTCCATCGACCAGAACGGTCGGTACTCGTTCTCTAATCAGCCGGCTATCGCGCAATGGAATTTGGCGAGATTTGCGGAAACATTGCTGCCGCTATTCGATGCAGAACAGGATCAGTCGATTGCTTTGGCGACAGAGTCGATCAACGCCTATTCCGCCAAGTTTGAACAAGAATGGCTGCGGGCGATGCGATCGAAAGTGGGTCTGCTTCAGGCGCAGCCTGAGGACGAAGATTTGATCAACGCCTTGCTGGATGTTATGCACCGAACGCAGGCGGATTACACGGTGACATTCTGGGGCCTATCGGCCTATCTTGCGGGAAACCGGTCAGGACTCGGCGTAGTGGGGGCGCTGCGTGATCATGCGGACTTCCAGGTGTGGCTGCGCAGATGGGAGGAGCGGGGCGCTCAGGAGTCGGAGTCTTCCGCGGTTCGCTTCGACACCATGCGACGAGCAAACCCCAGATACATACCGAGAAACCACCGTATCGAGGAGGTCATAGAGGCGGCGACGACCGAGGAGGATTTCGCACCCTTCGAGGCGTTGCTCGAGGTCATCGTGCAACCTTTCGACGAACAGCCGAGTGCCGCCGGCTACGCGGCCCCGCCGCGTCCCGATCAACGGGTCGTTGAAACCTTTTGTGGTACGTAAAGAGGGCTCACCTCAACATAATGCTGGGGACCGCGCGACACATGGCAGCTGTCGCACCGGGACAGATATGCCATTGGGCCAGCGGCGCTAAGGACTCGCGTGAAAATAACTCGACCACTATGCGAGGGCATGTTTTAAGCAGTAGTGCCTGATGCATCCGCGATACGACAGATCAAGACGCGCTACCGAACGCTGGGGCCGCTGATGGATGAGCGCCTGCGTCGACAGTGGGCGGCAAGCGAAGCGCAAAGCTTCGGTCGAGGCGGGGTCAGCGCGGTGAGTCGTGCGACGGGGATGTCGCGTAATACGGTGCGCAAAGGGATGGCCGAGACGGCTTTGCGCAAGGCCAGGCCGAAAGCACCCGTGAGCACTCGAATCCGCAGTCCCAGAGGCGGACGCAAAGCACTGACGGAGTTGGGTCCGGGTTTGTGGGCAGCGCTGGAGGCGTTGGTCGAACCGACCAGTCGCGGAGATCCGTGCTCGCCCCTGCGCTGGACGTGCAAGAGCACGACGCAGTTGGCCGCGGAGTTGGCCCGGCAGGCACACCCGATCAGTCCTTGGACGGTGGGCAGCCTCCTCAAGGCGGCCGGGTATAGCTTGCAGGGCAATCGCAAGACCAAGGAAGGCAGTTCGCATCCGGATCGCAACGCTCAGTTCGAGTATATCAATACGGCGGTGGAGCGCTTTCAGCAACGCGGCCAACCCGGGATCTCGGTGGACACGAAGAAGAAGGAATTGATCGGTCAATTCAGCAACGGCGGGCAAGAATGGCGACCGAAGGGAGAGCCCGAAGAGGTCCGGGTACACGACTTCATGGATAAGACATTGGGTAAGGCGATTCCCTACGGTGTCTACGATCTGAATGAAAATGAGGGATGGGTCAGTGTCGGCATCGATCACGACACGGCGCGCTTTGCGGTGCAGGCCATCACACGGTGGTGGCACAAAATGGGTGCCCGACGTCACCCGCGGGCCAGAGAGTTGCTGATCATGGCCGACGGAGGCGGCAGCAACGGCAGCCGCTGCCGTCTGTGGAAGGTTGCACTGCAGGATCTGGCCAATCGTGTGGGGATGCCGATCCACGTCAGCCATTTCCCGCCGGCCACCAGCAAGTGGAATAAGATCGAACATCGTATGTTCTGCCACATCACTCAGAACTGGCGCGGCCGGCCACTCATCAGCCACGAAGTCATTGTCAATCTGATCGCTGCCGTGACGACACGCACTGGCCTGAAGATCCGCGCAGAGCTGGATCCTGGCACCTATCCGTCTGGCATCAACGAGGGGCGCAAGGGTGTTCCGCTCCGGCTGGGCGTCCGGGTCGTCAATGCCAGCGGCAGCCCCAATTCGTGCGCGCCACTGCGCGGAGCGGTGGTGGACGTGTGGCATGCTGATGCAGATGGCATGTACTCGAACGTCGGCGGCGACCTGCAGATGGTGGATGCCAGGGGCCAGACCTTCATGCGCGGACACCAGGTGACCGATGCCGAGGGTTATGCCGAGTTTGAGACCGTCGTGCCCGGGTGGGAACTGGCTCCCGTGGCCTCAGAGGTGATCGTTCGCGCGACGCATATCCACGTCAAGGTTTTCCACGAACACCAGATTGCCACGGCGCAACTGTTTTTGCCGGACATGCTGCTTGATGAACTCTATGCCTCCGTCGACCCTTATGTCCGCCATCGCCAGATGAGGGCGCCGGGCTTCGACCGGCTCTTCAACCGGATCCGCAATACTGACGACGGCCTCTTCAAGGCCGATCACTCAACGCCGCTACCGATTCAGCGGCAAGGCAAGGGCGTCATCGCGCAGGCCACTTTTGGCATCGTATCAATGGGCACGCGGGGCGTGCCGTCACTGTTCCGCTGATACCGAGACAAGCTGGAGACGGTCCGGTAATATATTTAGAAAAATCAAATAGTTAGAAAGCAGATAGTCATGAACTCCGAAATATCCTTTAGATAAGGTTCATTAAAATAGACTTTAAATGGCTTTAGGTCTATTTTATGAGGCCTTATGAAGGCCACGAAAAGCAAATCCGTCCTCCCACTGCGCCTGCGCCAGGCTATTGCCAAGCTTGGTGCCGACATTGCCATCGCACGGCGCAAGCGCTCGTTGACCGTCGGCATGATGGCTGAACGGATTGGCGTTCATAAAAATACCTACCTGAAAATCGAGAAAGGCGACGCGACTGTTGCCTTCGGAATTTACGCCATGGCTCTTTTCGTTCTGGGGCTGACCGAGGGTCTCACCGCCCTAGCCGACCCTGGCCGGGATGACACCGGTCTCTTGCTCGATGCAGACCACCTACCGAAACGGGTCCGCGCGCGCAAGGAACCTCAAGCTTTATGAAGGGCACGATCGGTGTCTATCTCGGGGAAGCCGGTCGTCGCGTCGGCACGCTGCGCTTTGACAGCCAGGGCGCACGCCAGAGTGCGGCCTTCGATTATGTTCGCGAATGGCTCACCGCCTCGGATCGCTTCGCACTCGAGCCCAATTTACCATTGGTGGCGGGCCCACAATTTCACAAACCACCCAGCCGCGAGGCATCAGTCTTTCACGGTGCAATCGCCGATACCGAACCGGATGGGTGGGCGCGTCGGGTCATCCTCCGGGATCATGCCAAGCGCCGCGCTGCGGCTCGCGAAGCCGGACAGGCGCAGGCCCACCAACCGCTCACTCCCATCGACTTTCTCCTCGCGGTCGATGATGTCAATCGTGTCGGAGCGCTGCGGTTTCAAGATGAGGCAGGGGTGTTCCAACGTGCTCAAGAGGAGGGCCGGAGATCCGCCCCGCCGTTGATCGAGCTGTCGAAGCTGATGTCGGCCAGTCGAGCGGTCGAGACCAATACCGAAACGGCTGAGGATCTGGCGTACCTACGAGGCCGAGGAACCTCGCTCGGCGGGCTGCGACCCAAATGTTCAGTCATCGACGAAGAGGGTGCCCTCAACATTGGTAAGTTCCCAAGCGTTGATGACGAACGGGCCGTCACCAAGGGCGAGGTGCTGGCCATGCAACTCGCCAAGGCTGCGGGCATCGATGCGACGCCGGCGCGACTGATTGACAGCGATGGCATCCCGGTCACTCTCATTCGTCGATTTGATCGTCCCGCCGGGGGCAGACTCATGTACGTCTCCGCGGCAACTTTGCTCGGCGTGGACGTTGGCGAGCCTACCGAACATACCTACACCGAAATCGTCGACGCAATCCGTCAGCACGGAGCAGACGCCCAGGCGGATATCGAGGAGCTCTGGCGCCGAATTGCCTTCTCTATCCTCATCAACAACGTTGATGATCATCTGCATAATCATGGCTTTCTACACGCCACAAGGGACCAATGGCGCTTATCGCCGGCATTCGACATCAATCCTTTCCCGGATCGTCAGCGAGAGCTGAAAACCTGGATCTCCGAAGATGCAGGCCCCGCCGCCTCGATCGATGCCCTGATGGCGATCTCGCCTTATTTCAAACTCGATAGGAGACCTGCAGTACAAATACTTGCAGAAGTCGAACGGACTGTCTCAACGTGGCGCGTTCGCGGCCGCGACCTTGGAATGAGCCCGGCAGAACTCGATCAATTCGCCGATGCTTTTGAGCATCGTGAACGCGAAGTTGCCAACGTACTCTTGCGGCAGGCCCATTGAGAGTCCCGACCTAAGCGTTTCCCAACGAACCCCGGAATCGTGGAGAAATCGGCTGTTCGCATCGGCCGCGGGCACTCACCGTAACGGCCAACTGCGGGCCGGCGAATTGATCGCTGAGGTACTGCGGCACCGCATTTCTGTCGAGAGTAATAAAGTGGAACCAATTCTGGAACCCATCGGCGCAAAAAAGTGGAACCCAAGCGGCTGCGAGCTATAAAAACGTCAATCATTGGTCGGGATGACAGGATTTTAACCTGCGACACCTACGTCCCGAATCGTTCACGAAGACTCAGCCTGTGGGCGTCGGCGCCGCCCAGTTCTGGACCTTGAGCCCGCGAACGCGCTTGAATTCCCGCTCGTTGTTGGTGACGAGCACCAAGCCCGCCGCCTTCGCGTGGGCCGCGATCCACAGATCGTTGCCGCCGATGGTTTCGCCCTTGGACTCGAGCATCGCGCGCATCTCACCGTATTCCAGGGCAGCTTCCTCGGGCACCGGAAGGACGGGCAGAAACGATGTCAGTTCCGCCAGACGGGCCATGGTGAGCTGACGGCTCTGACTCTTGGCGGCGCCGTACAGCAGTTCCCCGTACGTAATGGTCGAGAGCGCAGCTTCACCCGGCCCGAGCTTCTCAAAGCGGGCCAGGACCTCGGGTGGGCGTTTCTGGCGGATGTAGATGCAGATGTTGGTATCGAGCAGGAAGCGTGTGGCCATGTCTACAGGCCTTTGCGCTTCTGCGGCGGATCATCCTGCCGCGGACACTGAAGGACGTCATCCGGCAGCCCCGCCAGCAGATGAAACGCGCTCGCCATGCCTTTGGCGCGTTCCTTCAGCACGATCTCATCTCCACGGCGGAAGATCTCGACCTCGGATGCCCTGAAACGAAATTTCTTCGGCAACCGCACGGCTTGGCTATTGCCGGACTTGAACACACGGGCGGTGGCCATTTCGGTTCTCCGCATAAATGTATATACGACAAAGTATACACGAGCCAGCGCATCTTGCCAGTGCCCGGGCCCACCAGGGTCGATCATGCGCGGGCCGACGGAAGTAGCTGGAAAGTGTGAATTTTCGCGAGTGAGGTGGGTGGAGAAGTAGCAAGAAAACGCGGGGTAGGACAGTGCACCTCGTCGGGGCGGTGATCGGGCTGTGAACCGCCGCGATACCGAGGGGCCTCTGCCGGCCATCCGGCTTCGGGATGAACGCCTTGCGCGAGGGCTTTGCCCGGTACGTGCCCCGGTGCAGATGGGCGTGTAGCGCTCGAAGGTTCTCTTCGAGTTGCTCGCCGTACTGCCGCCATGTCACTCCGTCGGTACCGGGCGCCGAATCCTTCCTTAAGGACAGGAACACGGTCCGAAGCCGATCTAGAGACTGACATGACGTACCGTGATCAGCACTCTGGGTGACGCGCATTACAATTCACAACTGGTAATGATGCTCGCCGTGGCCGCCCTCGCACCGCACATTGGGATGAGAGGGGCCTGTGGGGCCTTGGCTGTGAATCGAGGGTCCGTTTACCGCGATCGCCTGCGGCATCTCGCCACCGTCCCACGCTGCGCACCGCGACTTCGGCCACGGCTGTTAATCGGCGTTGAACATTGACCATGCTTCGGCGTCCAATGTCGATTAGCCGACTACGCAGCAAGCCGTTGATGGGCGCGCAACTCTTCGCGATCTTGCCTGGTCCGGCTTGCGCGCCGATTCGAGTCCAGGATTGGTCAATCAAGGGCGCCGGTTCACAACCAAGGTATCGCCAATACCATTGCAGCGGAAAACGCTATCGACGTCGGGTGGCCGCGTCGATATACATCCCAGCGAGGATCGATTGGGTGAAGCGTTAGGGAGCACACCGTGATATCCGAAAAGCAGGAAATCGAGGTCGCGTGGCAATACCAGGGTTTCGATCATGTGCCTCGTGCGGAGAACCCACGCGCAGGCGATCGAGCCAAGTTCTCACGTGCGCTGAAGATGCGAGCGGGAGAAATTGCAGAAGTGTTCATCGCAACCTCGGGCGTGCTCGCGGTGCTGGTGATTGTGCTCGGCATGACAATGATGGTGCGTGGGATTCGCTCACTTCGCCGATTGTGAGAGCGTCAATACCATCGTCCAATAGAACAAGCCGGCCCGTACCCGCTATCAATAGGCTCCATAGGCTACAGCGAGACGGAGCAGGAACATGCCATCAGAAATTCAGGTGGGCACAGCGGGACCGCACAGCGGGCTGCTGGGGCGCACAACACCTGTATTGGAATCGCAATCGGATCTGTGGCGTCTGATTCGAAGAGCAGTCAGCCTCCTCGACCGCGATCGTGTGGCGGCGTGGGATTGTCTGAGAGACGCCTACACACTCCTCGTTCAGCAGTCATCGGGCGCACCAATCGCGCCGCAGATTGCGCCAGCCGTTCGACCAGGTTGCCTCGCGGCCTGGCAGGCGAGGCGGGTCATTGAGTACATCGAGGAGCACCTCGGCACGAAGCTGACAGTCGAAGAAATCGCCGCCGCGATCGAGTTGAGCAAGAGTCATTTCACGCGCGCATTCAAGTGCACGCTGGGAGCCTCGCCAATGGCGTACATCGCCGCGCGCCGGGTTGAGCGTGCGAAGCGCATGATGATCACCTCGACTGAGAGTCTCACTGAAATCTCACTGAACTGCGGTTTTGCGGACCAGTCTCACCTGAATCGACACTTTCGCCGTGCCGTGGGCGTGGCCCCGGGGCAGTGGCGTCGGGGGTTGTCCGCGCGTTCCGCGGATCGCGTCTGTGGTGCGCCACTTCCCGAACGCGCCGCACGCTGGGACCTGAATCCATCATCCTTTGGTGTAGGCAACACCATTGTCCAATTTCCTGCGGCCGCCGGATTTGATGGGATATCGCGCACGACAGTGATCCCCGGGGAAAAGGCTGATGCATGTCCAGGCTGATGATCGATCGCGTACGGCGGGAGTAGGTGCGCCGAAGAGGGCGGTGCCTCCGTTTCGCCTGACGGCCATTATCCCGGTATTCGCCCTCGCGGGCTGCATTACACCACCCAAGGTCGAGCCGCCACTGCACATCCTCACGAAGGAGCAACTCGGTCTTTCGGCGCAGGTGTCGGCACGGGTCGTCGCGAAGGCCTGGTGGAGCGCGTTCGAGGACCCGCAGCTTGATCGGCTGATGCAGCAAGCCCTGGCGGACAATCCAAGCTTAGCGCAGGCCATGGCGCGAGTGCGCGAAGCACAGTCGCTGGCAGATGTGACGCGCGCGGGCCTGGCGCCCTCCATGTCTTTCAACGTCCAGGAAACCCGCAAGCGCCTGAGCGGCCATGACCCGATCCCGATGCCCTATCCGGGAACTACGCAGTGGCAGGGTAGCGAGGGGCTGAACCTGTCATGGGATATTGATTTCTGGGGCCGCCAGGCTGCGTTGCTCAGGCAGGCAAGTTCGCAAACTGCGGCCGATGTGCTGGATGTGGCCAGCGCGCGCTTGGCATTGAGCGGGGCGGTCACTCGGGCCTACATCGATCTGTATCGCAACGACGCCCTGGCTGAGGTGGCACAACGCACCGAGACGCAGCGCCAGCGGATCCTCGAAATCACGCGACGGCGAGTGCAGTCGGGTCTGGATACGAATGTGGAGCTGCGGGAGGCCTCAGGCGCCGTGCCCGAGACGCACGTTGAACTCCTGCAGGCCCGGACGGCGGCCGATTTGGATAAGCATCAGCTTGCTGCTCTGTCGGGGCAGGGAGCCGAACTTTATGCGCAGCTGCGGCCGCCGACCTTCGATCCCGCGGCGATCCTCGTGTTGCCACCACAGTTGCCGGCAGACCTTCTGGGCCGCCGCCCGGACGTGATGGCGGCGCGCGAGCGGATTGAAGGGGCTCGCGCCGGCCAGGCCGCGGCCAAAGCGGCGTTCTATCCGGACATCAACCTGGCCGCATTCGTGGGGACGAGCTCTATCGGGATATTCAGCAATCTGCTCCAGGGCGCCTCGCGCACGTATGGCGCCGGACCGGCGATCCATTTACCCCTGTTCGATGCGGGCCGGCTCAAAGCCCGATATCGGGGCAGCGCGGCGCAGATCGACGAGGCGATCGCGACCTATAACCAGTCCGTGCTGCAGGCCGTGCGTGAAACCTCCGATCACCTCAGCCAGGTCGCCTCGTTGGCGCAACAGATCGCACAGCAGCAGCGATCACTGGACGATGCGGAGGTCGCCTATCGACTGGCCGAAGAACGCTATCAGGCCGGCGTGTCCAGTTACCTCACCGTGCTCAATACCGAAACAGCGGTTCTGAGTGCCCGCCGCGAACATGTCGAACTGGTCTGCGGGCAGGCGATTGCGCGCGTCAGTCTCCTGCTGGCCGTGGGCGGCAGCTTCGATCCGCAGGCGCCTTGACTCGCTTGAACAACCTCTTCTCCAACCTTGCATTTGCGGGAAAACCCCATGAGCGATGATGCAACCCCGGCCGCACCCAAAGAAGGCAGTGCGGCGGCCCACACGACGAACAAGCGCCGTCTCGGGCTGATGATACTCGGCCTGGTGGCCATACTTTGTGGTGCGGCATACGTCAGCTACTGGTTCCTGGACGGCCGGTACTATCAGAGCACCGACGATGCCTATGTAGACGGTGACCTGGTTCAGATTACGAGCGAAGTGCCAGGTACGGTGATTGCGCTGCGTGCCGATGACACCCAGGGCGTACGCCGCGGGCAGATCCTGCTGGAGCTCGACCCTGCCGACGCGCAAGTGGCCATAAGCAATGCCGAGGCAAGGCTGGCTGGGGCGGTTCGTGAGGTGCGCACCCTGTTCGCAACCGCCGAGCAACTGCGCGCGCAGATTTCCGACCGCGAGATCGCGCTGAAGCGCGCCCAGGACGACTACCGTCGCCGCTCGAGTCTGTTGCAGGACGGGGCCGTCTCTTCCGAGGAGCTGGCCCACACGCAAGATAACGTTGCCCAGATACAGGCAGACCTGAGAGAGGCGCGCGAGCAGCTCAAGGCAACGACGGTTCAGATCGATGGGACCACCGTGGACACGAATCCGCGGGTGCTTGCCGCCGAAGCCGCAGTTCGCGACGCCGCTCTCGCGCTGCGCCGCACGTGCATTATCGCGCCGGTCTCCGGAGAGGTGGCGCGTCGATCAGTACAGATCGGACAGCGGGTTGCGCCCGGCACTGCGTTGCTGGCCGTCGTGCCGCTGGATGATGTCTGGATCAATGCCAACTTCAAGGAAGTTCAGCTCGAGGACATGCGCGTTGGCCAACCGGTGGAAGTGAGGTCGGATGTTTACGGCCACAGAGTCACCTATCACGGCAAGCTCGTAGGCCTCGCCGCCGGCAGTGGCAACGCCTTTGCACTGCTGCCGTCGCAAAACGCGTCCGGCAATTGGATCAAGATCGTGCAGCGCGTCCCGGTCCGCATCCTGCTCGACCCCCGGCAGCTGCAGGCTCATCCACTGCGCCTGGGCCTGTCGACGACGGTGACCGTGGACATACATGATACCTCCGGTCCGTCGATTGCCTCACAGGTGCGCAGCGAACCCATTCCCGTGCAACCGAGCCTGGGTGTCGACCCGGACGTTGAAGCACGCATCGCGCGCATCCTCGCGGCAAACGGGGCCGTGGGTGCCGCAACCGGGACCCTGGCGGCCCGCCAGTAGCGATCATGAGCGATGCTGCGGCCCGCAGTGCTATCCCCGCGCCGCTGCGCGGCGGCGTGCGAACGATCACGCTGTTGGCACTGGCGCTGGCGACTTTCATGCAGGTGCTAGACACGACGATTGCGAATGTGTCGATTCCCACCATTGCCGGCAATCTGGGCGTCTCCTCGGATCAGGGGACCTGGGTCATCACTTCGTTCGCGGTGGCCAACGGGGTCTCAGTCCCGCTGACGGGCTGGCTGATGCGACGCTTCGGCGTCGTTCGCGTTTTCGTACTGTCGATCCTCTTCTTTACTGTAGCCTCGCTTCTGTGCGGGATCGCCTGGAACCTGACATCGCTGCTCTTTTTCCGCGTGCTCCAGGGTGGGGTGTCCGGTCCGATGATCCCCGGCTCGCAGGCGCTGCTGCTGTCGCTGTTCCCGCCGCAGAAGAAGGGCACGGCGCTGGCCATCTGGTCAATGACCACGCTGGTCGCGCCAATCTGCGGCCCGATCCTGGGCGGCTACATCTCCGACAATTATCCCTGGGAGTGGATCTTCCTGATCAATGTCCCGGTGGGTCTGTTCTGCGCTGCGGTGTGCTGGCGCTTCCTGCACGCCTTCGAGACCCCGACCCGCAAGCTCTCGATCGACAAAGTGGGTCTGGTGCTGCTGTGCGTGTGGGTGGGCGCGCTGCAGGTGATGTTGGATCAGGGCAAGGACCTGGATTGGTTCCACAACACTACCATCGTCACACTCTGCATCGTGACCGTTCTGGCACTCGCGGCCTGGATCATCTGGGAGCTCACCGACGAGCATCCAATCGTGGACCTGACGCTGTTCAAGTCGCGCAGCTTTACCTTGGGCACTCTCACTTTGTGTCTGGCGTATGCCGTTTTCTTTGGGAATGTCGTGCTGATGCCGCTGTGGCAGCAGACCCAGCTGGCCTACACGGCAACCTGGGCGGGCTTGGTGGCCGCCCCTAGCGGCGTGACGGCCGTACTGGTTGCGCCCTTCGTGGGTCGGTACATCGGCAAGTACGATGCGCGCGGCTTTGCGACCGCGTCCTTCCTGATCTTTGCGATCTCTTATTTTATGCGTGCGCACTACCCACCGGATGCGAGTTTCTGGGTGTTCGTCATACCCCTGCTCGTGCAGGGGGTGGCCATGGGCACGTTCTTTGTGGCGCTGTTCACGATTTCCCTCGATCGCCTGCCGCCCGAGCGCGTGCCGGCGGCCTCGGGACTCAACAACTTCCTGCGCATCATCAGCGGCAGTTTTGCCACTTCTTTGACGACGACCTACTGGGACCGGCGCGAGGCCCTCCACCAGTCACGGTTGGTGGAGTCGTTGTCGGCATATGACCCCCGCTACTCCGGCGCTCTCACGCAACTGCACTCCCACGGTTTCGGCGGACTGTCCGCTGCGGCCAAGGTGCTGCAAGAAGTCATCGGGCAGGGGTATCTGCTGTCCAGTCTCGATATCTTCTATTTCTCCGGCTGGCTGGTGATGGTGCTGCTCCCGCTGTGCTGGCTCGTGCGTCGTCCGGCCGGCGGTGCTGGGGCAGTAGCGGCTGAGTAGTCCATGAGCAAAGTCAGAAGCAGGCACAGCCCAAAAAGCGCGCCCGGTACAAGCCGCCGGCCGAATGACTCCGCAATCTCCAGATACGATCTACCGGAGAGTTTTATGGCCAGGAGAATCGCTGATCTTGAAATGTATGCGGAGATTGATCCGCGCGTCACGCTGCTGAAGGATCTGCGGGAGGGACGGGAAACGGCTCGTCGCAGCGCTGATTGGGGGACGCGGCAGTTGGACCGCTCGTGGCCCGAGCGGTCCATGGGGCGGCCGGCAGTTGAACACACGCCCGTTGGTGAGGTGCGGCGGGAAAGCCTTTCATGGATGCTGGTCGCCGCGGGCTTGCTGGCAACGGGGATTGTGGTCGCGGGGTTTGTCACCATCGGGATAGAGAAAGGTCTGCTGTAATCACAAAGCGGCCACTTGCCGCTTGGAGTGATGGCGGGAGCGTCGCGACCGACGATCATCACACGCTGCAGGGATTTCGTTCCACACACGCTCGTGCTCAAGCCGGGTCTGATGATTTACAGGATCTACAACGCTTACGGGTTCTGCGGGCGGCCTTCGGTCGAAGATCTTTGGCGCGCCCGTACAGCGTGTCGGAGCTTCCTCAGAGCGACTCGGACCGATACTTTTGTATTAGCGCACGGTCCCGTGGACTGGCGCATTCTCCCTTGAAGTAACCAGAGATATGCGAATGCGCAAGGATACAATGCCACCGACTGGTGCGGTGCAGGAGAGTCGGCGGGTGGCAGGCCACGGCCGGCGCTTCGAGGTCGCTGTCGCAAGGAATGCCTAAGTGGCGCAGCGCTCTTGGGTGTCCGTCGTCGATGACGACGAATCAATGCGCGAGTCGCTTCCCGATCTGTTGGGGGAACTGGGCTTCGCGTCGCGGGCCTTTGCATCCGCGGGCGAATTTCTCGAATCCGATGCTCTTGAACAGACACGATGCTTGATTCTGGACGTTGCGATGCCAGGAATGTCGGGCCCGGAATTGCAGCGTGAACTGCTACGACAGGGGAGAAATATTCCCATCATTTTTATCACGGCGCAGGGTGACGACAAGGTGCGTTCTGCAGTGCTCGAGGATGGCGCCGTCGCGTACCTGCTCAAGCCGTTCACCGAGGCGGAACTTCGCGCGGCGTTGACTGCGGCACTGGGCACGAACTGACGTGGGGCGACGTCGCCAGGCTGGAAACGATTGAGGAGACAGCTATGAATGCGGAGAGGTCGCCGGGTTCCGGCGCGATGGGCATGTCGGACGTAAAGCCGGTCGTTTACGTGGTAGACGACGATGTGTCCTTGCGAGAATCCCTGCAGGCGATGGTTGAAGAGTCAGGGTTTCAGCCGGCGGTCTTCGCATCGGCCGGAGAGTTCCTGAAGCATTCTCGGCAACTCATCCCCGGTTGCCTCATCCTCGATGTGAGCCTGCCGGACCTGAATGGACTGGAGCTGCAGCAACGGATGGGCGCGGGTCAGGCGACCTTGCCCATCATCTTCATCACCGGCCACGGCGACATTCCGATGAGTGTTCGAGCCATGAAGGCGGGCGCGACCGAGTTCCTGACGAAGCCGTTCAGCCCCGAAGCACTGCTTAGTGCAGTGTGCAGCGCGGTCGATCGCAGTCGAGCGTGCCTGGCAGAGCAGCGCGTCCTGAAGACGCTGCGGGAACGCCAGGAGTCCCTGAGTCCTCGCGAGCGGGATGTCATGACCCTGGTGACCCAGGGGAAGCTCAACAAGCAAGTGGCAGCCACACTCGGAATCAGCGAGATCACCGTGAAGGCGCATCGCGGGAAGGTGATGCGGAAGATGAAGGCCAGGACGCTCGCAGATCTGTTGACGATGGCGGCGCGCCTGCGGGAAGCGCCTGAGGATCGCGTCTAGAAGTGGATCGAGGCACTCAAGCCATATAGCCGTGGATCAGTGTAATCCGCGGACTCCACGTAGGGCGAGGAAGCAACGCCTGCTATGACCGTTGCATTGAATGCGTTGTCGATCCACGCTGCAACGCTCCAGCGACTTCCGGGCGCCACGTAGGCAATGCGCAAAATTCCGAGGTTGTAGGCCTTCTGCTGAAACTCATTTCCCGCATCGAAGTAGAAGCCGCTGTTGTGATAATAAGTGGCGGTCGTGGAGATATTGCCGGTGCGGATGGGGACGACCCACTTTATCTGTACCGTGGAGGTCAGCGAGGGAGCGCGCTCCATGCGATTTCCGGTGGCATCCACCGACTTCGTAGGGGCGGCATTGACCACGTCGCCATCCACGATGTTCGCAACCGAGGCGTCCGCATAGCTCTCATACCGGGCGTTCAGATACTCCATGCTGATGCTGGCCGTCAGATTCCTGACGATCGGCACCGCGAGATCCAGATCGACGCCCTTGTTGATGCTAGATGCGGCATTTTGCGAATCATTGATGCCACCCGTGCCGGGGTCCTGGACGCTGACCTGGATGTTACGGTAGTTGTAGTAGAAGAATGCCCAGTCCAAGTGCACTTGATTCAACACCGGCAAGTCGTGCTTGCCCCCGAGCTCATAGGCGGTGATTTTCTCGGGATCCAGAGGACCGGCCGTGTCGCTCAGCAGATTGTAGGAGCCGGCCTTGAAACCCGTTGAAAAGCTGGCATACAGCAGCTGTCCAGTGCTCTCCCATTGAAACGTGGCCTTCGGATCCGTGCTGGTCCAGCTCTTCGAAGGCACGAGCGGCGTAAAGTTCGAGGCCGCCCGCACCGCGGGATCGAGCCAATTGGCCCCGTTTTCCGATTGTTGCGTCAATTGCCGCAGCTCATAGCTACTGCGTAAACCCGCGATCAGCTTCAATCCATAGGGCAACCCGTAACTCACCTGACCGTAGCCGGCATACGAGCCGATATGGGTTCTGCCGGCCAACACGGCAGCAGGCGCAGTCGTGTCGGCGGCCATTGCCCAGACATCCACGGGGGCTTCAAAGGCGTTCGCCGTGAGGTAGTACAGTCCTCCCAGCCATTGCAGCGGCGCTGTGCCGAATGATGCCAATTGGACTTCCTGCGTGAACTGTTGCTGGCCCTCGCCAGCGTAATAGGCCAGCAATGGCAGTGAGGTCAGATCACCGTCCGAGATCGAGGTCAGATAATCGTCGCGAAGGCCTGAGATAGCCGTGAGATCCGCCCAGCCCAGATGGCCGCGAAGGGTAAGATTTAAGCCAAAGTCGGTGGCCGATTGATTCGGGACGGGGACGATATCCGAATAAGTGTCACGTGCCCGCAAGGCAGGACCTACACCGGGCGGCAGTGGCACGTCAGTCCCCGCCAAGGCCGTAAAAGCGCTATCGGAGGTATCGTGTCGGTGGGAGTAATCTCCGCCCAACAGGATGTCCCAGCCGTCATCGATCTCGTACTTGACTTTACCGCGCAGCCCGAATTGATTGAGATTGTCCGTGTGGCCCCCCGAATTCACCACATCGAAAAATCCATTGTGGACCGTGTAGACGCCTGTAAAGTTCGCGCTCAATGCATTGGTGAGACCACCGGTCACATAGGTCATCGCCTTCGCGTATCCGAGATTTCCGGCGCTCACGCTGGCGTCGGTTGAAAGGGTCTGTTCAGGATCGCGCGTGATGATGTTGACGGCGCCGCCCGTGGTGTTACGACCATAGAGGGTGCCCTGTGGGCCTTTGAGCACCTCGACACGCGATATATCACCGAATTCCTGCAATAGACTAATGTTTAAGGGCAGGTAGACCCCATCGAGATAAAATCCGACCGGTGAATCCTGTCCGGGGCCGATCAGATCAGTACCAATGCCGCGGATATACGGCTCCCCAAAGCCGTTCGTATTGCCGAACACCAAGCCTGGAACCGCCCATTCAAGTTCTTGCGTGGTGTTGACACCCGTTTGCACCAGGTCCTGGTTCGTCAGAACCGATATCACGATCGGCACCGTATCGACATTCTCGGCGCGCTTCTGCGCCGTCACGACAACCTCCTCCGGGTTCGTGGAGCCGGAGTCTGCCGTTTGAGCGACCGAGGCCCCTATCCTTGCAGCGCAAGCGAGCGCAGCGACCGCCGCTCTGAGCAGGTATCTACGCATGGAAGTTTTCCCCAGCACCCACAATCCATTGTATTCGCAGGTCTACTGAATGCCGAGACCTCGCGCAGCACCAGGGTACGAATCGCATCCACGGTGCGATTCAAAAAAGCGCCGGCAACCTCCGTAGGCACCCCTGACTCGCGCGTCACAATGGCGCGCCCCGATTAACCTCTGCACCGCAGAGTAATCATAGCGGACGATGTGACGCCGATCCATGACACCTTGGTATGGGTGGTTTGTCCGCGAGCAATCGGTTGTCATTCAACGAGATGGCGTGGAGCAACGCGTGTGCCGGGGCAGCCGCGGGCCAACGAGCCTCGACACCGGCATCAATGTATCATCCAACTCCGCTCGACCGCAGATGCAGGCTGGCTATGCGCACCAAGAAGAACGCTACGGCAGAAATTGATTTCGGCGGCCTAGTCAACGCGCTGCCGGGAATGGTCTGGATAACGCAATCTGACGGCCACGGCAGTTTCGTCAATCGCAGCTGGCGTGAATACACCGGGCTTAGCTTGGACGAAGCGCTTGCCCACGGTTGGCAAACGGCGCTCCACCCCGATGATTTAGGCGCGTTCCTGAACTCCTGGAACGCTATCAGACAATCGGGCGTTGCCCAGGAGATTGATGGGCGACTGCGGCGTTTCGACGGGGAATACCGTTGGTTTGTGTTCCATGCGTCCCCATTGCCGGACAGCGGCAGCGTCGACGCGCATTGGTGCTGGCTCGGAGTGTGTGTGGACGAGCGCTCCACGCTTGATGGTCGCCTGCGGCGCTTCTTTGACATGCTTCCCTGGCAGGCGGGCTTCCTGAACACGGCCGGCATATCGGAGTTCAGTAACCGGCAGTCTCTCAACGATTTCCACATGACTCAGGAGCAGTTGGAGCAGTGGCGAACCTCCGGGATCATCCACGTGGACGATTTCGAGAAGAACGTCATCGCCAGCACGGCACTTCTGTCCACGGGAAAGATGTACGACGAGCAAATTCGCATGCTGTACCCGGGCGGCGAGTATCGGTGGACGCGCGCACGGTGCGTCCCGGTCCGCGACGCGCACGGCAACATCGTTCGCTATGTGACGTTTCAGATTGACGTCGATGATCTGAAACGAGCGGAGACTTTGCTGGCGGCGGAGGTGAATCTGCTCGAAATGGTGGCCAGAGGCGAACCCCTGGGGCGGGTTTTGGACGCGTTGAGCCGGCATGTCGAGGTGCTCTGTCATGGGTGCTTTTGCAGCATTCTCATGGTCGCACCGGACGCCAAGCACTTCCGGGTCGGCGCCGGCGCGAACATACCGCAAGCTTTCAACGAATTTCTCGAAGGCAGGACCATTGACGGTGGGAATGACCCGTGTTCGCTGGCGGTCGTGGCCAAGAGCTCGGTATTCACCGCTGACGTGCTCGAAGACTCAAGATGGCGGGGATCTGAATGGCCATCGTTGTTGAAAGTTTACGGGTACGCCTCGTGCTGCGCGTTGCCAATCATGTCCGGTTCCGGCGAAGCCTCGGGCGTGATCACCGTGTACCGGCCGAAGGCAATCGGCCTGACGCCCGCGGAGCAGGATCTCGTGGATCGCTTCACGAAGATAGCGGGTATTGCGATCGATCGTGCGCGGGCCGATTCAGCGTTACAGATGAGAGAACGGGAACTTCGCGAAGCGCTTTCGCAGCTCGCTGAGGGCCAGCGGCTCAGCAAAACGGGCAGTTTTACTTGGGACGTGCTGGCCGACCGGCACAATTGGTCTGAGGAGGTCCGTCGGATTTTTGGTTTCAATCAGGAGTCGACGGTCACCATGGCGATGGTCCAGGCCACGGTACATCCGGAGGATATCGACAGCTTTGAGAGCATGATTGGCGACGCCGTGCGGGGTGCCCCGGACTTTGACCTCGTCTTCCGCATTCTGACCACCCAGGGCGAGCTGCGGCATGCGCATGTGGTCGGTCATCGAGCCGACCTGATAACTGATCGTCCGGTGTTCATTGGGGCGCTTCAGGATGTCACGGAACGCGAACTCGCCGAAGAACGACTGAACCGGGCGCGTGCGGAACTGACGCATGTCGCGCGCGTGGCAACGCTCAGCACCATGACCGCCTCCATTGCGCACGAGGTCAGCCAGCCGATTGCGGGAATCCTGACCAATGCCAGCACCTTAGTGCGGATGTTGGCCGCCGAACCGCCAAATCTCGTCGGGGCGGCCGAAACGGCTCGGCGAACGATCCGCGATGCCAATCGCGCCTCGGAGGTGGTTAAGCGCCTGCGCGCGATGTTCACCAAGAAGCTGCCGACCTTGGAGAGGGTGGACGTCAATGATGCGACACGCGAGGTGGTCGCTCTATCGTCAGGCGAACTGCAAAGGGCGCACGCTGTCGTGCAGACGCACTTTGCGGAAGGTCTGCCAGCCGTCAGTTGCGATCGCGTGCAACTGCAGCAGGTGATCCTGAACCTGCTGCTGAACGCCGCCGACGCGATGAGCGGGGTCGTGGATCGGCCGAGGACGCTCCTGATCCAGACGGAAAGCGGCGCGAAGGATTCGGTCAGATTGCTCGTTCGGGATTCCGGTGTGGGCGTCGACCCGAATGCTGTCGAGAAGCTCTTCGACGCCTTCTATACGACCAAGGCGCACGGCATGGGAGTCGGGCTTGCGATCAGCCGTTCAATTATCGAGAGTCACAAGGGACGTCTCTGGGCGGTGGCCAATGAAGGACCCGGTGCGACGTTCAGCTTCAGTATTCCCGGCGCGCCGCCGGAGGTGCTCGCTGGCCCCGTAGACGGGCTTGATAGTCACGATTAGGGATGAACTGCGTCTGTTCACATGGTGACGCGGGAATGGCTCCACAGCCGCGATCGCCGTACGATGCCCGCCATCCAAATTGACTACTGACGACAACGATCTGGGCGTCGAGCCCTTCCTTCAGTGATGGGGCTGTTTAAGCTTTGGGAGGATGCGCAACCGCGGGACTGAATGATTTGGACGACGCGGTTCAGCCCGCGAGTGGACTGCCCTCCAGGCGTTGCAATGCGTCGCGGCAGACGCAGGTGGCATCCCACCAATCCAGCCATGCAAATCGCAGCTCGGTCTCTTCGACTGCATCAACGGCCAGAAGCGCAAGATACCGGCTGTAGCACCGGTATTCCCGAAGCCACGCCGCGGCCCACGCCGCTCGCAAGGTGTGAGCTTCGGCCGAGGCTACGTCAATGAGGACCGACTGATCCCCGGAACTCTGCAGAGCGTCGATCATGTTGTCACCGATTCCTGTGCTGCCGCCGCGTTCGCCGATTACCGCCTCGCGGCCCCCAAGCTTCGCTGTAAAAAATGGCGGCGGGCCGGGGTCCAGCCCGCCGCGTAATGGGAGGTTCGTTGGGGGATAACGCGTACCTCCGCCAGGTGCAGACGCACCATGCGCGCCCGTAGAATGAGGTGGCGGCTGGGACTTGGCTTGGCCGACAGACTCGTAAATCGAACAATAGTGCTATGAGCTCACGAATGGCAGGACCCCGTAATGAACGACCCTCGGGTACAAGATTCTCATCGTAGATGTGATGTTCCGGAGGAAGATCACCGGCGGCCGACGCCTGCAAGTGTGCATCGAGAATTTCAAGAATTGTCTGCTCTGACGCAGACGAGTCCAATCGCGCTTCGGGCGTCACGATCAGCTTCCTTTGGGAATGAAACCCGGGCTGCCGGTCCTCACGACGTCATTGAACCGCTGCCGGATCCGAATCCGATTGATTTCCTCAAACGCCTCGTCCGGAAGGGCGCGGATGTCAAAATTCTCACGGGCGCGGGCCGCGGTTCGGGGCGTCGTGAGCAAGGCCGTGCCGCGCTGCGCGGCCCAGGCCAGCAGCACCTGCGCCGGCGTCTGGCCCACCTGTGCGGCGATGCCTAGGATGACGGGGTCTTCGAGCGGCCCCGGTCTGATGCCGTGGCCGAGGGGCGCAAAAGCCAGCATCACGATGCCGTGCGTGGTGCAGAACTCCAGCTGCTCAGTTTCCGGCAGATGTGGATGGGACTCGATCTGGACCACGGCAGGCTTGATTCGGGCAGCCTCGTAAAGAGGTAGCAGTGTGGCGAGGTCAATGTCCGAGACCCCGATGGCGCGGCATCGGCCCTGATCAACCAGGCTCTCCATCGCCCGCCATGTTTCCAGCAAGGTCACGCCAGAATCGTAAAGCACGTGGCCGTTTTGATCCCGCGGATCCTGCTCATCCCCCGGTTCAAAGGGGTAGGGCGTATGGATGAGATACAGATCCATGTACGTCACCCCAAGCCGCTCCAGGCTTGCCCTGAAAGCCGGCTCGACGCGCTCGGGCCGGTGATTGGTGTTCCACAACTTGGTGGTGACGAACAATTCCTGACGCGAAACTCGGCCGGCGGCAAGTCCGGTCGCCAGTGCTTCGCCCACCGCGCGCTCGTTGCGGTAGCGTTCGGCACAATCGAAATGACGAAATCCCGCCACCAGCGCATCGCTCGTGGCGGTGCGCGTCTCAACCGGATTGGGAATCAGGGTGCCAAACCCCAGAACGGGGATGTGGCCGGCCCCGTTGCGCAGTGGCCTGCGCAGATCCCGGAAACTCTTACAGATCAAGGACGACATCGCGGCTCGGCTGTGCGCAGCACAGCAGAATGTTGCCTTCGGCGGGCCGCTCCAGGAGTTCGGGGCGGTAGACCACCGACCGGGAGATGAGACCGGTCTCGCAATTGTGGCAGACACCGCTTCGGCACGACCAATGCACCGGGACGTCGCAGGCCTCCGCGAACTTCAGAATGCTTTGACACGCGGAGTCCGTCCAATGCGTCGCGATACTGCTGCGCGCCGTGCCGCTCAATGTCGCGGGGCAGGCCCACATTCACGGACAGCAGCGCCGCCAGAGCGCATGTAGGCACGGGGAGTTCCCTCCTGCCCGCCGGCTCAACGCGTGCCGTATCCCGTAAAGATGTAGCCCGGTTTCGCGACAGCCGTATGGCAGGCGAACCCGCAAGTGACGGTGCCAGTGTTGTTCGGTGCATACGTGTTGGTAGCAGGCTCAAATGCGAACGCGGCGTACGCCCAACCCTTGCTGTCGTTTGCTTCATAGCCGCGGAAGCCGGCAAACGGCAATCCGTCCGGAACCTTCAAGGTGTGCTTGTCCTGTGCGCTGACGGCAACCCCGGCGATCAGGGCAATCGCCGCCCCAAGGCAGAGAAGCAGGGCGAACTGTGAGCGCCGGGAGTGCAGAAGGCGTCGGATAAACATGGCTTGCTCGGGAGGTGTGTGGCTGACGGGCAATGCCGCCTGATGCTAGCTGCAATTGCCGGCACCGCCATCGTACGAAGGTATCGCTTACACCCTGGACTAACGATGCGTATGTGTGAACCGGCGGGCGGATTGGACGCCGACCGGCGCCGCAAGTTGTTGTCTCCGCGAGCACGACCTTCCGATTCCCTTGTCAATCTTCGACGCCGGTTCACAGGCTGGGCAACGGCGCATGGACAGAAGCGGACAGCGGCAAGTTCGCGCGCTTACGGGAGCTCGCCGAGGTCATCGCCGCGAAACAGGAAAAGGTGCTCGTGTTCACGCAGTTCCGCGAAGCGACGCAGCCGATTGCCGCTTTCCTGGGTAGCGTCTTCGGTCGCGAGGGGCTCGTATTGCAAGGGGGAACACCTGTCGGGAAGCGCAAGGAATTGGTGCGCCGATTTCAGGAGGAGGAACTGACGCCCTTCTTCGTGCTCTCGCTCAAGGCGGGAGGCGCCGGACTCAATCTGACGGCTGCCTCGCATGTCATCCACTTTGATCGCTGGTGGAATCCGGCGGTGGAGAATCAGGCGACCGATCGGGCATTCCGGATCGGCCAGTCTCGCAATGTGCTGGTGCATAAGTTCGTGTGCCGCGGCACCGTCGAGGACAAAATCGACCGCTTGATCGAATCGAAGCAATTGCTCGTCAAGGACCTGCTGGAGGGCGGTACGGAACTCGAGTTGACGGAACTCGGGGACCAGGAATTGTTGAACCTCGTGACACTTGATATTCACTCCGCTCGGGCTGAGGCCTGATAGGTCAGCATCATTGGGGAGACGCTGTTGTACTTTCGTTGGAAACCGTATGTACCTGTGGCTGCGCGTCGTCAGAAAGCGGCGAACTTGGCGGCTAAGTTCACGAAGAAGGGACAGGCGCAGGGCCTTGATGGCTCGCGACAGCGGTGATCGCTCGATGCCAACGCGCTGTGCCGCGCGTGTGATCTTCAGCGATAAATGGCGGGGTTTCTTCAGCGCTATTCGGCGGTCCACTATGCGGCACCGATAACCAAGGTGCTCCGGGCCGCGTTGACCACCTCGTCAGTAATAAAGGTCAGGTCATTGATCTTCTGGATGCGCTCGATCTGCACAAACAACCGATGCAGCAGGCGGAAATTGCCTCCGGTAATTCGAGCGATTGAGGCGATGGCCTGGGTGTCCGAGAAATCCGCCGTATCGAGATTCAAGCCGAGCTTGCGCCAATGGCGGGTGAGAACGAAGGAGACCTCATCACCCTGCAGAGGTCTGTAGTGATGGGCAAAGCCGACTCGGCTGTAGAGCTGGGGATAGCGCGCCATGCGCTTTTCCATGCCGGGCATCCCGACCAACATCAGCCCGATATCGCCCTGGTCGAATAGGTCACGAAGACATTCCAGCGCGGGTGCCGAGAGGCGCTCAACCTCGTCAACGATGATGAGTTCAATGTCGATTATCCGCCTGCCGCGGCGGATTTTATTCATGCGCTCAACCGCGTCTTGCAGGGCGATGCGCAGATTCGAACGCAGTGCGCTGGGGCTGAGGCCGATCGTTGGGGTGTAAAACAAGGTGCGGGATCGCGCCAAGGCGGCGTAAATCTTGGCATCCGCTGGTTTGGCGTCCTTCCACGCGGGGGACAAATCCCCTATTCGATGGCAGTCGGCGTAGCGCCGCGCGGAGAGCGTCTTGCCAACGCCTGCGGGCCCGTAGCACAGGCCGATGTAGCGGTGGGCGCGCACCGCGTTCGCAAATTCGATGAAGCGACGGTGTTCCTTGGTGGAAATGAACGTATCGAAGCGATGGCTGATGGCATGGCTCATCGCTTGGTGTCTTCGCGGTAGGTGCGCAGCCTCGAGGGTGTGGGTGCCGGTGGCGCGGGGGTCGCAGTGGCGATGGGCGCAGCTACCGTGCCGATGGGAGGCAGGTATTCGGTGGCGGGGCGGATGCGCTCGTTGATCTGAGCACGCAATTCCCGGCGGCGCAGCGCGCGGGCGGCCTGAATATCCTTGAGGGTGACGGGCTCGCCGGCGTGCTCGAGACTGATCGCCCGGCACAAGAAGCGGTTTTGGTGGAACACCCGCACTTCGCCCAGGTCGCGGGAGTCGTAGCGGATCGTGACGGCCTCACCGACATAGGCGGCAAGCATGGGGTCCAGGTACCGCAGTCCCTGGAAATGGATACCGTCGCGGTGCACGGTGCGCACCTTGGCCACCTGGATGAGGAGCAAATCCAAGTCCTCCAGACTCTCCGGCATGCGCGGGAGCCAGCCATCGTTCAACCACGCGGCCTGGGGCGTGTTGCCGATTTCACTGTGCTCCCGGAGGTTGTAGGTGCCGACGAGGAAGGCCCCCAGCGCCCTGTCGAGCTCAGAGAGCGACAGCCGCGGCGGTGTGGCCGGCTTGCCGTGCACGAGGTATCCCGGCAAATCCGGAAGCAGTTCGGTGTTCAGGGTGCCGAAGAGGCGCTCGATCTTGCCGCGCCCTTGGGGACGAGCGACGGTCGAGTACACCAGCTCCATTCTCAAATCCACGGCCACCTGTTCCAGGTGGTGGCTGGTGAAATCGCTCCCGTGATCGACGTAGAGGACATCCGGAACGCCATACACCGGCCACCCTGGGTCCGCCTTTCGCCAGATGGCCTGGCGTAGGGCCAGCGAGGTTTGCAGGGTGGAGGGGGCGCCTAGGAGCGGCAGGTAGCCGGCAATTACGCGCGAATGGTCATCGATCACGGTGGTCAACCACGGCCGGACCACCTTCCCGTTGGCATCCAGAACGAGCACATCGAGCTGCGTGTGATCGGCTTGCCAGATCGCGTTGGGTCGCTCGGCCCGATGT
>DATDIL010000121.1:0-8261 GCA_036521075.1 Steroidobacteraceae bacterium | reverse complement strand
GAACCGGATGCGGCATTTGCCAGCAAACGCAAATCTGGCAGTAGATCTGCCAGTACAGACTGGAACGAAAGCTCAAGTCCTTGATAACAGGTGGGAAAGAATGGCGGAGAGAGAGGGATTGTTCGCGGCTGCGCCGCTCATCCCTCGCTCGCGCTCGGGACCGCCGTCGCGAACGCTCCGGCGTCCTTCGCCGCCGCTGCTCGGCGGCTCGCCGAACCCGCAGAAGGAACGGTCAGATCAGTAAGTTACAGTAACCATGAGAGATCTGGTCCCCTACCATCCCCGAACTCGCCAGAGTCTGAATGGACCGGAGACCACGCGACTCCATCTTGGGCGCCGGCTCTAAGTGATGATATTGCAAGCTTCCTATCCTCGACTGTCACTCCAAGTCGGACAGCTCCTCGTAGAATCAGTCGCGGTGCAGTCGAATCGGAGCGCGCTTGGATCAATCAATCTATCGATGCGGGGCCTGTGAGCTCGATACCAGGAATCGACGATTTACTCGTGAGGGCGAGGACATCGATCTCGAACCCAAGGTGTTCGCGGTTCTGCTGCAATTATTGATGCAACCGGGAAATTTGCTGACCCGCGACCAATTGCTGGACGCGGTGTGGGGGCACAGGTTCGTCACTGCATCGACCCTCAATCGAGTGATCGCCTTGGCGAGGCGCGCCTTTGCGGACGACCCTGATCGACCAAAGTTTATTCAGACTGTCTATGGCGCCGGGTATCGCTATGTCGGCCCAATTGAAAGGACAGCGGCCGCGCCCACCGAGCCGCGGGCGCGCTTCGGGCCGCCGCCGTCGGCACGGCTGCCGGCGCGGCTGCAATCATTGATAGGCCGCGAACATGAATTAGCCCAGATTGACGCGCAGCTGCACGATGGGAGGGCGCTCACGCTCCTCGGCACCGGTGGAATGGGGAAGACCCAGTGCGCCTTGGCGTTTGCGCACCAGCAATCTGATCAATACCCGGACGGCATCTGGTTCTTCGACCTGGTGCCGATGCAGCGAGCCGAAGAATGGCTACAGGCCCTCGCCCTTGCCCTATCAATCGCACCGTCTGGTCAAATTGAGCTTGTCCAGAGGATCTCACAGGCCCTGGCAGGCCGAGAGGCGTTGCTCCTGTTGGACAATTGCGATCGACTGTCCGCCGACCTTGGCGCGCTGGCGGTCGACATATTGCGGGCCACCGACAAGCTGAAAGTGCTGGCAACATCGCAACAGCAGCTGAACTTCGTCGGCGAGCGTGTACTGCGCATGCCGCCGCTGCGCCTGCCCAATATCAGACGCGCATCCAGTGCATCTGAGCTCCAGGAGGTCGCCGCCGCGCCGGCGGTTTCATTGCTGTTGGCACGCATCCGTGACGTTCAACCAGAATTCGTTCTCAATGCCGCCAGTGCGCCGGCAATCGTCGACATCTGTGAACGCCTTGACGGCATGCCGCTGGCTCTGGAACTCGCAGCAGCTCGATTCGCATTGCTCTCACCGCGCCAGGTGCTCGAGCGGCTCGATGAGCGCTTTCGCTTCCTGGTCAGCGATGTCGCGGGCCGCGATCACCGGCACCGCAATCTGGTCGCGTTGCTGGAGTGGAGCTTTGGGCTGCTCTCCCCCGAGGAACAGCGATTCCTCGCGTGGCTTGGCGTGTATGTGCAGGGTTGGACGGTCGATGCGGCGATCGATATGGGATCCGCATTCGGCAGCACGCCAGAGGCCGTAGTCGACTTGCTGACCGGCCTTGCAAATAAATCGTTGGTCTCGGTGGACCAGAGCGCCAGCCCGCCGCGTTACCGGCTCCTCGAAACCGTGCGCGAATTCGCGTTGGAACAGCTCGCGAAGGTGGGCGAAGAGCGGCGCGCGCGTGACGCGCACCTGGCTTACGTCGTGCGCATGGTCGAAGAGGCACATAAAGACATGCTGGGGGGTCGGATGCGCGAGCGCATCGCGTTGCTCATGCGCGAGCATGGCAACATAGACAGCGCCTCCGAGCACGCAGTCAGCGCGAATGACGGTCAGGCTGCGCTGAGGATCGTGGGCTTTCTGACCCTCTACTTCAAGGCGCACGGGGAGCCAGTACTCGCAAAACGTCTGTGCGAGCGCGCTCTGGCCGCCGCACCGTCCCCGCGCACACGAGAGCGGGGACTCGCGCTCATGTGCCTCGGCGTCACCAAGGCCCTGGGAGACAAGGCCGCGGGAGACGTGGAACTCGTGGAGGCCGTAAGCATTGCCAGTGAAGTCGGCGACGACTGGGCAGCCGCCTATTCCAGCGGCTCCCTCGCATTGTGGCTGGCGCACATGGGTCGCACGGTAGAAGCGGCCGAACACCTGACTCTGCTGGAGCGACTCGCGAACCAATACAACGACCCATTGTTGCGCGGTCTCGCCGGGCTCGCGCGCGGCTGGGTCTACCTGTCCGAAGGGGAGATTGACAAGTGCCTCGACCTGTTGCGACCGGTGCGTCGATTGGGGGGGGATTTGCACCAGCATCATTTCATCGACATGTATATCGGGCTGGGACTGTTCCGGCGCGGCAGCTTCGGACCTGCGGCGGTTCTGTGGCTCGAGGCGATGAAAAACGCGATTTCGGTCGGGCATATCCGTGGGATCGCGGGATCGATCGAGGGATGCGCTTACATTGCGGAACGCATGGGCAAAGCCGAGCAAGCCTGCCGATTCTTAAGTGCCGCCGAGGAGATTCGCAAACGCGCCGCCTCGCCCCTGTTCAGTTTCTGGACCCGTCACAATGAGCTTGCCAATGCGGCGTTGCGATCGACTCTTGGCCAGCAGCAATACGAGGTCCTCGCGAATGCCGGAGCGCAAATGCGACAAGAGGATGTTGTCAATGAGGCAGCCGACCTGCTTTGGGGCTTCGGCGGGGACGTCAATGACATCTTGTGAGGGATTCATGAGGGTCTCACCCGCTGGGGGACCCAGGGCCCGGTCGCGGGTTATATTGGCATCGATAACGATAACGCCAGGGCTGGCGACACAGGGTGAGTCCGCTGGTGAGGAAACGCTCGAATTTTCTGGTAATTCCCTTGCTGTTGAGCGGCTTGGAATCCGGCCGTGCCTCGGTGCCCGATGGGGATCAACTCGAGGAAGTGACCGTTACCGCGCAAAAGCGCGCGGAATCGCCCCAGGATGTTCCGATTACAATCGATACGGTGTCGGCCGATGAAATGTCCAGAGCCAATGTGCGAGACTTGTTTCAGATCGCCGACTACGTCCCCGGTATGGTCTTCTCCCGGGCACCCGATGACGGGATGGGTCTGACCTTCCGCGGCATCGGCACGCTTGCGAGGTCGCAGGCGTTCGAGCAGTCGATCGGCGTCTTCATGGACGGCATCTTCCTGGCCAAAGCGCGCCTGTACTCCAGTGCTTTCTTCGATTTAGACCGGGCCGAAATCATCAAGGGTACTGACAGCACCCTGCTCGGCAAAAATACCAGCCTCGGGGCCATTAGCCTGATTACACGACAGCCCGGCTCAGAGTATGACGCCAATGTGACCGTGGCGCGAGAATTCGCGGACGGCGGAGAAACCTACGACCTGGGATTGGATTTGCCGTTCACGCCGACGTTCGCCGTACGGGAAGCCATCCACTACAACGATACGGCTGGATGGGTCAAGAATACGGCCACCGGCCGATCGGTGCCGATTGACGACGACTTCGCGTCCCGCACGACCGCCGTTTTCACCCCGTGGGAAACCTTCACTGCATCCGCATCGTATCAGCGCAGCGACAATAAGCGTCTCGGTACCCCTTACCAGATCGTCGACCCCGCTCTGGATCCGATCTACGGCGAAGGCGTATTGAATGACCAGGAGGATGTCTATACCAGTCTTACCAAGACGGGTGAAACAACGCACACCAACGAGATAGATTTCTACAGCCTCAAGCTCCAGTGGGAACTGGGCAAGTACTCGCTCGTATCGCAGACCGCGCGTGTTGACTATAACCTGAACAACGACGACGACTTCGATTTTTCGCCGGAGCCGTGGATAAATTTCATTCGACTGGAGAACTACCAACAATTTACCGAGGAACTTCGGCTCGCGTCGCCGACCGATCAATCACTGGACTACATCGTCGGCGCCTTTTTGTTTCACAGCGACTGGCACTCGATCGAACATCAGGACTGGGGTGTGCCGGACTGGCCGCCGGCAACTCCCATTGCAGGTCAACTGTTTGACGGCCCGTTCACGAACGACTTCAATCAGAAAACGGATTCGAAATCCCTATTCGCAACTGCCACCTGGCACTGGACCGATCAATGGCGCCTGACCAGCGGCTTGCGCTTTACGGACGAACGAAAGGACACCCTGCTCGGCCGCACCAATGCCGCGCCGCTCACCATCTGGAACACGATCGCCAATCCGCCCTTTCCGGCCACCGCACTACCCTTCTCGGATTCTTTCCTGGACGGCAACGCCAGTCTGCAGTTCTCGCCTTCGAGCAACGACATGCTGTACCTCGCCTACGGACATGGCACCAAGACGGGGGGCTACGTTGAGACGAACACAGATGCCTATCCGGAGTTCGCCGATCCGGCAGTCGATTCGCGGATCAAATCCGAAGTTGCGCAAACGGTCGAGACGGGCATTAAATCCACCCTTCTCAATCGCAGCCTTCGCATCAACGCATCGCTATTCCACACCGTCATCAGCAATTTCCAGGACTCCTTGTTTACCGGTGCAGCAGCGGGTTTCATAACCGAAAATCTGCCGGCGCGGTCTCAGGGATACGAGGTCGAGACGGCATGGCAGGTCAATCGGACTCTGAGGCTTGCCGGAGCCATCACCTATGCCAATGCCGCTGTCACGAGAACCGCGGAAGATGCCGTGCTGGTTCCGTCGATCACCTGTCACGTGTGTCGAGCCACGCAATCGCCCACCTGGAATGGCACTGCGGGGGCGGATTACGAGCGGCCATTGACAGCCACACTCAACCTGTTGGCCGCGGCGCACTTGCGCTATCGCGGCTCCATGTATAACCAGGAGGGAGACGCCTACCCGTCTGCTCCCTACCGTCCGTTGGATTTATCCCTGGGTGTGGCGAGCGCCAATGGTCATTGGAGCGTGATGGGGTTGGTCAAGAATGCCAATAATAGTTTGAGCGAGGATTTCGCAAGCCCTTCGATCGCCCCGAACTTTGCCGGTTTGGCGTCGCCCGCGCCATTGAGGACGGTTTGGCTCATTGCCACCATACACCTGAGGTGACGCAGCGACTATTCGAGATCAGGCCAGAATTCCGCCCGGATCGAACCGGCGGCGCAGCGACTCCAGTCGCGCGGCATGCAGGCGCCCGAATCGCCGTACATCATTGTCTTCGTCCTGATCACCAAAGTTCGCCAGAATGCCCGGCAACGCATCGCGAGAAATCTTGCTGTGGAGGGCGCGGATATGTCCCCTCAACGCATCCACTTGGCCCGCCTCGTCCGCACTACCGATGAGATTTACGAAGAACTGTGCATCGCGATGGGCAAACGCGGACTCCTCGGCCGGGACGCGAGCGACCGCTGCCCCCATGTGCTGTAGATGAATTTCGGATCGCGGTGTTGGAAGACAATGAGCCGCCGCTGCAAGCTGCTCCAGGGTGTGTTCGCTCAACGATGAATAGTTGGCGGTCTTCCAATAATAGAATTTCCCCGCTGGTGCCCCCGGGTCCTGCATCTGCTGCCAATTGGCATACGGCATTGGGCCAATGTGATCGGCGAGCGGCCGCCCCTGTCCACGTAGTGCGGACATTTCTCGTTCGCCGGCCGCGAGCTCGCCACACCAGCATACGGCAAATATCACCACCGGCCGCCCATGCCAGGCCGCATCCAGGAACGGCAGCGACGGCGCGTTCGCTATGACCGCAAGTCCGCAGAACTCCGGCCGTGCATCGGCCGCAAAATCGCGGAACGCGCGCAAAGCCTCGATTGCGTTGTCGGCCGAGTGGACTATCAGTCCCGCCAGCACACCACGCAGCCGGTGCAGCTGAAACTCAAAACTGGTTACGACACCGAGCCCTCCAGCGCCGCCGCGCAACCCCCAGTAAAGATCCGCATGCTCCTCGGCAGATGCGCGCACGAATCTGCCGTCGGTCAGCACCACTCCGGCACTACGGACGTTGTCGCAGGCCAGACCATGCTTGCGCATTAGCCACCCGGCGCCGCCGCCGAGGGTAAATCCCCCCACCCCGGTACTCGATATGAGACCGCCAGTCGTCGCCAGGCCTTCGATCGCCGCGGCACCGTCGACGTCGCGCCACAGTGCGCCGCCCTGCACAGTCGCAATCCGAGACTCCTGGTTCACCGCTACGTCGCGCAGTTTGGAAAGATCAAGCAATAACACGCCGTCGCGAATCGAACGGCCAGCGACGTTGTGACCTCCGCCTCGAACGGTGAGCGCAAGCCCGTTATCCGCCGCGATGCGCACCGCAAATGACACGTCCTCGGCATCGGCGCAAACGATGATGGCCGACGGATGCCTGTCGATGGCAGCGTTCCAGACACGACGCGCGGCGGTGTAGCCCTCGTCGGTTGGCACAATTGTGGCGCCGCGCAGCCGTGCCCGCAGCTCGCTGAGCACCGCGGGCTTGAGGCCCTCTGATTCACCTTTCATGGATGTCTCCCTGCGTAACAAGCGCTGGAGACCGGCCCTCCACAAGAAACGTTGACGCCACTCTGAGTACCGTAGCCGAGAACTATGTTGCCAATCGTGAGGACATTGTGAGGATCGAAGCTGGTGGCGGTTTCTCTCGTGACTTCTGCGGTAGCGTAGCAGTCGTCGAGAGATTCAACCAGCAGTCAGAAGGAGTGGATCATGAAGCGCACATTCATTGTGGCAGCAACAGCGGCGGCGCTGTCACTAACTGGATTATCCGCCCATGCGGGCTGTGCGGATCCGAGATCGGCGATTCAGCAGGGCACGTCTCCCGCAGTAACCCCTCTAGTCCTGCAGAGTCTATTGGGTGACAGCGGTTCCGATGGCAAGTGGGCCGGCGCGGGGATCGTAGGCACGTGGCACGTAAGTTATACCGTCGAGGGATCACCTTTTGCGGAAGCTTTGATTCAATGGCACAGCGATGGCACCGAATGGGAAGACATAAATCTGCCGGTGCTGGGCGGAAATATCTGCCTAGGGTCCTGGAAGGCAGTGGATGCAAGGCATGTGTTCCGGAATCACATCGGCTGGCTCTATCAGGACGGGGTGCAGTCCGGTTACTTCACAGAGACCGAGACCGATGAGCTGGCGCACGATGGCCTGTCGTATACGGGCACCAACGACCAGAAAATCTATGATCTCAGCGGCACCCTGCAGATGCAGGTGACGGGCACGGCGACAGCGACACGCATCATACCTTAGCCATGAGGATCTTGTGATGCCGCCAAAGCGAATTCACAGATCGTAGGCCAAGGATTGCCTTGGCCCGCCGGCCGCCCGAAGCGTCGGCGATATGCATCCAAACCTGGGAGACCCGTCGTGAACTCATCGAAGCACAAGTCGAATTCGAAGCTTTTCGCAACGCTGGCTGGCGCGCTCTGGCTCACCTGCGAGGCCTCGCTGGCACTCGCCGCTGTGCCCAGGGCGTCATCGGTGGTCGAGAAGAGCCTGACCGTACGATTCGCTGACCTGAACCTCGAGAGCCCCTCGGGGGAACGCGTTCTGTACTCGCGCATCCGGACCGCCGCCGAGTCACTCTGCGGCGAGCAGTTCTCGCTCTGGGACGGGAATCGGTCGCGCGAATGGAAGGACTGCTACCGCGAGACGATCGAGCGAGCCGTCGTCCAACTCAACCGCCCGACCCTGACCGCAATACACCGCGACTCGAACCGCGGTTCACAGCCGTTGAGTGTCGGGCGCAGTAACTCCACCGCGCTTCAGAGCCATCCCGAGTGACGCCCTAACCATCCACCTATCCAGTCCGAATATGAAGGAGCAACGACAATGAAATCACTAGTCAAAATTACGCTGGGGGCCGTGGCGCTGATGGCGGGGGCTGCCGCTGCCATTGCCGGTCCCGACGTCGTCGATCAAGGCGGGCAGGCCTCGATACGCTCGGTTCGCGACCAGGTCGCCCTGAATGCCTGCGCGGATGCATTTCTGGCGAGTATCGCGCCTGGCACCACGACTCGCCCACATTTGCTGATGCCAGCCCTGCCGCACGCGATACTGTCACCGTTGCGGCCGAGCATGAGGCTGGAAGTCACGATGGAGGCGCGCTCGGACAGCCATGAAGTGCTGGCCCGTTCCACCTGCGAAGCCGAATACCACG
>DATDIL010000120.1:0-52239 GCA_036521075.1 Steroidobacteraceae bacterium | reverse complement strand
GCGGTGGACAGTACGGCGATCTGCGAGGTGGTGATGTTGGAACTTAAGGCATGCACCTGCGTGGAGGTGAAGGCGCCCAGGATGCTGGTGGTCAGGCTCGCCAGGTTCGTGCTGCTGATATGACCGATGGCAGTGCTGGTGAGGCCTGCGACCTGGTTGGTGCCGACCAGGGCCAGCTGCGCACCGGAGAGGCTGCCGGCAACGGCGGCCAGCTGCGAAGTGCTCAGAGCGCCCACTTGCGCGGAGCTCAAGGACTGCGCCTGGGTGGTACTCAAACCCCCCACCTGGGTGGCGGTCAAGGCCGCAACATCCGTCGTGGAGATGGTCGCAATGTCCGAGGTGCTCAGCCCGTTGAGCGCCGTGGTCGTCAACCCGGAGACGGCGGCGGTGGACAACACGGCGATCTGCGAAGTGGTGATGTTGGAACTTAGGGCATGCACCTGCGTGGAGGTGAAGGCGCCCAGGATGCTGGTGGTCAGGCTCGCCAGGTTCGTGCTGCTGATATGACCGATGGCGGTGGTGGTGAGGCCTGTGACCTGGTTCGTGCCCACCAGGGCCAGCTGCGCGCCGGAGAGGCTGCCGGCGACGGCGGCCAGCTGCGAAGTGCTCAAGGAGGCGACCTGGCCGGAGCTTAAGGACTGTACCTGCCCGGAGGTCAGACTACTGACCTGCGCGATGGTCAGTACCGTCACATCCTTGGTGCTGATGACCGCGACCCCTGAGGTGCTCAGGGCCGCGATCGCCGATGTGCTGATCTGAACGATATCGGTTGTGGAGAAATAGGGAATTTGAGTCGTCAGCAGGCCCGCGGCCTGCGTGCTGCTGAGCGCATGGGCATCAGTGGTCGATAGCGAAGCGATCTGGGTGCTCGACAGCGACTGAATCTGCGCCACGGAGAACGAGGAGATGATGGAGGTCATGACTTCCCTTTACACAATTCGAGGCGGCTACCCGCGTTCATCGTTACGTCAAATCCGAAGCCGGAATAAAGGCCGCGCCTCGTCTGGCATCCTCATCGGCAGGTCGGTCCGAATCCTTGAGGCTATCGGGGGACTGAATCCGGTGCGGCTGTCAAAAGGGTGAAGGGGGTCACAGGGGCCTGCCGGACCGGTCGCCCGGCGGCGGCGACTGCCGTACCTGCGGTCCGATTTCGGCCCAGGCGCTACGGATGTTGCCGAGCAGCCCGAGAGATTCGGTAATGCGGCCGGTGTCGTTATTCAAATTGGCGAGCAGGAGCTGCCGGGTGATGTAGCCGTACAGCGCGCTCAGGTTTTGCGCCAGCGATCCGCCTTCAGCCATATTGAGGGTGCCGCGCAGCTCCGCAATGAGGATCACGCAGCTATGCAGAAGCTTGGCCTTGCGCACGGTCTGGCCGCGCTCGATGCAGCCGCGGGCGGCGAGCATGCGCTCGGCCGCGGCATCCAGGAGCATCTGCACCAGGCGGTGCGGATCGGCGCTGGCGACACCGCCATGTACCGATACGCTGTTATAGGCTGCCAGTCCGGAATTGCGCCCATAGGCACTCACATCGTCGCTCCGTCAATTCCCGATACGTAAGAGAACTAACGGCCGCCCGGCGGGAGACTTGAGCGCGGGTGCGGGGGTTCAGGCGTTGGGTGAGCCCTGCACCTGCGGCAGGCTGGCGAAGGCCTGGGTCAGGTACGCCGAAGTCGTCTGCAGCGAGGACAGCAGGGTATTCAATGCGGAGTACTGCTGTGTCAGGCTGGCCGAGAGCGTCGCCATCTGGGCGTTGAGCGCATTGGTCTGCTGGGTCAGCGAGTTTTCCTGCGTCACCAGTGTCTGGCTGTTGGTGGCGATCGCACCGTTGGCGGCCAGGGCCGTGGTGATCTGCGAGTTGAGATTTGCCGCGACCCCGCTCGTGCCGCTGAAGAGCGCACTGACGGCACTGAAGTTGGTGGACAGCGCGGTCGACAGAGTGTTCGGGTTCAGGCTCAGCGTGCCATCACTGTTGGTCGTGATGCCGATGCTGGCCAGAGAGTTGTAGGTGGGCGAGCCGGTATTCACCACACTGTAGAGCGCGTTCTGGATCTGATTCTTGATACCCGAGAGCAGGGCATTGCCCATCATCGGCCCGGCCGTGCCGCTCGCGGCATCGTAGCCGCCCAGCGTGGAAAATGAGCCCGCCAGAGTGTTGTAGGCGGTGACAAAGGCGCTGATATTGCTCTCGATGGTCGTGGTGTCGGTGCTGACGCTCAGCGTGACCGGACCGGTGGCGGTGGTCACTCCAGTGAGATTCAGCGTCACGCCGCTCAGCGCGCTGGTAACGGTGTTGCTCGGGCTGGTCTGTGCGACGCCGGCGATACTGAAGCTCGCGTCCTGGGCCTTCGACTCCAGGGTGTAGTTCGCCGTCGCCGTGCTGCTGTAGGTCAGGGCCGCCAGGGCGTCCCCGGGGTCGGTCTCGCTGACCTGGATGGTGTTGGCAGCGCCGCTCTGCGTCGAGGAGAGCAACAGTTGGGCGCCGTTGCTGCCCTGAAGCACCGTTGCCGTGACACCGGGATTGCCGCTGGCGGCATTGATCGCGGCGGCGATGCCATCGAGGGAGTCGTTACCGCTGCCGATATTCACGTTGAAGCTGGTGCCACCGAGACTGACCTGCAGGGTGCCTGTGCCGATGGCGGCGGTGCCATCGCCGGTGAATGGCTTCGAGAGCAGCTGCTGGGCCTGGGCCAGCGCCGATACGGTCACGTTGTACGTGCCCACGGGTGCGCCGGAGCCCACCGTGGCGGTGAATACGGTCGTGTTGCTGCTGTTGGCGGCCTGCGCGTTGAAGGCGCTCGGGGCGTCAAGGGGACTCAGCGAGGATTGAAAGGTCGACAGGGCGCTCTTGAGGGTGCCCAGCGAGGAGATCTGCGTGGTGACCGCCTGAGTCTGGGAGGTGATGAGGGCCTGCTGGGGCGCCTGCGTGGCCGCCACCAGCTGCGAGACCAGCGAACTGACGTTGATCACCGAGCCGCCGGCTGCTGCAGCGCTGGAACTGCTGGCAATCGAAACCGGAGCCGTGCCGGTGACGGTGCTGCTGGGGGTGCTGGCGGTGGTCATCGAAATCTACCTCGCGGAAACGGCGGCGGGCAGACGCCTTGCGGCGTCCGCCCACCCGTCCAGGATCATCTGCAAGCCCTGAACCGTCACCGTTACGGCAGCTTCTGCAGGAGCGTCAGAATGTTCTGCGGAATGGTGTTGGCCTGGGCCACCATCGCGGTGCTGGCCTGTTGCAGGATCTGAGCCTTCGAGAGGTTCGACGTGGCGGCGGCGTAATCCGTGTCCACGATCGCGCTCTTGGCGGCGGTCAGATTGGTCGAATCGGTGTTCAGGCCCGAGATGGCGGCCTGGAACCGGTTCTGATAGGCGCCCAGGTCCGCGCCCGATGTGGCGAGCTGCTGCAGCGCGTTGTCGACTGAGATCAGCACCAGGTTCGCCTGGTCGACAGTGGTCACGCCAAGATTAGACAGCGTGCTGGCACCGGTCGTGCTGCCCGTGGCCGGAGTGGCCGCGGCGCCCACCGAACCTAAGGCGTATGAGGCCGCAAGCCCCAGCTCAGCGGCCGTCTCGGCATCCGTGCCACCGGCGGCCGCAGTGCCGTCATTCACGGTCACGGCAACCGTCTGCGCGGCGGCATTGGAACTGCTCAGGTTAATGGCGCCGCTGCTGTCGACCGTGGCCACGATTCCGTAGCTTGAGCCGAGGGCCTGATTGATCGCTGAGGCGACATTCGCCAGGTCCGTCGCCTGGGTGCCGGTCAGCGTGACCGTGCCCGCATCGACGGTGATGGCGGTGGGAGTGGGGTTCGCAGCGGTCGCCGCCGGCGTGACCGCAAGGCTCACGTCGACCTGGTCGCCGTTGTTGGCGGCTGGCGTCAGCGTGTAGGCCGCACCGCCCGCGCCGCCGGAGCCCGTCGTGTAGATGTTGCCGATGGCGTTGGTCGCGGCGCTGGAAATCGAGGTGACGCTGAGGATCTGACCGGCGTTGGCGCCGATCTGGAAGTCCGCGCCCTGGAAGCTGCCGTCCAGCAGGTTCACGCCGTTGAACTGCGTCGTGGCGGCGACGTTGTTGATGTCGGCGGCCAGCTGCGTGAACTGCGCATTCAGATCCGTACGATCCTGGGCACTGTTGGTGGCGTTGAGCGATTCCACGGCCAGGTCGCGCATGGTCTGCAGGTCGGTGGTGACCTCAGACAGTGCGCCCGAGGCGGTCTGCGCCAGGGAGACGCCGTCGTTGGCATTCTGCGCAGCCTGGTTCAAGCCGTTGATCTGCGAGGTCATGCCCTGGGAGATGGCGTAGCCGGCCGCGTCGTCCGCGGCGGTGTTGATGCGCAGTCCCGAGGACAGCTGCTGCAGGGCCGAGGCCAGCTGAGTGCCCGATGAAGTCAGGCTGTTCTGCGCGATCATCGAGTCGATGTTGGTATTCAGTACGAGAGACATGATCAGAAACTCCTTTTGCTGGTATCGGCGGCCCTTACGCCGCTATCCGTTCAGGATGTTTATCGGTTGACTGACGGGGAACTTGAGGCCGTTCGGTCGGCGGGACGTGAACCCGGTCACGCATTTGGTGTCGCGCTCACTGCAGGTAGTTGAACAAGGACAGCTTGGCGATGGACGCATACGATTCCTGAGCCGCCTGCAGTGCGAGCTCCTCGGTCGATAACTGGGTCGTTGCCGCCGTGTAATTCACATCCTGCAGGGTGGTGATGGAAGCCGTCATGGTCGTCTGCTGGCTCTGGGCGGTGGTGTTCGCTGCCGTAATGGCATTGATACGGGCGCCCACCGAGGCGCTGATCTCGCCGAAATTGCTGACCGCCGCGTCGATCTGTTCCAGCGCGGTGCCCACTTGCGTTGAAACCTGCGCGGAGCTCAGATCAGGATTGTTCAACGTCGTGATCAGGCTGGAGAGCGTATTGAATGCGCTGGAGGTCCCGGCGGGCGCTACGGTGAATGTGTCGCCGGCGGCGGGTGTGCCCGTCACGGTGGTGCTGATGCCATTGAAGGCAATCGAGCCGGGGCTGCTGAAGGTGCCGCTGCTCACGGCGCCGGCGCTGTTGGTGACCGTGTAGTCGGTCGGATCGGTGAACGTGATGGTGTAGGTGTCCGGCGTCCACTGCGCGGCATTGGTCACCGTGCCCGCATCGATGGTGGCCGTGCCGGTGTTGCCGGCGCCCACGGCGGTGGTGAAGGTGCCATTGCCGGCGGGAATATTCATGAAGACATTGGCGCCGGCGTCGCTGCTGGATACGCGCTGGTTGGCACTGATCTGCACCTGGCTGACGCTGTTCGAGCCGTTGTACGTGACCGAGTTGCCGGACTGGGCGAAGGGCTGCGTGGTGCTGGCTTCGCCGGCGAAGAGGTAATTGCCGTTGGCGTCGGTGCTGTTCGCGGCGCTGACCAGCTGCTGCAGCAGCTGTTTGAGCTGGGTGGAGATGTCCTGGCGCTGGGAGGGAGTCAGCGCGGCATTGTTGGCCTCTACCGCCAGATCGCGTGCGCTTTGCATCACATTCGTGGCATCGCTGAGCGACTGTTCCTCGAGGGTGAGGTTGGAGTTCAAGGCGCTGCCGTTGGTCTGATACTGCTGCGACGCGGATATCTCCACGTTCAGCTGGTTGACCTGTGACATGGCGGCCGGGTTGTCCGAAGCGTTCTGCAGCGCGATGCCGGTGGACAGCTGCTGTTGTGTCTGGGAGATTTCCGTCTCCAGCGTCTGCATCTGCTGGGAGGCGTTCGTCTGGAAACCTAGGGTTGAGACTCGCATAGGGTTAGCCGTCGGTGATTGCGGTGAGGAGACTGGCGAACATCTGGCTGGAGGCCTGAATCATCTGCGCGCAGGCCTGATAGGCCTGCTGATACTTGACCATGTTGGCGGCTTCCTCATCCAGATTGACGCCGGACACGGCGTTCACGGCATTCGTGGCCGAGGTGTTGACAGCCTGTTGTGCCTGCGCGTTGGCCTGGGCCTGCTGGGTCTGCGCGCCCACCTGCGCCACGAGGGTATTGGCCGCCCCGATCAAAGAGGTGGTGCCGCCATTGAGCGTATTGGCATTCAGTCCGTCGATGATGGCGAACAGGTTGGAGTTGTCGCCCGCGTTGCCTGCATTGCTGCTGACGGTGAACGTGTCGCCCGCCGCCGGCGCGCCGCTGATCGAAGTGGTCCAGCCATTGGCCGAGATGGCAGCGCCGGGGGTGTACGCAAAAATGGGGCCGGTGCCATTGATCTGGTACTGCGTGGGCGAGCTGAACACGATGCTGGTCGCAGTCAGCAGCGCCGCGTTGGTCGGGTCCGTCACCGTGGCCGCGGCAATGGTGCCGGTGCCGGTATTGGTGGTTGCTGCGTTGGCCTGCACCGCGGTAGCCGCTGCAATCTGCGACGGACTGTTCAGCAGCACGCTGAAACCGGCCGCGGCCTGACCGGTGGGCTGTATCTGGTAGCTGTCCGCGGCGCCGGGCGCGCCGCTCACCACGATTGAGAGCCCGTCCGCGGTGAATGGGTTGCCCGCGCTGCCGTCACCACCCATCGCCACCGTCTGCTGCGTGCGCTGGTCGTACAGCTGCCAGGCGCCGCCGTTGTTGCTCAGGATATAGTTATCGGGTGTCAGGGCCGATACGTTGGAAATGGTGGCTGTCACCTGCCCAGTGCCGGTATTCAAGGAGGAGTTGCTGACCTGCACCGGACCCACCGCGAACATGGGCTGTCCCGGGGTACCGCTTGGAGTGAGGCCCGCTGCCTGCTGCTGGTTGACGATATTGGCGACACCGATGCTGAGCTGACCGAGGGTGTTCAGCGCCGGTTCGATGACCTGACTGCGCACTGCCAGCAGCCCACCGAGGGATCCGCCGGAAATCTCACTTGTGACGTCGACGGTGGTCGAGGTCCCCGCCGTCTGCAGGCCCACGTCCAGTTCCGTCGGGTTGTACTGGCTGGGGATGGCCGAGAGAGTCTGTGCCGTACCATCGTTGACCAGGGACTGGCCACTGCCGATGAAGACATTCAGGGAGCCGTCGCTTTGCGTGGCGGTGTTCACCGAGACGTACTGGCTCAAGGTATTGAGCAGCTGGTCGCGCTGATCAAGCAGGGAGTTGGGAGACTGTCCGGAACTGGATTGCGCGGCGATCTGAACATTGAGGTTGGCAATACCGGTTGCCAGGGTGTTGATCTCTGCGACACTGTTGCCGATCTGCCCCTCGACGTTCTGGTCGGCCTGCGACAGCTGGCTGGCATATCCTTGTATCGTCTGTGCCAATGATTGAGCCGAACTCAATACCGCCTGGCCGCTGGCGGTCTGGGTCGGGGAATTGGCCAGTGTCTGCAGCGAATTGCTGAAATTCTGCAGCGTCGCGGTAAGACCGGTGGTCGTGTCGCTCAACATGTTGTCGACGCTGGCCGCCGTGGTGGAGTAGGCGTTGAAGCTGGAGTAGCTGCTTTGCGAGGAGCGCATCTGACCGGCCAGCAACTCGCTGTAACCACGCGTGACGCTGGCGATCTGCACGCCATTGCCGTAGGTGCCCGTGCTGCTGGTGACTCCCAGCTGCGCGGCGAAATTGGGCGTCTCGACGCTGTAGCCGGGAGTCGCGGCATTCGCGACGTTATTGCTGGTAACGCTCAGTGCATTCTGGAACGCGAGCAACCCGGAGACACTGTTGGAAAGTACATTGGCCATTGGCAATCAGCCTTTACAGGGTGCTCGTGGTTTCAGTTATCGGCTGGATGCTGCCGGACTTTAGCGTCGTGAGTCCACGAAGGTTCATGGCCAGGTAGCCGGAGATGTTGTTGGCGACGGCGCTGACCTTGCGGGCATAATCCGGGTCAGTGGCATAGCCACCGCGTTGCAGACCGGTGGCGAAGGCGCGGGCGTCACCTCCGGTATTGAGTGCCGCGGCGTAGCGGGGGTTGTTACGCAGCAGGGAAACGTAGTCCTGGAAGCTTTGGGTGGCGTCGGCGTACGAGCGGAATGGCGCCACGATATTGGTCGTGGTGCCGTCGGCGGCCGCCTCGCTGGTCGCGGCCTGCACGCTGGCGCCGTCCCAGGCGCCCGTGGCCTTGACGCCAAAGAGGTTGTTGCTGGAGTGGCCGCTGGCGTCATGAGGCAGACGGCGACCCCAGTTTGTCTCCAAAGCGGCCTGTGCGATGAGGTTGCTCGGAGCCACTCCGAGCTGTTTGGCCGCCTGCTGTGCCTGGGGCAACAGCCCCTGGATGAAATCGCGCTGAGTCGCCGCGGAGGCCGTGGGGAGCGAGGTCTTGGCCGCCGTGCCGCCGGCCGCGGCGCTGGCCGCGGGGGCACCCAGCCGCTGCAACTGCCGCACGAGCATGTCCGCCAGGCCCAGGCCGCGTCCCTTGGACAATTGCAGGGCGAGCTGGTCGTCATACATGCCCTGGTACATTTTTTCCTGGTCACTGCCGAAAATCGGATCCGTGCCGACGGCATCGCGCATGCTCTTGAGCATCATGCGCGTGAACATGCTCTCGAACTGCTGGGCGACCTTGCGCACGGCCGACGGATCATTCTTGGCCGCGGCACGTTTCAATGCCTGCAGCCCCGAGAAGTCCGTATAGGTGTCGGCGGCGGAGGTGTCAGCAGGGATGGGCGGGGTCGACATGGCCGCTGTGCCCTCAGATCACGACCAGCTCGGCGCGCAGCGCGCCGGCCTGACGCAGCGCCTCGAGGATGGCGACCAGGTCGCCCGGTGCGGCGCCGACCCGATTCACGGCGCGTACGATTTCATCCAGGTTCACGCCGGCCTGAAACACGAACATGCGGGCGTCGGCCTGCTGCACGTTGATGTCGCTGCGCGGGGTGACCGTCGCGCTCGTACCCTTGGTAAAGGAGTTTGGCTGGCTCACATCCTGGCGCTCGGTGATCGTGACCGACAATGAGCCGTGCGCCACCGCAGCCGCCGTCACCTCCACGTGCGAGCTGATGACCACGGTTCCCGTGCGCGAATTGATGATGACCCGGGCCGGTGCCTCACCAGGTTCGATCTCGATGGCCTCCAGGGTGGACAGATAGGCGATGCGCTGGTCCGGATTGCTGGGCGCTGCGACTTTGATGGACACCGGGTCGGTGGCTTCGGCCGTGCCGGCGCCCAGGGTCTTGTTGATCCCTGCGGCAACCCGTGCCGCGGTCGTAAAGTCCGGGGTGTTCAGGTTCAGTACCAGGTAGGCATCCTGGGCGAACTTTGTCGGCACCTCGCGCTCCACGTTGGCGCCATTGGGAATGCGGCCGCTGCTGGGGACGTTCAATGAGATCCGTGAACCATCCTTGCCGCTGACGCCGAAGCCGCTGACGACCATGCTGCCCTGCGCGAACGCATAGACTTCCCCGTCGAGCCCACGCAACGGTGTCAGCAGCAGCTCCCCACCGCGCAGACTTGCCGCATTGGCGATCGACGCCACGGTGACATCGATGGTCTGGCCGGGCTTGGTGAAGGGCGGCAGCTCGGCTGTGACCGTCACCGCGGCCACATTCTTCAGCTGTGGATTCGAGCCGGCGGGAATGGTAACGCCGAACTTCGCCAGCATGTTGGCGATGCTCTGGATGGTGAACGGTGCCTGCGTGGTCTGATCCCCGGTGCCGTCCAGGCCGACCACGAGGCCGTAACCGAATAGCTGGTTGGAGCGCACTCCGGACACGGTGGCGATGTCCTTGATGCGATCCGCGCGTGCCGGTGTGGCAAAGCCTGCCAGCACGCTGTTCAGCAGCAGGGCGGTGAGCAAAGCGGCGCAAGCACGGGATCGGCGGATTGTCTCAAACATCAGAACGGGCTCCACGGTGAGTTGAAGAACCGCGACAGCCAGCCTTGGGCATTGGAATCGGCCAGCGCGCCCTTGCCGCCGTAGGCGATCTTCGCGTTAGCCACCTGTGAGGAGGGTACGGAATTCTCGGCGGATAGATCGATGGGCCGGATGACTCCCGTCATGCGCACGTATTCCTGTCCCTGGTTGATGCTGATCCATTTCTCGCCCTTCACGTACAGGTTGCCGTTGGGCAGTACCTTCTGCACGGTGACCGTGATGAACCCCTGCAGACTGTTGCTCTGCGCGCTGTCGCCTTCGCCGGCAAACTTGGTGGTGTCAGCAATATTGTTGCTGAGGATCGGCACGCCATGGACGGTGAGCGCCTTGCCCAGGAGCGTCATGCCGGGCAGCGCGACCGTGGTCGCCTTGTTGGTGTTGGTGCTGGAGCTTTTCTGAGCCGCGGTCTGCTCATTGAGCACGATGGTGACGATGTCCCCGACATGATGCGCGATGGGATTTTCGAACAGCGCGACCTCGCGGCCGCTTTGATAGATGGAGCCGTTGATGGGCTTGGGCATAGGTTCTGCGGCCCAGCTCATGCCGTCGTCGTCCTTGGGCGGATGCGCCGATTGGCAGGAACCCAGACCGAAGAGAACAACGCAGATCAGGACTGTATTGAGAGTGCGCATTATTTTCCGTTTACATGTTCTGCGTGGCGTATTGCAGCATCTGGTCGGTAGTTTCCACGGCCTTGGAGTTCATCTCGTAGGCGCGCTGGGTCTCGATCATGTTGACCATTTCTTCAACGACGTTGACGTTGGAGCTCTCCACCGAGCCTTGGACGATCGTTCCCAGGCCGGTAAGACCCGGTGAGCCGGTCGTGGGCGTGCCGCTGGAGGCGGATTCCACGGCCAGATTACCGCCGGCGTCCTGCAGGCCGGCCGGGTTGATGAAGTCGGCGAGCTGCAGGGAGCCGACCTGGGTGGGCGCGGTCTGCCCGGGCAGCAGCACGGTGACGACGCCGTTGGGCGCAATCGTGACGCTTTGGGCACCTTGCGGGATGGTGATCGCGGGCTGCACCTGGTAGCCCGTGGCATTAACCAATTGGCCCTGGGCGTTGACCTGGAAACTGCCGTCACGCGTATAGGCCAGCGTGCCATCGGGCTTGAGGATCTGGAAAAAGCCGCGACCCTGGATCGCCAGGTCCAGCGAATTACCCGTGTTATCAAGACTGCCTTGCGTGAAGCTGGGTTCGGTGGCAACCACGCGCACGCCGGTGCCCAGCTGCAGTCCGGATGGATACGTGGTCGTGTCCGAGGTGGATCCGCCCACCTGGGTGACGTTCTGGTACAGCAGATCGTTGAATACCGCGCGGCTTTTCTTGAAGCCGTTGGTGTTGACGTTGGCGAGGTTGTTAGCCGTCACCGTCATCTGTGTCTGCTGAGCGTCGAGGCCGGTTTTAGCCGCCCAGAGTGCCGGTTCCATGATGCGTTACCTATGTCTGTTGAGCTTGCGATCAGCTCGATTGGAGCAGTTTCGCCGACGAACTGGCATTGTCTTCGGCGGCGTGCAGCGCTTTGATCTGCAGGTCGAAATTTCGGGACAGTTCGATCATGTTGACCATCGAGCCGGCCAGGTCGACATTGCTGCCTTCCAGCACGCCCGAGGCTATGGTGGTGTTGGCGTCCGCGTCGGCGGGTTGGCCGTTGTTGGTGCGGAACAGCCCATCGGCGCCGCGTGAGACGGTATCGCTGGGCGGATTGACGAGTTTGATGCGTCCCACATTGGAACTTGTCTGCGGGGTTTGACCCATGGGCACAATGGAGATCGTGCCATCCGGGGCCACCGTGGCGGTTGAGTACGGCGGAACGCTCAGCGGGCCGCTGTCACCGATTACCTGCAGCCCCGCCGCCGTCATCAGCTGCCCGTTCGGATCCACGTGCAGATCCCCGGCGCGGGTGTAAGCCTCGTTGCCCTGGCTGTCCTGGACGGCAATGAAGCCTTGCCCCTGCACGGCTACGTCAAAGGGATTGCCGGTGGTGATCTGCGAGCCCACCGTGCTGTCCCAGCCGACGGAGGCATCGGTGGCATAGACCCGCGAGGCGAAGCCCGGTCCGGTCACGGCACGGCTCTGAAACGCACTCAGGTCCGCCTTGAACCCGGTGGTGTTGGCGTTGGCGAGATTGTGGCTGTTCGCCGCCTGGGCGCGCAGCGTCTGACTGGCGCCAGACATCGCAACGTAGAGCAGTTTATCCATGACGGGTGATCAGGCCTTCGCGTTCAGTTCGTTGTGGGGACTACTGGCGAATGCCGATGATGGTCTGGGTGACCTGGTCTTCCGTTTGGATCATCTGCGCGTTGGCCTGGAAGGCGCGCTGCGCGGTGATCATGTCGACCAGTGAGGTCGTGGTGTCCACGTTGGACTCCTCGAGCGACCCGGAAGAAATGGTGCCGAACCCGGAGCCGCCGGCCACGCCGTTCACCGCCGATCCGGAAGCGCTCGTGGCACCCCAGCTGGCATCGCCCAGCTGTGCGAGGCCCTGCGGGTTGGCGAAATTCGCCATCGCAACCTGACCCAAGTTGACGGAGCGTCCGTTGGTGTATTGGGCCTGGACGATGCCGGTATCGCCGATGCTGATGCCACTGAGCAGGCCGGTGGTGTAGCCGTCCTGCGTGACGGCGGTGACGCCGAAGGCGTTGCCGTACTGCGTCGTGGTGTTGAAGTTGAACGTCAAGTCCATGGCGTTGGCACCCGTGGCCGGCGTGTAAGGAGGAAAACCAACCGTACCGCCGGGGGGCGTCAGCAATGCGCCGGCGGAGCTGTAGGTCAGGCCCTGCGGGATGCCTACCGCATTGCCGTCCACGTACAGCTGAGCGTTCCAGGCATTGGGAGCGGTGTTGGTGAAGTACAGCGAGGCGGTGTGCGCGGCGCCCAAGGAGTCGTATACCGTCACGGAAGTGGTGCTGTTGTAACTGTTGGGGTCGGTCGGCAAGAAAGCCGGATCCGGGGGCACCGTTGCGTTCGCCGGCAGGTTGGCGGTGAGCGCCACCGTGGTGGTCGCATTCGGCGCGCCTTCCGCCGCGGACAAGGACAAGTCGCTCAGGCCGCCGGTGTTGAAGCTACCGTTTGCCAGGGGCGGGTAGACCTGCAGGTTGGCACCACTGGCGGTTACCACATTGCCGGCGCTGTTGACCTGGAATTCGCCGTCGCGGGTGTATTCCAGTGCGCCATTGTTGCTGGTGGTGAAGAATCCGTTACCGCTGATCGCCAGGTCCAGGTTATTGCCGGTGGTCTCAAGATCACCCTGCGAGAACTGCTGGGCGACTTCGGAGACGGCCACGCCGTTGCCCACGGCCGTGGAGCTCACCCCGGTCTGGGTGGCGGCGAACAGGTCGGAAAACTCCGCGCGTGAACCCTTGAAGCCCACGGTGCTGACGTTGGCAAGGTTGTTGGCCGTCACCGTGAGATCCTGGTTGGCGGCGTTGAGGCCTGTGAGGGCGACATTGAATGACATGGGTTGGTGTTCCTAATGCGTGACTTTGCAGACGCGTTACAGGATGGTGACGACAGAACTGAGCGGCACCGTGCCGCCGTTGGTATTCAGATCCAGCTGCTGGGTAGCCGGATCGAGGCTGACGCTTTGAACCTGAGTGACCACCATCGGGGCGACGGTCTGAGCCGCCCCGTTGACAGTGGCGTTGACGCTGATCGTGTACTGGCCGGCCGGCGCGGCGGTGCCGGCGCTGGTGGTGCCGTTCCAGGAGACGCCGGTCATGCCCGAACTGGCCGGTGCGACCTGGAAGGATGTGACCGGTACGCCACTGGAGTTGGCGATCGACACGGTCAAGGCGGTGGCGCCATTGGGCGCATTGACGGCGCCGGCAATCGATCCGCCGGTGGCCAGCGCGGCCGAGGTGCCGGGTGCCAGGATTGATTGGCCCAGCAGGCTTGCGCTGTTGCTGAGCTGCGAGGAGGACATCGCGGACTGCATGCTCTGCAGGCTCGATACTTCGCTCAGGCCCTCCAGCTGTCCTAGGAACTGGCTGGGGTCGGTGGGCTGCAGGGGATCCTGATTCTGCAGCTGGGTCGAGATCAGCTGCAGAAAGTCCGTTTCGTTGATCTGCATGTTCGCCGGGATCGCACCGCTGGCCGCGGCGGCGCCCGCGGCGGCACTCGCGGCGGTGTTTGCGGCGATGGGATTGGTACTTGTGGACATCAGGCGCCTCGTGAAGGTGTGGTTGTCGTGTGGCTGTGGCTATCAGGACTGACCGAGTTTCAAGGTCGCGAGCATGAGGTCCTTGGAGGTGTTCATGACCTCCACGTTGTCCTGATAGGCGCGCGATGCGGAAATCATGTCCGTCATCTCTTCGATGACATTGACGTTGGGCGCGTAAACATTCCCCTGGGCATTGGCCAGAGGATTGCCGGGGTCATAGCGCATTTGCGGTGCGGCCTGGCTCTCCACGATGCCCTTGACGCTGACGGCGGCTTCGCTCTGATCGGCCATGCCCGAGGCGCCGAGCATCTTCTGCTGCACTGCCTGAAAAACCGGATGCCGTGCCTTGTAGACCGTTGCCGGATCCCCACTGACGCTGTCGGCGTTGGCGAGGTTGCTGGCCACCGTGTTCAGGCGCACCGACTGGGCGCTCAAGCCGGAGCCGGCAATATCGAAGATCTTGAAGGAGGACATCTTGGAGTTCCTTGGCTTGCTCTTTCTTTTACTGGCCCGTGATCGCGGTCATCAGATTGCGCAACCGCATCGACAGAAAGGTCAGCGTCGCCTGGTAGTGCACCGTGTTGTCCGCAAACGCAGCCTGCTCCAGCTGGGAGTCCACGGTGTTGCCGTCCAGCGAGGGTTGCAGCGGCACGCGATATTTGAGCGCGGCGCCACCCTCGCCGGTCGCATTGACCGCGATATCCTTGGCGTCGGTGGTGGTCAGGGTCAGACCCGCTTCAGGTGAACCGGCTGCGGCCAGTGCCGTGCGGAAGTCGATGTCCCGCGCCTTGTATCCCGGCGTGTCGACGTTGGCGAGATTGTTCGCCAGTACGTCCATGCGCTGGGTCTGCACCTTCAGTGCATCAGCGTGAACGCCGAGGTATGAATCCAGTCCAACAGGCATGATGCGTAATCCGATGCGTCAAAAAAGTGTCCTGCGGGAGAAATAGCAATACCCATGCCAGCAGGGCAAAAGGCCGTAATGGCGGTATATTCGCGCCGATAAACGTGAGGCACGTCACGCGGGCGGCAAGCACTTGCCGCCGGCCGCCGGCAAAGTGCCCGCAATCTGCCGCCTCGCCAACCGCAACCGTGCGGTTGGCGCGCCATTTGCAATGACCACTGCATGAGATACATAGCGACAGACAATCGACGCTTCGGTATTGCGGCGGCCATGGTCGCAGTGCTGGTGGTGTCGCTCCCTGGTGCGGCTGCAGGCACCCGCCTCGGCGCGGTGGAATCCATCGCCACGATTGAAGCGGCGGCACATTCCTATGTGCAGTCACTGCTGCCCCCGGGCGCCGCGCAGACTCAGATTACCGTTCTGCCCATTGATCGGCGGTTGCGTCTGGCGCAGTGCGGGTCAGCGCTGATGGCACGGCTGCCGGCGGGAACCAATCTGACAGCGCGCGCCACAGTTGATGTTACCTGTGCCGGCCCGACCCATTGGTCCGTCTATGTGCCCGTGGTGGTGGAGAGTCGTATCGCGGTTTTGGTGTTGCGGCATGCCGTGGCGCGCGATGCGCATGTGACGGCCGACGATGTCGCGGTCGAAACGCGGCGCACTGCGGGTACGGCGGCCGCCTACCTGGATGCCGTCACGGAGCTGTCGGGGCGCACCGTGCGCCGGCCGCTGCCCATCGGGACCGCATTGACGGTCGACATGTTCGTCGCCGATACGGTGATCCACCGCGGACAGCAGGTGACGTTGGTGGCCGCAGGTGGCCCCATCGAAATTCGAGCCGCGGGGCGTGCGCTGATGGACGCGCCGGCCGGAGCGCGCATCCAGGTCCAGAATCTGAGCTCCCTGACCGTGGTCGAGGGGGTCGTGGAGTCCGCGGACGTGGTCAGGGTGGCCTTGTAAAATGCGAACTCCGTACGGCAGTCTTGCCGCAGTTCATCGATACTTGCGGGCACAGGCGAAGGAGCGTGCAGCGTGACGACCATCCATCATGGCCAGGGTGTGACGGGCCCCAGCGGCCTGGGCGCCGGCGCAGCCGACAAGACACAGACTGCGCAGAATCAAGCCTCGCAGACCCAGACCCCGATGGAGCCGGGGTCAAGCACTCAGCCCGGCGAGGTGGTCATTACCCCCACCGCACAACTACTGGCCAACCTGGCAGACCAGATCGCTGCCACGCCTGAAATCGATCAGAACCGGGTGGACGCCACTCGCCAGGCATTGGGCAGTGGTGCTTACCAGATCGATTCCAGTCGCATCGCCGATGGCCTGCTGGCGGCGCAGAAAATGGACGCCCAGGCGGCCGCGGGCGCGCAGTCGGCTACCGCGCAGGCATTCGCGGCAACCGCGCAACTCGGGTCGGACCGCAGCTGAAGGAATACCCATGGACCAGCAGACCTGCCGCGCAACGTTCGGGCGCCTCATCCAGGAAGAAACCGCCGCCCTGGGAGAGCTCGCGGTTCTGCTCGAGCGTGAGTACACGTACCTGAAGGACAGCGAAGTGCAGGCGCTGGGCGATGCCATGCGCGAGCGGCAACGGTGCGTGGTGCGGATTCTGAAAGTGGATGACGAGCGGCGCGAACTGTGCCGCGCCCTGGGGCGGCCCTTTGATCTGAAGGGACTTCAGGGTCTGATCGCCTGGTGCGATCCGCAGGGAACTTTGGCATCTGCCTGGGAGGGCTGTACGGCCGCGGCCACCCAGTGCCGCAGCCTGAATGATCGCAACAGCGCCATGGCCGGCGCGCGACTGCAGAACGTGCAGGCGCGGCTGGGCCTGCTGCTCGAAGGTCGACGTGAGACCGTCACCTACGGACCCCGCGGCACCTGTTCCGTGGCGTCCGAGCGCCACGGGCTGCTGCGGGAAGTGTAGGCGGCCGGCAGCGGCTGACTTGTGATTTCTACATAATCCGAGCGCGTCGGGCCCAGACGACCCTAAAGTTCCTCGGTTTGCGGCCGTTAAGGCGTGTAACAGAGGAGCCAAACCGTGTCCGGCAAGATCAGTGGTGCCACAAACAACCAGCCCCCCTCAGCGGCGGCCGGTAGCGTTGGTCAGCGTGCTGCGGCCACCGCAAGCTCCGCGCCCAACGGCACCAGTGCCACGGCCAATGCAACGGCCAATACGGCTCAAAATGCCGCCGCCAACGCCAATGCGATCGGCAGTGCCACCGAGAGTGTGCAGATCACGGATACCGCCAGCCATCTGGTGACGGCTGAGCAGGCATTGAATGATGTTCCCGTGATCAACCCGGCGCGGGTTGCCCAGGCCCGAGAGTCTCTGGCATCGGGCACCTATCGAATCTCACCGGAGCGGATCAGCAATCAGCTGCTGCAGTTTGAGCGGCTGTTGCCGGAAGAGCCCGTCGAGTAAGCACCTGCGCCGGGCACAAGCCTGGCCATCCCGTCCCGCCGCGCCCCCCGACCATCGTTCAGGTCAGGGCTGCCTCAAGCTGCGCCAGGTCGAGCTTTGAGGCTTCGAGCATTTCCGTCACGCCATGGGTGTCCAGGCCGAATCGCGCCAGGACCTTTACATCGCGCAGCTTCGCAGCAAGCACCTCAGGTTCCCCGGAATGCCGCGAAATGGCGACCGCGAGCATTACCACGTCAGTCAGAGACGGATTTCCGCGCGGTTCGCGCTCCAGATCCTCGCTCTCGGCGATTGCACGTACGATCTCATCCGGCACGGCCCAGTTCTCCAGCAATGCGACCGCGACGCTCAGGTGCCAGTCGCGCTCGACATTGCGGAAGGAGTTCGCATCCGCGAACAGGCCGCGATGGTTGCCCGCGCGCGCCAGCAGGTACAGCCGGCCGCTGCTTTGCAGCAGGCCCGCGAGCATGGCCACATCAGGCTGTACGCGCGTATGTCTTTGCGCGATGACGTGACAGAGGCTGGCCACCTGTCCGGTCTGCCGGGCCAGGACCTCGAGCAGCTTTTCCAGTCCACGCAGGGCCTCTGATTGACTGAGAATCCGAATCGCATGGGCGTGCGTAGTGGAGCGCACTGCGTTCAGTCCGACACGGCTCACGGCGGTGCGCAGGTCGGTGGCAGGGCGGGCGGTGCCCAGCAGTGCCGCCGAGTTTGCAAGCTTCAGCAGCCGTGCAGCCAGCACCGGGTCCGCGCCGACGACGCGCGCGACCTTCTCGGCCGAGGCCGTCTCGTCGGCGAGCACGTGACGCACGCGCGTGACAATCGAGGGAAATCCCGGAATGTCCACGGCTCCCAGCGAAAGCTCCGCGGCCAGTGCCTGGACGAATTGAAAGGCGTCCCGACTCGTGTCAGCGGCTATATCTACTTCGAACTCGGACATGACCGCGCATCCAGGGTTTGCGAGTTGCTAGGCACCGAGCGCCTCCTGAAGTTCTTTGATCTCATCGCGTGATTCGAGAATGATGTTGCTGTACGTCGCGCCATCCATGGCCATGCGCTTGCGTGCGGATACTCCCTGCATATTCAACTCTATCGATTCGGGGTAATCCTGATAGCTGACCATCAGATGTGCCACGGTGAGGACATCCGATAGATCCGCCGGACCGGTATGCCCGCGGTCAAGATCCTCGAATTCACTGATGGCCTTGACGATATCCTCAGCCATCTCCCAATTTTCGAGCAGCGCTTGCGCGACGCTCACATGCCAATCGCGGACAATCTGCTCGTAAGCGGGACGGTCGGAGAACAGGGCCGGATGTTTGTGGGCGCGCGTCAGGATGTACAGTTCGCCGACGCCGTGCAGCAGGCCCGCCAGCAACGCGCTATCGGGGTTCAGCTTGGTCAGACGCCGCGCAACGACGTGCGACATGGCGGCGACGCCCGTGCAGCGCTGCCACAACACCTGCAGGGGTTCTTCGAGTCCCTTCAGCTCGCTCGCCTTCTTCATCTGCGCCATGGCAAAGGCCATCGCAGCGCTGCGCACCATATTCAGGCCCATGCGCTGCACGGCCTTGCGCAGGTCCGTGACCTGGCTGCCGGTGCTGTTCACCGCCGCGGAGTTGGCGACCTGCAGCAGGCGCGCCGCCAGCGTGGGTTCGGAGCCCACGACGCGTACCACCACATCCAGGTTTACTGAGTCGTCGGCCAGCACCTTCCTGACCTTGATGGCGATATCCGGAAAACTGGGTAACTCCACCTTACCGGAGGACAACTCCTGGGCCAGGATCTGCACGAACTCAAAGGCGGCCTTGTTCGCAGTGCCGGTGCCGGATTGAGCTTGCGTCGCTGTCATGGGGCAGTCCTTAACCTGTTCGGGCTGACAATATCAGGCCGAGCGAGTGGCACACGTGATGTCCATCGCAGCTACGAGAGTCATCAGTCTTGGGGCGATGGCCGGCAGCGGCAGGACCAGCTGCGCAGCCCCGATGGCCACCGCTTCCCCAGGCATTCCCCACACAACGCTGCTCGCTTCATCCTGGGCAATCGTGTGGCTGCCGGCCGTGCGCATCTCCAGCAGCCCCTGCGCGCCATCGCGTCCCATGCCCGTCAGCAGTACCCCGATGGAGCGCGCGCCCGTGGCCTGAGCCACGGACTGAAACATCACATCCACCGAGGGTCGGTGGCGGTTCACCACCGGACCCAGGTCGAGACGGCACACATAGCGGGCGCCGTAGCGCTCGACGCGCAGGTGACTGTCGCCGGGCGCCACATAGGCGTGCCCGGCTAGGATCTGCTGGCCGTCTTCGGCTTCCTTCACGCACATGGCACTGTTTTCATTGAGGCGCCGGGCAAAGGGGGCGCTGAAGGCCTTGGGAATGTGCTGGGTGATGACGGTGCCCGGTGCGTCCGCCGGCAGACCGCTCAACAATTCCCGGATCGCTTCGGTACCGCCCGCCGAGGCGCCAATGGCCAAGATGAGATGGGTCGTGCTGAGCGCAGCTTGAGGACGCACGGCTTTGGCCGCGACAGCGGCACCCGCTGAGTGTGCGGCGGGGCTGTTGGCGCCGGCCGGCCGAACGCCTGCGATTGCGGCGGCCTTGACCTTGCCGACCAGCTCCGCGGCGTAGTCGCGCAGCGTCGTGCCCAAGTCCAGGTGCGGCTTGGGCAGAAAATCAACTGCACCCAGGGCCAGTGCCTCCAGGGTGACTTCCGCGCCGCGCTCCGTCAGTGAGGACACCATGACGACGGGCATCGGTCGCAGGCGCATCAGGTTACGCAGAAAGGTCAGCCCGTCCATACGGGGCATCTCGACATCCAGTGTCAGGACGTCCGGGTTGAGTTGTCGGATCATTTCGCGTGCCACGTGCGCATCACTGGCGCAGCCCACCACGTCGATACCCGAATCGGCGCGCAGGATCTCGGTCATGATCTCGCGAACGTACGCCGAGTCATCAATGATCAGCACGCGCACCTTTGCCGCGGCCGTGCGTAACGCGGTCACGTGAAGATCTCCACCTGGCCCTCGTTTGGTTCCTCGACCAGGTGCTCCAGGTAGGAGAGCTCGCGATCGGCAACGCCACGATTCTCAATGGCCGGCAGTTTCAGAACCCGTGCTCTGCCGGTGGCGGGAAAGTACATCAGCTTGCGCGGCTGGATGCCGCCGAGGTCCTGGGAGGCCAGCCGTATACCTTCCGTTCGCGCCCAGGAGTGAATGAAGGCGATGTTGCGGGCGCCAATGTCGATCATGGGTTTGAGGATGCGGCCCCCGCCAAATACCTTTAATTCCAGGCGCTGGCGCTGCGCGCCGTGCCGGGCAAGGTGGTTGATCAAGGACTCCATGGCGAAACAGCCGTAGCGATTGATCTCGTTGAAACCGGTAGCCGGATGCCCACTGAAGCTTTCGCGCCGGTCCGGCAGCATGAAGTGGTTCATGCCGCCAAGGCCGGTTTCGGGATCACGGATGCAGGCGGATATGCACGATCCGAGGACAGTGACGATGGCCTCGTCCTGGCGCGTGACGTAGCACTCCCCGGGCAGCAGTTTCACGGTCCAGCGCCCGGTATCACGTTCCCAGAAGCGCGAGGCCTCCGTAAAGCCCGGCAGTCCCTGCGGCAGTGGTGCTGGCCGGGGCGGCGTCGCAGTTTGAGTGGGATCGTGCATCGGTTCAGCGTCGCAGGTAGGTGGTATGGCCAATCGACTCGTAGTCGCTGCTCACGCTGAGCAGACTCTCCGAGTGCCCCAGGTACAGCAGATCACCGGGTCGCTGCAATGGCGCAATCCGCGCGAACAAGTCCCGTTGCGTGTCCTTGTCGAAATAGATCACGGTGTTGCGGCAGAACACCACATCGAGCGGCCCGGTCATGGGCAGCGGCTGCATGAGATTCAACTTCTTGAACGTCACCATGCGCCGCACCTCGGGGCGAATGAGGTAGGTGCGGCTGCCGTGATCCTTGTGCTCGACAAAGAACCGGCGCAGCCGTGCTTCAGACAGGCCCTTGACCCGGTCGGCGCCGTACGCGCCGGCCGCGGCGGTCTCGAGCATGTCCGAATCCAGGTCTGTCGCCAGGATGCGCACGTTCCAATCCGGCAGCTGCGGCAGCGACTCGAGCAGGATCATCGCGATGGAATAGGCTTCCTCGCCGCTTGAACACCCAGCCGACCAGACCCGCAGCCGGCGGAAATTCGCGCGCGCACACAGCGCCGGCAGGACCTGGTCCCGCAGATGCTCGAAATGATGCGGCTCGCGGAAGAAATAGGTCAGATTGGTCGTGATCGCATTGCACATGCGGATCTGTTCCTGCGCATCCTCGGCGACGATCCGCCGATATTCGCGGAAAGTTCGCAGGCCCATGGCCCGCAGCCGAACCGCCAACCGGCCGTAAACCAGTTCGCGCTTCTGACGGGTCAGATTGATGCCGGTCAGGGACTTGACCAGCGCGCTGATGACCTCGAAGTCCTCATTTTCAAAGCCGAATTCACGCTCCCGAGCCGACGCCCGGCGCTCCGCTTTGGCCATTTCACTCTTGTTCAACTGCGCCGCGCCTTGAAACGTCGGACCTGCTCGTTGAAGCGAGCGGCCACGGTGGCCAATGTGCTGAGGGCATCATCGCCATGTTTTTTGCGATCCTCGAAACTGATGCGATTCTGTCGCAGCTGGAACTCCAGACACCGGGTGTACTCGTTCACATCATCGTTGTACTGCTTGAGAGTTCTCATCGCCGCCAGCATTTCCTGTTCATTGGCGGAGCTGCCATCCGGGATATGGCTCGGCGGAGCGGGCAGCAGGCAGTCGGCCGCGGCGCACAGGGCGTATAGCAGCGTGCCGGCCAGCAGCGTCGACCTCCAGATTGTCTTGGCTTTACGCATCTGCGCCATCGGTGTCACTTCAGCAATTGCGCGACGGCTTCGATCAGCCGCTGCGGGTTGAAGGGCTTCACGACCCAGGCCGTCGCGCCCGCCTCGCGGCCCGCACGCTTGACTTCGGTGGTCGCCTCGGTCGTCACGGCAACCATGGGAAGGGTCCGATAGGCCGGAAGCTGCCGCAAGTTGCGGATCAGAGTCAGCCCATCCATGACCGGCATGTTGACGTCGGTAATCACCATGTCGAAAACCTGGTTTGCGGCGATGCGCAGGGCTTCCTCGCCGTTTGCGCCCTGGACCACCTCATGACCGGCATCGATCAGGGTTGCCTTGACCATCTGGCGCATTACCGGAGAATCATCGACTGTCAGAATCCGCGCCATGATGGCCTCCTGTGCCGGGGCACGCTGGTGGTATTGCGAAAGGTATGCATCAGAACTCCTTCCAGTCCGAATCATCGTCTGCGACTTTGTTGAATCTCGGGGCCGGCGCCGCCGGTTTTGCCTTAGGGGACTTCGCGCTGGCACCTGAAACCCAGGGGCGTGCGGCGCCACGGCGCTCCACGGCACGGGCCGGGGCAGGGGACGACTGTGCCGCAGGCGCCGCTTCGGGGGCATCGGGCGCGCGCACGACCGGAGCGGGTGAGTCCGGGTGCTGATGTGCCTCGTCCAACTGATAGCGTTCCATCACGCCGTTCAATTCGCCGGCTCTTTGCGCCATCGTTTGCGAGGCGGTCGCGGCCTGTGCTACCAGATTGCCGTTGGTCTGCGTGAACTGATCCATCTGCAATATGGCCTGATTGATTTGCACAATGCCCTGCGACTGATCGCGCGAGGCTGCCGCGATTTCCGCGACCAGCCCGGAGACGGTCTTGATCGAAGCGACGATCTCGCCCAAGGTTTCTCCCGACCGGTTCACCAGTTCGGATCCGTCGTTGACCTTGCGCACCGAGTCCTGGATTAGCGCCTTGATCTCACGGGCTGCGGTTGCCGATCGCCCGGCGAGATTGCGCACTTCATTGGCGACGACCGCGAAGCCGCGCCCATGCTCTCCGGCGCGCGCGGCCTCAACGGCGGCATTCAGCGCCAGCAGATTGGTCTGGAACGCTATCTCGTCGATCACGCCGATGATGTCGGCGATGCGTCGCGAAGCGTCGTTGATGTCGGCCATGGCGCGCATTGCCTGGGTGACCACCGTGCCACCGTTTTGAGCCTGATCGCTGGCCGTGGTCGCCAATGCACTGGCGCGGCCGGCGCTCTCGGCGTTCTGGCGCACGGTGGCGGTAATACGCGCCACCGAGGCGGAAGTGGCTTCGAGCGAGCTGACTTGCTCGAGCGTGCGCTGGGACAGATTCACGTTGCCTTGGGAGATGCCCTCCGCGCCGCGGTAAACGTCACGTGCAGCCAGTTTTACCGTCGCGACGATCTCGGTCATGTTGTCGGCGAGCTGGTTGACCGAGCGGCTGAGAACCTCGAAGAAACCTGTCTTGCCGTGCAGTGACAGACGCTGGGTGAGGTCGCCGCCGAGGACTGCCTGCAGCATGCTGTGCATCTGGCTTTCGACTGCGACCTCGGGTGTGCGCTCGGTCCACTCCATGACCGTTCCGATGCGTTGGCCGTCGCGCGCCACGACCGGGCTGACGACAATGCGGAAGGTGCACTGGCCGAGTTTCAGATCATGCGTCTGGCTGCCCGTGATGCGCTCGAGCAAGCTGTGCTGGCGGGCGGGCTCGGGGGAGAGAATATCGAGACTGGCGCCCAGCAGTCGCGATGCCGCGAAGCCCGGCAGAGCGCGACGGATCTCGGTCTGGCTGCGCGCGAACATCTGCGCGCCAATGTCGTTGACGTAGATGATGGTCTGCGCGGCATCCGCCAGGATGACGCTGGTTGAGACGCGATCCAGCGCCTGGCGTATGCGGGCATTCTCGGCCGCCGCCGCGCGTTCGGTTTCAATTTGCAGGCGCAGTTTGGCCTGCATGTTGCGCAGGCCCGCCAGTACCTGGCCGGCCTCATCGGCGCCGCCTTGGGGAATGTCATTGTTGTAGCGACCGTCGGCGATCTCCTGAAACACGGTGACGGCGCGCCCCAGGGAGCGGCGCAGGTCGATCGCGACCGTCCAGCTGAGCAGCAGCGCGATCGCGAGGGCCGCGGCGGCCACCGTGATCGTGACATCACGCTTGGTTGTCTCGTGGGCGGCGCGCTGGCGCAACGCACCCTCCATGCGTGCATAGCTGGAATCCGACAGCACCTGCAAGGCCTGCACCACCGGGGAGCCCTTCGCGTACACCTCCGAGCCCGTAATCGTGATTTTGTCGGCGTTCAGGATCCGCGTCGAGACCATTTGCCAGTACAGCGCCAGCTTCTCATTGGTGGTCAGCAGCAGCGGTTGCATTTCCGGTTGGGCAATGAGCTGCTGGGCGATTGCATCGAGGTGCTGGCGGATCTCGCCCAGATAGATCTGAATGGCCGTACGATCGTCGCCGCCGAGGTAGCCCTTGACGACGACCTCCATTGAATGCTGATCCACATTCGAGAACGCAATGACGGCCTGGGCCACATTGCGGGTCGCGGCAATGATCAGATCATCAGTAAAGGCATCCGAATCCAGATTCAGGTCGGACGCCTTGGAGACGCGGGCCATGAGCGTGGTGATGCTCTGGATCAGCTCGTCATGTTCCTGGAGGTTCTGTTCCGGGGTCACGCTGCCGGCGCTGGACCTGATCTGCTGCCACTGTTCGGTCGCTCCATGCCAGATGGTACTGGTGCCAAAGCGCCCGCCGAGCTCGGTATCGAGTCGGTTGAGCTGCTCGATCTGGGTTTCGATGTAGTCTTCGAGGCGGCCGCCTTCCAGGCGACCGGAAGTGTCGCCGCTCAGCAGGGCATTGGTGACCGTACGATGCCGCGTCACGCGGGCGAGCAGCGAGCCGACCGACTGCACGTAGCGCGCGCCATCCAGCTCATTGCGCGCGGTACTGACGGCGCGGTTGGACTGCGAGAGGTAGAATACCGCAACCAGCACGGTAGGCAGCGCCATCGTCAGGAGCAGCAGCGCGAACTTCTGGCGCAAATGCATTGTTTGCAGCAAATTCATATGGCGAGGTTGACTCAGGCGGCCCGGGTGGCGTCATCGGATACGGCCGCGGAGAAGTCCTTCCCGATCAACAGATCGATATCCAGCAGAATGACCATGTGTCCGGCTATGGGAATCAGGCCGCGAATGCAGGCACTGCTGGCGCTCGCACCCAGCTCCGGGGCCGGCTTCACGTCCTGCGGCGCGATATCAATCACGTCGGAGACCCCGTCCACCACCATGCCGAAGTCACGCGGGCCCTTGGCCGACATCACCGATACCACGATGATGACGGTGATCGGTGAGTACTGAACGTTGGCGCTGCCGAACTTGAGTCGCAGATCCAGGACCGGGACGATGGCGCCACGCAGATTCAGGACGCCAAGGACATCCGCGGGGGCCTGCGGCAGCCGGGTGACGGCCGACCAGCCGCGAATCTCCTGCACGCAGGGGATGTCGATGCCGTAGGTGGCTTCGCCAATCACAAACGTGAGGACCTGCGTGGTCGCGGCGGCGGCGGCGGTCGGGTCGGTTGACGGGCTGGGCATGAACGAGTCTCCGCAAGAGATTAGGGGTACGGCTAGGCCGCCTCACGATGGGCGGCACTACGGATCAGATCGGCAATGTCGAGGATCAGTGCGACCGACCCATCACCCAGGATGGTGGCCGCCGAAATGCCCGTGACCCGCCCGTAGTGGGTCTCCAGTGACTTGATGACGACCTGCTGCTGACCCAGCAGATCATCGACGAACAGCCCGACGCGTCGTCCGGCCCCTTCCACGACCACCACCAGCCCTTCATGCAGGGCGCGAGCCCGTGGGATCAAGCCGAAGTACTTATACAGCCGGACCACTGGCAGATATTCATTACGAAATCCGAACACCTCACGACCATCGACAATCGTGGTCACCTGGCTGGGCGTCAGGCGCAATGACTCGATCGTGGACATCATTGGCAGGATGTACGTCTGATCGCCCACCGCCACCGACAGCCCGTCCACAATCGCAAGCGTCAAGGGCAGTGTGATCAGGAAGCGCGAGCCGCGGCCGCGCTCACTGTGTACTTCGATCTTGCCGCCCAGTTCGGTGACGTTGCTGCGTACCACGTCCATCCCGACCCCGCGCCCGGAGACATCGGTGGGGACTTCGGCCGTGGTGAATCCCGGACTGAAAATCAGCTCCTGGATCTGCGCTTCGCTGAGCCTGTCAGCGGGCCCTACCAGGCCCACGGCGCGGGCTTTGGCCACGATCCGTTCAGTGTCCAGACCCCCGCCATCATCGCCAACCTCGATGACAATGCTGCCGCCGTGGTGGCTGGCGTTCAGGTGGATGGTGCCAACCAAGTTCTTGCCAGCGCTCGCGCGCGCCGCGGCGCTTTCGATGCCGTGATCGATGCTGTTGCGGACCAGGTGCAGCAGCGGGTCACCGATTTTCTCCAGCACGGTCTTGTCAAGTTCGGTGGTCTCACCGGTGATTTTCAGCTCCACCTGCTTGTCCAGGCGCTGCGCCAGATCGCGCACCATGCGCGGAAAGCGGCTGAATACCGTACTGATGGGCAGCATGCGTACCCGCATGACGCTCTCCTGCAGCTGGCGCATGTTGCGCTCCAGCTGCTGCATCCCGGAGCGCAGGCCGTCCGCGGCCGGCCCCGTTAGGCCATGAGTGATCTGGCTGAGCATGGCGTGAGTGATGACCAGTTCACCCACGGTGTTGATCAGCTCATCGACCTTCTCCACACCGACGCGGATCGATCCGGCATCGGGCGGTGCAGTGAAGTGCACAGGCTCGATGGCGGCCGCGGGTGTCGGGGCATCGGCCGCCGCGGCACGCGACTCGGGCGCGACGGCCTCGGCTTGTGTGTCGCCGGAGGCGGGCGTGCTGATGCCTTGCGCAAGTGTCAATTCGCAGTCCCCGTTCAACCATTCGAAGACTTCACGAATTGCGGTTTCCGCAGCATTGCTGAGCAGCGAGAGCGACCAGCTCAGGTAGCAGCGCTTGGGGTCCATGACCTGGTATGAGGGCAGGGCATCGAGTTGGGCGGTGACCACCAGTGCGCCCAACCTGCCCAGTTCCCGAAAGATTCGCGCCGGATCGGTGCCGCGCTCGAAGAATTCCGGATCGGGTCGCAGGCCGATCCGCCATTCAACGGTGGCCGGCGCCGCGCCGGCTGAACTCAATGCCAGGCCGGCCGCCGACGGGGAGCCGGGAGCCGGCGCTTTCTGCTCCAGGACGATGCGTTCGATATCGAGTTGCAGATCCGTCACGCTTTGCGCATCGTACGACTGCTTCGTGCGGGCCGCGCCCAACATCGCGCGCATGACGTCCACCGACTTCAGCAGCAGGTCGCAGATCAGCTGGGTCACCGCCAGTCGCTCGCTGCGCAACTCCTCGAGGATGGTTTCGAGGCTGTGCGTGAAGGAGGCGATTTCGCTGAAACCGAAGGTGGCGCCGCCGCCCTTGATTGAATGGGCGACACGGAAGATCGCATTGACCGATTCCGGGTCGGGACTGCCGACGGTAAGGGTCAGCAAGGTCGATTCCATCAAGTCCAGGGCTTCGAAGCTCTCATCGAAGAAGGCGTCATGGAATTGAGTCAGATCGATGGTCATGGCTCAGGGGCTGCCGGCAAGTGTGGCGGTGAGGCCGAGCAGCGCTGCGGCCTCATCCCAGCCGGCAGGCGTGCCACAGGTCAGCAGATTGGCGCCACGGGCGCCGTGGTCGCGCGTAAAGGCCGCAATCAACTGCAGCGTCGCACTGTCGAACCTTTGCAGATGGCGCAGATCAAGTGTGATGTTGCGCACATTCTCCGACACCCCGCACAGACGCTCCCGCAGTGCGCCGATATTGCGCACCGTGCAGTCGGCGGGCACGACGACGACTTCCGACTTTGGTGGCGAGTCGGAGGCTCGGCGAGTGCGGCGTACTGTTTTGCGGGCTGGTTTCATTGCGGATCCGTAACGCCACCCTCGGCGGCGCTTTTTGACATCCTGCTATCGGCCGGCGCCCCGCCGGCTTGAGCCGGCGAACTCTACGCGGCCGAGCGGACTGTCGGATCCGTAGCATGCAGGCGTAACACCAGATCTGCTTCCTGCTGCGTCACACCGCAGGTAGTTATAAGTTCCTGGCGCGTGGCGCCGCTGCGGGCGAGGCGAATGGCCACGTTGTAGCTGGTGGGACCGGCACCTTGGGAGCGGGATTGCTCCTCCAGCCGCGCGGCCAGCGTGGCGATGCGCGCGTCCGTGACGGCCAGGGCCGCGCCGAGCTGTTCGAGCTGTTCGGCGAGCCAGGCGGAGCCGTCCAGAATCTGGCGGGATTGCAGGGTCGCGGAACGTTTGATACGCGCCGCGAACACGACCGCGATCAATATCCCGGCCGCAATGACCACGGCGCCTGTCAGCAGGATCAACACGTGGTCCGGTAGTGCATGGAGGGTGGCAGTTTGAATCATCGCACTCTTCCTGTGATGCAGTTCACATCGTTCTGCGCCGGATTTCCGGCGAGTCGCAAACCTGCTGATTGAAGGTGCAGGAAGCGTGCCACGCACATTGCGTCACTGTGTGGTCGGAACCGGTGGAAGAATCGAAATCAGTACGCGCCGATTGGCGTTGCGCCCCGCCGCGGTCGTATTGGGTTGTGCCGGGCTGAACTGCGCACGCCCGATGACCGACAGTCGCGCCGGGTCGATGCCGCTGTTGGCGATCAGGTGCACGACACTGGCGGCGCGCGCCGATGACAGCTCCCAATTCGAGGGAAAAGCGGCCGTATCGATGGGCTGACTGTCGGTATGGCCCTCAACGCGCACCGGATTCGGCAGCTCGGCCAGGGTCTGCGAGAGCTTGCGGATGACGCCGACCGCGGTGGGCGAAAGCGTCGCGCTACCGCTCGGGAACAAGATGTCGGTGCGAATCTCGACCTCGATCGTGGTGCCCTTGCGGCGCACGACGACGAGGTTCGACTTGATCAGGTCGGACATGGCGGAACTGACATCGGCGGCAACTTTGTCCAAAGCCTGGGATTCGGCCTGGGCACGGGCGATTTCCTCCGCCTCCTTGCGCGTGACGGTGGCGGTGTCGGCGAATATCGCGTGCGAATCCGGAGCCGACGATTGAGTTGCGACGCCCGGGTAGGAGCGCGTGGCGACCACCGCTCCGGGGGCGGATCCGGGCGCCGATCCGGGCGGCTTCTGCCCGTTGAATTCGGTAAAGAGGGTGCTGGACAGGGCGCGGTACTTGCCCTCATTCACCGAGGAGACCGCATACAGCACCACGAAGAATGCGAACAGCAGGGTGACCAGATCGCCATACGGGATCGCCCAGGCCGCGTGCTTGGGCTCGTCTTCGACCTTCTTTTTTCGCTTGCGCGCCATCTCGATGGGCCTGCTAGAGGTAGCCGCGCAGCTTGGTCTCGATAATGCGCGGGTTTTCGCCCTGCGCAATGCACAGCATGCCCTCGATGATCATTTCGCGAACCTGCGACTGTGCGTGGATGGTGCCTTTCAGCTTGGCCGCGATGGGCAGGAAAAACAGGTTCGCAAGCCCAATGCCGTAGACCGTCGCCGTAAAGGCGGCGGCGATGCCATGGCCCAGCTTGGACGGATCGGACAGATTCTGCAGCACCGCCATCAGGCCGAGTACCGCGCCGATGATGCCGAGGGTCGGGGAATAGATGCCCATGCCTTCAAACACGCGCGCGCCGAGCGTATCGGCGTGTTCGCGCGTGCTCAGTTCCACCTCCATTGCACCGCGTATGGCATCCGGCTCGTTCCCGTCCACGACCAGCTGCAAGGCCTTGCGCACGAACGGATCGCGTTCGCGCCGCATCGCAGGCTCCAGGGCGAGCAATCCCTGCCGGCGCACCGTATTGCTCCAGTCCAGCATCTTCTTCAGCAGCATTTCCGGCTGCAGGGCGGGGGGGCGCATCACCCAGGGCAGGATCTTCAGCGCGTGGCGCATCACCGGCAGCGGGGTTTGGACACAGATCGCACCGATTGTGCCAAGTACCACCACGGTGAACCCGGCAGTTGAAACCAGCGCCATCAGGCCGGCGCCCTTCAACATGGCTCCCGCCAGAATCGCACACAGCGCCAGCAACAGGCCGATTACGCTCAATACGTCCGTGGCAAATCTCCAGATCGATGGTTAATGGGCGGCTGCTTCACTGGCCGCCGCCTCGAGAATCTTGAGCAGCTTTTTCTTGAGCACGTCGGCGGTGAAGGGTTTGATGACGTAGCCGTCCACACGCGCCTGCGCCGCCGCCATGATCTGTTCACGGTTGGTCTCTGCGGTCAGCATCAGTACCGGCAGGCGCGCCAGCTTTGGATCCGCCCGCACGGCCCTGAGCAGCTCCAGCCCCGGCATGCCCGGCATGTTCCAGTCGGTGATCAGAAAATCGAAATTGCCGGCGCGCAGCAGGGGGAATGCCGTGCTGCCGTCGTCCGCTTCGGTAACGTTGCTGTAGCCAAGTTCGTTGAGCACGCTCTTGACCATGCGGCGCATGGACGCGAAGTCATCGACCACTAGGAATTTCATGTCGGGTTTCACCGCAACATCCTCCCGGCTACGGCCGAGCCGGCTCCTGTGAGTCCTTCCAGGCGGCGAGCCGCGCCCGCAGGCGCACCAGGGCCTGCCCATGCAGCTGGCACACCCGCGACTCCGTCACATTCAATACCGCGCCGATTTCCTTGAGATTCAGTTCATCCGAGTAATACAGCGACATCACCAGTTTTTCGCGCTCCGGCAACCCCTCGATAGCCTGGATCAACGCGCCGCGAAAGCCCTCATCAGCGGTTTCCCGGAATGGGTCGAGCGTCTCGGCGGCCGCGGCGGTGGCAATGGTCAGATCGTCCAGGCTGGTGAGCCGGCAGCTCGCCGCATCCTGCACGATCGCGTAGTAGTCATCGAGTGAACAACCCATGCGGGCCGCCACTTCAGCGTCCTTGGCGTCCCGGCCGGTCTCGCGCTCTATGTCGCGCACGGCGGCTGCGGCCGCGCGGGCTTTGCGATGCACCGAACGCGGCGCCCAATCGAGCTTGCGCAGGGCATCAATCATGGCACCGCGAATACGGATGCCGGCAAACGTCTCAAAGCTGGCACCACGGTTGTCCGTGTAGTTGGCGGCAGCCTCCAGCAGACCCAGCATTCCGGCCTGGATCAGGTCATTGACCTCGACGGAGGGCGGCAGGCGGCCGGCCAGATGGTAGGCAATGCGTTTGACGAGCTCCGCATGGCGCGTCACCAACTGATCGGCATCGGCGCTCCGGCGTTGTTGGGTGTAGGCGCCAACTGCGCTCATTGAACCGCCTCCAGCCGCGGCGGCCGCGGCTGTACCAGCCGTTCGACGAAGAATTCGAGATTGCCGCGCGGACTGTCGGGGATTGGCCAGGCGGCCGCCTTGCTCGACAGCTTGCGGAATGCCTGCGCCGAGACACTGGCCGGATACGCGTCGGTCACCGTGCGCTGCGCGCGTACGGCGCGGCGCAGATATTCGTCCTCGGGAATCTCGCCAACGAAGTCCAGCACGACATCAAGAAAGCGCGTGGTGACACGTTCGAAGCGACGAAACAGGTCCCGGCCCCCGCCGGGGGAGCGAACCATGTTGGTCAGCACGCGGAACCGGCTGACGCCGTGATGTCGGCTCAGGACTTTCACGAGGGCATAGGCATCGGTCAGGGACGCGGGTTCATCACAGATAGTAACCACGACTTGCTGCGCGGCCTGCGAGAACTGCGTCACACCATGGCCCAGTCCGGCAGCCGTGTCCACGATAAGGACATCGACCTGGGTCGCCAGCGCGCTGAAGGCCTGTACCAGGCCCAGATGCGCCCGGGCATCCATATTTGCCAGATTCGCGGCCCCGGAGGCGGCCGGGACTACCAGGAAGCCCTGCGGTGCGGTGACCAGGATCTCATCCAGAGTGCGTTCCCCGTTGAGCACATGCGCCAGTGTGTAGCGCGGAGACAGGCCCAGGAACACGTCCACGTTGGCGAGTCCCAGGTCGCCATCCAGAAGCACCACGCGCTTGTCGACTGCGGCGAGCGCAGCAGCCAAGTTGACCGCCACGCTGGTCTTGCCGACCCCCCCCTTACCACCGGTGACGGCGATGACCTGTACGGGGCGGGCCAGACCATCCAGCTTTGAGCGATCCATCAGGTTCCCTTCATGCGAGCGCATGTGCGACCTCTCCAAACCGGCGCTTCAATAAATCCTCATCGGCGGCCGCACCATTGGTCTGGGCCAGTTGCACTGCCGTGGCAATGAGTTCCTCGGCGCGCGCGGGTCGCAGATCCTCGGGAACCCGTTGTCCGTCGCTGACGTAGGCGATGGGCAGGCGGGCGCGTATCAGCACCGAGAGCATCCCGCCCAGTGTCACGGCCTCGTCCACCTTGGTGAGCACACAGCTGGTCGGGCGGGCCGGTGCGAAGCGGCGCACGACCTCCTCGAGCGCTCCGGCTTGCGTGCTGGCAGCCAATACCAACGTCGACTGCAGCTCGTCCCCGACGCGGGACAGCTGCAACAGCCTATGTGCCAGGCTGGCGTCGCGCTGGCCGGCTCCCGGGGTATCCACCAGAACCATGCGAAAACGCCCGAGGCGCGCGAGCACACCCGGAAGTTCATCCAGACTGTCCATCGCGAACACCGGGACGCCCAGCAGCTGTCCCAGCGCGCGTACCTGATCCTGGGCACCAATGCGCACCGAGTCGCCGGCGACCAGCGCCAGGTCGCGCGAGCCATGGCCCAGCACCCACCGTACGGCGAGCTTGGCCAATACCGTGGTCTTGCCGACCCCGGTCGGTCCCACCAGCGCGATGCGCCCGCCATTCTCCAGCCATTGATCGCCCGTAACCGCCACGCGCTGACTGAGCGTCGCACCCAGATAGCGGCGCGCAACATTGGCTTCGCACAGCTTGGGTAATCCGCCGACGATGTCGCTCGCCAATCCCTGCTCGATGCCGATCTCGGTCAGTTCGCGCAGCATTTCGGTATGCAGCGGAGCTCGACGCGTCAGGTCCGTCCAGGCCAGTTGTGCCAGCTGCGTCTCGAGCATGCGGCGCAGGGTCTTCAACTCCGAGGTCATCACATCGCTGGCCGCATCCAGTGTCGGAACGACATAGGTTCCGGCCGGCGTTTCCGTTGCCGCCGGCGGCGACCAGGCGGCGGCGACGGCGCTGGAAATGGAGCTCAGGAGCGGCTCTTCGGTGCTGCGCGGTGCGGGGGAAAATTGAATGGGCTGCGCACTGATGGCCAAAGTGGGCGCCGGCACCATGATGGGCGGCAGCTGCAGCGGCGGCTGTCGCGGCTGTATGGAAGGAAGAATCGGGGCGGCGGGGGCCGGTGGAGCGACGGGGGCGGCCTTGATGGGGGCCGGGACCACGGACGCCGTTGAGTCCTGCACGTTGTCGGCGTCGAAGTCCATGGCGGCGGTGATTTCCACCCCATTGGAGGTGCGCCGGGTCGCCAGAATAACCGCGTTGGCACCCAGGCTGTCACGGACAGCACGCAGCGCGTGTCTGATGTCCGGTCCTGTGTGTCGTGTGATCTTCATCTGAACATCTCCAACTACCTCGTGCTTACTCGTCAGCGACCCACCGCGGAAACCAGACGCACTTTGCGGTTGTCGGGGATCTCACTCCAGGCCAGAACATGCATGTTCGGGACGCTGGCGCGAATGAACCGCGCCAGCGTCTGTCGCAGTGGCGGCGGCACCAGCAACACTGCCGGTTCCCCCAGGAGTTCCTGGCGCTGCGCGCTTTCCGCCAGGCGGGTCTGCAACCGCTCCGCCAGGCTTGGTTCCAGTCCGGTTGCCGGCGAATTGGCGCTGCCTATGGAACCTTGCAGTAATCGTTCCAATTCCGGATCCAGGGTCATGACGGGCAGTTCGCCTGCCATTCCTGCGATGTCCTGCACAATTTGGCGACCCAGCGCGACGCGCACTGCCGCCTGCAGTACGGCCGGATCCTGGGAACGGGGCGCCTGTTCGGCCAGGGTCTCGATAATCGCGCGCATGTTGCGCAGGGGCACCCGTTCGGAGAGCAGGGACTGCAGGACGCGCACGAGCACCGCCATCGGCAGCACCCGCGGCACCAGGTCCTCGACCAGCTTCGGGGCCCCCTTGGCGACGCTGGCCAGCAGCTGGCTGACCTCCTCGTGGCCCAGCAGTTCATGGGCGTGCGACTGGATGATGTGACTGAGATGGGTCGCGATCACGGTCCCGGCGTCGACCACGGTGTACCCCATGCTCTGGGCGTGATCCCGATCCGCCGGTTCGATCCACAGCGCTTCCATGCCGAACGCCGGATCGTGGGTGGCGATACCCTTTACCTGGCCGAAGACACGACCCGGATTGATGGCCATGTCGCGCTCGGGGTAGATGGTGCTTTCCCCGACCGGCACCCCACCCAAGTTGATGCGATAGGTGTTCGGTGCCAGGTCCAGGTTGTCCCGGATATGGACGGCCGGGACGAGGAAGCCAAGCTCCTGCGAGAGCTTGCGGCGCACGCCACGGATGCGACCCAGCAGATCTCCGTTTTGGGTCTTGTTGACCAGTGGCACCAGGCGGTAGCCGACCTCCAGACCCAGAATGTCCACGGGTCGCACATCGTCCCATGACAGTTCCTTGCTCTCCGGCGCGGCCGGCGCAGGCGGTGGCGTGACCGGCTTGGTGGCCGCGGCGTGAATACGCTTGCGAATGACATAGGCGCCGCCGCCGCACAGCGAGGCCATGATCAGGAAGGCGAGATTGGGCATGCCGGGAACCAGGCCAATCGCACCGAGCAGTCCGGCCGCCACGCCGAGCGCGCGCGGCTGGCCGAACAGCTGGCGCTTCAGTTCGCCGCCCATATCCTGCTTGCCGGACATGCGGGTGACGATGATGGCCACGGCGGTGGACAGCAGAAGTGCGGGGATCTGCGTGACCAGGCCATCGCCGATGGTCAGCAGGGTGTAGGTGCGTGCCGCCTCAGCGAACCCCAGACCATGCCCGATCGTGCCGATCGCCAGGCCGCCCAGAATATTGATCACCAGGATCATGATGCCGGCGACGGCGTCGCCGCGCACGAACTTGCTGGCACCGTCCATCGAGCCGTAGAAGTCCGCTTCGGCGCGAACTTCGATGCGGCGCAGGCGCGCTTCGTCCTGGGTGATCAGACCCGCGTTCAGGTCCGCATCGATGGCCATCTGCTTGCCGGGCATCGCGTCCAGGGTAAAGCGCGCACTGACTTCGGAGATACGGCCTGAGCCCTTGGTCACGACGACGAAATTGATGATCGTGAGGATAATGAACACCACCACGCCGACGGCGAAGTTGCCGCCGATCACGAACTCCCCGAACGCCTGGATGACGCGTCCCGCGGCCGACGGGCCCAGATGGCCGTGCAGCAGCACGACGCGCGTGGAAGCCACGTTCAGGGCGAGGCGCAGCAGTGTCGCCAGCAGCAGCACCGTCGGGAACACGCCAAACTCGATTGGCCGTGAGACCTGGAACACGGCCATCACGATGACAATGGACAGCGCGATGTTGAAGGTGAAGAGCACATCGAGCGCGAAGGGCGGCAGCGGCAAGACGACCATGGCCAGCACCGCCAGCACGCCCACGGGCACGCCGATGCCGACGCGCAGCAGGTCGCGCATGGACAGATTGTTCGAAGTTGCTGCGTCAGCCATGGATTAGTGCCTGGTTTGCTCGATCGTCGGATCGATCACGGGGCGCACCGGGGGCACAGCGCCGCCGTGGGCGGCCGGGTGGCGCAGCTGCAATACGTAGGTGAGTACCTGGGCGACGGCAACATACAGCGAGGCGGGAACTTCGGCGTTCAGGTCGACATCACGGAACAGCACGCGCGCAAGCGGCGCAGCCTCGAATACCGGAACCTTGTTTTCCACTGCGATCTTGCGGATGTTGGCCGCGACTTCATCAACGCCCTTGGCGACGACGATGGGTGCACGCATGCGTTTCTCGTCGTAGCGCAGCGCTACCGAGTAATGCGTCGGGTTGGTGATCACCACATCGGCCTTGGGGACTTCCTGCAACATGCGGCGTCGCGCCAGATCCTGCTGCAGACGGCGGATGCGACCCTTGACTTCGGGGGAGCCATCGCTCTCGCGGTGCTCCTGGCGTACTTCCTGGCGCGACATGCGCAGTTGATTCATGTATTGGCGCAAGGTCAGCGGCACATCGATGCCGGCGATGATCGCCAGCGATGCGGACAGCGCCACCAGGGCGCTACCGGTGATATTGACGGCGTGCGCCATGGCCACGTTCAATGGCTCATTGCCCAGGCTCAGCAGCTCGGGGGTCTTCGCACGCAGGAAAACGACGGCAATGAGACCGATCAGCAGGAATTTGGCATATGCCTTGAGCAATTCGCTCAGACCGCGCAAGGAGAACAGCCGCTGCAGGCCGGCAACGGGATTCAGGCGGTCGAAGTTCGGAACCAGCGCCGTGAAGCTCATATTCCAGCCGCCGATGGCCAGTGGACTCAGTAGTGCGGCCGCCATCGTCAGCCCGAAGATCGGGCCGGTCACCAACAGACCCTGCCACCCCAAGGCCACCAGATTCGGCAGCAGGAGGTTCTCATCGAATGCCTGTTCCCGCGACAGGGTCAGTCCGGACTTCATCAATGCGGCGAAGCCGCCCGCCATTGCGGCACCGGAAACGCGCAAACCAATGCCCGCGACCAGAACGACGGCGGCAGTCGTCAGCTCACGGGAACGGGGAACCTGACCATTCTTGCGCGCCTCATCGAGGCGCTTCTGAGTGGGTTGTTCGGTGCGGTCCTGACCGTTTTCGTTCTCTGCCATGGTCAGATCCGTGCACCGGACAGGGACTGCAACAGCATGAAGGACTCGCCCAGGAGGCGCTCAAATCCGGACAGAAGCTGGGGCGCGCTCACGACGAGCACCAGCAGCCCGCAGATCAGAATCACCGGAAAGCCGACGGCCATCAGGTTCAGCGCCGGCGCGGCGCGACTGACCATGCCGAATGCCAGATTCACGATCAGCAGCGCGGTGATGCCGGGCAGTGCGATGGACAAAGCGCCACTGAACAGCGTGCCGCCCCAGATTACGATCTGCCACAGATCCGCCGTGCCGAATGCCGAACTGCCGACGGGGAGAGTGCGAAAGCCCTCGGCCAGCACTTCGATCAGGCGCAGGTGGCCGTCGAGGGCCAGAAAGACCAGAGTGACGAAGATGGTGTACATCTCGCCCAGCGCGGTCGTGCCGGTGCCACGCACCGGATCGACCGTGAGCGCAAAGGACAATCCCATGCTGTTGGAGATAAGTTGTCCGCCCAAGGTGATGGCGTCAAACACCAGCTGCAGGCAAAAGCCGAGCGCAATGCCGATGACGACCTCCTGCGCGGTCACCGCCAGGCCTTCAATGGAGAACGGCTGCAACTGCGGCGGGACCGAAATCATCGGCGCCAGGATCATCGCGATGGCGCCCGCCAGCACGATGCGGATGCGCGTCGGGACCGCCTGGCCGGAAAATACGGGCGCCACCATCAGGCACGAGCCGACCCGGATGAAGGGCCACAGCACCTGGCCGAGCCAGGTTTCCAGTTGTCCGGTGGTGAGCGTAATCATCGCTTGGAGCGTCAGTTGAGCAGACCGGGGATGCTGGTGAACAGCTCGCGCGTATAGCTCACGAACACCTTGATCATCCAGGGTCCCGCGATCACCAACGTGGCGGCGATCGCGGCCAGCTTCGGGATGAACGACAAGGTCATCTCATTGATCTGGGTCGCCGCCTGGAAGGCGCCGATCACCAGGCCCGTCACCAGCGCGGCCAGCAGCATCGGGGCCGCAAGCATCAGCGTGATGACGAGGGCCCGTTCGGCAATGGTCATGACCATTTCGGGCGTCATGTGTAGAAGCTCGAGGCAAGTGTCCCCATGACCAGCGACCAGCCGTCGACCAGTACGAAGAGCATGAGCTTGAAGGGCAGCGAGATCAGTACCGGTGAGACCATCATCATGCCCATCGACATCAGTACGCTCGCCACCACCAGATCGATGATTACGAAGGGGATGAAGATCAGGAAGCCGATCATGAAGGAGGTCTTCAGCTCGCTGGTCACGAAAGCCGGAACCAGCAGGCTCAGCGGCACATCATCCGGAGTGGCGAAGCCCTTGCCGCCGGAAATGCGCACGAACGTGGCGATGTCGCCTTCGCGGGTCTGGTGCAGCATGAAAGTCTTGAGCGGGCCCACTGCCTTCGTCAGCGCGGTGGTTGAGTCGATGGTGCCGGCCATATACGGCTTCACGGCCTGTTCATTGATGCGATCGACGACCGGCGCCATCACGAACAGCGTGAGGAACAGCGACAGACCGACCAGCACCTGGTTGGGCGGCGTTTGACCGGCGCCGATTGCCTGGCGCAGCAGACCGAGCACGATGACGATGCGAGTGAACGCAGTCATCATCAGCAAAACGGCTGGCAGCAGGGACAGGGCCGTCATCAGCACCAGTACCTGCAGTGTCAGGGTGTAGGTCTGGCCGCCCCCCGCACCACCCTGGACCGTGAGGGCGGGCAGACCGACATCCGCTGCGCACACATGCGGCAGGGCGATGGCGAGCACCGCCAGCAGGAGCGGCAACGCGGCGCGCAGTTTGCGCGACCTCGGCATCATTTGCCCAGGCTCCGGCGCAACAGGGACTTGAACGAGGGACCATCCAGCGTCGGGGTCTGTGGGGCCGGTGGGGCCAGTGGCTCGGCCAGTACATGCAATGCACTGATCTGCCCTGGAGCGACGCCGACCAGCAGCTGGGTCGTGCCCACCTGCAGCAGCACGGCCCGTTCCTTGGGTCCCAGGCGCACGTCGGCCACGACACTCACCGCGTCATAGCGACCGCCACCAAGATTGCGCATGCGCCGCGTAAGCCAGGCGCACAGGAAGATGGCACCGAGCACGATGCACAGCGCGACAGTGACCTGGCCGACGCCCGCGATACCCGAGACCGGGACGCTGGCGACGGCCCCGGGGGCCGCAAAGACGTGGGCAACCGCGCCGGTATTCATTTAACGCAGCTTGCGAATGCGCTCAGCCGGGCTGATGACATCGGTGAGCCGGATGCCGAACTTCTCATTTACCACGACCACTTCGCCGTGTGCGATGAGGGTGCCATTGACGAACACGTCGAGCGGCTCGCCGGCGACCCGTTCGAGCTCCACAACCGAGCCTTGGTTCAGTTGCAGGAGATTGCGGATCGGAACCCGGGTGCGACCCACTTCCATGGACAGCGTGACTGGAACATCCAGGATCACGTCCATGTTGATGTCGCTCTTGGTTTCGGGTGCGGAGTCGGGCTGCAGATTGCCGAACTCGGCGGTCTGTGCTTCTGCTTGCGGTGCCATGGGTGCTTCCTCTAGGACTTCTTCAGGAATGGATTGGCCATGACCGCCGCCTTCGGACGGGTCAGGCGCTCGTTGATCTTTATGGCCTGCTGGCCACGGGAGACGCCGAAGTTGCCGCGGAACAGTGGTACGGACTCGGCATTCAGAATGATGGAACCGTTGAAGTCGCAGGGAATCACATCGCCCGACTTCAGATTCAGCAGGTCGGCAAGCGTGACGGTTGCCTCGCCGAGGACTGCATTGAGTTCGATCTCGGCGTCATCCACTTCATCGCGCAACGCGCTGCTCCAGCGCCCGTCGCGCTCGGTGGAATCGGCGGTGCCCCCGGTATCGAGCAGTTCGCGCAAGGGCTCGAGCATCGAATACGGCACGGTGACATGCAGGTCGCCGCCACCCCCGTGCAGCTCGATGCGGAAACTGGAGATCACGACGATCTCAGTCGGATTGACGATCTTCGCGAAGTGCGGATTGATTTCCGAATGCACGTGCTCGAAGTCCAATGTCAGCAGCTTCGACCAGGCTTCCTTCAGATTGCTGAAGGCGTGCCGGAGCAGCAGCTGGATGATGCGCTGCTCGGTTGCAGTGAAGTCACGGCCTTCTACCTTGGCGTGGCGGCCCACGCCGCCGAACAGGTTATCGACGGCGGTGAACACCAGCTTCGGGTCCATGACGACCAGCCCCAGGCCGCGCAGCGGGTTGATGCGCACGATGTTCAGGTTCGTCGGCATGTGCAGCGTATTCACGTAATCATTGAACTTCTTCATCGTCACCTGCGACACCGAGATCTCGGGGCTGCGGCGCAGCAGGTTGTAGAGCGTCTGGTGGAACAGCCGCGCGAAGCGTTCGTTGATCATCTCCAGTGCCGGCAAGCGGCCGCGCGCAACATGCAGGTCATTGATGAAGTCGTAGTTGCGCACCTCGCCCGGGGCGCCCGCCGGCTCCGTGCTCACCGCACCCACGTCGATTCCGTTGATGAGCGCGTCAACTTCGTCCTGATTGAGGATCTTTTCGGCGCCTTCGGCGGTCACAATGGCAATCCCTTGGCTTCTTACTGCATCACGAAGGTGGTGAAGAGCACGGTATCGACCTTTTCAGGCTTGCCGTCATTGGCGCTGAGGACCTTGCGCACGGCGGCGAGAGCCTCGGCACGCAGCTTCTCCTTGCCTTCGTTGGTTGCCAGGTCGGTGGCCTTCTGATTGCTGAAGAGCATCAGCAGGTCATTGCGGATGATGGGATCGGACGCCTTGAGCGCTTCGACCGTCTTCGGGTCATGCGTCATGATCTGTGCGGTGATCTGCAGAAAGCGCACCTGCTGGTCGCCCTGGAAGTTGGCTACGAAGGGCGGATCCAGGGGCACGTACAGCGGCGGCCCGGAGGGTGGGGGTGGCGTGGCCGCCGCGGTGGTTTTGGGTGCGTTGTGCGCCAGCATCAACCACGCGCCGGTGCCGCCGCAGGCCAGCAGCACGGCGCCGGCAATGCCAATCAGCAGCCAGGGTTTCTTGCGGGCGGGAGCGGCGGTGACCGGAGCAGCGGCGGCGGCGGGAGCGGAAGGGGATGCGGCCATTGTTTTAAGTACCTGCACAGCAAGGACATGAGAATCTCTTGTGTGGGGTAGTGCAACGCGTGTGCCATGTGGGTCGGAGCATGCATAAGTCCCTATGAATTAAGGGATTTGCGCATCAATCGGGAGTGTGAACAGCGTCTCAATCAACCCGTCGCGCCAGAATTCCGGCGCGGCGCATGCAAATCGGTCAGGCGTAGGTGTCGAGCAGCGCGAGCCGGATGTTTGAGACCTGCGTCACGGTCGGGGCGCTCACGGTGTCGCTGCCGAGGATGCGCGAACTGCCGGAGATCGGTAGGGCCTGCCCCGCCTGCTGCTGCTGCGGCGGCTCGCGAAAGACGCCTGAGTCGGTCAACGGCATGCCGGCGCCCGCGAACAGCTCCCGCAGTCGTGGCAGGGACTGTTCCAATGCCGCCCGGGTGTCCGCATGGGTGGCGCCGAACCAGACGCTCGCCTGGCCCGCCTGCATGGTGATATGCACCTGCACGGGGCCCATATCAGCCGGATTCAACTGCAACTGAGCCTGAGTGACTCCGGACTGGCCAAGACCGGCGACCCGGGCGCCGACCTCATCGGCGAAGGCCGCGGAACCGACGGGGGCGTGTATGGTGAGTGTGGCGCTGCCGACGCCGGCTCCTGAGCGCGTCAGCGCGGCGGCCTGCAGCGCGGCGGCTGCCTGCGTCGCCTCGCCGCTGTCACTCGTGGTGTCACTATGGCTCGCGGGCGTTGCCGCTGGCGCATCGGCGTCGCTGTCAGTGTCGGTCGAGTCCGCGCCCGTCAGGCCCGCGATGAGTTTCTGTATGTCTGCCAGCGTATTGACATCGCCGGGCGCCGTGGCCGGGGCGAGGGTTGTTGGCTCGGTTTGCGTAGCGTCGGTCTGCGTGATCGGGGCCTGCAGCACGGCGGTCGCGTTGCAACGGGCGAGGTTGGCACTGACCGAAGTTGAAGCTGACTGCGCTGCGCCCGTGGCGTTTGCGACAACAGTGCCGAGCGGGCTGTCCGCATCGCAGTCCGTGGCTGACGCAGCGGCAGTTGGCGAGCCTGAGCCTGCAGTCGGCGCAGTCGGCATGAGCGCCTGCGCGATCCAGGCAAGCGCATCGACGCCCGCGCCAGCAGGATCCTGCGCCGCTTGGGTCGAAGTCGCGGCACTGGGGGTGTGGCTATCCTTATTCGCGGTTCCGGCGGCAGGGGGCGGGCCGGCGGTGTTGGCGGCGCTGCGCCCGAGCGCCGTGGCCATGACGCTGCCAAAATCGGTACTGGAATCCGCTCCCGCTTCCGGCGCGTCGGCGGCGCCGGGGGTGCCGGCCGAGGCCGCAGCGTTGGTACTTGCTTGCGAGCGCGCGTTGCCCAGTGTCTGTGCCGACGGCCCGGTGGTCTTAGGCGCAGCGGACGGGCTGCTGGTGCCGCTGACTGCGCCACTCCCCGGGGCCGAGCCAGTGGCGCTGCTTGAACCGGCATCGCTGGCCTGGCTCGCTGCGTTGTTGGCATTCGGACCGGCGGCGGCAGGTGCGGCAGGCGCGGCCGAAGGATTTGCCGCGCGTGGTTGAAAATTCGCGGGTGCGGCTTCCGCACTGCCCGCAGCTATCGCATTGCTATTGATTCCCACTCGAGTCGAGCCTCCCATTTGCCTTACGTTGGCCGCGGTCATCGGAATCGCGCTGGTCGCGCCGCTCCTGGGCCTTGGTTTCACTGGCCGAGTGACGTTCCACGACCTTGTCCATTATCTGCGAGCGCTGCGCCGCGCCGCGCCAACCGGTTCGTTCTGATTCGCTTTCCGACCGTGCCTTGCGCAGCAGCTCTTCCTGTTGGCGCACTGCCTCGGCGAGTTTGGCCAGGAAGGCCTGGAATTCCCGGATGCCGGCCCCGCCGATTCCCGCGGCAGCGCGCTGACCGAACTCGCGCAGATAGCCTGCATGGTAGCCCTGCAGTTCCTTGAGTTTCGCCGCGCACTGCTCGACGCGGGTGCAGCTTTGCGCCAGCCGCTTGGCGTGCTGGCGTTCCTTTTCGTCGGTGACGCGCTGAACCACCTTCAGTCTTTGCTTTGAACTCATCGGGAGTTATCCATTCAGGTCGCGCCAGCCGGTCCGGGACTGTCTGCCATCACGTTTTGAAGTGCCGTGAGGCTGCCGTCGAAATCCACGCGGGTGCGCATATCCTGCTGCAGGAAGCGCTCGAGGTTTGGCCAAATGGCGATGGCAGCATCAATGCGCGGATCGCTGCCGCGCTGGTAGGCGCCAATGGCGATCAGGTCGCGATTCTGTTCATAGGTCGCCAGCTGCTGCCGGAAGCGGCGCGCCAGCTCGTAATGTTCGGGCGGCACAATTTCGTGCATGGCCCGGCTGACCGAGGCTTCCACGTCGATCGCGGGGTAGCGACCGCCTTCGGCGATCCGGCGCGCCAGCACTATGTGGCCATCCAGAATGGCGCGCGCGGCATCGACAATCGGATCGTTCTGGTCATCGCCCTCGGCCAGTACCGTGTAGAACGCCGTGATGGAGCCGCTGCCGTGCATGCCATTGCCGGCGCGCTCCACCAGTTGCGGCAGCCGCGCGAACACCGAGGGCGGATAGCCCTTGGTTGCCGGGGCCTCGCCGATCGCCAGGCCGATCTCGCGCTGCGCCTGGGCGAAGCGGGTCAAAGAGTCCATGATCAGCAGCACGCTCTTGCCACGATCCCTGAAGTACTCGGCCACAGCCGTGGCCAGCCAGGCGCCGTGCAGGCGCATCAGGGGCGGCGTGTCCGCGGGCGCGGCCACCACCACGGCGCGCTGCCGGTCCTGCGCTCCGAGGATACGGTCGACGAATTCCTTCACTTCCCGGCCGCGTTCGCCGATCAGGCCGACGACGATCACATCCGCGCTGGTGTAGCGGGACATCATTCCCAGCAGCACGCTCTTGCCCACACCGCTCCCGGCGAACAGGCCGATGCGCTGGCCGCGTCCCACCGTCAGCAGACTGTTGATGGTGCGTATGCCCACATCCAGTGACTGTGAGATGGGCTGACGCCCGAGCGGATTCATCGGCACGCCGGTGAGACGCACCGTGTCCTCACAATTGAGCGGCCCCAGTCCATCGAGTGGCTGGGCGGCGCCATCGATGATACGTCCCAGCAGCTGCGGCCCGACGCACACGGTGCCCGCGCGCTGACGCGGCACCACCCGCGCATTCGGACCCAGACCGTGCGGATCGCCGGTTGGCATCAGGTACAGACGCTCGCCCGAGAAGCCGACCACTTCGGCTTCGATGGTCGCCCCTTCAGTGGTCATGATGTCACAGCTGTCGCCCATGGAGGCCTGACAGCCCACCGCTTCCAATGCAAGGCCCACCATGCGCGTGAGGCTGCCCTGCACCGGCGGTGGCGGCAGGCGCTCGATCTGGCGCACGCAACGGGTCAGTGAGTCGCGCAGGCGGCCCGCGCCGGTCGCGGCCTGCGATGTGCTCATGATTCGGTGACCTCGGGGTCGGCACTGGCCGCATCGGTCAAACGCGCGGTGGCGCGTTCCTCACCCAGCATGCTGCTGACCATCGCGTTGACGCGGCTTTCAACCCGCGCGTCGATCTGGGAATTCTCCGAGCGCACCAGACAGCCGCCGCGGGTCAGCGTGGGATCCTCGACGACGCTCCAGGCGCGCTCCTGTCCGGCGCTCGCCAGTCGCTGCGCGACGGCCGCCGCATCCTCGGGATGCAAGTGCACGCGCACCTCGCGTGCTGCCGCCGGCAACCTGCCCACGGCCTCACGGATCAACGCGGCGATCTGTCCCGGGTCAGCCCGCAACTCGCGGCGCGCAAGCTGTTTGCCCACCGCCAGCGCCAGCAGCACCAGCTGCTGTTCGACTTCGCCCTCCAGAGTCGGCAACGGCCGCGCGAGCTGGGTGAGGATCCCGTCCAAACGCGCCACCTGTGCCGCGAGTGCGTCGTTGTGTTTTTGCAGTTCGGCGCGTCCGGCACTGACTCCGGCCTCGTAGCCGCGGGCCATTTCCGCCTGACGGGCGCTATCACTGGCGCGCGTGGCATCGGCATCGCGCGCGCGGGACGTCGCATCGCGGCGCAGCCCCACGATCGGACCATCGACTTTCGGCAATGACCAAAGCTCGGCCACGCTCGTGCGGCTACGGGTGCTATCAGACAAACGCCTCTCCCTTGCCACCCAAAGCGATGGTGCCTTCCTCGGCCAGCTTGCGGGCTACCGCCAGGATTTCCTTCTGGGCCGCTTCGACGTAGGCGAGTCGCACCGGGCCTTTCGCTTCGAGGTCATCGCGCAGCATTTCGGCCGCACGCTGGGACATGTTCTTGAAGATCTTCTGCTTGAGGGGCTCATCGCAGCCCTTCAGCGCCAGGAGCAGCTGGTCACCCTGTACCTGGCGCAGGATTTCCTGCAGACCACGGTCATCGACATCGATGAGGTTGTCGAACACGAACACCAGGTCCTGGATACGGGCGCCAAGCGCCGAATCAACATTGGTGATGTGTTCCATCACGCTGGACTCGATCGCCGGTTCGAGCGCATTGATGATGTTGGCGGCCGCCTTTTCCCCGCCGAGCTCCGAAGTGCGGCTGGAGGTGCTGGCGAAGCTTTTCTCAATGACTTCATCAAGCTCGGAGAGGGCCGCCGGCTGTACGCCGTCCAATGTCGCGATGCGCATCATCACGTCCGCGTGCAGGTTGGCGGGTAACTGACGCATCACATCCGCAGCCATGTCCGGCTCCAGGTAGGCCAGCACAATGGCAATGATCTGCGGGTGCTCGTTGTGGATGACTTCCGCGACGCTGCGCGAGTCCATCCATTTCAGTGTCTCCAGCCCCTTGTTGGGCAGGCCGACGTTGATGCGTTCGATGACATTGGCGGCTTTTTCCTCGCCCAGCGCGTTGGTCATGACATTGCGCAGGAACTCATCCACGCCAACCCCTACCGAGGTCTGGCGTGCAACGCCGTTGGAGAATTCAGACAACACGCCACTCACCTCCTCACGGGACACATTCTGCAGCTGCGCCATGGCGGCGCCGATTTTCTGCACCTCGCGCGCGCCCATGTGCTTGAGTACCTGGGCGGCCTCGTGTTCGCCGAGGGTGAGCAGCAGGATCGCGGCACGTTCGGTGCCATTGCGATCATCCTTGGCGGCCTCCTCACTCATCGACAGACACCCAGTTGCGGACCACCTGCGCGACGCGCTTCGGATCCTGGTTCACCAGGGCGCGGGCGTTGGTGATCTGCTGGTCATAAGGAACGGCCGGAACGGGCGCCGCGGCATGGCCGCCGCCGGCCGCATCGCCCACATACCCTGGCTGTTGCACGCCGCCGGTGAGCGCGGCAGCCGCGCCCCCGCTGCTGATCGCGACCGTATCGCCGGAGGCGGTCAGCAGGCCACGGGTCTGCGCCGAGGGCATCAGGGCCTTGATCATGGGCCGCAGCACCGCAAGCGACAGCACCAGCAGTACGATCACGCCGGCACCGAGTTTCGCCATGTCGCGGAACAGCGGGGTTTCCCACATCGGGACTTTTTCCAGCGCGGTTTCGGCAGGCACCGGTTCGCTGCGGAAGGAGGCGTTGACCACATTGACGCTGTCACCACGGGCCTGGTCAAAGCCGACGGCGTCCTTCACCAAGGTTGTGATGTGTGCCAGTTCAGCATCCGTCAGCGGACGGCCCTTGAGGGGTTTACCATCCTTGCCGATCACGGGCATGTCATCGACGACCACCGCGACGGTGAGCCGCTTCAACTGGCCGGCGGGCTGGCGCGTATAGGCCACGGTGCGGTCGATCTCATAGTTCTTGGTGCTCTGCGTCGCGAGGTTGTCCGGGGCGCTGGAGGCACTCGCTGCCGCCTCTGCAGTGGCCGGGGTCGGCGCCTGACCGGCAGGCGTGGCCGTCGCGGTCGCAGGCGGCTTGTTCGGTGGCGGCGGCTGCGCAACGCCGCTGGCCGGCGGCTGGTTGCTCAATGCGCCAGGCACGCCGCCGCTGAGCGAGGCATCGCGACTGCTGGTCTGGGACTGCTGTTCGCTGCGGACGATCTGGCTGCCGGGCGTGTAGTTCTCGGTGGCCTGTTCTGTGGTCGAGCTGTCCACCTGTGCCACGACCTGTGCACGCACGCGCCCGATACCGACGATGGGCGTGACGATGGACTCGATGCGCTGTTCGTAGTCATCCTCCATGCGCTGCACGACCTGGAAACGCTCCTCGCGCAGTGAGGAGTCATCGCTGCCCTGCGGAGTGGTCAGCAGGTGTCCTTGCTGGTCGATCACCGTGACCTGATTGGAATGCAGGTCAGGCACGCTGGAGGCCACCAGGTTGACGATAGCCTGCACCTGCTCCTGCTCGAGCCGGCGACCGGCCTTCAGCTGCACGAATACGGAAGCGCTGCCGTCACGCTGATCGCGTATGAAAGCGGATTGGCGCGGCACCGCCAGATGCACCCGGGCGCCGTCAATGGGACGCAGACTCGCAATGGTGCGCGCCAGCTCGGTCTCCATCGCATGCTGATAGCGGGCGTTTTCCACGAACTGACTGACACCCAGGCCCGCGTCCTTGGTCATCAAGGCGAAGCCGTTGTCGTTGTCCGGCAGTCCCTGGCCGGCAAGCTTCAGGCGTGCCTCGCTCAGCCGCTCCGAGGGCACCATCAGGGCGTTGGATCCGGCTTCGAGCCGGTAGGGGATCGTCGCCGCATCCAGCGCCTGGGTGACCTGGGCCTGATCCTCGCTCGCCAGATTCGCATACAGCATGCTGTAAGTGGGACCACGCGACCACAGCACCACGGCGACTCCCGCGGCAACGGCCGCGGCAATGCCCACCAGCAGCAGGATCGGGCGCAGGCCCGTGGTCCAGCGCGGGTAAATCACTTCGGCATTCGTCGCCGTACTCACAGTGAACTCCGGGAAAGGTTGGTTTTAATGGACATGAATCGCCAGTCGATCGCGCTTACATCTGCATGTTCATGATGTCCGTGTACGCGCTGATCAGCCGGTTGCGTACTTCGGTCACTGCGCGAAAGGTCAGATTTGCCTTGTTCGCCTCGAGCATGACCGTCGGCAGGTCCACTCCTGGAACGCCGCGTTCGAACTTGTCGGCGACATCATTGGCGCGCAGCTCGCTTTGGTTGGCCTGCTCAAGCCCGCTGCGCATCAGCGTCGCAAAACTGTTGCCGGTGCCGGAAGCCGGCGCCGTGCCGGATGCCGCTGCGGCATCGTTGATGAGTCCGGCGGGTTTGATGCCCGGGGACTGAGCCTGCGCAGCGAGGCTGCGGATCTGGGAGAGGACCTGGTCAATCTGTAGCTGGCTCATGGGGAACTCCGCTGCTCAAACCGCGGGAACATCAATGCCCGCTGCACGCAGTCGGGCGAGTTTGTAACGCAAGGTTCGCGGTGAGATGCCAAGGCGTTCGGCGATCTCGCGACGCGTGCTGCTGCCGCTGCGCAGCGCATCGAGAATCACGTTGCGTTCGACCTGTCCGAGCGAGTCGGCCAGCGAACCGTGTCCCTCACCCGCGCTGCCCGCGCACACATCGATGGCCGGTTCGGCCGGGGCGGTAGTCGCGGCGGCGACGGGCGCAGCGGCCGGGGCGGCGGGGGCGGCCACCCGAACCTCCGGCGCCGGTTCGAATTGAATGTGCTCGGCGCCAATGACCGGACCGTTGACCAGTATCAGTGCCCGCTGCAGCAGATTGTCCAGTTCGCGCACGTTGCCGGGCCAGGAGTAGGTGAGCAGCAGTTGTGCTGCTTCGGCGCCGAGGGCCGGAATCGGTTCACCGCCGCGCGCGCGCGATCCCAACAGCTGCATGGCGAGCGGCAGAACGTCATCGCGCCGCTCGCGCAAGGGTGCGAGCCCCAGGGGAAATACGTTCAAACGATAGTACAGATCCTCGCGGAACCGGCCGGCAGCGACTTCCTCGCGCAAGCGACGATTGGTGGTGGCCAGTACCCGCAGTTCGAGCGGTATCGGAGTGCGCCCGCCGAGGCGTTCAACCTCGCGCTCCTGCAGGACTCGCAGCAGTTTCGCCTGCAGGCTGAGCGGCATTTCGGTGATTTCATCCAGCAGCAGGGTGCCCCCCTGGGCCTGTTCGAACTTTCCCGCATGGGTCGTGTGCGCGCCGGTGAAGGCGCCACGCTCATAGCCGAACAGAATGGCCTCGAGCATGTTTTCCGGGATCGCCGCGCAGTTCACGGCCACGAACGGCCCACTGCTGCGTGCGGAGAAACGATGTATGAAGCGGGCGAGAACTTCCTTGCCGGTGCCGGACTCACCCACGATGAGCACGGTGCAGTCGCTGGCGGCCACGCGGCGCGCGAGTTCGAGCAGGCGCTGCGATGATGCGGCGCTGGCTACCGGCTGCGGTTCAAGTGCACGCCGAGCGTTGGTTGAAACCGTGTCTGAGGAATCCTGGACCATTCAAACCCCGAACAGAAATGCTGTTGCGGAGGGAGTGGTGCAAGAGCCGTGCCCGGCGGCCAATTGCCATCAAAGCGTGATGACGTTCACACGCGGCGGCATGAGTTTGCCGCTTTCCGTCAATCTTCCGTCGCGGAATCGGTCGTGGTGAGTTCGGCACCGGCGAGTTCGGCACTCACCAGGCCCAGCTTGCGCAACTTCTCGACCAGAGTGGTGCGACGCAGGCCGAGCAGGCGGGCGGCGTGGGCGACCGTGCCGTTGGAGCGTTCCAGCGCCTGCTCGATGAGGCGCCGTTCAATCTGTGTCAGATGCGCGCGCAGATCGATGCCGTCGGCCGGCAGCCTCGCGGCATCGCTGATTCCCGGGGCCACCTCGGCGCGCGGCAGGGCGGATGGGTTCGGCGGCTCGGCGATTTCCAGCAGGGCCGCGGGGCTGAGCAGTTCCGCCGTCTCCTCGCCGAACTGAAATTCAGGCGACATCCGCACATGTGAGTGCTGATCCGCCGCAGCAATCTGTGCCGGCTCGGTGACCGCGGTCCAATCGGAAGGCCGGTACTTGGCCGGCAGGTCGCGCACGTGGGCGACGCGTCCTGAACAGATAATCGAGAGGCGCTCGATCAGGTTGGCGAGCTCGCGGACATTGCCGGTCCACCGATACAGGGACAGCGCGGCCAATGACAGGGGCGACAACTGCACCTGGCCACGGCCCTCGGACATGTTGTGGGCAATGAAATCGCGCACCAGCAATGGCAGGTCCTCGATGCGGTCGCGCAGCGCCGGCATTTCAATGGGGAAGACGTTGAGCCGGTGAAACAGGTCCTCGCGGAATGAGCCCTGTGCGATCGAGTCTTCCAGGTTGCGATGGGTGGCCGCGATGATGCGCACGTTGCAGCGCACCTGCACGTGGTTGCCGACGCGCTCGAATACTCGTTCCTGCAGGACCCGCAGCAGTTTGACCTGCATCGTCGGGCTCATGTCGCCGATTTCATCGAGGAACAGCGTGCCGCCCTCGGCGATCTCAAAGCGGCCCTTGCGGGTTGCCACGGCACCGGTGAAGGCGCCTTTTTCGTGGCCGAAGAGTTCCGATTCCAGCAGTTCAGCCGGAATCGCCCCGCAATTGACGGCAACAAATGGCCGCTGGCGACGTGGACTGAGATCGTGGATGGCCCGCGCGGCGACTTCCTTGCCGGTGCCGGATTCGCCAAGGATCAGAGCAGTCGAATCGTGTTCGGCGACCTGGCGGATCAAGCAGATCACGTCGCGGATGGCGAAGGAGGTTCCGGTCGGCAGCCGAACCCGCACGCGCTCTTCGGTGCGCGGTATCACTGGTGGTTCACGAACCTCTTCCCGGTGCAGTCCCGGGACAACGGCCATTTCGGGCGCCGCCATCGAATCTCCCAAAGCATCCGTGCAGGTGACGGTTTTTTCTCAACTATTGGCCGCCAATATAAAGAACCGGTGACCCCAGTGAGTAGGCGGCGCGCGCAAGCCGTGACTCCAATCACACTTGATCGGCTGGGGAACGTGACGTGGCGCGGGCGCCCGGCCGGCAGCGTACCAGATCAGTCGTGGCGCGGCTGGCGGATCCCGGCGACGTGACGGCGATGATGGCGGAAAATCAGCCGTTCGAGCAGGTCAGCGACCAGTTCGCCGACCGGTGCGAAGCGCACCGTGGCTTCCCCTGCTGCGCTGACCGTTGCCACGCTGCCCATCAGCCGCAGCGGTTCGGCGAGAAAATCGCGCAAGTGGACCTCGAGGATGCCTTGGCCGCCCGCCTGCGGAAGCGGTGCGGCGGGGTGCCAGACCGCGCCGTGTGCATTGAAACGGATGGCCACGGCTTGCGGTTGCGGTCGGTTGGCCACCAGCAGCTGGCCCACCAGATCCAGCAGCAGGTTGATCTTGAAGTCCAGGCGCGCCAGGTCCGGCGTCGACTCGTCGGGTTTATCACACACGCCATGGTCCTCGATGGCCGCGAGCGCCTGCAGCAGCCGGACATTGCGTTCCCCGAAACTGGCCGCCAGGGCCGCATCCACCGAATCGCCCAGCGGGACCCATTTGACCGGGCGAACTTCCTCGTACGCCAGTTCGTCGTAGAGAACTACTGTATCGGAACCATCGAACATGGGCCGGGGCTCCAGATCTGCAGGGCTGTTGCGGAATCGCTGACGGGCTTCATACGCGCTGCCGCGGGCAGGGCAAACCAGGCGGCCCGCACCTCCTTGAGCAGATGCCAGACCTCATCAAGGGGCGCCCGGCAACTTCCGGCGGCTGCCAGACTCACTTTCTGGCCGGCGTAATCGTACAGCTCGGCGAGATTGGCTGCGAGCGGATCGCCCCCCAGCACATCGACGTTGTCACGCAGTGCCTGCAGCAGTTGGCAGGTGGCAAGGATTTGCCGCGCCGCGTGTTGCCACTGGCCCTCCAGCAGCGATCCGCGGCCCAGTTCCAAGGCAATGATAGCCCCATCCAGGACGGCTACCATGACATCGGCGCCCGCCTGCGCGGCATCGGCGGCCGCCTGGCGCAGCGGATGAGCTGAGGACAGATTCGGATACGCGAGTGACATGAATGGCGGCAATCCGTGCGGGGAGGTAACCCCTTAACGGCGCTCGCCGGAGCAACTTGAGCTATCCGCCTGGCCGCTGTGTCGCGTCCTGCAGCGGCATGAGATTCTCGGCGGTCTCCTCGGCCAGGAACTTGCGCATGAGCAACGCCTGTTGCAGTCGTCCGCGTCGCACGTA
>DATDIL010000119.1:0-48373 GCA_036521075.1 Steroidobacteraceae bacterium | reverse complement strand
TTGATGTCATGAGCAAAAAGAATCGCTCATTCCTTGTTGTATCGCTCCTTCCATTAGTCCTTCTCGGTAGTGTATTCGCTGTCGTGCAGGCCAAGGACGGGGAGGCGCCGGCGATCAAGCAGACCCTGTGGTCCAATCCTGCCACCTGGCCGGACGGGCAGGTGCCACGCGCAGGCGACAAAGTCACCATTGAAAGTGGCAAGGAGGTGGTCCTCGACGTGAGTCCGCCGCCACTGCACGGTTTGACCGTCAAGGGCAAACTCAGCTTCTCGGATAAGGCCGACCTCGAGCTGACCACCGAATGGGTCATGTTGTTCGGGGAGCTGGAAATCGGCACCGAATCCCAACCTCATACGCACAAGGCGACCATCACCCTGACCGACAATGTCCCGAACGAAGAAATGGCGGGCATGGGTGACCGCGGCATCATGGTCTTAGGGGGAACGCTGAACCTGCACGGTGACCGGACGAACTCCTGGACCAAGCTGGCGAGGACCGCCGAAGCAGCCAGCAGCTCGATACAGGTGCTGGATGCCAAGGGTTGGCGGGTCGGTGACCAGATTGTTCTCGCGTCCACGGATTTCGATGCCCATCAGGCCGAGCGGCGAACCATCTCCGGCATCAAGGGCAACACGATCACGCTCGACAGAAAACTGGACTACATGCACTTCGGCAAGATCACCTTCGGCGTGGACGAGCGTGGCGAGGTCGGCATGCTGACGCGCAACATCCTCATCCAGGCTTCCCCGGATGCAGACAAGACACTCTTCGGCGGACACGTGATGGCCATGGTCACGAGCCATATGTATGTCTCCGGCGTCGAGTTCAATCGCATGGGCCAGAACATGCATCTCGCCCGGTATCCGATCCACTGGCACCTCGTCGGCGATGGGGAAGGCCAGTACATCCAGAACTCCTCGATTCACGACACCTATAGCCGCTGTGTGACGATCCACGGCACCAACGACGTGCGCGTCGAAAACAATGTGACCTACAACACCATTGGTCACTGCTTCTTCCTCGAAGACGCCGTGGAGCACGGCAACCAGTTCGTCCACAACCTGGGGATCCTGACCAAGTGCCATCCGGTCGCGCCGTGCGTCCCGACCGACCTCGCCCCGTTCGGATCGACGGGCGGCAAGAACTTCAATACGGCCGGCCAGGACGCCAAGGACATCCTGATCCCCTCCGACAACAACGTGTCGACTTTCTGGATCACCAATCCGGACAATATTTACCGGGACAACGTGGCCGCGGGGTCAGACGCGACAGGTTTCTGGTTCGCCATGCCGGAGCATCCGACGGGCGCGTTCGCAGGCACGGATATCAGCAAGGCAACCTGGCCGCGTCGAACGAAGGTGCGGGAGTTCAAGGGCAACACCGCCCATTCGAACTTTGACGGTTTCATGGCCGACCGCGGCCCCAGGGCCGATGGCCATTTCGCCGTCGGCGGGTATATTGCCCTCGCCAATCCCGCTGACGCGAACAGCCCTCAAGTGGCGTCGGTCTTCGAGGATTTCACCAGCTACAAGAACCGGAATAGCGGCATCTGGGCCCGCGGTGAGATGCACCTGTTCAAGAACCTGAAGCTGGCCGACAACGCAATCGGCTACACGCATGCATCCGGCAACTTCGGTCAATCCGCCTATACATCACGGGTGGTCGACTCGCTGTTCGTGGGCGAAACCGAGAACGTCGGCAACCCCCGGACGCCGGCGGAAATGGCGTACGGCCGCAGCTTGCCGGAGCCCGAAGTCGCGGATTTCCCAATCCGCGGCTATGAGTTCTACGACTACCATCATGAACTGGACAATGACACCTTCGTGAATTTCCAGGACAACGCCACCCGCAAGACGGGAGCGATCTCTTACCTGCTGTATACCAGCTTCGGAATGAGCTCCAACAACACCGTGCAGCACGCGAAATTCATCAACGCCAAGCCGGTGTATTTCCCACCGATGGAGCATAAGTGGAGCAACGATGATTACGGCAATGGGAGCTACAAGACCGCGGTGTTCCACGACCTGGACGGCTCGGTCACCGGCGTCCCGGACTCCTTCATTCTCATCAACGACGAAAATGACCGAATCGCAATCGACACAAAAACCTGTCAGGTCAAGCCCACCTGGAACGCTGCGGTGTGCAAAGGCGATGTCGGACGCTTGAGTTTTGGCGGCGCTGGCGGTCCGGGCGGTCCCGGCGCGCCAGGTCGTCCTGGTGCGGCTGCGGGTACTCGCGGGCCCGGTGGTCCGCCGGGCGGCGCAGCCCGTCCGGGCGGAGCTGGTGGTCCAGGCGGCGGCTTCCCTGCAGGAACGTTTGCTGTGGGTGGTGCCCGACCAGCGCAGCCGCCCGTCGTTCTCAGCCGCAATGGCAAGGACTACAGCGTGACCGGAGAAACCAACGTACTAGCGGGTACCGAATTCAAGGTGAGCACCGAAAGGCCATCCCTGTCCCTCAACGTGAAGGAACTGGATCGCGGCTCGTGGGTGATCTTCGATCTGCCGGGATTTACTACCGCAGCTTCGGGTACGCAGGAGCACAGCCTGGATGCGCTGCGCATGGCCAGCAACACCTCGTACTATAAGGACAACGGTTCACTTTGGGTCAAGCTTGTTTCCAGCGGTGACGTCCTTGGCAGCGGCCCTGGCAGCGGCCCTAGTGGCGGAGCCAGCCTCCAGGTCAGCCGGTAAGCGGGACCTGTCGTAACGAGCAAGAGCCCCGGCACAGGCCCTAGCCGTTGCGGTTAAAGAGTTGGAATTCGGTCCTGATTGCTTCCATATCGCCCCAGTTATAGGACTGGGGCTTCTTTCTGCCGAAGAAGAAATCGTCTTCAGGATCTTCAAGGTCGAAAATGGCCCTGGCGCTACCCGCCAACCGCCGCCGGGATCCAGGTCAATCACTGCAAAAGCCTCAAGTGCCGCAACTTCGGGGTTGCGCCGAGATCTTCCCGATGCACAGCAACCTCGCGATCGCCGAGGAGCTGCTGCGCATTAGCGCTCTCCTCGAACCGGATTGGCCGACCTGTCCGCGCGAGACACGCGCTACGGAATGAACGCACACGGTACGCCGCGGTACAAATGCCTGGCGTGCCTGAAGGTATTCGCGCATGGCGGCAAGGCGGACAAGCGCCAGCGCGAAACTCACAAAAACCGCGACATCTTCCTGAATCTGGTCAATACCGTGCCGATCCACCGAGTGATCAAGATCTTGGACCTATCGACGTCGGTGCTTTACACCCGGCTGGACTTCATTCACCGCCAGTGCGCGGCCTTCGTCGGCGAGAGAGAAAGAACCTTGGTGGAGCGGATGCCGGTGATGGCCCTTCGTCCGACGCTGGAATGCCCACGGCAGGCGTGCTCCTTCACGAGCAGGTCGTGAGGAGTGCGCATATGCAATACGTCACGCGGCTCCTGGGCCGCGCGGAGAAGCTGCGGTTTTTTATGGACCAAGAATCCGGGCTGCGAGCGGCATTCATGGCACGATCGGCGATTGTGCTTCGGCTGACCAGCGAAGCCGCGCTCCACATTGTCGGCAAACTGAAGGGGAAATGGCGACCCCCGGCCCTATCCGACCAGCGGATGTAAGTTCTTGCGTAGCGCGGTTACAAACTCCCCGGGACTCGTGAAGCAAGCGAAATGGCCACCTTGTATTGTCGTGAACGCTTTCCGCGGCGCCCTTACTCGGGAAACGTATTCCCTTGCGAGAACTGCTGGCGCCACATGATCATCCCGTCCTTGAATGACGAAGAAAGGCACCGGCAATACAGGCGCAAACGTCATTGCGTCGAAGGAAAAAACTGCTGGCAGCAGCTTGGGTAATGAGAAGCCGCCTCCTGCAATCCAGTCGGCGACATCCCCAGTGGTGGGTGGCGGCGGAGGGCCAATAAAGTCGCGCTGGATCTTAAGGTACTCAAGATCTGTGGGAACCATTCGATACTTCCCACTTGCCCCGATTCGCCGCATATCCGTCGGGGGAAGCGCGGCAACCTGGTGCAGTGACTTCAAGGTCTCCTGATCGTTGGCAGCAGCCGCCTCCAGACGCGCCAGTCGCTCCAACTCCTGGAGCCCGCGTGCCCAGTTGACGAACTCACCTGTCCCAACAAATGCGTAGAAGAGATCGGGTCGACGCTTGATGACATGCAAACCCAGGATTGTTCCCCACGACTGTCCAACCAAGATGATCTTTCTTTTGGCGAGGCGCTTCGACACTGTTGTGGCAACCTCAATCGCATCCGCGGTCAACTGCTCGACAGCAGACTCTGGCGTGTCCATCCCCGGAGTGGATGCTCCATTCCTACCGTATGTTTTTCCAGATCCTCTCTGGTCCCAGTTCACAACAGTAAAGTGTTCTTGCCAAGGCAGAAACTCCTTAAGGAACGGAGATTGTGCTTCAGCAGGGCCGCCGTGCAGATAAAGAATGACTGGATTTGTCGCATCCCGACCCTGAATACTTATCCACTGATCGATTCCGCCGATTTTGAAGAAGCCGGACTCGTCAATCCCAAGGCCGCCGGCGTCCGCAAAGCTCAGTGCCAGACTCGGCAGTGTCGCGAGCGCCAGCGTGATTTCCCTGCGCTTGGTATCTATTGGCATGCTCCGCTCTCCGGATTTGCGGCCTCGCAGCGTGAATGTCGATAAAATGCGGACGGCACCGTACTGAAAGCTTGTCGCACTCAAATACACGGCTGATCGAGAAAAGTTGCAGTTCGGAGGCATCATGCAGAGAGTCGTGGTACCGCGAGCTTTCCGGCCCGAGTGTCACGGCGGGCATCCTAGGTCTCGCCGATTCAGCGGGCTACCGAAATGGTCCCGCGCTTTATTCGGCGCTCGATGCATGTCCCTCCATCACACGAGGCGGTGCGCGATGGCATCGGGTGGCTATCCATGGACTGTCGTGCGCACTTGTCGAGGCGCCGATTCTGAGCGTCGGGGAAGCCCCCGGCCGGTGCCGGGGGCTCTTGCTCATTCGACAGGTCCAGCTTACCGGCTGACCTGGACGCTGGTTCCTCCGGCGCCAGGGCCGCTGATGCGGGCGCCTTCACCGTTGGAGACAACCTTGACCCAGAGCGAGTCCTTGCCCTTGTAGTACGCGGTGGCGCTGGCCTTGCGCAGCGCATCCAGGCTGTCCTGCCGCGTACCCGCGGCTGCAGTGGCGAATCCTGGCAGATCGAAGATCACCCACGAACCGCTATCCAGTTCGCTCAGGCGCAGGGCCACGGACGGCCTTTCGGTGCTCACCTTGATCTCGGTGCCGGCGCGTATGTTGGTTTCACCGGTTAGGGTGATCTCCTTGCCATCGCGGCTGACAACAACCGGCGGCTGAGGCGGTCCCCCAGCAGCGGGCCGACCCACCGGTGTGCCAGGAGGGCGAGCAAGGACAGGGCCGGGGGCGGTAACGGCCAAGCGTCCGACATCGCCCTTGCACACCGCGGCATTCCAGGTCGGCTTGATCTCACAGGCTTTGTCGACGGCGATTCCGTCATCTTTGTCATTGATGAGAACGAAAGAGTCCGGGACGCCGGTGACCGAGCCGTCCAGGTCGTGGAACACCGCGGTCTTGTAGCTCCCATTGCCGTAGTCATCGTTGCTCCACTTATGCTCCATCGGTGGGAAATACACCGGCTTGGCGTTGATGAATTTCGCGTGCTGCACGGTGTTGTTGGAGCTCATTCCGAAGCTGGTATACAGCAGGTAAGAGATCGCTCCTGTCTTGCGGGTGGCGTTGTCCTGGAAATTCACGAAGGTGTCATTGTCCAGTTGATGACGGTAATCGTAGAACTCATAGCCGCGGATCGGAAAATCCGGGAGTTCTGGTTCCGGCAAGCTACGGCCGTAAGCCATTTCCGCCGGCGTCCGGGGGTTGCCGATGTTCTCCGTTTCGCCCACGAACAGCGAGTCGACCACCCGTGATGTAAACGGGGAACGACCCAAGTTGCCGGACGCATGCGTGTAGCCGATTGCGTTGTCGGCCAGCTTCAAGTTCTTGTACAGGTCCATCTCACCGCGGGTCCACATGCCGCTATTCCGGTTCTTGTAGCTGGTGAAATCGTCGAAGACCGTCTCCACGATGGGGCTGTTCGCGTCAGCCGGATTGGCAAGGGCGATATGGCCGCCGGTCCTGAAATGGCCATCGGGCTGAGGGCCGCGGTCGGCCATGAAACCGTCAAAGTTCGAATGGGCGGTGTTGCCCTTGAACTCCCGCACCCTCATTCGACGTGGCCAGGTTGCCTTGCTGATATCCGTGCCTGCGAAGGCGCCCGTCGGATGCTGCGGCAATGCGAACCAGAAACCCGTGGCCTCGGACCCCGCAGCCACGTTGTCCCGGTAGATGTTGTCCGGGTTGGTGATCCAGAAAGTCGACGCCGTATTGTCGGAAGGGATCAGGACATCCTTGGCGCTCTGGCCGGCCAAATTGAAGTTCTTGCCGCCCTCCGATCCGAACGGACCGAGGTTTGTCGGAACACACGGTTTGCCGTCAGGATGACACTTGGTCACCATTCCCAGGTTGTGGACGAACTGGTTGCCGTGCTCCACGGCGTCTTCCAGGAAGAAGCAGTGACCGACGGTGTTGTAGGTCACGTTGTTCTGCACGCGGACGTCATTGGTGCCATGGATCGTCACACAGCGGCTATAGGTGTCGTGAATCGAGGAGTTCTCGATGTACTGCCCCTTGCCTTCGCCGACCAGATGCCAATGGATCGGGTACCGGGCAAGATGCATGTTCTGGCCCATCCGATTCAATTCGACGCCGGAGACATACATTTTAGACCCGACCATCGCCATGATATGCCCACCGAAGTAGGAGCGTTCTGCGTCCTCCGAAGCCTGGATAAGAATATTTCGCGTCAGCATGCCGACTTCGCCACGCTCATCGACGCCGAACGTGATTTTGCCGAAATGCATGTACTTCAGGGGCTGATCAAGCGTGATCACGTTCCCAGCAATGGCGGCGATGGTTCGCTTCTCCGCCTGCGCGTAATCGAAGTCGGTCGAGGCAAGGACGATCACGTCCCCTTTTCGCCAGCCGCGGGCATTCAATACTTCGATCCTGGCGCTACCGGCCTTGGCCGTTTCAGCGAGTTTGGTCCAGGAATTCGTCCGGTCACCATGCAGGTTCAGGGTGCCTCCCGCGATCATGATCCCGCGGTCACCCATTCCATCCAGTTCTTCACCAGGGACATTGTCGGTGAGGGTGATGGTCGCCTTGCGCGTGTGGGGTTTGGCTGCGGTGCCGATTTCCAGTTCCCCGTGCACCATGATCCACTCGGTGGTCAATTCGAGGTCGGCTTTGTCCGAGAAGCTGAGTTTGCCTTCGACATGCACGCCGTCCAGCGGCGGCGGACTGACGTCAAGGAGCACATCCTTGCCTCTTTCAATGGTGACTTTGTCCCCTGCGCGGGGCACCTTCCGGTCTGGCCAGGTGGCAGGATTGGACCACAGCTCCTGCTTGACCCCGTGCGATCCTTGTTCCTGAGCCACCGCAACCACGTCGAATGCGCTGACGAGGAAGAAGGCTGGAACGAGCAACGCAAAAAGGAAGGAGCGATATTGTCCTCTCATGTCATCAATCCCTCGTATCCAAAGGTAACCCTGCATCTTCGCCGCCAGAGGATAGCGCAATTGACCTGCGCCCAGCGTATATCAGGCAAACGTGCGATCCGCGGCGCTCGGCTGCGAACGGAATGGCGAAATTTCGAAAAGGTCGACGCATCATGATTCGACACATTCACCGTCCACGACATTCGCGACAGGAGAAGATCTAAATAATTGATTTCACTCATGTCCTTGGAATCGTAGCCAAGGCTTCTGCGGCCACACATATGAGCCGCCGCCCCGCAAGTCAAAAAAGCTGGGCAGCCAAATGCTGATTCGCGCATCTTTGGGAAACTCTGATTTACCCTATGTGGCTTGGTTCGCAGCCGTCCCGAACGTCGGAGTTGCCTCGACCTTCAACAGTATCGTGAGATAGTGCAGCAATAGCACCGCGTCGCTGACAAGAACGGCCACGGCAGCACCCCGGAATCCGAACTTCCATATTAGAAGCGGTGCCAGCAATACAAACAACGTCAGACCTAAAAACCGTGCGCGCGCCAGAAGGTGCTGTTGATTCACCGCCATCAACTGTGACCCCAGGAGCGACTGCACGCCGACAATAGGCAGCGTCCAGGTCAGTATCTGCAGGGCCGGCGCGGCCTGCCGATAGAGCGGACCGAACAACACGCCGATAAGTGGATGCGCGAACATTGTGAAGACCATTGCCAGCGGCAGTGTGGTGATGAGCATCAGCAACACACTCCGACCACACAACGCACGCACTTCCACGCGCGATCGCGCCGCCACTCGCGTAAGGGCCGGATAAACCGCTGAGCCCAGCATCGTCGGAGCCAGGGCGACTGCGACCATGAGCCGGTCGGCCGCTGCGTAGACGCCAACCGACTGCGGGGTCGCGATCGCGCTAAGCATGATGACCGCGCCGCGGGCGTAGATGGCGGCGAACGCCTGAACGCCAAAAAAAGGAGCAGAGAGTCTGAATAGCTCGGACGCCTCGCGTGGTGCCCAACGAAATCCCGGCTGGCCGAACACCTGGAAATTCTGCCGCCACACGACTGCGAAATACATCACTGCACCAACCACAAAGGTCCACGCAACCAGGCCGGGACCTGCACCATAGTGAATCGCGACGAGCCCAAGTGCCAGCGTGATGATGCGATATGCAGCATTGGCGGCGGAGGTCCGCACCATTCTTTCATTTGCCACCAGCGGCGTATTGAGCACCGTTGCCAGACGCAGGATCATCTGATAGGCACAGATCGCCAGCGCCACCGTCATTGCCCGCCTATCACCCACCAACAGCACCGTGATCGCCGTCGCCACGAGCCACGCCAGCAGCCCCAGCACGCCCTGCACCGGGAGCAGAACGCCAAGCCACTGCGCAATCCGCGTCCGGTCGCGACTGAATTCCCTCACGAGCAAACCCTGCGTTCCCAGGGTCATGATTAGCGCAGCGATGGCACCCGAGGCCATTGCCACCGAGTAGTAGGCCATCTGAGTGGCGCCGAACGAGCGGGCGAAACTTATGACGAAAATGAAATTGGCCAGCTGTCCCAACCCTTCGGCAACGCCGAGCGCCGATGCATTCAGGAGTATGCGACGCTCCGTTTTCGCCCGCTGCGCCTTCATGCGCGAACGAACGCCAGGCGCTTGCCGGATTTCTGCGGCGCAATGCTGTCAACCAGCTTCAACTCCACGGTCGCCAAAGGCAGTGATTCTTGTACCGCCGCGATGAGATTCGCGGCGTCGGCATCCTCAAGGCGTCGTGCGCAAACAATCAGCAATTCGAAGCGCCGTGTACTCAGTTGCCTGAGCTGGTAGTGATGCACGAGGTCAGTGTATCGATCCAGACGGCCCAGAACGTCCATTGCCGTGCGGCTGCTGCCATCAGCCAGCGCGATCAGATCATCCGCGCGACCTTCCAGCCGCGTCAGCAACGGAAACGCTGACCCGCAGGCGCATGGCTGAAGCGCGAACTGCGCCAGGTCGTGCAGGTTGTAGCGGATAAACGGGCTCGTCCAATTGGACAACACCGTCACCACCATTTCACCCTGCTCGCCCGCCTCCGCCGGTCGTCCATCACGGATGATTTCGAGCAAGACGCAGTCGGTGGCAACGTGATAACCGCCGTTGCCGTCGCACTGCCACGCAATGTTGTCGGTTTCGTAGGTACCAAAGATGTCGACCACCACCGTTCCGAACGCCTTTTGCAGCAGCGCGCGCGTGTCGGGCATCAATAGCTCAGAATCGCTGAAGACGATGCGCGGCGCTGGCTCGAGGGGCTTGCCGCTCTGCAGGCAGAAATACGCCAAGGTCCGAAGCGCCGACGGGTAACCCTGCAACACATCGGGGGCCAGGTCGCGCCAGTGCGCATGCAGCTCGGGCGCCGGCGTCGCACAATTGAATTGCCATTCGCGCAGCACACCCACCTTCGAGAACAGGGAACTGCGCGATGCGGGAAAGGCAGTCAGCCGCAATACTTTATGCCCCAATCGCCGTCCGGCGCGAAGGTAGGGCCGCAAGTATTGCGCCTTGCGCCACTGATCGTGATCGCGGTCAATCGTGAAGACGAAAGGCTCGCCGGTCGATCCCGATGTGCTGATCTTGACACCTGCGCGCGCGCCACGGGGCCATTGCGCCTGCGCACCCGCGGCGCGCAATTGCTGCTTGTTCGTGAACGGTAGCCTCAGAGCATCGCACCGTGCGTCAAATCTATCCACATCAACGCCATGTCTTCGATACAAATCACGATAGAACGGCACGTTCGTACCCGCGTGACGCACCAGCCGCTCGAGCGCATCGAACTGCGCAGCACGCAGCTGCTGCGGATCACGCGTCTCGTTACGCAGCATCCGGCGCAGGTATCGGGCGCGAGTGATCATTGTCTTTGCGACGCCTTGATCATGAGCGCCTTGCGGTGAGCAGATGGCACTGCTCGCAGAAGACCTGGCGTTTGCACGATGTCAGCCAGCAGTTGACCTTGCGATCGAACAGCAGGGCGATTCGCGACAGATGATCGCTGCAGGACCCTTTGAGCAAAATGAAGTCACCGCGCCGAGCCGTTGCGCGTAGATGCACCGCAGCGTCTTGAACGGTCGCGAAGGCGAGCAAACGTCCGCCTGCCGTGGCCGAGAAATGCTCCTCAAGGCTCTTGGCGCGAGCACCGATCAGTATTACCTGATCCGCAGCCGCTAGTGCCAACGCAGCCGCGCGGCGATAAATCGCGCGGGCGTTGCCACCGTAGTCGGAGATGGTCGCCAGCACAATCACCTTGCGTTCAGCCTTCGCAGCGGCGACGAAGTCGATACTCAACGGCAGCGACCACCACGGCGCCTTGAAATCATCCCGCAGGAAGGTGACTCCGCCGGAGGTCTCCAGCACGCTCATGCGTGCGGTATATGCCTGGAACCGCTCAATGACCCGGGCTGCAACGCGCAGTGGTACATTCAACGCACAGGCAGTGGCGAGTGCCGCCGTCACGCACCCGGCCTGATGACGCCCGTTCAGTTGTGTCTGAATATTTTCCACCTCATCTTTCCACTGCACCCGCAGCCGCAACCGGTTGGGCCACTGCGATTCGATGGATTCGGCCAGCAGGTCGACGCCGCGGGAGGTGCCAAAGGTCACGATTCTGGCCCTGCTCGCCGATGCCATCTGCAGCACGCGCGCATCGTCCGCGTTCAGGACGGCTATGCCATCCGGCGGCAGGCTCGCGATAAGCTTGCGCTTCTCGGCCGCAACGGCGTCGGGTCCGCGGAACGACTTGTAGTGGTCCTCGCCGACATTGGTGACAATGCCGATGTCGGGCCGGTAGAGCGCCAGCATGGGGTCCAATGCACCGGGCTCACTGGCGCCGATTTCCTGGACGCAATAACGTGTGCGTGGCAGCACGCCGATGAGTGTACGGGCGACGTTGTACAGCTCATTGTTGGAGTCATGGCTCTTGGCCGCAGGGAAGGTCGCTGCCAGCACCTCATACAGCATGTCCTTGGTCGTGGTTTTGCCGGCACTGCCCGTGATGCCGATGAATCGGGTGCGCCGCAATACCTGACGACGCCAGATACCGGCGGAGGCGATTACCGGACCGGAGTAAATGGGCTTAACGACCTCCTTCACGCGATGACTCAAACAGTCCGCAAGCCAGGTCGCGGGATTCATCGATGCAATTCCTGGAACACCGAACGCTTGCCGCTGGGTGCTCGTTCGAGCGCGGCAACTTCGCGCACGCTCACGCGTAGCGGCTCGCCCGCTATCCGCAGGAACTGCGCACCTACACGCTCGCGCCAGGCGTCCGACTGGCCTTGTTGTCGCACGACCGCGTCGATCCGGAAGGCGTCGGATTCGGTCTGCACGATCCGATACTGGAGGATCGATTCCTCGCGTTCGATGTCGGTGGTCAGCAGGTACGGCATGAGGCGCCGACCGCTCGGAAGGGTAATCGTGTCGCCGACTCGCCCCGCGAAACCGGAGAAGTGCGATGAATGGCGGCCGCACGGACAGGGCTCCGCGTCGAATGTGGCGTGGTCGCCGGTCTGGAAGCGCAACAACGGCATCGCGCGATTGCACAGCGTGGACAGCACCACCTCTCCGGTCAGTGACTGCGCCGCGTCCACATCGACACTTTCGAAATTGATGTGATAGCGCCCGTGCCCACATTGCCAGGCAACCTCCTTGAATTCCGTGCAGCCATAGACGTCCCATACACGTCCACAGAAAGCGGTCTCGATTCGAGCGCGGTGTGCAGCCGAAAGCACCTCGGAGCTCGTGCACAGATGGGGAATGCGCGGCAACGACCGACCATGCAACCGCGCCGTGGAGATCAGATCCAGGAAATAGGAAGGAAACGCATACACAATGGCGGGCCGGTAGCGTGCCATTTCATCAAGATGCACCTCCATCGGTGCGTGAATGGACACGAATCGGTGCGGAAATAGCCCATACACCTGCGACGGCCCGGACACGGCAAGATCGGCCAGTGCCGCGGGGCGCCTTTCGCTCACAATCAGCACCCGGCGCAACAGTGGCCGACCCACCGTTGCGGACAAGCGGCGAATTTTCAGTGCGTACTTGCACAGAAGCCAGCAGTCCCGATCGAAGTAGGTCGTGGTCGGCTCGCCCGAACTGCCCGACGTGCGTGAATGATACAGCGCGTTCGGCGCAAATCCTGCGGCCAGTAACGCATCGGGATCGCGCTGTATGTCGCGTTTGCTGATCAGCGGGAATCGTTCGATGTCAGCTGCACTTTGAATCGATTCCGGTGAAATTCGCAATCGCTGATAAAACGGCACCGCCGTTACGGCGTGGCGCATCACGCGCACCAGTGCCGAGTCGCGGTATTGCCGGATGCGCGCCGCCGACCAACGTTCCGAGCGCCTGGCGCGCGCGTACATTGCCGCCATTCGCAACTGATCGAAAGCGTTCACGCTGCGCGCTCGCCGCGGGCGCCTTTCTCATCATCGGCCGCGCTCGCGGTCAGTAAGCGAGGTTGCGTCCGACCGGCGGCTTGCAGAAACAGCGCCTCGTACCGTAAAGCAGCAATGCGCCACGAGAAGCGCTCGGCAAGCAGCGCGCGACCCGCTTCGGAAAATTGCCTTCGCAATGGCGCGTTTCGTGCCAACGATGTAAGCGCGGCACACAGCCCGTGGGCATCGTGTGCGCCGACGAGCAGTCCGGTACGGCCGTGCTCGATCAGTTCGCAGGTGCCCCCGACGCGGGTCGCAATGGCCGGAATTCCCACCGCGATGGCTTCCAGCAAAGCCATGCTGCATGACTCAGATACGGAAGTCAGTACGAAGATGTCCGCCGCTGCGCGCAGACGCGCAAGTCCCACGCGGTCAACATATCCGTGAAATCGCACCCGGTGTTGCATATGTAAAGAGCGAGCCAGCGCCCGTAACGATTCGGCCTGCGGACCTTCCCCGGCGATGTCGAGCGTCATGGAAGGATCATCGACCTGCGACAGCGCGATAATGAGCGTCTCGAGGTCCTTGCGCGGGATCAGGCGAGATACCGTCAGGACTCGAATGCCGCTGCTCGCCCCGGAGCGCGGCGGATTCAAATCCGGTACGGTCGCCCCATTGGCAATGACGTCGATCGGGATGCGCGGCGCACTTGTCTGAGCCAACCTACGTAGATCGCGGCTGTTCGCCACGACACGAAATGCGTCGCGCCAGATGTGACGCGTCAGCGGCCACAACGCGCGATGTAGGAAGCGTAGGGCGGGCTCATAGCCCGGCACATCCGAGCCGCGCAGCGAGACGACATACGGCAGCCGTTTGTGGACGCCGGGCACCATGCTTAACAGCCCTGTCGGGAGCCCGAAATAGTAGTGGCACACGTCGTAGTGGTGCTCACGCAATAGCGAACGCATGCGGATGGCTGCGCTGACGACGAAGCTCGCCGCACCGACCAACCCCGCTTCATGCACGCCACTGCGATGTGCGCGCACACGGTGAACTCGGATTCCGTCCACCTCCTCCCCACCCAAACCAGTCGGGTCCCCGGCCGTCAAGAAATGCACCTCGTGGCCCATCCCCACCAGTTCTCGCGCCGCAGCCAACGAAGCATATGCCGCGCCGCCACCCACGGGCGGGAACTCATAATTGATGAACAAGAGGCGCATGAGAATTAATTCACCGTGAGGCCGGCTGATCGATCAGCCGACAGTGATCGCAGAATTTCACCCAACCACAGCGGACACGCCAGCATTGCACGTGCCGGTCCACGGACAACGCGAGACGCGCCAGATGATCCGCGCGGTTCGATCCTTTCAGCAGCACGAGATCGCCGGGGCGCAGATATTGTCCCAGCCATGCGGAGGCCTCGCGGACGAATTCGAAAGCGTGCATTCGCGCCGTCGCGTCGGACCCACCCATACGTTTGAGCATTGCGTGCGCGCGCGGGCCTATCAGCAGGACCTGATCGGCCGCGTCCGCCGCGCTCGACAATGCCTGCTTGTAGTTTCTGGTTTCTGCGCTGCCGGTGCCATGACTGGAGACCGTGCCGATTACAATCACCTTGCGCGCCGCGCGCGCCTGTGCCATGTAAGCCAGCGCCGACTGGAGCGCCCAGGCCGTAGCCTTGAAGTCATCTCGAATGAAGGTGATACCGCGCTCCGTCGTATGCACACTCATGCGGCCCAGAAGCGGCAGGTAACTGCCGATGCCCCTGACGACATCGGCCATCGGCGCGCCCAACGAATGCGCACATGCGACGGCCGCGAGAACGTTGGTACCCTGATAGGAACCCAGCAACTGGGTCGCGAGCAAGGTCGAAGCATTACCATGGCGGATACGCATCAGCAGCCGACCCGGCCATGAGTGGTCGACGATCTCGCCGCAATAGTCTGCGTTCTTGCCGAAGCCGTATGTAACCACGCGTGCCCGAGTTCGCGAGGCCATGCCCGCTACCAATTCATCGTCGGCATTCAGCACCGCCAGGCCGTCCGCCGGCAGGCATGCGATCAGGTGTCCCTTTTCCTGCGCCACTTGCTCAAGGGTACGCAGATGATCCATGCCGATGTTCGTGACGACGCCAACGCGTGGTCTGAGCAGCCTCACGATTGGCTCGAGGCTGCCAGCGACCGTAAGGCCGACCTCTTGCACGCAGTATTGCGTCCAAGGCGCAACTCGCATCAGTGTGCGCGCGGCCGGGTAGAGGACATTGTCCGAGTCAAAGCTCTTGACGCAGCGAGAGCCCAGGGCCAGGGCAGCATGCAATAACTCCTTCGTCGTGGTCTTACCCGCGCTACCGGTAATGCCGATGAAACAGGTTCGGTCCAGAGCCAGGCGCCACACACCGGCAGCGGCGATCACGGGCCCCTGATAGACCCTTTCAACGGCTGGGCCGCCACCGCGTCGGATGAAATCCATCACCCCTTCGCTGGAGCCGGACTCACGCATTGACGCGCATCCAACCCGCTGTTCGCAGGCTGGGGCCCCAGCGGCGCAGTCGCAAGTCGACGCCGCTCAGCCTGCCCCATCGCAGATGCAGATAAACCCGCAGCTCCATCTCGCGTGCGCCCACCCGCGCCTTGAAGCGGCGGGCGGAACGGTTGAATGCGATGGTGAGGCTGTAAAAGTGGCGGCGCCCCTGACAAGTCATCTGCCATTGGAGCAATTGCGCTAGCGAGCCTGCCAGACGCGTGCCGCGGTACCGCGGGATGACATACATGTCGAACAGATAGACCTCATCGGCCGTGAGGTCGAACAGCGTCGCGCCATGCGAGTCCGGGACCGGCAGGCGAAGAGTGCTAGCCCAGGCGTAGGCAGCCAACTCGCCTTCACAGAAAAGACCGAGGCAATAGTGCTTCTGGAGGTTGCCTGCCAGCTCAGAGGGCGTGGGCGGCCTGAGCGTGATGCGTAGTATCTCGTTAACATCACTCAGCGTCAGCTGCCTGAGGCTGCACTGCTGCGGCAGGGGCGGCGCGGCATCCTCGTGCTGTGCAGAATCGGCGTTCACGAAATACGGGCGAACGACGAGCCCGATGTGCCCCATGCTGTCCAGCAGATCCTGAACGATAAGACCGTTCCTGATGCGCCCCCACAGTCGCGGCAATAGGCGCGCCCCGCTCGTTCTGGAGCCGAGCGGACGGTCGTGCCACTGTGTTGCGGTCAAGTAATCCTGCCCTGTCGATGGGGAAGGAGTTTGACGATACGCAGCTGCTCATGGCCTCGCCGTGAGGCCTGTCACGACTATGCGGGCGGCAAACTGCGCGACTTTACATATACTCCTGTCAGCTGACGCTACTGCTCGCTGAGCGCCTGGCTCACACGCATGCGCCCCGCGCGGATTGCGGGCAGCAGACCGCCGAGTAGACCGATCAGCATGGCGCCGCATACCGCCTCCAGCATCAGCGGGATCGGGACCACGAACTGGAATGCGAACTGCGAATTTCCCAGGAAGTTCGTGTTGGCCTGCAGGTCGTTCAGCGCCAGAAAAATGCTCCCGGCGCCGAACATACTCCCGAACAGGGCTAGCAGCACCGACTCCGCCACGACGGCGGCGCCTACTGGAAATGCCGCGAAGCCGATTGCTCTGGCGGTGCCGATCTCGCGCACTCGCGCAGCGACGGCACCGTACATGGTATTGACGGCGCCGAATGTGGCGCCGATCCCCATGATGATGAGCAGCGGCAGCGCGAAGAACCGCACGGTGCCGAGCAGGTCGCGTGCCATACGCTGGTAGTACTGCGACTCCGGCAGCGCGTATACGCCCAGATTGGCAGCCGCCTTCAGCGCCGCCTGAAATCCGGATGCGGCAGCGCTGGTCGATAACTTGACGCGCACACTGTGTACGTCGGGGCCGAGACGAAACGCGGATTGCAGAATCGGCAGATCTGCCCACAATTCCGACTCGATGGCACCGCCTCCGTCCTCGAAGGCCCCGACAATGCTCCAGTCCGAATCCGCCAGACGCAAATGGCTGCCGACCTCCAGACCCGCAAATTGCCGCTGAGCGCTGCGCCCGACCATCAACTCGTAACGTCCCGGCGCAATCGCTCTGCCGGCAGTCACCTTCAGTCCCCTGCGGATTCTCAAGGCCGCGGGCGTCACGCCGCGCACCGACAGGTCCACATAGTCACCCTGGCTGATGCGCTTGACGCTGATCGAGCGCGCGCTCTCCGGGGAAACGATAGCCGTCGGGTCGACTGTCGTCGCCAGGCCCGCCACGCTCGCGGCAGCGTCCGCCATCAGAACGCTCTGGTCCTCGGAGTCCTGGCCGGTCTTGAGCACCATGAGAATCCCGTCGTCCGCGCTCGCCATCAGCAATGATCGAAAGCTTGCGGCGATGGAGAACAAGCCGATGAAGACCGCCACGATGCACGCGATGCCAAATACGTCGATGACCACGCTCGCCCAACGTTGCGGCAATGAGAGCAGGTTCAGCCTCAAGAGCGTCCACATCTGCCTCATCATCGGCGTTCGGTCCTGATGGCATCGACCACCGACAGGCGCGCGGCACGACGCGCCGGAAACCAGCCGACCAGGCAACCCGTGAGCACCATCAGCACCACTCCGGTGAGCAGTTGGGTATTCGACAGTTCCAGATCACCGATCCTCTTCTGCCCCATCCGAATGAGGCCCGCGGCCGCGAGCAGCCCCAGGCCTCCTCCCGCGAGCAGCAAAAGGTTGGCCTCTGCCATCACCAGCCACCAGATCCGCGTCGGCCCGAAGCCCATGGCCCGCAACGTGCCGATTTCCCGAGTGCGCTCGCGGAAACTCTGCGTCAGGCTGTTGCCGGTCGCCACCAGCATGGTCAGGAAGACCGCCCCGAGAATCAGGTAGGCGATGAGACTGACGTTGCCCACGCGCCGGAAGTAATCGCGCTGCGTACCGTCCTGAGTGCCCGACAGAGTCTCGGCGCCCGAGTTCATGAACAGCTGATCCACCGCGTGCGCGAACCGCGACGGGTCCACGCCGTCGTTGAGTATTGCGACCAGGAAATCGATGGTCCCGCGCTCAGCGGCTCGACTCTCGTCAAGGTACGAGTAGTGATAGTAGAACTGGTTGTGCCCCTCGGCGGGGTCGCGGAAGTGCCAGATGCCGCGGATGTTGAAGGTGAACACGTGCGTGCCGTCCAGCTTGGCGATCCCGGGCATCGTGATCGGTACGGAATCACCGAGCTTCCAGCCATACTTCTGCGCCATGAACTCATTTACGAGCGCGCCCTGCCGGTCCGCGCGATAGTCGCGCACTTGCTGCACGTTCCAGATAAATCTGCCGGTCGTATCCGGTGCCTGCGGGAAGTCCTCGTTCATGGCCAATGGATTCAGCGGGTTCTTCGGGTCCTGGTAGTAACCTCCCCGCGCAACCGCAAAATCCACCTGACCGTGCCGGAGCCCGGGAATCCGCCGAATCTGCTCCAGGTAATGCACCGGAAGCGTATTGGTGTACTTCGGGTATATGAAAATGCGCACATTGTCGGAGAACTTGTATCCGCCCCGGAAAAAAGCGCCCACCGCCGACAGTGACCCGAACAGCATGAATGCGCTGATGATGGTCACTGACAGGAACAGCAGCCGCGTCTTGTCGCGGACGAGGTTTGCCAGGACGAATCCCAGGTATTTCACCGCCCTCCCCTGTCCTACGGTGCATGTCTGTGAGCCCGGGAACCGCGACTTGATGCGACATGCAGCACCCGCAGCGCAACTGATGCAGATTACTGCCGACTTCGCCCGCTACGCAACGGTGTGCGCCGTATGCGCCACAGACTTCAACAACCCCCCCAAACCCCCTGGCATTGGCCCGCGATCGCGGCGGCCATTCAGGCACCTGCCGACATAGCGCTGGCCGTGCGGGCGCGCAGCTAATATCCTGGGTCAGCGCCTGATGCAGCCTCAAGCGGAGCACGCCTCATGAGAGTACCGCCGAACGTTACTGCCGCCACCTATGCAACGGCGCTTGCCGAATTCGCGCAGATCATCGGTGCGGAGTGGGTGTTCACGAGCGATGAAGACCTCGACCTGTACCGTGATGCGTTCTCGCCCTTCCTGAACGAGCCCGAGGAGAAGATTGCCTCCAGCGCGCTGGCTCCCGTAACGACGCCCCAGGTGCAGCAAATCGTCCGCATCGCCAACCGGTACCGCATACCGCTCTACCCCATCTCGACCGGGAGGAACCTCGGCTACGGTGGTTCCGCGCCCGCGTACTCGGGCAGCGTGGTACTTGACCTCAAGCGCATGAACCGGATCATCGAGGTCAATGAGCAGCACGCGTTCGCACTGGTGGAGCCCGGCGTCAGTTATTTCGACCTTTACCGCCATATCCAGGAGCACAAGCTCAAAGTCTGGATCGACTGCCCCGACCCCGGCTGGGGCAGTCTCGTGGGCAATGCCCTGGACCGTGGGGGTGGCTATACCACCGCCAATTATCGCAATCACTTCGATTCCCACTGCGGCATGGAGATCGTTCTGCCAGATGGTGAGTTGCTGCGCACCGGCATGGGGGCAATCCCGAACGCCCAGACCTGGCAGCAGTACAAGTCCGGCTGCGGCCCCTGGATCGACGGCATCTTCTCGCAGTCGAACTTCGGTGTTGTCACCAAGATGGGCTTCTGGCTGATGCCCGAACCGGAGGCCTATCAGCGCTGTACGGTGAGTGTGCCACGCTACCAGGACCTGATGCCATTGGTTGAGATCCTGAACTTCCTCGAGAACAGCCGCGTCACCTGCGGATTCCCGGACATCGAGTCTCCGCTGCTCGGCTACCCTCCGGTCGGCCAGGTGCAGCTATTGAATGAGACCGGTCCGCCGAAGATGAGCCCGGAGCACCTCAAGCTCATGACCGGCACCACGCTGGGGTTTTCGCCACAAATCGAGACCTACGGTGCCCGTGCCGGCATCCCCTACTGGCGGCTATGGCTGAGTTTCTACGGCCCCGAAGAGGTCATCGAGGCCCAGTGGCGCGCCGCACAGCGGCACTTCGCCCGCATCGCCGGGGCGAGATTTGCAGTGATCGACCAGCTGAAATTGCCCGTGGATGCGCAACAGGCCACGAAGTATCACGAGCCCGAACTCGGGGTTCCCTCACTGCGCGCCTTCTCCATTGGCGCGCGCACTCCCTGGAATCCCACACCATCCAAGGGTCACATGTGGTTCTCGCCCATCATTCCACGCACCGGTGAGGCGATCATCGAGGCGAATCGCGTGTTCAGCGAGGCTGCAAAGTCCCTGGGGATGCCCCTGTTCACGACCTTCACGCTGCCAGCCTGTTTCTGGGAGCGCTGCTTCATCTTCATTCTCGCGACCCCGGTGACCGAGGATCCGAAGACCAACAGGCGCTATCGCGAAGGATTCAAAAAACTGATCGAGATCGGTGGACAGCATGGCTGGGGTGAGTACCGCACGGCACCGGTGTTCCAGAAGTCGGTCATGGACGTCTACTCCTTCAACAATCACGCCCTGCAGCGTTTCCACGCCACGCTGAAGGATGCGATCGACCCCAACGGCATTCTCTCGGCCGGACGCTATGACATCTGGCCGAAGCACCTGCGGGGGAAGACCTGATGAGCGCGCATAAACTCAAGCGCAGTGTGGCCGCAGGGCTGCTCCTACTCGGCGGCACGTGCGCGGTCGCATGGGCCGACAGCCTCGCACCGCACTACATACCCGGCCGGGGAGTCTATGAAAAGTGGTGTGCGGCCTGCCACGATCCGGGGATCATCCATCCGGGCACTCACGCCCTGATGACGAAGTACCCGGGCGGCAGCCGTGCCTCCGGTTTGATCACCGCGTGGACCGATCTGCCGGCCACCTACGTCGCCTACATGGTGCGGCATGGCATGTCGGTCATGCCACCGTTTCGCAAGACCGAGATCAGTGATACCGAACTGGCGGCCCTGGCCGCTTATCTGGCACGCAATACACCGGCCAAGTGAGCGTCCGCACGCCGATGGGAGTTACCACGATGGACACGGGCCAGCATCCTTGCGCAACAGAATCCTCACCCGCTGACTTCCAACTGATCAATCAGCTGGTAAACGGTTTTTGGACAACGCAGGTCCTGAACGTTGCCGTCCAGCTGAGAATCCCTGAGCAACTGGCCAGCGGGCCCAAAACCGCGACATCCATCGCGCACGCTGCTCAAGCTCACCCGCCGTCCGTTTTTCGGCTGCTGCGCGCTTTGCACACGCTTGGCGTCTGCCGCGCCATCGATCAGGAAACCTTCGAGCTGACGCCGGCGGGTCACATCCTGCGACCTGACGTGCCGCGCTCCTTGCGGGGCCGCGCACTTTTCTCGGGCGACATGCTATGGCAGCAGTTCGGCGACCTCGCCTATGTCGTGAAGACGGGCAACCGGACGCGTGCCGTCGACACCGGACCAGAGGCATTCAAGAAGCTCAACGCGGATCCGGTGAGAGTCGATTCATTTCAGCGTGCGATGGCTGAGGGAAGCGTGCGCGCCGCACGTGATGCCGTCGCCGCGTACGATTTCTCCGGGTTCGCCACAGTGCTCGACCTTGGGGGCGGTTATGGAGGAGTACTGTCCGTGCTGCTCGCGGCCCATCCACCCATGACGGGTGCAGTGTGTGATCTGGCGTATCTGAGTGGACCTGCATTGCGCTACCTTCAGGAAGCCGGCATCGGTGCCCGCGCGAGGTTTGTGGCGGGAGATTTCTTCGATGCGGTGCCAGGGTCATACGATGCGTATGTTCTCAAATTCATCATTCACGATTGGGACGACGAGCTTGCACTGAAGATACTGCGGAACATCCAACGAGCCGCCAGGCCGAGCGCAACTTTGATCCTTCTGGAACAGGTCATACCGGAGCACCTGTCGACAGGCGCACCGGACCAGGCCGTCATACGTGCGGATCTCACGATGATGACTATCGGGAGTGGCGAGCGCACGGTCGCGCAATACCGGCGGCTCCTGTCGCAGGCGCAATGGACCCTCACAAGGGTCATCCAACTCTCCCCGGAGCTGTGTCTGCTGGAGGCAAAACTGCGCTAAGCCGTCGTCAAAGCGGATGGTCCGGCATCGACAATGAACGCCACATATGCGCCGACGCGCTGTTGTCGAAACCCAGTCCCTCAGCGGGCTGCCTGAAGTGCCGGCCGATGATGTCCGTGAACTGTTCCAGGACGGGATTGACGTTGGGCTCGAATGCATACAGATCGTTGACCGTCACCATGCGCGGCTCCAGGTACCATTTGTGTTTGCGCACCATCTCATAAGTGCGTTCGATGTAGGGCTCCGGCCGATAGTCGGACCCGTAGATGCGCCGGTAGAGGTCCGGATACTGATAGCCCAGAGCCTGGTCTTCATAGAATCGCAGGGCCTGGTGGTAGCGAATCGCAAATGCCACTTTCTCGGACACGTACGGCTCGTACATCTGCGCGCTCCACCAGCCGTGATCGACTTTGATCAGCTCCTGGACAGTGTCATGCAGCAGACAGGCAAGGATGATTTCCTCGGACATGCCATTTTTCATCGCGCGGTTGGCGCTTTGCAGACAATGATTGGCGGTGGCGACAAAACGTAGTTTGAAGTAATCGGCGAGCGTGGGCCGCTGCGGCAACGGTGCAAGCCGGGCTACATTTCCCTGGCGCGCCACAAACAGGTTGCCCACCCCTCTGCGGGTCGGCTTTGTATCTATCTGAGCCTCGATCTGGGCAGCGGTAGGGAACTTCGGCGCGGGCGTCGTCTGTGAGAGCAGGTGGTGCTCCAGGGCATCGGCCTTGGCCTCATCGCTCATCAGCGCGAGCGCAGCCGAACCCCCCAGTCCATCAAGAAAGGCACGCCGATCGATTCTCATGGGAGTTGTCCTTCGATTGCGGTCCGACAGGCAGCCACTGTACTGCGGCGCCGCCGCAACGCCTAATTCTCCCCGCGCACTCGCGCGAACAGCTGCAGGAACGCGTCCGCGCCACATGGCGCGCTACAAAGGAATCCTTGGATTTCATCGCAGCCCCGCTCGCGCAGGAATGTCTCCTGCGCCGCGGTCTCCACACCTTCCGCGACGATGTTGACTCCCAGCGCTTTGCCCAGGGAGATGATGGCGTCGGTGATCGCCTGGTCATCCTGGTTGCCGGGAAGTTCGCGAATGAAGGAGCGATCGATCTTAAGGGTGTCGATCGGGAATTGCTTCAGCTGCGAGAGCGACGAATATCCGGTGCCGAAGTCATCGATGGCGAGGCGCACGCCCAGTGATTTGATGACCGCCGCGGTCTGCGCGGCCTGGTCGACGCTGTTCATGATCATGCTCTCGGTGATTTCCAGCTCCAGGCAATGCGCCGGCAAGCCGCTCTCCTGCAGCGCAGCAGTGATCACATCCACGAGGGCCGGATCCTTGAACTGCCGCGGCGACAGGTTGACCGCCATTACGAGTGGCGGAAGACCGAGGCGTTGCCAGGCGATGCTTTGGGCGCAGGCGGTGCGCAATACCCATTTGCCGATCGGCACGATCAGACCGGTGTCCTCGGCCAAGGGAACGAAAGCGTTCGGGGACAGCACGCCCAGTTGCGGACTGTTCCAGCGCAGCAGCGCTTCGACACCACAGATAAGGCCCGTGGAAAGCGCGACCTTCGGCTGGTACTCGAGAAAAAGCTCGTTGCGCTCCAGCGCATGCACCAGGTGCGTCTCCAAGACGATGCGCTCCACGGACATCGGCGCCACCACTCCCGAGTAAAACTGGAAGTTGTTCTTGCCTTCGTCCTTTGCCAGGTACATGCCCATGTCGGCCTGCTTCATCAAGGTGGCCGCATCCGTGGCGTCCTCAGGGTATCTTGCGATGCCGATGCTGGCCGTGACGCGGCATTCATAGCTCATGATCCGCACCGGTTTTAGCATGGCCGCAAGGATATTGGCCGCCACCGCCGCCGCCGCGGCCTGATCGGGCACGGGGTCGAGCAGCACGATGAACTCATCGCCGCCGAAGCGTGCAACGACATCGGAACTACGGACGCATGCGCGCAAGCGCTGTGCAACCTGCTTGAGCACCTGGTCGCCGGCTTCGTGTCCAAGTGAGTCGTTGACGATCTTGAATCGATCCAGATCAACGAACAGAACCGCGCATCTGTGATTGCGCCGGCCCGCACCCTCCAGCGCATGCCCCAGGAGCTCCACGAAGATCACTCGATTGGGCAGACCCGTCAGCTCATCGTGCGTCGCCAGGTATTGGATGCGCGCCTCGGCGAGCTTGCGGGGCGTGATGTCCTCGACAATCGACACGTCATACAGCAATTTGCCCTCATTGTCGTAGCGCGGCGCCGTGGCAATCTTGACCCAGATGGTCGTTCCATTCTTGCTGATGTAGCGCTTCTCGATCCGCAGTGATTCCAGTTCACCCGCATGCAAGCGCTGACGATCGACATCCGTGGCATGTACATCCTCCGGATGGGAGATCTGCCACACTGTAAGCTGGCTCAGTTCCTCCTGGGTATAGCCGAGCATGTTGCGCAGCCAGCTGTTGCTCCAGATCAGGTGGCCGGCCGCATCGACGTGCGCAATGCCGACAGCTGCCAGTTCCACGGTACTGGCGTAGCGCGCCTCGCTCTCGCGCAGCCGTGTCTCAAGCGCACGCCGCTCGGTGATATCGTGAATGGTTCCGACCATTGCGATCGGATTGCCCTGCTCATCGTCGCGGACTTCCACCGACAGCTGCACTATCTTGGTATTGCCGCTGCCCGGCAGCACCAGACGCGCTTCGGACATGTTGTAGGGACCGACGACAATTTTTTTCCGGCGTTGATCCAGGGACCAGCGATCCTCCGGATGCACATGCAGCAAGAAGTTCGCGAAACTCGCCGGGTAGCTCGCGCAATCCTCTTCGAGCATGCTGTAAAGCTCTTCGGACCACCAGCTCTTGCCCGTGGCGATATCGGCCTCCCAATTGCCAATGCGTGCGAGCCGCTGGGTGTCCCGGTAGCGCGTCTGGGTCAGTCGCAGGGCGGTCTGCGTGACCTTCTGTTCGGTGACGTCCTGCACCGTCCCGTTCACGATCAACGGGCGACCACTCGCATCGAGCCTGGCTTCGCCGCGGGTTTCGATGATTCGCTCGGTGCCATCGGGCAGGATGATGCGTACCTCGACGGGATCGACCTTTTCCCCGGCGAAGGTCCGTTCGCGGGTGCGATCCAGGCGGGCGCGGTCGTTAGGAATCACCAGTGCGCGGAAGTGTTCGTAAGGTCGTGCCTCGCGTTCGCGATCGAGCTGGAGCATGGCGTAGAGCTCATCGGACCACCAATGGGTATCGCTGACCAGATCCCAGGTCCAGCTGCCGATCCGCGCGATGCGCTGCGCCTCGTTGAGCCTGGCGTCCGTCAATGCCAGGTCGCGCATGGCGGGAAGGTCGCGGTCCTCCTGGATGATGCAAAGCGTCAGCGGCTGCGCGCCTGCGACAAACTCGCCCCGTGTCAGATTCAGGCCCAGGCGCATGCCATCCTTGCGCTGGCCCTGTACCGCGAGGTTCGAAGGGGACGCGAGCCCCTCGGCGCCACTGAGCCATTGACTGACCGTGTGGAGCTCGTGAGCGCGCAGCGCAGCCGGAAAGAAGAACTCGGCGGGCTGATCAATGAATTCCGCCTGGGCATAGCGGAACAGATGAACGACATGGGCATTCGCAAACCGGATTCGCGCGTATTGGTCGAGAACGAGGACCGCCAGCGGCAGGCGCTCCAGCAGCGCTATCGCAACCGCAAGTTCCGTTGCGGGCAGCAGCAGGGGATCTTGCTCGGACCGGGCTACTTGCATGTTCTCGGTGTATCGATGGCGGGCGCCTTCCCGTTATCGGTCAGCTGGCATATCCATGAATGCGCGAGCGCGCAGACTGTGACGAGGGTCACCCGACGCGGCTGCCTATCGGGCTGTCAGCATCGATGCTGCACTGCGGCTACGGTGGGAGAGATGAAGCGATGAACACCCGGTAAGAGGTTGAAATCACAAAATTTGCCAGCGGCAGGAATCTGTGAGATGGTTAACATAACGATGTAAACCCCCGCCGAAATCCCGGCGATCCGAAAAGAATTGCGCATAACAGGACCGGAGGATCAATCGTGAAACCGCGAACTGCACGACTCGGTGACATCCGCGCCGCGGGCGTGCGATCGGCTTCGAGGCCCGGCGCCCCGCCGGTGAAATCGCCACCGCAGATGCTCGAATCCGCTTTCCACCGCCACGCCGGCAAAGACGATGGCATCCTCGTCCAGGAAGACGAGCTCGGCTCGGTCACCGCGCAGCACCTGTACAAAATGCGCTGCGAGTGTGGTCGCTCTTGGTTCGAGCTGGAGCTGCCAAAACTGGTGAAATGTCCCGCTTGCCAGAGGATCAATCTGGTTTCCGTTTGAGAGTCAGTTCTCGCTTCCGGCAGCCCTCCATACCTGCACTTCACTGCCGTACACGCGGCCGCTGTGCGCTTAATGTTCAATCGTGGGCCGGGAACTGTGGCTCTGATCCCAATCCGACCAGGGAAATCACACTTCCCGGCTGGCCGGCCGATAATCCACTGTATGGATGCTCTGAGAACTCCTACCCCCGCTGCGAGCGACTTTGCCGCGGACGACGAGCAGGGGGTGGTGCTGCAGGATGACCCGGCATTTTCCGCCATTTCCGACCCGGAACTCGAGCGCTGGATCGGGATTGTGCGCCGCCAAGCCAATGTGGCGTGTGCGGCTTTGTCCCTGTCCGCCGGATCTCGCCAAATCATCCGGGTAGTCGGGCCCGGCAAGGATGTACCCGTACGGGTGAGCGAAATCACCGAGGAGGTCTCCTTGCAGGACTACCTCCTCGGTCCGAAGCGCGCCGGCCGCAGCGACGCCGGCGGCGCGTTCGCCGAGGCACGGATCGCTCTGGCCGGAAAAATCATGGGGCGCCTGGCCCTCGCCGATCCGAATCCGCGGACCTGGTCGGTGGAGGAGCTGGCGCTGCTGGGAGATACGGCGACGGGCGTGGCCACGGAGCTGGAGCGGCGTTTGGCCAAGGCGCAGGTCGCACGAGTCCACGATCTGGTCGAATCCCACAATCGCGTTCACGACATGATCGGAACCGGAGTGCCTCTTCATGACGTGCTGGTGGAGGTGTGCAGGATCATCGAGCGGTATGACTGCTCTTTGATGCCTTCCGTTCTGCTGCGCGACCCCGTGTCGAACACCCTTCATTCGGGAGTCGGACCCTCTTTGCCGAAGGAGTATCTGGATTCCGTGGATGGGGCACCAATTGGTCCCAGTATCGGCACCTGTGGTCCGGCGGCCTGGTTCGGCGAGTTCGCCATTTCGGCGGACCTGAGCCAGGATCCGAAATGGGCCCCGATCCGCGCGATGGCTGAGCTGGCCGGCGTTGCCCACTGCTGGTCGATGCCCATCAAGGATACGACGGGGGAAGTCCTCGGCACGCTCGCCCTGTACGGGCGCCGACCCCGACGCCCCCAGCCGGAGCATGTGGCACTGCTGCGGGACTGGGCGCGCGTGGTTGGCACGGCGCTCGATAGAACCCGATCGCTCGACCGCCTGAAACATGATGCCCGACATGACAGCCTGACCGGACTGCCCAACCGGGCGGCCATTTTCGAGAAACTGGATAGTGCTATCCAGCAAGTGCGCGCCGAGGCGCCGTTGGCCGTATTCTTCGTGGATCTCGATGGCCTCAAGGCCATGAACGACACACTCGGACACGACGTTGCCGACGAGATGATTCGGGAAGTCGCGCGCCGCCTCTCCCATAGCGTCAAGGCAACTGATTTCGTGGGCCGCTTCGGCGGCGATGAGTTCATCGTCGTCGCTGAGAGTCTCGGTGACCCCGACGCGGCGGGTCAGCTCGGTGCGCGACTGCTTGATGCGGTTGCGCAGCCACTGCCGGGGCTCGGCTCGCGAGTGGTGACGGCGAGCATCGGCATCGCCCTGATTCGAACCAGCGCCATTGACGCACGGGAAGCCATCCGCAGATCTGATTCGGCCATGTACGAGGCCAAGCGGACCGGGCGGGATCGCTGCGTATTTGCGGAGATCGGCGCGACCGTCCGGGCGGGTCGACGCCTGGAGTTGGTTAGGGCACTGCGGGGCGCGGAAACGCGCGGCGAGATGCACCTGGTCTATCAACCCGTCATTTCCCTACCCACCCGACGGGTCATTGGCGTCGAGGCCCTGCTGCGCTGGAGTAGCCCGATCCTGGGGGAAGTGCTACCGAGTGAGTTCATACCGATCGCAGAGGACTCAGGCAGCATCCTGCAAATTGGCGCATGGGTGCTGTGGGAAAGCTGCGTGGCCCTTGCCGATCTGGCCTGCGCCGGTCATCGACTGCGGCTGGGCGTGAACGTCTCGGCACGACAGCTCTCGCAATCGGACTTTCCGCTGTGGGTGCGACAGACCCTCTCGCACGCTCAATTCAGTCCCGAAATGCTGAGCCTGGAGCTCACCGAGACCTCGCTGCTGCGTCCGGACAGCGTCACCGTGGGCAACGTGCACGCATTGGAAAGCATGGGAGTGCACGTGGCCCTGGACGATTTCGGCACCGGATATTCATCCCTGACCTGGCTGCGCGACCATCCCTTTGGCGCGATCAAGATCGACCGCAGCTTCATCACTGGTATTCACGAGCAGGAAAGCAGCCGCGCGATCGTCGCGGCCGTCATTCAGATGGCCAAGGACCTCGGTTGCACGGTCACGGCGGAGGGCGTGGAAACCGAAGAGCAGCTGCGCATGCTCGAAGACTTAGGCTGCCATCAGGCGCAGGGCTTCCTGATCGCCCGGCCCACCAGCATCACCGCGCTGCGGGACCAATTCGACGCAACGGGCCTCACCCTTACCGGCAAATGAAGCAAATTGCCGCGGCCGCGCTACCCGCCGGCCGCATGGTCTGAGCAGCTGTGATCACACTTCGGCCAACTCACGGGCGAGTTCCTGAGTCGCTTCACGCACGGTGTCCTCAAACGCCGGCGCCAAGTCGCGCAGCACGAATTGGACCCGTCGGTGTGGCTCGAGCTTCGCGTTGATGCGCAAAGTGGCCAGATAGAAGCCGAGCAGCCGCTCCTCATCCTCGAACGCCAGGCGCGAAAATTCACCATCCGGACCCCCGGCAACCAACACCACAAAGGGTTGGTTCGGCGCCTCGAACTGCGGCACGTTTTCCATGCCCACGACTTTTCGCAAGACCTCACGAGAGCCGGCACGCCGAAGGTCAAACACAGCCGCGACGGTGCGCTGGCTCGTAGCCTCACTATTCATTGGATGTCTCCAGTACCCGCGACAGAGTACTACGACTCGCGCCGCGCGCCAGGGTCCGCGTCAAGTCGCGCGAGCACGTTCGCCACCACCTGATTGCAGCACCGCCCGTCGAACTCGAAAATCCCATCCTGCGCGAGATCAATTTCACGGGCGAGTGACTCGCGCAGCATGCCTTTGGCGCGAAAATGGCGGCTGCGCACGGTTTCGGCCGTAATGGCCAGGGTCTGCGCGACCTCCTCGACGCCGAGTTCCTCAATGGAGCGCAGCACGAAGACGACGCGAAAAATGTCGGGCAATTCACTTACTTTCTGTTCCGGCAGCACCCGCAGCTGGGCGCGAGCGGCCAGATCATGCGGCGATTGCCCCGGCTCGCAGACTTTTGAATAGGCATCCATATCGCGACTCGAACTGACGATTGAAACGATGCTCGCGCGTCGGCTGGAGCGACGCAGGCGTCCATTGCACTCGTTCAGCACCAGCCGCGACAGCCAGGTCGAAAGCGCCGCATCGCCGCGAAACTGGCCCATGGAGCGATATGCACGCAGATACGCATCCTGCAAGGCTGCAGGAACAGCGGAGTGGCTCCTGGATTTCGCCAGCGTGCCGGCCTCTATGTCGACCTGATTGGCCGTGACGACGGTGGCCGCGATCTGTGGGTCGGTCGGCCCCCCCGCCTGCTCGGCAGCGTCCGCGAGGGTGCAGGCCAGGCAGGTCGCGAGCAGGACGATGGTCATTTTCATCTTCGTGTTTTCCCCAATGGTTTTCGGGTGCGTTAGCAGTACTCGAGGAGCACCTGAACCATTCGATGTCATCAGCCCGCATGGCGGCCGGCGCGTGCCGTCAACAGCCCGGGAGCTGCTGATTGCCCATGGGCGTGATTTCGACAGGCCACCGTGACGATCAGCCGGCAGGTCCCTCCAGAACGCCGCCGACCTTCAGGCGAATCTTATAGACCGCGTCACAGGCCGCCACGTACAGCGTCTTCCCGTCCGCATCGCCGAAGGCCACGTTGGTCGCGCAGATCTGCTTTTTCGGCTCCGCGCCCAGCACCGGCAGGTTGATGGTGCCCAGCAGCCGGCCCGTGGGGGCCGTCACACGCACCCTACCCGGTCCCGCCCCGCCCGTGGAATAGATATTCCCCCGCATGTCGGAGCGCATTCCATCGCCGATGCCCACCCCCTGCGCGAACAGCGTACCCTGCGCGAGCGTGTCATTCGGCTTCACGACATAGCGCATCATCTTATCGAACGCACTCAGGTACAGGAATTTCTCATCCGCCGAGAGCGTGATTCCGTTGGGAATGCCACCCAGCTCAATGTCGGTGAGCAACTGGATCGTTTTGCCGTCCTTGATCAGCCACACCGCATCCTGCAATTCCTTCAAGGGGCTCTTCATCGCACCGCGCAGACCGAAGTCGTTGTCCGTGAGGTACACGGCCCCATCCGCCTTGATCGAAATGTCGTTCGGACCATTGAAGCGCTTGCCCGCCGCCCCAGCCGACAGCACGGTGTGCCTACCATCCTTCTCCAGGCGCATCAGCTTGCGATCATCATCGGCACACCAGAGAATCCGCCCCTGTGGGTCGACCCCCGAGCACGAAGGGCCGATCAGCAGGACGTGTGATCGGCCGGCGCGGGTCTGGGCGCCGACAGTGTCGACATCGTCACCCGAATAACCCGCCTTCTCCATGAACACCGAGATGACATTGTCGCGGGTTATCTTGTACAGCACATTGTCGAGCAGGCCGCCGAGCAGCAGGAAGCCACTGCCGTGTCCGTCCCGAACCCAGGTCGTACCCTCGTCGAGCCCGAAACCCGAGGCCACGAGTTCGACGCTGGCATCCCGTGCGATGAGCGCGTCCAGACCCGGATCCACCCGGGTGATGCTAAAGGGCTTTGGCGCAGGCGCCGGGCCGTCGCCACGCATATGTCCCGGGGCAGCCGCCTCTGCGGATGCGTAGCGGGAGCTTCCCATGACGATGGCTGTCATCGCAAAGAGCACGAAGCCATTCGATTTCATGCGGCCAAGAATACCGCGGGCTTGTGAAGACGTCAGCTAGTTCGGCACTTGCGCAAATTGTCCGTCTGGGTTGCTGAAGATGATTTCCACTCGACGATTCTGCTGGCGACCCTCGGGCGAGTCGTTCGATGCGACCGGGTAGGCCTTGCCGCGGCCCATTGTCCGATAGCTATCCTGCGGGACACCATGCACGGACAATGCATTCGCGACCGACTGGGCGCGCCGCTCAGACAGAGCCTCGTTGTACTCATCCGAACCACGGCTGTCCGTGTGTCCTTCAATCATGATCTTGGTTTGGGGATTGGCAATCAGAAAAGCGGCCAGACGACCTATGACGAGGTCGGCACCTGGTTTCAACGTTGCCTGTCCCGTATCGAACAATACATCGCCCAGGGTCAGTACCATGCCGCGCTCCGTCTTCTTCGCCTGCAAGTCGGACAGTTGCTGCTGAGCAGAGGCCAATTGAGCCTGGGCTGAGAGGGCTTCGGTCTTCGCAATTTCCGCCTGGGCCTGCGCACTCTGTGCCTGGGCCTGTGAGTTTTCAGCCTGCGCCTGTGCGTTCTGGGCTTCGCGTGTGCGCGCGTCCAGCAGAATCTTGTTGCGGTCCTCCTGCGCACGCGCGACTTCCTGGCGCGCGCGAGCCTCCGATACCCTGGCCTCCCCCGCCTGTGCATGGCGCAAAGCCAGGTAGGCAAGATGGTCCACTATTCCCGGTGGCTGATGTTGCTGCTGGGCGACTTCGGCCTGCTGCAGTGATTGACGCGCGGCCGCAAGGTCGCGACTTGCCGCTTGCTGCGCCAATGGCTCCTGGGCAAGGGTATCGATCTCGGCGCGCGCCTGGTCAACCTGGTCGCTGCGCTGCGGAACCGAGGCACAGGCGGCGAGCAACGCCGTCGTGACGCTGACTAATATGACTTGTTTCATCACAATCTCCTGAAGGCGCCTCATTGGGCGTTCGCATTGACGGCCGCGCCGTGTGCCGACTCTTGCCGCAAGGTTTCATTACCCTGAACAACTTCGTGGGCCGCACGCTGCGCCTCAGCATCGGAGGCACGGGCGGTGGCAACATCGGCATCCGCCGCGGCCGATTCGGCGTAGCGACGCGCCTCGTCGTACTTGCCCTCCCCGTTCGCTTTCTCGGCGTTGCTGAGCTCGTCGTGCGCACGCTGCAGGTCGGTTGCCGCGTAACGCTGTACCCCGGCCTTGTCGGCCTGCTCGATCATGGTTCGCGCCCGCGTCACCTCTTCAGAGGGCGGAGGTCCTTCGGTGGCACAGCCACCGGCCAGACCGCACGCAATGACGGCGGCCGATATGAATTCTGTTCGGAGCGACATGAGTTTTCCCTCGATGTTCCATGCAAATTGAAGCAGTGCAGATCATGGAGTGGAGAGGTAGGGGTCGCCATCGGCCGTACACGCCATTCGAGGGGTGCGCAGACTCGCGTCACAGCGTAGGACGACTCCCGGCGCTGACTCCGCGCGCGGCGGTTGCTGAGACAACGCGGCGCTACAACCGTGTTTTTAGTCTTATTTATTAATGAGATATGGCGCTTATAGCGGCCCGTCGCACGGGCCACGCTGGTTCGGGATAAAATCCCGGCATTCCTTCAGACAACAAGTAAGACCGTTAGGGGGTTTCCATGATGATTCGCTGCAGCCGCGCCCTCGGCACAAGCTGGATGCTGTCCGCCGCAATCGTGGCCATGGGCCTGCTGAGTCACGGCGCAGCCGCCGACACGCCTGCTGCTAATGTCAGCGCCAAGCGTCTCGTCAAGGCCGCCGACGAGCCCGGTCAGTGGCTCACTTATGGGGGAACCTACTCCGAGCAGCGTTTCAGCGCCTTGAAGCAGATCGATGCGAGCAACGTGGGAACGCTGGGTCTGCAGTGGTACGGGGATTACGAGACCAACCAGGACCAGCACGGCTCCCCGCTGTACATCGACGGTGTCATTTACGTCTCAACGGCGCGCGATGTCGTGCAGGCCTTTGAAGCGAAGAGCGGCAGGCCCCTGTGGACCTACAACCCGAGCATCCACGGCGAGCGCCTGCGCTACAACGTCGGACTCGTGAATCGTGGCATCGCGGCCTGGAACGGCAAGATCATCATCGGCACGCTCGATGCACGCCTGATCGCCATCGACGCGAAGACCGGCAAGGAAGTCTGGTCCGTCGACACCGTCCCCGATAGTCTCGGCTTGGGCGAGATGGCCAAGCACTACGCGATCACCATGGCGCCGCGCGTTGCGAAGGGCAAAGTGTTCATCGGCGCCTCCGGCGGTGAGTTCGGCGTGCGCGGCTGGATCGCCGCCTTCGACGCCGATACCGGCAAGGAGGTCTGGCGCTTCTGGACCGTTCCGGGCGATCCGGCCAAAGGCTTCGAGAACAAGGCGCTCGAGAGGGCTGCGAAGACCTGGACCGGCGAGTGGTGGAAGGGCTCCGGTGGCGGTGGCACCGTGTGGGATTCGGCCGTCTATGACCCGCTCACCGATCTGCTGTATTTCGGTACCGGCAATGCCTCGCCGTGGAACGATCGCACGCGCGAGCCGACGCTCGGCGATGACCTGTATTCCGCCTCGATCGTCGCGGTCAAGCCCGACACCGGCGAATACGTATGGCACTACCAGGAAACCCCGGGCGATGCCTGGGATTACGACGCGGTCAGTCCCATGATGACGGCGGATCTGACCATCCACGGCAAAAGGACCCACGTCATCCTGCAGCCCTCCAAGAATGGATTCCTCTACGTGCTCGAGGCCAGGACCGGCAAGCTGATCAGTGCCGATCCTTTCACCGTGGAGAACTGGGCCACTGGGGTCGACCTGAAGACCGGCCGTCCGAATGTCGTGCCGGCGGCGCGCTATGAGAAGGAGCCGTGGGATCTCGCGCCGGGCGTGCAGGGCGGCCACAGCTGGCATCCGAATGCGTTCAGCCCGCTCACCGGCCTGATCTACATTCCCGCCTGGGAGGCATATTTCACCATGGCCAGCCCGCCGCCCGGCAGTGCCCCGCCCGGAGGCGGATTCAGTCTGGGGGTTGCCATGGGTGTTCGAGTCGATCCGAGCAAGCTGCAGCCCTATGCCCGCAGCGGCGTCAAAGGCAGGCTGGAGGCGTGGGATCCGATCGCCCGTAAGATCGTCTGGGAGACCGAGTCATTTGCCAACGGCCGCCCCACCAGCGGCGTGCTCGCGACGGCCGGCAACCTGGTCTTCATGGGTGACGGCGGTGGCAAGACCCTGAGCGCCTATGACGCGAAGAGCGGCACCAGGCTCTGGAGCTTCGATGCCAAGACGGCGATTTTCGCCGCGCCCATCAGCTATGAGCTGGATGGCGTGCAATACATCGCGGCCAGCGTCGGCGGCGCCGGTCAAGGTGGCTACTTCGCCCCGACCAATGCCCGCATGCTGGTGTTCGCGCTCGGTGGCAAGGCGGTGCTGCCGGAGCCGCCGCCGTATACCCCACCCCCACTCAATCCGCCGCCATCGACCGCCTCAGCCGCCGTGATCGCTCATGGTGGTGAGGTGTATACGCAATTCTGCTCGGTTTGCCACGGCGCCAACGGGTTCCAGGCACGCACCAGCTTCCCGAATCTGACCGTCACGCCGCTGCTGTGGACACAGGAAGGCTTCGACCAGGTTGTGCTGCTGGGCGGCCGCGCCGACAAAGGCATGGGTAACTTCAGCAAGGATCTGAAGCCCGAAGATACGGTCGCCGTGCGCGAATACCTGATCTCGCGCGCGAATCTCATCAAGGCGGGCGGTACCGGTGCGGGTATCGGTGGCCGCGGTCGACGCGCTCCTGCGCCGCCAGAGACCGGTCATGCGAACTAGCCTTGCGGGGTCGCCGCGGCGATTGCGGCCAGCACGGCCTGCGCCACTCGCTCGTCAGTTTCCGCCGCCTCCTTGAATGTCACCGGATAGCGGATCCGTGCTGATGTCCGCATTCGCGACCTGCTTGAACAATCCGCCTGTCGTCTGGAATACGACCAGGTTGGCAAACGCGACCACGCGGCCGGTAGCCGCGAGGGGTCCTTGCTGGTTGAGTTCCCGCAAGTGCAGGCGCACCAGCCCGATATCCATTACCTCACCGACCACGGTGCCGATCTGGACGCGATCGCCGACCCGGATTCCGTACTTGCCGATGAGGAAGAAGTAACCCACCACCGACACCAGCACGCTTTGCATGGCGACCGCGAGCCCGGCCGTGAGCAGCCCGGCGAATGTCGCAAAGGTACTGATCTGCGTGACAAAGCTCAGACAAAGCACCGCGAGCGCAATGGTCCAAATGACTATCGTGCGCACCAGCAGCAACTGATAGCGGCGGTGCGAATCATGGGCGTAGCGCAGCACGGCGCGACGCCACACCTCGCCCAGCATGACTATGATCGCCAGAACGCCGGCAACCACGGCAAGACGGATTACCAGCGCCGTCACGGCGTCGTGGTACTGCTTTTCGGCCGAATCGTGCCAGCTGGCGAGATTGTGGCGGTACTGCTTGAGCAGGACCTGTTCCTTGTCCAGCGGCAGCAGGATGTCCGAGGTCTGTTTGAACAGCCACGCCAGGGTATCGAACTGGTCGCGCAAAGCCTTCAGGGCGGTGCCAGTGGCATGATCCGCCTGGGAGGCGAGTGTCGCGCTGCGGCTTGCATAGGCCTGCAGCTGCGCACGCGGGGCGGCACTGATTTTGTGAAAAGTGTCAGCCAGTGCGGCCGTACGCTGATCGATGGTCGCAATGGCATTAACCTTATTGCGCTGCCGGAATACTTCAGTACCCAGGTCCCAGATACCCGAACGCCCAGCCGGCGTACCGGCGGCGGGGTTGCCAGCAGTCGGGGCAGCCGTGTTGACCGCGTTGACTCCGGCGGCCGGCACGGTGGCCGCGATCGCATCGATCTGCGCTTTCAGCGCATTCGCATCCGCGGCTTTCGGGTCACTGCTGCGCACAAACTCGCCCATCGTGTCGAGGAGGTTCTTCTGCGCACTGACCATGGCGAGCTCGCCCTGCAGCTCCTGCAGTTTCGCTTCAAGATCCGCACTGTTCTTTTCGCCATGGGCAAGCTTGTGTCGGTCGGCCGCCATCTCCTGCTGAACACTTTTCAGATCCGCGTCCAATTGAGCCTGTTGTTGCGTGAGTGACTGCGACGCCGTCGTGGCCACGCTACCGCCCGGGGAGTTCGCCTCACTGCTTAGAAGCTCCGCGTTCGCACGCGCAATATCGAATGCAAGACTGACGACTTTGTCGGCCGTTTGCCGATTCGCAAACAGCAGCAGCAGATCGCTGGGCTGGGTTGCATTTTGCTGCTGAGTGCCAAGTGCCCGGTACCATTCAACCGTATCATCCAGAATCTGAATGACCTGGCCCCCGTTCAATGCGGACATCCGGAAGTCCGCGGCCTGCGAACCGGCCCCGTACTGTGCAAGCGCCGCCATGCCAACCACAAGCGCGTTTCTGAATTTCTTCATCGGTTGTCAATGCTGCCCGTTCGAGCGGGTGCCAACTGTCGGACAAACCCGACACGCCATCCCGCGCTGCGCCGACCGGTGCGTGCAGCTGCGGCCGTGCACAGGTGACATGATCGCAAATGTGCGGTTTCCATCACCTCTGAAATACACAGCCACTCTGGTGAGTCGCTCGGCTCAGCACTGGAGCGCCGACAATGCCTCGACGGTCGGCGCGGCGCTGGCGTTCTATTGCGCGTTCTCACTGGCGCCATTGCTGGTGATTCTCTCGACACTCGCAGGTTTCTTTATCGGATCCGCCGCCGCCTATGGTCAGATCGGAGCCCAGCTGAATGATCTGTTTGGCCCCTCGACCGCGAAGATTCTGCTCGGAGCGGTCAAGAGCTCGCAGCAATCGCAGGGTGTATTGGCAACATCGATAAGCGCTATCACCCTCGCGATCAGTGCGACCACGGTGTTCTCCGCTCTGGAATCAGCCCTCGAGAGCATCTGGGAGGATACGACTGCTGCGACGCGCGGCATCCGCGGCTGGGTACGCCGGCGTCTGCTGTCCTTTGGCTTCATACTCGCACTGGGATTTTTGCTGCTGGTGTCGCTGACGGTCACCACGGCGCTGGCAACGCTGCGCAAAGACGTCGCCGAAAGCCATATCGCCGTGGTCGGCATCATCGGATGTTTGGACCTGATTGTTTCGCTGTTGCTGATCTCCGGCCTTTTTGCGCTGATTTACCGCTATATGCCGGCCCGGCGCCTGCCTTGGCGCGTGGTTCTGAGCGGCGGCCTACTGACCGCCGTGCTGTTCTACATCGGGCGTTGGGGAATCGGGCTCTACCTGGCACATTCGACCCAGCCCACCGCGTTCGGCGCCGCTGCTTCCTTCGCGGCACTGTTGCTGTGGCTATACTACAGCGCACAGATTTTTCTCTTCGGCGCGGAATTCACCTCGGTGCTTGGCGGATTGCGCCGGAACCCCTCGACTCGCTAGCGGCGAACATCAGGCCGACGGCGTACTGGTTATCCTCGAGCCTTTGGCAGTAGATGACCTCGCAATTCAGATACCGCTCGCCGCCCGGTTCGGCAAGATGTACGTACTGGTGCGCCTTCCAGGCGCGATCGCTGATGACGCGGGCGCCCTGGGCGCTGATGTTCTTGATGGTCACGCTGCTGCAGATCGGATCACGTTGCACTTCCTCGAGTCGCCCTGCCATGACCACCTCCATGCGATGTTCGCGGCGCCCGACATGTGTTTGTGGGGACGCCCATCGGTTCTGAGATCCGGGGGCAGCCAAGGCGACTCACCCACCACCGACGGCCGCCGAGGCAAGGCGCGGGCGGCCCGGATCGAGCGGCACTCTGCGGGTCTTCTCGACATACATGGCGCGATCTGCGCGTTCCATCAGCGCCAATACCGAAACCGGTCGCAGGTGATCAAATTCCGCCACCCCGATACTCATCGACAGCGGCGGAATGTGCCCCGCAGCATTGCACTGCGCGATGGCATCCTTGATGCGTCTTCGCAGCACAGTGTGCTCCTCCGCAAGGCTGTGGCGCACGAGCAGGGCGAATTCATCCCCGCCAATGCGTCCGATAATGGCACTGTCCCCGCAGGCTGCGCGCAACACTCCGGCGGTCGCCATCAGCAGCCGATCACCGGCCGCGTGCCCGAGCGTGTCGTTAACCCATTTCAGATTATCGACATCCACATACAGCAGCACGGCGCCGCGCCGCTCGCGGCACAGCAGGCGCAACACGCGGTTCGCCACCCACTCAAAACCCCGACGGTTGTACACGCCGGTCAATTCATCGGTGGTTGCCATGGTACGCATGGCATAAAACAAGTGCTCCAGCGCCGCAACCTGGGCCTGCAGCGGTTCCTTCGCGCCCTGGGTCCTGCAGTGCAGGAGCTGCATCAGCAACCCCCTCACCCGTTCGCGATCTCCCTCAACGGCCGCTGAGTTCAGGTGCTGGACCAGCGCCGCACTGTCGCTGTCCTCAATCGAACGACTGGAGCCAAGCGCACCGAAGAATGCCGCAGATCCAAACATCGGTGTATCCATCCTGTGGTCCTGACGCGACACTCGCGTCAGGTGAGAATAGGCGCCGCTGTATGGGTTCCCAACCCATACATTCCGCGTATGCAGATAGGCATAGTCCGACACGATATAGGCGCAATCCTATAGTTGAACTGCACCTGGGCTGGAACACATTTTGCCGTGGTGTGATCACTCACCGCAGGGGTGCAATTCGAGCCAGTCGCGTGCCGCGCCGAGGCCTTCGGGGCACAGCTGGCAGCGGCGCCGCTTGCCATCGCGCTGGTTGTGGATCATCGCGGCTTCCACCAGTACTCTCAGGTGCCGGGATACGGCCGGCAGCGACATGGCAAAGGGCTCGGCCAGCTCGCCGACGGTGGCGGGGCCGCGGGCGAGTCGGATCAGAATGGCCCGTCGCGTCGGATCCGCCAGCGCATGGAAAGTCCGGTCGAGCATGGATTGCTCGGATGAATTCATGGACACTATCTTATTTAACTAATTGGTTAAATCAATAAGATATTGTTCCACGAAAGAGACCCGCATCAGCCTCCGGTTGCGATGCGGTGCACGCCGGCTTTGCGCATAATCGGCGGCCTTACGATGCCACCCGGGGGCATCGGCGCCAGCAAAAGGGATTTTGAGGGGATGAACATGAAGCGCACATTGTCGCCCGCCGAACAGGCCTTGTCGGACGCCGCGCTCGACTATCACCGACTGCCGACCCCGGGGAAGATTACCGTGACCCCGACCAAGCCGCTCTCGAACCAGCGGGACCTGTCGTTGGCCTATTCCCCCGGCGTCGCCTACCCCTGTCTGGAAATCGAGAACGATCCGAACGCCGCCGCGCAATACACCTCGCGCGGCAACCTCGTCGGGGTCGTCACCAACGGCACGGCCGTGCTCGGACTGGGTGACATTGGCCCGCTGGCGGCCAAGCCCGTCATGGAGGGCAAGGGCTGTCTGTTCCGCAAGTTTGCCGGTATTGACGTGTTCGACATCGAGCTTGCCGAAAAGGACGTTCGCAAGCTGGTCGACATCATCGCCGCAATGGAGCCGACACTCGGTGGCATCAACCTGGAGGACATCAAGGCGCCGGAATGCTTTGAGGTCGAGCGCCTGCTCAGCGAGCGCGTGAACATCCCGGTGTTCCACGACGACCAGCACGGAACGGCCATCATATCCGCAGCGGCCATACACAATGGGCTGGAACTGGTCGGCAAGACGATCTCCGAGGTGAAGGTGGTGGTCTCCGGTGCCGGCGCCGCCGCGATCGCCTGCCTGGACCTGATGGTCGGTCTGGGGCTCAGCCGCGAAAAAATCCTCGTCTGCGACTCCAGGGGCGTGCTCTATCTCGGCCGCAAGGACGGATTCAATGAATCCAAGGCGCGCTACGCACAGCGCACCGACGCGCGCACGCTGGCGGACGCCATTGTCGGCGCGGATGTCTTCCTGGGCTGCTCGACGGGGGGTGTGCTCACGACCGAGATGGTCAAGCAGATGGCCGCCAACCCGATCATCCTGGCCTTGGCGAACCCGGAGCCTGAGATCCGTCCCGAACTGGCATTGGCGGCCCGACCGGACTGCGTCATCGCCACCGGGCGCTCCGACTATCCCAACCAGGTCAACAACGTGCTGTGCTTCCCGTATATCTTCCGGGGTGCCCTGGACTGCGGCGCCACGCGCATCACGGCTGAGATGAAGCTGGCCTGCGTGCGGCAGATCGCCGATCTTGCCAAAGAGGATATCAGCGAAGAGGTGGCCAGTGCCTATGCCGGCCAGGATCTGGGATTTGGTCGTGACTACATTATCCCTAAGCCCTTCGATTCGCGGCTGATCCTGCGCATCGCGCCGGCGGTGGCGGCTGCGGCGGCCGCTTCGGGCGTCGCCACCCGTCCCATCGTCGACCTCGATGCGTATCGGCAACGACTCATGCAGATGTTCGCCGCAGGGGGCCTGGTCATGCAGCCGGTGTTCACCGCCGCGCGCGCCTCCACCCAGCGCCGCATCGTCTATGCCGAAGGGGAAGACGTGCGTGCGCTGCGCGCCGCACAGTTTGCGCTTGATGATGGTCTGGCCGAACCCATTCTGATCGGCCGGCCCGCGGTCGTGGAGCAGCGTATCGCCAAGGCCGGGTTGCGATTACGCCCCGGCCGCAACATCGAACTGGTGAATCCGGATGATGATCCGCGCTTCAAGCAGTACTGGCAGGCCTATCACCACAGCATGGGACGTCGCGGCATCAGTCCCGAGGCGGCCAAGAATGCCGTGCGCCGCTCCTCGACCACCATTGCCGCCTTGATGGTGAACCTGGGGGATGCGGATGCCATGCTGTGTGGTCTTCACGGTCGCTTCGACGCGCATCTGGCGACGATCAGTGATGTGATCGGACGCCACAGCGATGCGCCGTGTCTGGCGACTCTCAATTGCCTGATGCTCACCGGCCGCACCTTGTTCATCGCCGACACCTACGTCAACGAACAACCCTCGGCGCAACTGCTGGCGCAGATCGCGCTGCAGGCCACCCAGGAAGTACACCTGTTCGGTCTGACACCCAAGGTTGCCTTCCTGTCGCATTCCAATTACGGCTCCTCGCGGCGCGAGTCAGCCAGCCGCATGCGCGAGGCCTATGAGATTTTCTCCAACCTCGCGCCCACGATCGAGTGCGATGGCGAGATGCACGCCGATGCGGCGCTGTCGGAAACGATCCGCAGCGGCAATCTCATGGACAGCCGATTGAAGGGTGAGGCAAATATCCTGATCTGCCCGAACCTGGACGCCGCCAATATCCTGTTCAACGCCATCAAGGTTCTGAATCGCGATGGCTCGACGATCGGCCCGATTCTCATGGGCGCCGCCAAGCCGGCTCATGTGCTGACACCGTCTTCCACCGTGCGGCGCATTCTGTCCATGACGGCGCTGGCCGTGGCGCACGCACCGCGCGTCGCCCTCGCCTGCTGACGCGCTAGCCGCCGACGGGATTCGCGGGGGTCTCGAGAATCAGCTGATAGAACGCCAGATCCAGCCAGCGGCCGAATTTGAAGGCAGCTTGGCGGATGGTGCCCGCATGGGTGAATCCGAGCCGCTCGTGCAAGTGCGCGCTGACGGCATTGGAGATATCGATGCCGCCCACCAGGACATGGTACTGCTGCTGGCGCGCCTGGGTGATCAGCTCGCGCATCAGTGCCATGCCGATGCCGCGTCCGCGATGCTCCTGGTGCACGTACACCGAGTGTTCGACGCTGTACTTGTATGCCGCACGCGCCCGGAACGGCCCGTAGGTCGCGAAACCCAGCAGCACACCGGCCTGCTGCATTCCGATCACTGGGAAGCGACCCACCTGCTTCTCGGCGAACCAGGCGCGCACGTTCTGCGCAGTCCGCGGCGAGTACTCATACAAGGCGGTCGAATGGGCGATGGCCTCATTGAGGATTTCGAGGACGGCGGGCGTGTGAACCTTGGCGCTGCAGTGAATGACTTCCATGCATCAGTATATCTCCGGCACCAGCATGTCCGCAGGCACCGCGTGCCGGGAATAATCGCCGTGGCGTTCGCGCTCCGGCAGCACGACGCTGCTCTTCTGAACTTCCGCGTACGCAAACTGCTGCAGCAGATGATGAATGCAGTTCAGGCGCGCGCGCTTCTTGTCAACGGCCTGCACGACCCACCAGCGCGCCTCGGCGATATGCGAGCGCTCCAGCATCGTCTCCTTCGCGCGCGTGTACTCCTCCCAGCGGCGCCGGGACTCAAGGTCCATGGGGCTAAGCTTCCACTGCTTGAGCGGATCATGGATCCGGCCCAGGAAACGCACGTGCTGCTCCTCATCGGTGATCGAAAACCAGTACTTGATGAGGTGGATACCGGAGCGCACCAGCATGCGTTCAAAATCCGGCACGGAGCGGTAAAACTCCTCGTATTCCGCGGGCGTGCAAAATCCCATGACATGTTCGACCCCGGCGCGGTTGTACCAGCTGCGATCAAAGCAGACGATCTCCCCGGCCGCGGGCAGCGCCACGACCCGGCACACCCGCGGATTGAGCCGCTGGGTGATGCGCTTGATTGCGCCCCCCTTGCCGGCCGCATCACGGCCCTCGAACAGGATCACGACCTTCTGGCGCGCCGCAACCACCCAGTCCTGCAGCTTCACCAGTTCGGCCTGCAGGCGGAACAGTTCCGAGAAGTACTGGCGCCGGTAGGCGTGTTCGCCTGCAACGGTGACGCCTGCGGCAACCCCCGGCGGCAGGTGTTCACGGTCCTCGATTTCCATTTCCAGCTCCTCGTCGTAGCTGTCGATGAGGTCGCGGCTGAGACGCTGGATGAGGTCCTCGTGAGCGAGGGTGGGCAAGTCCGACATGAGGTAGTCCCGCGTAGTAACCCAATCTCCCTGTTTAAAGCGGCACCTTTGCAGTCATGTGACAGTGTTGCACTGCAATAGTATTTGATTTTCCGAGCCGCCTTCCTTAGTCTGCGACCGGGGCCTGCGGCAACCGGGATTGAAAAAGATACCGCAGTGCGTACCCACAATAAAATCAGTACGTTATGGCGTACTGCGAACGCTAGGCAAGCTTCAGGGAAGGGAGTTTCATGGCATTGCAATTCGCATCCGATCCGGCAGCCGTTTACGAAAGCCCCGCCACGCATCCCGTAGAACAGATTCAATGGCTGTTGCGCCGCCTGGGACTCAGTCCGGCAGAAGCGGCGCGGGATCTGGAGGTGGAACCCGATCAGGTCCATGCCTGGTGCTCCGGCCAATCGCAGCCGCCAAAAATGGCGATCCTGGCCCTGCGCCATCTGGCGGACCGCCTGCGCTGGATCGATTAGGCGTCCTCTTCCCCGTTGCGGCGCTGCGCGTAGGCGCGACGCAGCGCCTCCAGAATCTGCGGACTCATGTTCTTCACTCCGATGAACGCCGCCGAGCCCTTCATGTCCGGGTTCATCCCGAGGTCCCGCGCGCCGGCGACGAATTCCTCATCGGGCGCCGCCAGCAATTCCTGTTCGAGGCCATGGATCAGTCGCTCCAGTCCTACATCAGGCCGCACGCTCATTGCCGTACTCCCAGGGTCAGGCCGGCGCGAATCAACGCACGCCGCATGCGTTTGCGCGCCGAATCATAGTCCGTTTTTGTCATGCCCAGCGCGCGGCGGATTTCCTCGGCCGTCAGTCCATCCCCCAGGCCCACAATGATTTGCAGCGCCACGGGATCTTGCGCAAACAACGTGCCGATGGCCTGCAGCTGCTGGGAGGCGATCAGCCAGCGCTCCGGATCCGGCTGCGGATCGCAGGCCTCGGCGGTCTCGGCCGCGACCACCTGGTACTCGGTGGCCAACACCGGCTGCTGCTCGTTGGCGCGGCGCCGGCGCCGCCAGTGCTCGGCCTTGATGCTACGCATGACGCCCGCCAGGAACGCGACGGTTGGCACCCCGCGCGGAATCGCCCGCGACCCATCCAGCACGCGCGCCAACGCTTCCTGCACCAGATCCGCCCAGGACAGATCCGGCGGCAGGCTGCGCCCGTGGAGCCGGGCTATGACCTTCAGTCGCAGCAGGTCGCAGTCGGTGACCAGCTTCAAGGCCAGCGCCCGATCCGCCGGCGGCTGCAGCGATGAATCCGCGGCTCTCACTACATTCTGGCGTTTGGTCATGCGCACCTCGGCAGCTCAATGCCGAATATGCGCACCAAGCGGGCGGGCACGGACAAATCCCGATATGGTGTCGCCCCCTGCGTCGGCCATTTCCATGGAGTGACAGAACTTGGCCATCTCGTTTCTGATCAAGGGTCTGTTGATCGGCCTGTCGATCGCCGCCCCCTTGGGCCCCATCGGTGCGCTGTGCATCAACCGCAGTTTGGCGGAAGGTCCCCGCCTGGGATTCATCTGCGGCCTGGGCGCCGCCGCCGCCGATGCCTTGTACGCCCTGGCCGGCACCGTCGCACTCTCGGCGATCGCCCAATGGGTCATTGACGATCGGATTGCACTGCGGGTCATTGGTGGCATATTCCTCGTATACCTGGGCGGCCGCACCTTCATGCGCCCCGCCACCACCGTGCCGGCCGCGGGAAGGTTTGGCGCACTGCCACCGCCCGGAGCACGCGCGGCCTTCATGTCCACGTTCCTGCTCACTCTACACAATCCGGTCACCCTGCTCGGGTTCGCGGCCATGTTCGCAGGCCTGGGCATGGCACCGGTGGGCATGATCAGCAGCGCCGACAGCGCGGCGGCCGCGCTGGTGCTGGGTGTTTTTCTGGGCTCGGCATTGTGGTGGCTGGCATTGAGCAGCCTGATCGGCCGGCTGCGGCCGTACATCGGCCCACCCACCCTGACCGTGATCAATCGCATCTCGGGCACAGTACTCACCGCATTCGGTCTCTACGCCTTCACCGCGCTGCTGCCATTGCTGTAGTTGCGCTTGCGCGGCACCTTGCGCCGCCGTGACCGGCGCATGGCCCCCAGGTTCAATTCACGCCGCAGCTTCCTCAGCGTGGCGGCGATGACGACGTTGTCACCGGATTCCACGGCGTGCTCAAGATGCAAGAACACGCCCAGCGCCCCCGCCAGAAAAGCGTTCTGCGCCGTTTCAGTCTCGCGCGCCGTCGCGGTGCGCGACAGGAACGAGCGGGACACCTGTGACCACAGTTTCACCAATGTCGCATCACGCATCGACGCAATCTCCCCAAACCCCAAGTGCCGGCCAGTTCTTGGCCCATTCGCCAAGGTATTCTTACATCACCTCGAGCTCGACGACACCCGCCCTAACGCCTTGTAACTGGCGCGACCGCCGGCCAATGGTTAACCTGAGCCGATGTCAATGAGGGGGTTGCGATTCCGGCCGGTGGCCTTCACCGTGCTGGTGCTGCTGGGCTGGCGCACGCTGCCGGCGGCGCCGCCCCCGGATCTCACCGGCGCGCGCCAGCAGTTCCTGCAGGCCATGGCCCAGGTGCAACGGCCCGCCAACGAGCCCGCCGCGGCGCCCACCCCCGCGGCGATGGATGATGCGGCGCTGCGCAGCTATCCGCTCTATCCCTACCTGCAGGCCGAACGCATCCGCCAAGCCTTCAATGACGCCACACAGGTGGCCGCGGCGGACCGTCGCGCGGCCGGCTTTCTCGCAACCTATGGACTGCTGCCGGTTGGCATACAGTTGCGCCGCAGCTGGCTGGAAAGCCTGGCGCAACGATCGCAATGGGACGCCTTTCTGACGATCTACCGCGAAGCCGCTGCCACCGAGGCTCTGCGCTGCCAGGCATTCACCGCCAAGATTGCGACCGGCCAGACCGCGCAGCTCGGGCCATCGCTGGTACGGCAGTGGCTGACAACGCGCGAGGTCCCGGAATGCGATGGCCCCTACGCCTGGGGCATCGACCACGGGATCATCAGCGCCGATCTGATTGAGCGGCGTGCGCGCCTGGCGCTGCAAGCCGGCAACACCTCCATCGCCAAACCCCTGATCGCCCGGCTGCCAGCCACTCAGGCACTCCCGCTGCAGCAATGGGTGGCATTGCTTGATACGCCGCTACGGACGGTCGACACCCTGCTTCACGAACCCACCACGACGGTGTTGCCCGAAGCGTTGCTCGCCGGCTGGATGCGGCTGGCGCGCCAGGACCCGGATGCCGCGGTTGACCGGTATGCGCAGCTGGTTCGAACACGCAACCTGACTTCGCAAAGCGCCGGTGCCTTTGCACTGGCGGTGGCGCTGCCACTGGCATGGCGCCGCGACGCGCGTGCCGAGGAGTATTTCGCGCGCGTCAGTACCCGTGAACTGGACGACACGGTCCTGGAGTGGCGCGCCCGCGCCGCGATGTGGGCCGGCAACTGGTCCCTGGTGACTCAAACGATTGCCGCGATGTCCGAGGCGAACCGGCAAAGTGCGCGCTGGCGCTACTGGTCGGCACGGGCACTGGAGCTGACGGGTGATTCGGCGCAGGCGCACCGTCTGTTCGCGACGTTGGCTCCCGACGACAATTACTATTCCGGGCTCGCCGCTGCCCGACTGGGCATCAACGTGACGCCGCATCCACAGCCGTTGGACCGGGATGAAGCCGTTCGCGCGCGACTGGCGCAGACGCCGGCCCTGGTGCGCGCCCGCGAACTGCTGTTGTGCGAGCTGCGCAATGAGGCCATGACCGAGTGGCAGTTCGCCTTTGATGAGCTCTCCGCCAGCGAGCGTCTGCAGGCGATAGGGTTGGCCGCCGATTGGGGCTGGTACGACCTGGCGGTGACGGCAGCCAGCTCCTTGCACATCTACTATGATTACGAGCTGCTATATCCGCAGCCCTACGAATCCTCGGTGACTGCCGCGGCGCATGCGTCGCGGCTACCGATAAGCCTCATTTACGGGGTGATCCGCCAGGAAAGTCTGTACCGCAGCGATGTCGTATCCAGCGCCGGTGCCCGCGGGCTGATGCAGCTGGAGCTGGCGACCGCGAGGCCCACCGCCAGGGCATTGAAACTCCCCACGCCACACATGGCCGATCTGTTTGATCCACAGATCAATTCCACCCTGGGCGCCGAACATCTGCACCTGCTGCTCGACAAGGTCGACGGCCAGCTGCCCTTGGCACTCGCCGCCTACAATGCCGGAATTGCCGCCGCCAGCCGCTGGTTACCGGCGGTCAGCATTGCACCGGATGTGTGGGTGGAGAACATTCCGTACAACGAGACGCGTACTTACGTGCAGCGCATCCTGTGGCACACCGTCGTCTATGGCTGGCTGCGCTCGGATGGACAGCCACAGGACACCGCCTCCTGGCTCACGCCGATCCGCGCCACGGGTCCCGCCGAGGCGCGGATCGATCGCCACTGATCAGTCCTGGGGCCGCTGCGGAATATTCATGCCGCGTACCACCGCAGGCCGTGCCACGAATGCATCCAGGGCGCGGAGAACCGCCGGATAGTCCTCCATGCCGACCAGGTCCGCAGCCGCGTAGAAGCTGCCCAGGGTTCGCACCCAGGGAAAGATGGCCATATCGGCAATGGTGTAGTCATCCGCGACGATCCACGCGTGGCCCTGCAGTTGCTGATCGAGTACGCCGAGCAATCGTTTCGCTTCGGACACATAGCGATCGCGCGGCCGCTTGTCCTCGATCTCCTTACCCGCGAAGCGATGGAAATACCCGACCTGGCCAAACATCGGCCCGATCCCACCCATCTGGAACATCAACCACTGCAGCGTGTGGTAGCGGCCGGCCGCATCGGTCGGCATGAACCGGTGCGTCTTCTCCGCCAGATACACCAGGATCGCGCCGGACTCGAACAACACCAGCGGCTGTCCGCCGGGCCCGTGGGGATCGAGAATCACCGGAATCTTGTTGTTCGGATTCGCCGACCGGAATTCCGGGCTCATTTGCTCATTGCGATCGAAGCGCACCGCATGCGGCTCATAGGCAAGCCCCGTCTCCTCCAGCATTATCGACACTTTCATGCCATTCGGGGTCGGCAGCGAATACAGCTGCAAGCGATCCGGATGCTGCGGCGGCCATTTGTGCGCGACCGGAAAAGCGGACAGATCTGCCATGGGTTTCCTCCCTAGCGCACGGCCGCGACAGCCGGCACCCATTGCGAAGACATTCGGAATGGCACTCCGGTGAAAATGGCCTCGATGCGATAAATCCTGCCGTTGCGGATCTTGAACATCTCCATCAGGGAAATGGTGCTCGGCGACCTGAT
>DATDIL010000118.1:0-40380 GCA_036521075.1 Steroidobacteraceae bacterium | reverse complement strand
AGCACCGCCGACCACCGGGTCCACCACCGTCACCGGCGCGGTCGTCCCCATCGTATCGAGGATGGAACGCTCCTGGGGACGCGTCGGATAGTTGAGAATGACCTTCAGCATGAAGCGGTCGACCTGCGCTTCCGGCAAGGGATACGTCCCTTCCTGTTCGACCGGGTTTTGGGTGGCCATGACCATGAAGGGTTCCGGCAGCGCATGCGTGGCGCTGCCCAGGGTCACCTGCCGCTCTTGCATCGCCTCGAGCAGCGCGCTCTGAACCTTGGCCGGCGCCCGGTTGATTTCATCCGCCAAGATCAGATTCGCGAATACCGGACCGTGTTTGGTCTGGAAGGAGCCGTCGCGCGGGTTGTAGATCATGGTACCCACGACGTCTGCGGGCAGCATGTCGGGTGTGAATTGAATGCGCTGAAAACTGACCGCGAGCGCCTGCGCCAGGGTCTTCAATGCCAAAGTCTTGCCAAGTCCCGGAACACCCTCAAGCAGGATATGGCCGTTGGTCAACAGGCCAATCATCAGCCGGTCAACCAGATGCTGCTGTCCGACGATGACCCGGGAAAACTGCTGTCGCAGCGGCGCCACCCACATTGAGGCACTGACGACCGCCTCCTGGATCGCGCGGATTTCCGCATTGGGCGCGCCGGCGTTTCTCGAAACGGAAATATTCATACAGAATCGTACTCTATCGTGTCAGTTGATAATGTGCGGCCACGCGCCTACGACCATCGAAATGCCAAAAAGTGCCGTTCAGGCAAGGCTCACCCATGCCGCGTCACGCTGTGCCGAGCGCACACAGGCATCGATGAACTTCATGCCCGCGACCCCGTCATCAATCGTCGCGACCCGTGTGGCCGGCACGGGGCGCTGTTCGCGAACCGCGATAATGACATCGGCCACCTCGCTGTACAGCAGGCCAAATCCTTCCAGCGCGCCTTCGGGATGCCCGGCGGGCAAGTGCGTCACGCCGGTGGCCCAGGGCCCGACGCCAGCTCCACCACGGCGCAGAATCTGCGGCGGCGCGCCCAAGGGCGCGAAACGCAGCCGCTCCGGGTGTTCCTGTTCCCAGCACACGCTGGCCGTGTCCCCGTAGATCCGGATCCGCAGCGCATTATCCTCGCCGGCCGCGACCTGGCTTGCCCACAGCGAGCCGCTGGCGCCCCCGACGAAGCGCAGCATCACCTGCACATTGTCGTCGAGCCTGCGCCCGGGCACGAACCGGGACAGTTCGGCCGCGACGCTTTGCGTGCGCAGGCCCGTCACATATTCAACCAGATGATACGCGTGGGTACCAATGTCGCCGAGGCAGCCACCCTGACCAGCCAATGCCGGGTCCGTGCGCCAGCGCGCCTGCACCGATCCTTGCGTCTCAACCGCGGTTGACAGCCAGCCCTGGGCATACTCGACCTGCACCACGCGCACCGTGCCGATCTGTCCGCAGCGGACCATCTCCCGTGCCTGCGCCACCATCGGATAGGCGCCATAGGTGTAGGTCACGAAAAAAAGTCTGCCGCTGGATCTGACAAGATCACGAAGCGCCAACGCATCACTGAGTGTTGTCGTCAGCGGCTTGTCGCAGATGACATGGGTGCCCGTCTCCAGGAATGCCTTGGCTACCGGGTAATGCAGATGATTGGGCGTCACGATTACGACCGCTTCGATGCCATCGGGCCGTGCGGCCTCGGTTCGCGCCATCTCCTCGTACGTGGCATAGGTACGCTGCGGCGCAAGCCCGAGTTGCGCGCCCAAGGTACATCCGCGCTCCCGGTTACTCGAGAAGGCGCCGGCAACCAGTTCATAACGGCCCTCCAGTCGCGCCGCCATGCGATGGATCGCGCCGATGAAGGCCCCGGGCCCTCCACCCACCATGCCGTAGCGAATGCGTTTGTCCGTCATGTGTGAAAAATTTCTAGGTATATGATGTAAGTGTGCGACATTATTGGGATTTTTAGCAAGTCAAACCCGCCGGAGGGTAGCCACCGTCTCGACATGATGCGTGAAGGGTATGAGGTTGAAGGCTGTCAGTTCCGACAACCGCAGCTGCCCGCCACCGAGCAATCCCGCGACGTCACTGATGAAGCTTGGCAGAGCGCAGCTGATGTAAATCAGCATCTCCGGCGGATGACTTGCCAGGTATTGGGTTAATTCCGGATCCAGTCCCTTGCGCGGCGGATCGACGATAATCACCTGGGCGCCATCGCCCGCATGGCACGAAGCGCCGGCCATGCCGCGCACCACGTCGACCTTCGCGCGCACCTGCGGTTCAAGTTGCGCCACACCCCGCTCCAGTCCCTGGAGGGACTGCGGGCTCACCTCGTTAAGCCGCAGCGAACTGATCCGGTCAACAAGCGACAGGCCGATGGCGCCGACGCCAGCATAGAACTCGGTAATCCGCGCACCCGGCGCAACCCGCTCGCGAATATATTCCACCATTAACTGCGCCACCTCCAGATTGCTCTGTCCGAAGGCTCCCGGCGGATAGTGCACGGCCGCGGCGCCGAATTGTTCCACGACACTGGGCGGACCGCAGATGCGCTGAAAGTCCGGCCCCAGAATCACATTGTTGGCCTGGCGGTTGAAGTTCAGCCACAGGCTGTGCAGACGTGCTCCCAGGCGCATCCGGATCAGCTCAAGACACGGCATCAGCGGTTCGGCGCTGGCCGCATTCGCCACCAGCACCACCTGCGCCGTCCCCGAACTGCGCTCAACCACCACTTGCAGATACCGGGCCAGACCCATATTCGCCCGATCGGAGTAACAGCTCACTTTCGCGTCCACGAGCGCGGCGCGCACGATGGACGCCACTGCATTGATCAGCGGATGGTGCACGCGGCAATTCGGTATGTGCACCACATTATGGCTGTCGGCTTCGAACAGGCCGATTTTCGGGGACGCGAGCCGACCGCGAATTGCAAGGCGCGCGCGATGGCGAAATGCGCTCGAGGGCCCCGAGATGACGGGTGCCACCGGCAGGCCGTGCACGCGCGTCAACTCGTCGAGCATTTCCCGGGCCGAGGCGGCAATGCCCGGCGCACCAAAGCGCGCACAACCATCGCAGGGGGGACGATGCGGGCAGGCGATGACAGCCACGCCTGCACCCTCGGCAGCACGCGCGTTATCTGGTTTGAAAAACCGCATAGCCACAGTTTATCAGCCCTGCTGCCATCCATCGGGCATACCACGGCCACGCCGCAATTCAGTGCAGCGGGATGCGATAGATATTCTGACGGCGCTCGGACTTCAGGAAAACATAGGCCGAAGGATCCGGACCCACCGAAAGATTGTCGCCGGGATGTGGAATCAGGGCACCAGCGACGCTTGCGGCCGGCAATGGACTCAATGGAAGATCATCGGGGCCAACGGGTAGCACCCGCGTTGAGCCGGCGAGCGCCAGATTCATCTGCACATTGAGGCCAACATATATGGCTTTGCCATCATGCGACCATCGTGACGGGGCATAGCCTTTGTTCAGCATGCGCGCGGCGCGCTGATTGTCAACCGGGATGACCCACGCATCAATGTTGCCTTCAGCAGCCGGCCGCTCGACGACGACGGCTTTGCCATCCGGCGCTACGCAGAACATTTCAATGATGGGGTCAGGCAGCAATTGCGATTCCCCGCTGCCGTCGATCCTGATGCGGTGCAAGTAATTGGCATGCGCACCGACCCGACGAAAGAAGACATATGGGCCGCCGAATTGCGGTTCATCGCCATCCCGAACCAGGAGGGTGGGCGAGGTATGTCGGTCCAATGGCGCAAGCCAGATCTGGTGCTGACCCTCGCGTACGATCGTGAATACGACCTGCTGTTCATCGGACGAAATGTCGTACTCAATCGGATGGAACTCCGGCAGTACCGACTCCTGTCGGCCGGTATCGATGTCCAGGCGTGATAGCGAAAATTGCGCCGCTTCAGTGGGGGTTATCAGGAAATAGACGCGCCGTGCGTCGGCTGAAAGCCAGGGTGCCAAAACCCTGCCCTCGGTGCTCAGCGCGCGCTCGGAGTTGGCCTGGTGAAACCAAAGCGTGGACTGCGCAAGCCCAATGGAGGTCAATAATGACTGGCCGTCGGGACTTGGAAATACCGTCTGCTCCTCGTTCGGGCCAAACGTGATCTGCTCTGCGGGACCGCGTGGAAAACGCTGACGCCATAGATGGCTGCTGCCACTCGCGTTATCGGAGAAGTACATCCACTTGCCATCGGCAGACCACGCCGCGGCGAGACAGGCGCCGTTCATCGGTCCGACCGTATAGCCTGATCCGGTGCCGTCAAAGGGGGTCAGGCGGCAAGGCCCAAACGATCCCGTTGCATCCATTTCCACCACGAGCACGGACTTTCGATCAGGTGACAGCGATGAAAAGTGTGCCATGCCACGCTCGTGACTCGGCACGTAGACCTGGCGATGCATGGAACGATCATCCAATGAGGTGGCGATCCCCAAATGCAGACCGGCATTGAATTCGGAATACAACACCTCCCGTGGGCCGATATAAGTCAGACCCTGAGTATTGGGAAGCAGCTTGGTTGCCGCGGCCCTGCCCGTGACCGGGACGGTCCAGGTGTTCCAGGTCCCGTTTTGCAGGTCTATCGCGGAGTACACGACGTGGGTGCCGTCCGGGCTGAAGGCCGGCGCCCAGAGGGGTCCGTCCGCATCCGTGAGTTTCACGGGATCACCATCGGGAAGCGCTTTGAGCCAGATCTGTCCGCTCCCCATGAAAAAACTACCATGGCGGATGAACGCCAGCAGCTGTCCGTCGGGTGAGAGTACCGGTGAGACAGCACCGTCGGGTACATCGGTCAATTGCACGTACTCGGCCGGGTTGGTGACCGCCCGGTCGCGTCCCAACCAGAGCGTCAGTGCCACGCCTAACAGCAGCATTACGGCCGTGCCGGCTGCCGCTGTCAGCCAAAGGACTCGCGACCGGCGCGCGGCGGCGGGCTGCGCCACCACCGGCGGGGTGCTCGGATGGCCGTGGGGAACAATCGTGATGCGGGCGACAAACTTATATCCGCGGCCCGGGACCGTCAGGATGAAACGGCGCTCGCCTGCGGATTCACCCAAAGCCTTGCGCAGCGCGAGGATGCACTGATTCAGGCTGTTCTCGGACACAACTGTCGTAGGCCAGACCGCTGCGATGAGCGCGGACTTGTCCACGATTTCCCCGGCGCGTTCGACCAGGTACCGCAACGCCGCAAAAGCGCGGGACGGGAGCGGCAGCGGCTCACCGCTGGGTGACACCAGCACATGCAGTGCCGTATCGAGGCGGAAGCCTCCAAACTCATAGTCTGGTGAACTGGTTTCATCCATACAGGGTGGTATCCGCGGCAGCCGGAGCGATCGATGGAGTTGATACGCCGCGGTACGGAACCTCAATTGTGATTTTCAATATACCCTCGGACGTAGCGCGCCGCACTTCCCGGACGCTCGTTTTTACCTCCCCTCCGAGCAGATTTGACGAAATTCATGACAATTGATAGCGCCCCCAAGTGCATTCACGGGGCACCGCGCGCAGAACCCTCAGTTCAGGCCCCGACCAGACGCAACATCTGGTTGCCACCCTTCTGAAACTCATAGTTCACAGGCTCTACTTTTACAGTATAGCCGCCGGTTTCCAGTGCCTTGAGCACTTCTGGTAAGTGCCGGGAGGGTTCGCCGCTTAATTCCACTAGCGGAAAGATCCGCACTTCCTGGGCCACCCGACACAGCTCCCGCAGCGCCTCGAAGTGGAACTGCGCATCGCGCTGCTCGCTGTACAAGAACAGGAAATGCGAACACAGCGCCAGATCGAATGTTCCGGCAAAAAACGGCAGATTCGGCAACTCCGCGGGAACATAACGACCCTGCTCCAGGCCCGCACCGAAGTCTGCAAGGAAGGCCTGCATCGCCTTCATTCGCGCCGTTACCAGTTCATTTACGGACTTGAAGTGGTTCCACACGAAATCCCGAGCATTCTCCTTGAGCTGTCCGGCAACCATGGGCGCCGTATCGGCGATGCGCTTGCGGATCTGGGACGCCGAGAACTGATACAGCGGATCCGCCGACACCACCTTTATGTTTCGCTGCAGCGCCTCCGCGTTGAAGGAGGCCGGCCCGTCACCGCAACCCAGGATCGAGCGGGATCGGTCCATGTCGTCAAGTGCGAACATGGCAACGTACTCATCGAAAGTACGGCCCCAGGGAACCACGTCGGTCAACTGAAATGCCATACCTCACTCCACGATAAAGCCGCCGGACTGAAGCTTGAAGAATCCGGCATAGATGCCGTCCGGTCTGGCGACCAGTTCGTTGTGCGTGCCCTCCTCGACAATCTGGCCTTTGTCGAATACCAGGATTCGGTCAGCATCCAGAATGGTCGAAAGACGATGGGCGATCATGATCGACGTGCGACCATGCGTGAGCGACCGTAACGCCTCCTGTATGGCCCGTTCGCTGTGCGAATCCAGTGAACTGGTGGCCTCGTCCAAAATGAGAATCGGCCGATCGGCCAAGATGGCGCGGGCGATGGCGATGCGCTGCCGCTCGCCACCGGAGAGTTTTATGCCGCGCTCACCGACCAGCGTTTCGTATTGGTGCGGAAGGCCCCGGATGAAAGCGGCGATGTGCGCCTGCTCGGCGGCATGTTCGATCGCATGCATGTCCGCCGTGGGATTGCCGTAGGCGATGTTCTGTGCCAACGTCCGGTGGAACAGGATCGGATCCTGTGGCACCAGCCCAATGGCGCCGCGCAGCGAGCTGCGCGATCCTGTCGCGATATCCTGGCCGTCAATCCTGATACGGCCGCCTTGAATGTCGTAGAGACATTGAAGGAGACGCACGAATGTCGTCTTGCCACTACCTGAGTGCCCGACCAGCGCCACACGCTCGCCGGCACGTATGGCCACGCAAAGACCATCAAACACCGGCACCTGTTTTCCGGGATACGTAAAGCGCACCTGCTCCAGGGCAATCGCGCCGGCGCGTATGTGCAGGGCGGCTCGCGCGGGCAGCAGCGGGACCTCCGGAGCCTCGCGCAGCAGCACGATGACTGCGTGCAGGTCATACGAGGAGGTGAGTATATTCTTGATGTTATCAACCAGATCCCGAACGTACGACTGCAGAATCGTATAGGCAAAAGCCAGATAGGCCATTGACTCGACAGTCGCCTTCCCGTGCAACAGATACCAGACGCCGCCACCAAGCAGAAGCACCAGCATTCCTGTCAGTAACAGGCGCTGCACGATGGCTGCGAAATTAGCCAGCCTGTAAGCGCGCAGATTTCTACAGCGCAGCTGTTCGGTGATCTCGAGAAAGTTTGATTGCTCGACCGCTTCCTGGGCGTACGCCTTCGTGGTCGCCATCCCCCCGATGCTGTCCGCAAGGTACGCGATAAAGGAGTCCTGCGCCGCCGCATATTCACCCTGAGCGGGACCTGATATTTTGAAGACGAAAAATGCGCTGACCATGAACAGCAATCCGACGTAGCCGATCATCAAAGCCGCAAGCACCGGAAAGCGCAGGGCCAGAAAGGCGGTGCTGCCGGCCAACACCACGATAGTCGGAACAATGCGGATAAGTATCTGATCTTCGAAGGTCTCGATCTTCTGCCGCGCTCGGCTGATTTTCGAGACGATCGCACCGGTGAACGTATTGACGAAGAAATGCTCGGACAGCCGCTGGACGTGGGCGAAGGCATCATCCAACAAAGACTTGAAGATCGTGGTCTCGAACAGGTTGTAAATGATGAAGGACGCGCCGGAGAGCACCATTTGGACAAAGTAGACGCCGAGGAACACGCCTAGCGCGCTAAGCACGGCGCTCTTGCCTTGCGCAAGCCTGATCGTGGCCAGAAAGTTGGAAAGGGCCGTCGGCAGATAGGTTTCGAGCAAGGCCGCCGAAACGAACATCGAAAGGATGACAGCAAGCCGCCAGGGCTGCTGACGCCAGTAGCCGAAGGCAAATCCAAGCACATCGAAGAAGGACAGCTGATTTGACCGCATAGACAAAAAGGCTCGCTACTGCAGCGCGAAAACTTTCGCGCGGCAGCCCGAGCCTCGGCATCGGAGTCGCAAAACAAGCGATGGTGAGACTCGGTTAGTATGACGGAGCGCCAAGCGAAACAGCAACTTACCGGCCCTCGCTACGGCTTGTTCAAGGCTGCGTAGGCGAATTCCGACGGTCATATCCTAGTTGCCTTAATGGTGTGCGCGCGCGGCCACCGCAGTATGATTTCGCAATGGGAACTCTGACTGCTGTCCTGCAACATAGGAACACCACCCCCCCGGCGCAGCAGGGCGGTGGCCGGACGCTCGCTCAGTGGCTCGATGCACTCGCCAATGGAGAATGTGATCGGGATGAGCTGATTAATGCCGTCCATGGTGAGATTGACTCGAATCCGGATGCCGGCTGGGAGCTGCTGGCCTTGGTAGATCAGTACTATCGCCGCCACCGGATCGGCGCGGAGGACTTCCACAGCCTCAAGGTGGGGGTGCAATCCTTCGTGATGGGAGGAGTGCAAACTGCCCAGGTGACGCCATCAACGTCACCCCCGGAGGACCAATCCGCCCCGGTTGCGCAGCCCGCCATGGCCGCGAAACCCGCCATGGCCGCGAAACCCGCCACAGTTGCGAAATCCGCCACGGTTGCGAAACCCGCTGCCCCAACGGCAGCAGTCGCCGCCGTGCCCGATGCTGCGCGCCGAGCTCCCGGACGCAGCCTTGCAATCAATGACCTGCTGCGCAATCGCTACCGCGTGCAAAAGATATTGGGGCACGGTGGCATGGGCACGGTGTATGCCGCGACCGATCAGTATCGATTGAACAGCGAGCCTGGCGACCAGAACATCGCGCTTAAAGTCCTGCATACGGAGATCATTCAGCGCCCCGGCCTGTTGGCGGAGTTACGCCGCGAATTTCAGATCCTGCAGTCCCTGTCGCATCCCAACATAGTTCGCGTACACGAATTCGATCAGGATGGCGATCTGACTTTCTTCACCATGGAACGACTGGATGGCGTTCCCCTGAGTCGGATGATCGCCGAACAGAAGTCCGTCGCGCTGCATCGGCCTTACGCCCTCGCCATGATTCGGCAAGTCGGCGCGGCAGTTGCCTATGCCCATTCGCGAGGCGTTGTGCACGGTGACCTCAATCCCGCAAACATCCTCGTCACCGATTCCGGCGAAATCCGCGTCCTGGACTTCGGCGCCGCCTACAGGACGAACCCTTTTCCTGCCGGTCCTGTCATGGACGCCGCCCTGGATGAGGACCCACGCACTTGCGTTGCCACCCCGACCTTCGCGAGTTGCGAGTTGCTGGAGGGCAAGGGACCCACGGCGAGCGATGATGTGTATGCGCTGGCCTGCATCAGCTATGTGCTCCTGACGGGCGAGCACCCGTTTCAATGCCGTAACGCACTGGCGGCACGCAATGCCCGTCAAGGACCGCGACGTCCTGCTGGGATCACCAATCGGCAATGGCGTGCGCTTAAGGCCGGGCTCAGCTTTGATCGCAAGCATCGCCCAACCGACGCGCAAGCCTGGCTGGATAACTTCCCGCTGCCAGCGACCCCGGCGCAACTGCCAATATTGTCGATGCTCATGACCGAGGGACCGACACGCCGTCCAGGCGGTCGCTGGTTGACCTGCGCGCTGATTGCGCTCGGTGCCGGCGTGTGCTGGTGGGCGCAGGACCAGTACCATGTTATCGGCAGTGCGGGCAGCGTTGCCGGCGGCAGCAACACGGCTTCGCGCGCCCAACCGGCACCCGCCGCGCAGGTCGGCAGCGCGTTAGGCCCAACTGCAACCAAGCCAATTGCGCCGGTCGCGCCCGTTGCGGTTCCGCAAAGCACTCAGTCCGCAGTCGCACCCGCCAAGGCACCTTCGCAGCGAGGCCATCGGGCCACGGGCAGTCCAGTGAGTGCCACCCAGGCGCAGGCGCAAATCCAGATGGCCACCAGCACGGTTGAGTTACCTCCCCTGCAGGTGGTGGCCAGCGTGCCGGTGCAGCGTCGGCATAATTATCGAGGCGGCATCAGCTTCACCTGGTCGACTGAATCCGGAACGGCAAGAGCTGGGCAGGATTTCGTGCCCGTCACAGCGCGTACCGAGTACATGCCCGCCGGTGACCCGGAGGCGCACCTGTTGGTTCCGATCGTCGCCGACCCACGACGGCATTCGGCCAAAACCTTCTACGTGGTCATTAATGCGGCCGAAGACGGGGCGACTCTTGGCTCGCGGGTTCTCACGATGGTTACCATACCTGCCGCCGACTGAGATCGGACTTCGATCAACATATCCCGCCGCATCTCCCGCGTTCGCAATCCCGATGTCTTGCAACATATCCCCAACCGGGCATAGTGTTGCGCATCCCTCAAGGAGTCCGTTCATGACACGCACCGCACAATGGGCCGTCAGGGGACGTTGGTCGCGCCTGGCGATGGCCGCTACCGTTTTGCTGGCATCGCTTGGCTTCGCGGCAACCGATGCGGCAGCGCCGGTGCGCATCGGCATCATCGGTAGCGGTAAAATCGGCGCTGCGCTCGCCGAACTTTGGGTGCACTCCGGTCATGAAGTCATGATCTCATCGCGCCACCCGCAGACCCTTGCATCGCTGGCAGCAAGGCTCGGACCCAAGGCGCAGGTCGGCACGCCTGCCGAGGCCGCGGCATTCGGCGAAGTCATCATGCTGGCAGTGCCTTACGGGGCAACTCCCCAGATAGGCCACGATTATGCGAAGCAACTGGCCGGAAAGGTCGTCCTGGACGCGGGCAACCCCTATCCGGAGCGCGACGGCCCGATGGCTGACGCGGCACGCGCCAAAGGTGCAGGCCCCTCCTCCAAGGAATTTCTCCCCGGGGTGCGCCTGGTACGCGCCTTCAATGCCATTATCGCCGGCAATCTTCTCACGCAATCCAATCGGCCCGGTGAGCGGATCGCAATCCCGCTCGCCGGTGATGACCCTGCCGCACTCAAACAAGCGGCCTCCTTGGTGCGCGATGCCGGTTTTGACCCGTTGATCGTTGGCGATCTGTCCCAGGCGCACCGCTTCGATGTCGGTTCACCCGTCTATGTCAAGCTGATGACTGCGAAGGAATTACGCACCGCGCTTGATATGAAGTGAATAGGCACTATCCACGCGTAACTTATTGATTTAATGAAGCGACGACTGGCTCACCTGTTGCTACTCGCAGCCGCCGCCATCCTTGCAGGCACGCATGTGGGGTCGGCCGCCGCGCAATCCTCGGCACCTTCCGAAGTCACCGTGACGGCCAGTCGCGCCGAACTGGCGCCTCGGGTTCTGAAGTTCGTCAACCAGATCGCGGTCCAACAAAATGATGCCGGACTGCCACGCTGGCAGGATCCGGTGTGCCCGCTCATCAGCGGGCTTCCCCGGCAGGAAGGCGAATTCACCCTTGCGCGCATTTCGCAGATCGCGAGCGCCGCGAGAGTACCGCTCGCCGGTGAACACTGCCGGCCGAATCTCTTCATCTTTGTGACCCTCCAACCGATGCAGCTGCTGCAGGCGATGGCGAACCAGAAACGCATCGTCACATTTGGCGATGCGACGCCCACGGTCATCGATGAGTTCATCAGGACCCCTCGCCCGGTAAGGGTCTGGTACAACACCAGCATGCGCACGCCCGAGGGCACTTCCCCCAAACAGGGGCTGCCGAACGTGGCGCAGTTTCTTGGAGGATCGGCCCTTGGCGGTCCTCCCGTGTACAACGATAACGATCGCACGAGCCACATTCTGCTCAGCAAGATATGGTCATTTTCCTATGTCTTCGTGATCATCGACCAGGCGCGACTGGCGGCAGTCTCACGTGGCCAGTTCGCAGATTACGTCGCCATGGTGGGCCTGGCGGATATCAAACCCGGTGCGCACCTGGGAGATGCCCGTACCATTCTGAAGCTGTTCGACGGCGCGCCGCAGGCCGCACCCGAGGGCCTCACGGACTGGGATCAGGCCTTTCTTAATTCGCTGTATGCAACAGAACAAATATCCAAGACGCAGCGCAGCCACATCGCGAATTCCATGGTCCGCGATGTGCTCCAGAAATGATCAGCGGCCGCGCAGCAGCTGCATGACCCGCGCGCGGATGTTGGCGTAGTTATGGGGCTGCAAGGGCCCGAGCACACCACGCTGCTCGGCAGACAGGTGCGCAAGCGGATGTCCGTGGGTGCGAAAGACATAGTGGTCGAAGAACGCCTTCCAGGCGTGGCGCTCCTCGGGCGGTCGTTCCGCGATGGTGATCAGGGCGAGTAGCAGACTCGTGTAGGGCGAATCCGGGCCGGAGGCGAACGCGTCCCACCAATAGTTCACGAGCCCATTGAACGCCGCGATCGACTCGACCTGGTGCCACCACAGCTTCGGCAAATATAGCGCGTCGCCGGCCGCTAACTCACAGACCCAGGCTTGATCGCGTATATCCCGGAACAGCGGAAAGCGCTCATCATCGGGCGCTGCGGAGGCGGCGAGGCTTACCGGCGGTCCAGCCATCGTGCGGTCGATGGGACCTACGTAGAGCCGGCCGATGAGCTCCGGCGCGTAGAGCGTGAAACGGCGCCGCCCCGCGATCACGCAGGCCAGATTATCGAACGTATCGTAATGACTGGAAACGTTGGAGGCCGTGCCGAGCCATATTCGCGGCGCTGTCTCGGGCGCCAGCAACGGCATGGCATTGCCGGGCGCAAATCCGGGCACACACTCAACGCATGGCGCGGAACCGGCGTAGACCGATTTTCCGTCCGGAGCGTCGATTGCGGCCACAATCGCCTGCATCGCATCGCAAAAGCCCATCACCCGACGCTCGAAGTTAAATCCCTTCAAGCCCTCGCCGTAGTAGTACTTGCCGGCGATTGCACGCTCGCCGAAGAATACCTCGATCTGCGCGCCCGCATCGAGCGCCGCGAGATAGGCTGTGAGCGCGCGCGGCGAGTCTTGCGCTGCCCGTACTGCGGGCCAGTCATCGACCAGCCCGCGCAGCACAACCGGCTGGCAACCCTCCACGACCTCGTGGGCGAAGCGCTCCGGCGTGAGGCCCCGGCCAGTGATCTCGATTGGCGCGCCGGACATGGATGGCCCCTGGGCGGCGCGCCTAGGGGCGCACGCCCGCGAGGCCTTCGGTGGCTTTCAGCATGCGGCCGTTCTTCTTGCGGGCCAGAATGGGGCACTGCTTGAGCGAGGCGATCATGAGGTGCATGAGGCGCAGGTATCCGAGCCGGAAGAGTTCGACGACCGTTTGATCGGGCAGCGCGCTTAAGGCGTCCTGGTTCACGGTGTACAGGCCGGTACACTCGCGCGTCGTGCCATCGTCGAACTCCGCTTCGATGGCGATCGGTTCGATGAGCTTCAACTGCAGAAGACCGGTGATGAAGGAGCGCGTGACTGCAATACCGGAGCTTAGATCCTGGAAGGCCCAGATGATACTCTGCAGGTAGCGCGTGGGCTGCCCGAACTCGGTGAAGAGCGGCGTGCCTTCCGCAACTCCGACGCGCGGGTGATCCAGGTCGATCGCCACATCAGGCCCCTGTGCGTAGAACGGTACGCGTTGCAGACCCAACGGCCTGTAAAACTCCAGGTCGCGCCACTCCTCGAGAAACAGATTCTCCCCCTCTTCGAAGCCGAGCATGACTCCACAGTGGAACTCGCCGGTATTCGCGTCCTTCGAGAACAGTATCGGGTAATGCACGACGAGCAGCGGAAACTCCTTGGCGATCACGTGCGTAAAGCGCTGATTGTCCCCGTAGGCCGCCGCGGCACGGGCGTCGACCTTCAGTGACTTATGGGCCTCCTTGCTCAGTGGAACGATGCGCGTCATGGCGAACTCAAACGGGCTGCAGGCCGTATTGGTAAATCTTGTTCAGCAGCTCGCGGTTCGTCGGCAGCCGCGCGCGCAGGTCGCCGGTAACTTGATCATTCTCCCGCACCAGACGCGCAGCGGCCGTTGCCGTATCAGCGGTTTCCTCCGCCGGCACATTGGTCTTAAAGCCCATGCCATAAAGCACGTACTGGTAGCTTGCCGCGGGGAAGACTTCCTCGAGACGGTCCAGTTCGTCGAAGGACCACGGAGAATGGTACGCCCACAGTGTCAGCAAGTCCTGCAGCCGCTCCGGCACGGTGGCCGGGTCGACGTTGTCGCGCCAGAAGCCGGAGTCGGTGCGGCGAGTGAGCACGTAGTGCAGCTTCAGGAAGTCGATGATGCGGCCGAACCGATACATCGTTACGTCATTGAAGCGCTTGGCGACAATGTCCATGACTTCCCGGCAGGCGGGCATCTGCTCCGCCAGCAGCTTCGCTGACAGCTCCACCAGTACGATGGCGGAGGACTCAAGCGGCTCAAGAAAGCCACTCGCAAGTCCGATGGCAACGCAGTTGTTCTTCCAGAACAACTCGCGGTGACCGGCGCGGATCGGGATCTTGCGCACCGGCAAGTTCCGGTGCTGCGCTCCGATATAGCGCAACAAAGTCTCGCGTGCCTGCTCCTCGGTGGTATGCCGACTGGAGTAGACGTAGCCCACGCCGCGCCGCGTCGGCAGGCAGATGTCCCAAGTCCAACCCGCATCATGCGCGGTGGCGATCGTGTGCGAGGCCATGGGCGTGTCGGGCGTCTCGAACGGTACCTGCACGGCAAGCGCCGTATCGCAAAAGAGGATGTCGCTGCAGGATTTGAAGGGGACACCGAGCGTCTTACCGATTAGCAGTGCCGAGAAGCCGCTGCAGTCGACCCACAGATCAGCGGCGATTGTCCCGCCCTGGCGTGTCAACACGCTCTCGATGTCACCGGACTCGCGCTGTTTGACTTCGGTGATATCCGCCAGCACATGGCGCACGCCAAGCTTTTCGGCACAGTGCTTCGCGAGGAACGGCGCGAACTTGCCTGCATCCAGATGATAGGCGTAGTTGGCGGGTGCCCGGTATTCTGCATTGGTGATCGTTTTCGGAGCGAGCCCCTGCTCGCAGAGTCGACCCTGGGGAGTGACGAAATCGCAGAAACTGCGCCCGTCCCCGTCGCGCAGCCAGTGCGGTGCGAGGTTCACCTTGGAGAAGCCTTGCGGAAGCATCAGGGGGTGATAATAGGCATCATCCTCGGTACCGCTCGTCCAGGCGGCAAACTTCCCCCCCTGCTTGAAGGCTGCATCGCACTCCCGGAAGAGCGCAGTCTCCGATACGCTCATGCGCTCCAGCGTCGAGCGCATAGTCGGCCAGGTGCCTTCTCCGACACCGATGATCTTGATGTCCGGTGATTCCACCAGTGTGACGGAAAAGCTGCCCGCCTTGATTCGCGCCTGATGACGCGCGGCGATAATGCCGGCAGTCAGCCACCCCGCGGTTCCGCCCCCGACTATGACGACCGATTGTACCGCTTCGACCACTATCCGCGCTCCGCAAGATCTCGCGCAAGAGTATCACGTTAACGAAAAGGGGCCGCCCCGCGGCGGCCCCTGAGGTCACAGATCCCGGCAACCTTGCGACTAGAACTTCGCGCGGAAGCCCACCGTGAACGACCTTCCGGTTTCTACCAGGTCCAGCGTCTGGTTCGAGAAGCGTCCGTAGCTGTGGTAGATGCTATTTGTCAGGTTGAGGGCCTCGAAATAACCGGCCAGATGCTGCGTGAACTGATACTGCGTGCTGAAGTCCAGCACCGTCGAGGCGGCCAGGTACACCGGTTCGGCGCCGAAGGCACCGCCTCCCTGTTCCTGACCGAGTTCCAACAGCTGCGTGCCCTGCCATTGCACCGTGAGGCGGGCCAGCAAGCCGTGCGCGTCGTAGAAGCCAACCAAGTTGGCCGAGTTGCCGATACCAGGCAGGGCGAACTGATTCGTCGTCAGGCTCTCATTGTCGAAGTTCTTGTTCGAGTGCACGTACGTGCCATTCACCTCAATGCCGAATCCCAATGGCAGCATCTGCTGCACAATGAGTTCCACACCGTGCACGTTCGCCGACAGCGCATTGGTGACCGTGGACTCGGCGAACACCAACGGTTGGCCGGTCGTGGCCGAAAGTGGCGTGCCGTTGTTGGGATTGATGGCCGGAGCCGGATCGATGATGCCGGGAACCGTTACCGGCGCCACGCTCGTGGTGGGAAAGTTCGTGACGTGCTTGAAGAATACATCCAGGGAAACATAGCTATTCGCCCCATAGTACCATTCCGGACCGAAGTCGAAGTTGTTCGACAGATACGGCAGCAAGCCTGGATTGTTGCCCGTCGCCGTGAGGGCATTGACGCGCCCGCCATAGGTCGTGTTCGGAATGAGCTGGAAGTTGGGCGGCGCGTCTTCGGTGCGCGAGGCGTCGGCCCTGAGCTTCAGTTCGGGGGTAATCAGGAGATTCAAGTCCAGCGACGGCAGGAAATAATGGTAGGACTCCTTGGCCGTCGTCCACGTGTTCGCGCCCGTCGTGAATGCATAGGCTGTCGGATCCCCTGCCCCCTGCCACGCCACCACCGTCAGCGGCGCCGCGATACCCGAGATCGTCTCCTGCGTGTTCTGATAACGCACGCCGGCATTGATTACCAGCTTCATATCGCCGAGCTTCACGTTCTGCGTTCCGGTGATGAACGGCGAAAAATTCACGCGGTCCACGTGCTGCACCGAACCCGGGCTCAGTTCTTCGGCGGGTGTGCCACCGGTATACGGGCCGGCACCATTCGATGGCGCAAAGCCGGCATTGATCGGCTGCCCCTCCAGGTAGCTGAGCACCGCGTACGGATTGTACTTCACCAGACTCGAGGGCACGTTGCCCGCGCCACTGTAGCCGGGCAGCCATGGACTGACGTTGATCTGAGTGAATAGATTCGACGGCAGCACCTGACCGACGGTGTTGCCCGAGGCCGGGCCATAGCCGGACCACAGTTGCCAGTAGTTGTTGGTGAAGGTGTCGCTTTCATTCGTGTTCCACAGATCATCGACGAACTGTGCGCCGAAATTGACCTTGGTGGCATCCGTTTTCCACGTGAACTCGAGCTTCACCTGGTTGATCTTGTCCGTGTTCTGCTGGCTCTGCAGCGGCAAAACGTGAGATCCGATAATGAACGGGCTCAGACCGTTGGAGTTCGCCGATGCGACGGCCGAGGAGCCCGCCGCCGCGGAATTCGGGCCATAGGCGGACCAGTAAGGCAGCACGTTTCCATTTTGGTTGAGGATCAGGCCGCCGGTGTAATTGTTGGTCCCGCCGCCGAAGCCGGTGTCGGCATCGATGTCGGTATAGCCATCGTTCGGGTTGTAATACGAAACGGACTGGTCGGCATCAAGTACGGCCGCCCACTGGTCGTTCATGTCCCACTTGACGTTGATGCCCGGCGTATTGGTGGTGATATAAGTGTCAGCGATGAACGCGTTGAAATCCGTAGGCCCAGTGGTATCGAAGCTGGTGAGGGTGCCATTGCCGTCCTGCACCGCCCCTCCGAATGATCCGAACCAGGTGCTGCGCTGCCAGCGCGAGTCGTGCTCGTCGTCGGAGGAGTAATTATCGTCCACCGTCACCAGCACGGCATCCGATGGATGCCACTGAATCGACACCCGCCCGTCTTTGCGTCGCGAGTCGATGTTCTCCAGGTACATCGCCATGTCCTGCGGATACCAGGTTGGCACCTTGCTGTTGCCCGCGGCGCCGGTGCCCACCGAGGTACAGCCCGAGCCGGCGGGGGCGACTGAAAACGACGAGCAGGCCAGATACCCGCCCGTGCCGCCGTTGTCGCTTGCTCCGAAGCTTGCTCCCTTCCATCCCACGACGTCCTGATGGTGGTTCTCGATGTGGCTGTCCAGATAGTCTGCGTCCACCAGAATGCCCAACGTGCCGTCGAGGAAGGTGTCGCTTACCAGAGCGCCAAACCCCGGCCGGACTCCCCCATCGAGCTGGTACTCGTTCGCCTGACCCTGCAGCTGGGCATGGAACCCGGGCTGGTCCATCGGATTCGGGAACTTGACATTGATGGTGCCACCGATGGTGCCCGTGGACAAAGCCATGTCGGGGGTCTTGAGAAGGTCCACTTCCCCGACGTAGACGGCGCTGAAGTCTCCGAAGTCGAAGGTTTGCCCGTTACCCGAAGCGATCGGGCGACCCTCGATCAACACCTCGTTGAACGAGGCGCCAAATCCGCGAACGGTAACCCCCTGCGCGGCGCCGGTGGCCGTCGGAGCGCCGGCGGAACTCGAATAGCTCAGGGTACCGCGATTCACCGTCACGCCCGGGATGCGGGAGACCGCGTCGCCGATGTTGGCGTCCGGGAATTGACCGATGTCCTCGGCGGAGATCGCGTCCACCACGCCAATGGCGCTCTCCTTGATATCCATGCTCCTCTGCAATGAGGCACGGATACCGGTGACGACCACTTCCTGCAACTGATCGTCGGCGGGCTGAGTCGTGCTGGCCGCCGGCGCGGTCTGCGCAAAGAGCGGAGTGCACACGGCGGCAGTCGACATACCGCCCAGGACGGCGCGAACTACCCCACGGATCTGTCTATTCGAACTTATATTCTTCACTTGAAACTTCTCCCCTTGCGACGGACGGATCGTCGGCAGCAGCCTCGGGCAAATGGCGCAAGACTTGCCGCACGGTCACGGTAAGCGATTGATGATGGTTACTTAAGCTGAGGAGCAGCGCATGCGATGAGACACGGAAGCACACGCAGCTGACCTTGTCGGCCCGGTTGTTGTTACGGTGAGCCCGGACGAGCCGGCTCCCTTCCCCCTTTCGATTCGCATAGTCCCGCCCCTTCGGGTCCACCCTTTGCGCGGTCGTTAGCTCAGGGCTCGAACCGCTTGTCGAGCCGCGCATTCTCACCGCGCCGTGTTAGCGCTCCCATAATTACGCGTGGCGAGCAGTGTGTCAAGAGGCTCACAGCGCGGTGCCCTTGATATCTCAACCGGGAGGTCCTGCGGGGAAGTCGTGCGCGCTACCAATGAAACGGTATGGAAACCGGCCTTCCGCGAGCCGATAGCGGCAATTTGCAAGGCTACTCGCCGGCACGAAGTCGGCATCTGCCAGCAAATCTGCTGCGCCGACGCAACGAATCAGCTTGGGACAGTCGCAAAACGGCCTACCGCGCCACGATGCCCCCGGCACGTGGGATCCAGGCGGCGGCCGCCGCGCTCAGGGTCGCCCTTGGAGGGGGCTGCCCGGGCATTTGCGCGATGGCACGGCGCCGACCATTGTTGAACAAACACGGCGGATTCACACCGTGCGGGACGCAACCTCCCGTGCGATCGTCGTGCAATGTTAGGTACGGTAGCATCGGCCGCTCAAGGCAGCGCCGGACTCGCTCTTGGCTATGCCGCGGTGGCCGCACCCATGGTAACGGCCATGGTCCGCAACGGCGCCCCCCTAAGACGGCTGCTGGCGGCCCCGCTCTACGCAGCGGCAGTCACCCTCGCCGCAGGCGCCGGCCTCGCCGCGGTCAACAGCCTGGGTACGGCGCTTGGGCTGTCGATGGGAGGCACGGCGATTTCATCGATCCTCGGCGCCGCGGCCACAGTCGGTATAGGGTACGCATCGGGCAGGTTCCTTGCCAAGCCAGGCAGTGCCGCAGCCGAACATCGCCGTGGCACGGTGGTGCTCGACAACGAGCCAGTGGCGCGCACCGGTGCGCACCGGGAAGGCGCGGCGCGCGCCCGTGATGCGGCCATCACCATCGCGGGAATTCCCATCGCGCAAAGCGACGAAACCAAGCACTTCAAAATCATTGGCACGACCGGCACGGGCAAGAGCACGGCGATCGCGGAAATTCTCGCCGCGGGACTGGCCAGAGGCGATCGGGCGGTCATCGCCGATCCTGATGGGGGCTACCTGCGCCGCTTCTTTCAGGCGCAAAGAGGCGACGTCATTCTGAATCCATTCGAGCAGGCTTCGATGAAGTGGGATCTCTTCGGCGAGATTCGCACCCCCTACGACATCGAGCAACTGGCACGCTCGCTGATCCCGGATCATGAAGGGCTCGATCGCAGTTGGCGCGGATACGCACGCACCTTCTTCACCGCGGTCACCCGGCGCGCGCATGAAGCCGGTGTCGATGATGTTGGCGAGTTGCATCGGCTGTTGGTCATCGCGGAGCCACGGGAGTTGCGCGCGCTGCTGACCGGAACTGCGGCGCAACCGTTTCTGGACGAGCACAACAGCCGCATGTTCGATTCCATCCGTTCCGTCACCAGTTCGGCCGTGACGGCCCTCGAATACGTGGGTGAACAGCGCCAGCAAAAGTTGTCGGTGCGTAACTGGATCCGTGACACGCACGACTCGGGCAAAACCGGCGGCGTGCTGTTCATCCCGTATCAGGCCGGACAGATCGCCGCGCTGCGCTCGCAGATATCGGCCTGGATGCGGCTCGCCATTTTCGAAGCGATGAACGAGGCGCGAGCTGACCACCGGCTTTGGTTTGTGGTCGATGAACTGGATGCTGTCGGGCAGATCGATGGCCTGAAGGACGCCTTGGCACGACTGCGAAAATTTGGCGGTCGATGCGTGCTGGGATTTCAGTCGGTTGCGCAGGTCTCGAGCACCTACGGAAATGGTGCTGCACATACGATTGTCGAAAACTGCGCGAACTCCCTGATCCTGCGCTCCTCGGCCAGTGAGGGGGGTGGCACTGCCCGTTTTGCATCGAACCTGATTGGCGATCGCGAAATCCTCAGAACGACACAATCGCGCTCGCGCCGCCCGCTTGATGTGGTGGGCGTGCGGACCAGCAGCCAGCAGATCGCCGTGGAGGCCGCGATTCTGCCCTCGGAAATCGAACAGCTGCCGGACCTGAGCGGGTATCTCAAAGTCGCCTCGCGCCCTGAATGGCGACGGGTTCAACTCACCCCGATCCGGGAAGCAACGGCCTACCGCAAGCACAAGCTCGATGCCGGCTATGAAATCTGATATCGCTCCTGACAGTGCGTCAATCGAACTGGGTCCAATCCTGGAAACGGTCCAGGCCCAACAAGCACAACTGCACGGTATGGTACGTTTTGCCAGGTGGTCGTTGGGCGTCGTTTCCGGATGTGCGCTGGTGCCGGCGCTGCTGAGCTGGATGTTGATGCCATCACGCACGCAATTGCTCCAGGCGCGGCAGACTCGTGATCAGCTCTCGGCAGCCGTGGCGCAGTTATCGCGCGAGGGTGGCCGCATCGAGCTTAGGCATTGTGGCAGTGCGAGCCGCCTGTGCGTTCGCATCGACCGCAAGTCCCCGTTCTATGGGGACTCTGCCGACTTCATGGTACTCAAGGGCTACTGATTTGGATGCCCTTTGGCAGCAGTTGCTAATGCTGGATCCCGCGGTCTTGATCCTGGCAGCAATGCCGTTGTTCGGACTCGCACTCCTGCTCAGTCAGATCGCGCGGCGGGAAACCGCAGTTCGTGGGACAAGGCTGGCCGGTGCGGATCCCCTGCGTCGGCTGTACTGGCACTTCAAAGCGAGTGCGGGCGAAATGCTCGACTTCGCCGGCAAACCAATCCTCCGTCTCGATGAGACCAAACATTTCAAGCTGATCGGGACAACGGGGACCGGCAAGTCGACCGCGATCGCGAAACTTCTGGGCGCCGCCTTGCGGCGTGGCGATCGGGCTGTGATCGCCGACCCGGATGGTGGTTATTGCGCAAAGTTCTTCGATGCCGGGCGCGGCGATAAGGTGCTCAACCCGTTCGCCTCGAGATCCTCGAAATGGGAACCACTGGCAGAACTGGAGGATGCGGCGGATCCGGAGCATCTGGCGAGCGCTTTGATCGCGTCATCTGCCGACGCCACGGCCGGCGAATGGCGCGGCTATGCACGCACCTTTGTGGCTGCGACGCTCGAACGCTGCCGGGCCGTTCCGGATTGCGACACCGGCGAGTTATGGCGGTTGATCGCCGTGGCTGGCCCTGAAGAGTTACGGCCCCTGCTGGCCGGGACTCCCGCACAGCCGTTACTGGATCCGGACAATGCCCGCATGTTCGGCTCGCTGCGTGCCATCGCCGTCTCGGCGATGCGCCCCCTGGAGTTCATCCAACGGCAGGGTGGGCTACCGTTCTCGGTGCGTCAATGGGTGCGTCAGGGTCGCGGAGTACTGTTCATTCCATACTCGGCGCGACAGATCGCCGCACTGCGGACCTTGATTGCGACCTGGATGGGCCTGGCAATCTTCGAGGCGCTAAGTCAAAAGCAGGGGCACGACCAGCGCCTGTGGCTCATTGTGGATGAGCTTGACGCGCTCGGTGCCATTGATGGCCTCAAGGATGCGCTGGCGCGGCTGCGAAAATTTGGTGGCCGCTGCGTCCTGGGCTTCCAATCCGTTGCCCAGGTGTCTGCGATCTACGGTGCGGGCGATGCCCAGACGATTGTGGAGAACTGCGGCAACACACTGATCTTGCGTTGCTCGGGCAGCGAGAACGGCGGCACGTCGCAGTACGCCTCGCGCCTCATCGGCGACCGGGAGATCATTCGCAGGCAGCGCTCCCGCGGTCGCGACAATCCTGGCGGCCTGTTCGCAGCCGCCCCACGCCGATCGTTGCAGGTCACCGAACAGCGAGTGCTCGAGCCGGCCGTACTGGCCGCGCAGATCGAACAGCTGCCGGACCTCGCAGGCTACTTGAAGACCGCCTCATCGCCGGTTTGGCATGCGGTAAGGATCGCGCGCTGACAGGTAACGTGATGCTGGGGCGCAACTGACGTGGCGATCTACTACCTCGGCGTCAAGTCCTTCGGCAGGAGTGCCGGAACGGGCGGCAGTGTGTCCACCAGCGCCGCGGCGTACCGAGCGGGTGAGCGGATCCGTGATGAGCGCACGGATCGCGTCTATGATCATTCGCACCGCCGCGATGTGCAGTACAAGGAAATCCTGCTTCCTTCCCACTTCGATGATATGGGGTCGCAGCTGGATTGGGCGCGGGACCGCAGCCGGCTATGGAATGCGGTCGAGCACTCCGAACCCAGAGCCAATGCACGCGTCGCGCGTGAATATGTGCTGGCGCTGCCGCACGAGCTCAACGTCGAGCAGCGGACCGTCCTGGCCCGAACCTTTGCCCGGGAGATTTCGGACCGCTACGGCAATGCCGTGGACCTGGCGATCCATCAGCCGCGCACCGACCCGCGCAACTTCCATGCTCACCTGTTATCGACCACCCGGGAGCTGAACGCCTTCGGATTCGGAGCCAAGACGATCGCAGAGTTGTCCGGATCAGCACGCTTTGAACAAGGGCTCCCGCGGCCGATGCAGGAGCACGCGCTGATTCGCAAGCGCTGGGCGGATATGACCAACGAGGCGCTACACGCCGCGGGACTCGAGGTACGCGTCTCGCATATTCCGGATTCTGAAGCGCTTATACGACCCGAGGCACGGGCGTGGCTACCGAGAGTTGCCTGGGAGATCGAGCGTCGCGGTGAACACAGCGTGCTGGGAGCGCGCGCCCGCGACCTGTTTGCACAAAGACGTGAGGCTGCGATCGAACGCAGCGCTGCCGCGCTCAGCCCTGTGCGGGGTGCACGAAAGAGCCCCGAAGAGATTCGAAAACACGCTATCGAAGAGTGGCGCGCGATTCGGGCGCAGGTGACTCACGGCGGCTCAGCACGGGCCGCGCCGAATGAAGTGGCGTCCCGACAAGGCGACCTCGAACGGCAGACGGGCAGCTTGAGGCGGGAATTGGGCCGTGATGACTTCGCCCTGTGAGGCGGCCTGGGCCAAAACGGCGGGAGAGGAGTATGGAGCGCGAACCGACGCCGGTGATCGTCGATGCTGACTATCGCATTCTCAGCGACGAAGCAGTCGTGGTCAGCGGGTATGTGAAGTGCTGGAATTGTCAGGCCGATGCGCAGGTCATCTGTTTGTACTGCCAAAGCGGCTTCGTGGACGGCGAAGCGATGCTGGACTTCAGCGTTTCGAATATTACCGATATCGATGAATCATTGCGCATGCAGCTGGGACGCTGGCCCAAGTTTCATCCAATTCGCCGCCGAGGCACCATGAGCGGCGGGTTCGCGAACCATTGTCCAAGCTGCAATAAGCCCCAGGATGACTTCTATCTGCACTGCCAGCCTGGAGGACCTTTTTTCAGTTTCCAGGATCCGGTTGCGCAACAACTGCGCATACATGTGCTGCAGGGGCGGATTCGGTTATCCGGGGATGAGGGCTTCGAGCCGGGCTGAACCGCAAAGGAGTGCGCGAGGGCCAAGCGGCAGGTAGAATTCGCGCCTTCGCCCCCGTAGCTCAGTGGATAGAGCGACCGCCTCCTAAGCGGTAGGTCGTCGGTTCAACTCCGGCCGGGGGCGCCAGAACCCCTTCCTTCGGCACCCCTTCACGTCGCGTATCGTCCCGAAATCATTCGATTTTCCGGGCGAAACCAGTCCTTTTGCGTCCTCCCTTGTACCGCCGCGTCCCGGGGTGGCTTTGGGGTACACAGTGGGGTCTGGGGGATTCAATTAACACGATACCCCCACCGGGAGACCGTAAGTGCCGATCTTGAGTGAATCGCAGATTCGACAGGCAATGCCACGCGACAAGGCCTACAAGCTATACGATTCGCGCGGGCTCTATCTGATGGTGTCGACTTCCGGCGCGAAGCTATGGCGCTTCAAATACCACTTCGGGCCGGCCGAGCGCCTTCTCGTCATCGGCAAATACCCGGACGTCACTCTCCAGCGTGCGCGCGACAAACGAGATGCCGCCCGCCGGCTGCTTGTTGATGGCATAGACCCTGCGATCCAGAAGCAAGCGCAGAAGCATGCCTTGGCGAATTCTTTCGGGGAAATTGCACTTGAATGGCTTGCACATCAGCGCCGTGCGTTTACACCCAAGACCTTTACCAAGGCGACTTGGACCATCAATGACCTGCTGCTCCCGTTCATCGGCAAGCGCCCCATCACTGAGCTCACCCACCTTGAACTTCTCAACGTGTTCCGACGTTTGGAGAAGCGCGGCAAGAACGAGACCGCTCACCGCACGCGCCAGCGCTGCGGTCAGATCTTCCGTTACGCCATTGCGACCGGCCGGGCGACTCGGGACCTGACGCTCGACCTACGAGGTGCGCTCGCTCCCGTCGTAACCAAGAATCACGCGGCAGTCACGGAACCTGCCGAAATCGGCAAGCTCTTACTGGCGATCGACAGTTACCGAGGGCACCCCACAACGGAAATTGCCCTGAAGATTGCGCCGTTGGTCTTTGTGCGCCCGGGTGAGTTGCGCCAGGCCGAATGGAGTGAGTTCGACCTGACTGGTGCCGAATGGCGCATCCCCGCTCACAAGATGAAGATGCGGGAAATGCACATCGTTCCACTGGCGCGGCAGGTCGTTGAGCTGCTGCGTGAAGTCGATCCGATCACCAATCGACAACGTTATGTGTTCTCCTGCCTTCGCGGGGGCGATCGTCCGATGTCGGAGGCGGCACTGACTTCGGCGCTGCGCCGGATGGGATACACCGGCGATCAGATGACCTGGCACGGATTCAGGACGATTGCCTCGACGAGTCTCAATGAGCTTGGGTTCAATCCCGACATCATTGAGTTACAGCTGGCACACGCCGAGCGCAATTCAGTGCGCGCCGCCTACAACCGTGCGCAGCGACTCGCCGAGCGCCGCAAGATGATGCAGGAGTGGGCGGACCATCTCGACCACCTGCGGATCGAGGCGGTCGCCGCAGGCCGTCAGACGGTCGCCATATCGCGCGAATTGTGAGAGCTCCTGTGTCGCCCCTGGCCGAAAATGACCCGTCAGAGCCGCCAATCCGGATCCGCCAATTTCTGGTGCACGGAACCCTGACGGTAATCCGATGGTCCGCACGGGTAGGCTGGCTGGCAGTTCGCCTGACTGCACTGGCTGTGCTGATGTTCCTCGAACCCATTGTTAGCGTCGCCCTTGCGGGGGTTAGCGCATGCCTAGTGCTGACCGTGTTGGTATTCCAGGTGCTGGCGCATCGGCCCGGCTTTCCATGGTTGGGCCTGCTCTTGGCGGCAATGGGGTGCACACTGCTGCGGATGGCGTATCTGTTTCTGTCGAATTCCTGCGACGTGGATAGGGGCCAGTTGGTAGCCCGCCCCGGGACGCAATCACATGAAGCGCAAACTATTTGGTGAGCTCGTTAAGAGCATTCGCGAGGCTGGCGCTATCGCTCGCGGCGAGCGTGAACCGGCGCGATGGGCGGCGTCAACTACTTCTTCCGGCCGGCATTTCTAATTGTCGCCGGTCAGGCGCGACGCATAAAATTGGCTTCACCTGACAGGAAAAAGCCCACCTCGGCCGCGGAGGACACAAACCGGCATCCCGCTACGCGGAAGTCCAAAAGACGGTAGCGCTGCGGGAAAGCAATTTGCATCGGCTATTAAGTGTAGCTACAATAAATGAGAATCACATTTAACCGGACCAACGGGACAAGATCCTCGCCGAGCGAGGACTCGACTTCCGACGTGCCAAACACGTTTTCGCGGGCACTTACCTGACGCGAATGGACGATCGTCGGGAGTATGGAGAACCGCGCTTTATCACGGCGGGCATGCTGGATGACCGGATCGTGATCATTGCTTGGACTCCCCGAGGGGTCGCGCGGCGAATCATTTCGATGAGGAGGGCCAATGGCCGGGAAATCAAAAGGCTCACGCCGGATTTGGCGTGACAAAGACGACCCACCGGAATTAACCGCGAAGTGGGTTGAAGGGGCGGACCTTTATCGAGGGAAGAAGCTCGTGCATCGGGGTCGTCCGCCGGGAACTTCCACCAAGACTCAGACCACTGTCCGCATTTCCAACGACGTGCTGCGCTACTTTCGTGCGACGGGCCCCGGCTGGCAGACTCGCATAGACGATGCCCTAAAGCATTACGTGAGCTCGCAGCGTCGCTCAGGTTCCTAGCCATGGCCACTGCGCAGGATGTGATTCGCTCCAGTTAGCGGGTCAAGGCCTCCCTGCCGCGATCTGGAATTCGCTCAGGCTTCTTATCATGCTGTTCCTTGTCACGGTCTTCTTTTAAAAAAGCAATGAAGTTGGACGCAATGCGTTCCCGATCGGTCAGCACCGGCGGAAGAGTTTTCGCGTAGTAGCGAACGTCTCCGGCGAGCTCAATTTCGCCCTGGGTGTCGAGAGTTCGGGCCACCTGTTCCCATTGCGCAAGCAGCACCTTGCGCGTCTCGACGAGCCGCGTGTGGGCGGGATCGGACATTCGACCAGTCTCGTTCAGTTCCTTCGCGATGCCTTTGATTCGACCGAGCTCCGAAGTCGAGGACTTCCGCTGTCGCGCTCGAAGAATGTCCGTCCGCGTATGGCCCTGGTTGCGGCCTCGCAGTGCCCGAGGTGTCGCATTGGCTGCCACTCCTTGCGCGCGCATCATCCTGGCGAAGTCCTCTCTCCAGGTTCGTAGCATGGGTTTGTCGATGTGGAGACGCCGACCATCGAAGCCTTCCGCCTTGACGACCAGGTGGACGTGCGGATGCTCCTTATCCGTGTGCAGCGCCATCGCATACCGGTGCTTCAGTCCGAACTTCTCGCGGGCGAAGACTTTGGCTGCTGCCAGGACCTTTTCGGGCGGTGTAGGGTGTGGCATCGACAGGACAATGTTCTGGACCAGCTTGTAGGCACGCCCGGGCTTGTCCGAGCCGCCCCGACTTCCACCTTGGCGACTGGATAAGTCCAGGTGCCAGTGCTTGGTCAGCGCCCGCTGTGTCTCGCGGTCCGATGCGACGGTACCGTCGTCCGAATGCAGATCCAGATCGTTGTGCCGGGTGATGTATGCGAGATGGGCGGAGACGGCTCGAATGCTTGTGCCTCCCCCCGTTACCTTGACCATGACCTCAGGAGTACGGCGCACCGTTCGTACGACCTGGGCGATCTGATCTGGGCTGAGTCGGTCGCGGGGCAGAGCGGGTATTCGGGCGTGGCTCACGATTTCCAATAATCCGCGATCCTCTCGCGGAAGGCGGACTGGATGTCTAGCCATAGTGGCTCTCCCACGCTTGTCGGGCGGCGAGCGCGAGGTCGTGGACGCGGTCTTCGATCGCCTCGACGGATCGCATGGCTCGTTCGACCGCGGCTCGGACCTCTGCAGGGGTTCGGGCGCCGTCCTGTAGACCGCTCCCCAGGAGAGCCAGCTGCGATCCGATTCCCGCCAAGATGGCTACGGCCTGTTTAACGGCGGCGAGCTCCGTGGTGGCCAAAGGGGGGTCTGAGGCGATGTGGGCCCGCACCAGGCCGGCCAGGTAGGCCGATGGCTTCATTGCCCGACGGCTGGCCCGAATGGCGATGCCGCGCCCATCCCCAGGTCGAAGTCGGATCGTAATGCGATCGGTCGCGGGTGCCGTCTCGTGCACAGGGCGGGATGGAAGTCGGTCGGCGCAGTTCAGAAGCCATCGGACACCGCGCAGCGCCAGCGCAGACTCGGACACGCCGTGCTTTTCGGCCAACTCGCTGAACAGCGCTTTCTCTTCCAGCGGCACGCGGATCGTGATCGTTGGACAAGTTGCGGGCGCGGATGCGTCGCTCATTTCGGCGCGCCGATCTTGCGTGATTGTTGCGAGGGTGAGGGCAGGATAGCGGTCGGTCCGCGATTCGCTGCGCGCCGTTGCGCCAGTGTCGGCGGCGGTAGTGTTGCTACCCTCTGTCGCAGATTCCGAAGTCGCACGGCGTCGATTGCTGGACAGAAATGAACGCTCGCGGAACTAGTGAATTCCTCAATTGAATGGGCTGCAATGAAGCGGCGGCAGCCGATCACAACACTGGCAAGCTCGCCAGACCGGAGGAGACGGTAGATTGTGTTCCGGGAAATGCCACCCAGAAGCCTACGGGCCTCGTGGATGGAGTAGAGTGCGCGGTCTTGCATGATGCCCCCGAGACAGCGAAGGGCGAGCGGACCGCAAGTTATTCGCCCAGCAGAGCAGTAAAGGCAATTGACACGGCCGCGCGGATAACATTGCCGGTAGCGCACATGAAAAGGAAGCCCGGGTTTCCGATCAAAATGACCGCAAACCTCAAAGTGGGAGTAGGAGTTTCCGGTCAAAACGTCGGGAAACTCAATTTTCTGGCCAGGGCTGACGCGTCCTTTAGTGGCTCCGGGCGCTCCCGATGAGCTCCGCGGCCGGATCTCGCTGTTCAGAAGAGACTATTCGTGCGGCCGCTGCCGCCCGCCATGACCGAGCGGCACCGGCTGGCTAGAACTATGCTCGAAGGCGGCCAGCCTCGCGCTTTGAAAGCGCCGAGTTACTGACCGAGGGCACGTTTGGTCGCCAGCCGAATCGTTCGCTTCAGCGCAGGTGGTAAGTTGCAGGTTCAAACGGGGGCCCGCTACGTTGAACCTCTCGTTATCGAATTGAGGTAATTTCAGCCTCAAGCGGCGGCCACCGGTGCGCAAACACCAGTGGCCGCCTGACCATTTCCATCAACAGAGGTGATGACCATGGCTGCCCGAAAGTTACACAGATCCGCCCCGCGAAGCCCGCCGGCGAACCGCCTCTATTCGTAATTACTGACCGCGCCGATGACGTCCGGGGCGAGTTGTACCGCGTGTCCCCTCATCGAGAAGGTCGAGAAACTGGCGAATCAGCTTGACTCGATTACGGCGCCGTACGAAGCGCCGGAGGCGCAGTCATGAACGCCCGGCAATCAAGGGTTCTGTCTGGATGTAGCGTTCCGCGCTCAGGCAGATCCACTTATCCCGAACCGAAATCTGTCTCAAGAAGCGGAGCCACCCCTGTCGTACAGTGTTGACTACGCCGCGTTGCTGTACGACCGCGAGGCAACTGATCGTTCATGGAGGGTGAACGGTCCGCACTTACTGTCCGTTAGATGCGCACCGAATCACAGATCAAGTTAACTATAGTTCAGAAATCTCTCCGCAAATACAGAAAGAGTAGTCTGATGGGCAGACTGGGACTGGCATAAGCCGATACTGGAGATTCGTATGCACAAATGCATTTGCGTCTTCGCTCTAGTTGCGACTTTGTTTGGATTGACGAGTTGTGCCGCTATGGATGCCAAGATGGAATCTTGGATGGGGCATCCGGTTAGCGATGTGATCGCAAGTTGGGGTCAGCCAGACCACGTCTTTGATGCTGGTAACGGCAATCAAGAATTCGAATGGTCCATTACGCCCCCCCCAACTGGGCTTGGCATAGTGACTACTAGTACCGAGAACGTGCAAGCCTGCTGTCTTGACGGTACAATCGCCCCGCCGGTACCGCTAATTTCATCACCTGCCACCCGTTTGTTTTGGGTTCACTCCAACGGCGAAATCTATCGATGGGCGTGGCACGGCCTTTAGTCTCTGAGATGTGAGCGCGACACAGCCAACGGCATAATTTCAGCGACACACTCATCCTTGTCGAGTATTGGCAGAGCCAACGCTTCCGCGATGGACCGCCCGATTGCTGATTTGCCACTGGCTGGCAATCCGGTAACAACGACGAACCGGTTCACTGGTATCTCCCTGACGGAGGTGGCGCTAAAGACCGCCTAAAGCCGTCAGCGCATCGCGGCGCTCGGCATATCTACCACCCAAGAATTCTGTGCACAAAAATATCTCAAGAATTTTAAGCACTTCGGCCCGAGGCGTAAAATCCGCGCCGAGCACAAGCACATTGGCGTCGTTATGCTCGCGTGTCATTTTAGCCATCGTGACGCTGCCGCAAAGCGCGGCGCGCAAATGCCGGTAACGATTGGCGGTCATGGCCATCGCCTGGCCCGAACCACAAATTAGAATTCCAATATGGATCGAACTTCATTGAAATTCAGCCGCCATTTTCTTGGCGTAATCCAGCGCATCACAACGCTGCGCGCTGTGCGTGCCAAGGTCTTTGGGTGCATAGCCGTTTTGCTCCAGCCCGCCGAGAAATTGCGCCTTTAGGGAGAATCCGCGGTGGTCCGCACCAATCGCAATCACTGTCTTGCTCATGCCGCATCGTAACTTAGCTTGCTGTTGGTCGCCTACAAACAGACCTTACGAAGGCTGGATATGCGCCGATGTTTGCCTGCACCAAGTCTGCCAAACGCTCTGCATTTCAGCTCCGACTACAAATACATGGGGCAGGAATGGCGGCTTTGAGGCGAGCACTTTGGCTGGCTGAATGTCTCAAATTGTTGGCCGGAAAGCGCCGGATTGATCCCCCGGGAGCCGTCGTTCCGCGAAATCTCCGCCGAGATGCCGGTTCTGACCAAGCAGGCAGTCGCCGATGTCCGCTTTCGGGGGCCTAACTAACTGAACAAGGAAGGGGGCAATAGCGGCGATCTCGAGCGGCAGGCCCGCTGGGGGACACGAATCCCCCTGAGGAACTCGTGACTTGTTCGCCGCGACGAACCCGCGGATGATCCGAGGCAAGTAAGGACCGAGCACAAGCGGCCCGGAAATCCGCATGAGTCACCTCGCCCTAGTCGTTCATTGGCTCTTTGAGAGTCGCGGACGCACTGTGCTCACGATGCTCTCCGTCGCCGCCGCCTTCGTCCTATTCGGGCTGCTCCAGGGAATGAATCAAGGCGTAGATGCATACGTCGAGTCGCTTAATACGGACCGTCTCCTAGTCGGGACCCAAGTCAGTATGGTCGGCTTCCTACCCGTCTCGTATGCGGAGCGAATCCGCCGGATTCCCGGCGTTGCCGCAGTCGCCGACATGAGCTTTTTCGGGGGATTCTTTCAAGAAGCGCGCAATGGATTGCCGGTCTACGCCACCGACGTGAAGTCTTTTTTCGAGGTCTATCCCGAACTGCGAATTCCACCAGATGAACTGCGCGCGATGATAAGTACGCGAGCCGGCGCCATCATAAGCCGGCCGCTCGCGGGGCAATGGGGTTGGAAGCTCGGCGACACCGTACCTCTTGGTAGTTCCATCTGGCCAAATCGGAACGGCAGCAGCAGCTGGCCGGTTACCGTCGTGGGAATCTACGATCTGAAGGAGAAAGGCAATTTGCCCAACATGGTACTCATCAACTATGACTACTTCGACGAAGGGCGAACGAGGCTGAATGGCAACACGAACTACTATGTCGCACGCATTAAAAGCGCGACGACGCCACGGGCGATCGCCTCGAAGATCGATGCGGGATTCGCCAATTCTGGAGCGCAGACCCGTACGATAATGGAAGGCGATTTTGCGCAGGCGCAGATTCAGCAGGCGGTGGACATCAAGCTCGTCGCCGACACCACGGCCGGGGCGGTACTGTTCATGCTCCTCTTCGTGACAGGTAATACGATGATGCAAGAGTTCCGGGAACGAACCTCGCAACTTGCGGTGCTCCGTACGATCGGCTTTACACCAAGGCGAATTGTTGCCCTGGTAGTCGGCGAAGCCATGCTGCTCTGTGTCTTAGCAGCTGGGGTGGGCCTCGCACTCGCTCGCATTCTGTTCCCGTTGGGGCGGGCTATCGCGTTCGGCCGCGACAGCGCACTTGCAACGATCGACATGCCGCTTGCCACTGCCCTATACGGGATCGCAATCGCGGCAATGCTCGCCGTGGCGAGCGCATTTCCAGCAGCCTGGCGGGCGGGTCGCCTGAGTATCATCGATGCGCTCTCGGATCGATGAGCAGGACGGACCCACATGACCGGGATTTACCAAGCACTGCAGTTATTACGGATTAGCCTACTATCCCTACCGGCGAGACTCGGGCCGTCGCTCGTGATCGTTATTGGTATGGCCGGAACGGTGGCAGTCGTAATCGCAATCATCGCAGTTGCCTTGACGTTCGACCACACGATCCGCAGCAGCGGCCACGAAGACAGAGCGATTGTATTGCGCAAGGGGTCGGTGGGAGAGTCCACGAGTGTAATTCCCCGTGAAACTCTAACCCGTATAGCCGATGCACCAGGTGTAGGAGGCTCAGGTCCTGCGGGCGCATTTGTTTCCGGCGAGATTCTTGACGCAATCACTCTGCATCTAAGGGCAGATGATACTGAGGCTTCGGGACAACTTCGGGGCGTCGGGCCGGCTGCAACTTTGATACGGCCCGAACTGCATATGGTAGAAGGCCGATACTTTCGGCCCGGATCATTCGAGGCGGTCGTAGGCAAAACCGCGAAGCGCAAATACAGGGAGATGGATCTCGGACAGAAGGTCAAAGCGGAGAATGCGGATTGGACTGTTGTAGGTGTTTTTGAGACAGGGGGAGATCTTCGCGAGTCATTCACCCTTGTCGATGTGGATACCCTGATGTCGACAAGCCATCGAGACAGCTACACCAGCGTTACCGCCCTGCTGAAGTCACCCGGCGCCTTCCAGGAATTTCGCGAGGCGCTCACATCGGATCCGGCGGTCGCCGTTGATGTTTATCGGGAGTCGGATTACTACTTCCAGCAGGCACGTGGAGCTCGGCGTCTGTTCTTGGTGCTGATGTACGGAATCGGTGGGATCATGGCTATCGGCGCGCTTTTCGCCGCAGCAAATACGATGATTGCAGCGGTGGCAGTCCGCACACGCGAGATCGCCACACTGCGAGCCGTCGGCTTTGGCTCGATGCCAACCGTGCTGGCCATGCTTGGCGAAGTCGCGCTGTTGGCAATCATTGGCGCGCTTCTCGGCGCTACTCTCGCCTGGATTTTCTTCGGCGGGAAGGAGTTTGGCTCCAGCGTGGGCAACAGCCTAACTAGTCAGCTCATTTTCGAATTGAACATCGGTCCATGGTACTTCGCAGCTGGCGCGGCGCTGGCTTCCGTCCTAGGGCTGGCTGGAGGCCTTCTTCCTGCCGTCCGTGCTGCAATGTGCCCGGTAGCCACCGCTTTACGAAAAACATAAGGTCGGCCGGCGAATGGCGTGTATTCGACGACCATCCGTTATGATTCTCAAGCTCGTCCCAGGCAAGAGCCGCTCGCGAGCGCACCCAGCGAAGCAATCGGCGCGCCTCCCATTCTAAGAATGAACGACCGCTTTGGGCCCACCATTCTCGGATTGCAAGTGTCCGCAGTGGGCCGGAAGGCGTCCGAAGCCCATGCCGAAAGCTGCCCGTCGGCTGATTGACCCCTAATCGGCGGCTCGTGACCCAGAGGAGACCTTGGCGAGTGTCCGCTATCGGACACTCTGAACTTGGTAACTTATCGTCCTTCTCGACATCGCCGAGACCCGCTGAATGAAGCTTGCTACGTCCTGCCGAGGAACGGGCGGGGGATAATGGCCACTCTGATAGTAGGTGGCGTTCACCCGCGCTCTCAGGTCCGGCTCTAGCTGTGCGATGGACAGCTTGGAGCCGAAGTAAGGTGCCGCAAAGTCGTAATACCCGTTGGTGATCATCACCCGAAGTGAAGGATTCTCCCGCATCGCGCGTTGAAGCCTCAACAGAACTTGAGGATCGCTAAAGCAGTCAGTGGAGGGTCCACCGTTGCAGCGCCATTTCGCCATCGCGTCAAATCCAGCTTCATATGGCAGCTCACTCCTGAAGTGTAGTTCTGCGCCCAGGTAGAGGTCCGACAGAACTTTGTACCATTCGGGGGGCTCCCCGAATGCAACCGGGTCGCTAGCCTTTAGCCGCGAATCAAATAGTGCGGCAGGCGTCCATTGCGCGCCGAACAGGCTGCGCAGGAAAGCATCGGGCGCAAATCGGAAGCGATGATAGAGGACCGTCTCTGGTGAGAGTCCCGTCAAACGCGCCATTTCAGTGGCGGCAGCCCGAAGTTGATCGCCGGTCAGATCGTCCGCATGGTCCAGGAGTTTGGGATACTCATTGACTGCCCAGGCTTCAGCTTGATCAATTGCCGCATCGAAGTTGCCTTGTAAATCTGGAGGGAGCTTCCCATGAGCGAAGGCGGTTGCCGTGAAACTAGGAATCAGCTGTGGGTAAGATGGATCGGGCAGAGGAAAGCCCGTGTGACGCGGCGCATTCCCGAGCACCGATGAGAGGAGAATGAGTCCGCGCAGCGCAATCCCGCGCCGATTCGCCATGTCTGCGATCAGAACGGAACGGAACGACCCATAACTCCATCCTGCAACGAAGACCGGTTGGCGCATCGTCGGGTCGTAGCGCTTCAGATACAGCTGGACAAACTGGGCGATCGAGTCCGCATCTCCTTCGACATTGTAAAATTCAGCGGCATAGTCCGGTTTGGTCGCACGGCTGTAGCCCGTACCCACAGGGTCGATGAGCACGAGATCTGTTGTCGCGAGCCAGGTTTGCTGATTATCAATCAGCTCATACGGTGACGGCGGCAGCAGGCCCTCCCATTTCTCACCTCTTAATGATCGCGGTCCAAGGTCGGACAGTGTCGCCGGCGTCACAGGTCCGCCATTGGTGTAGAAGGTCAGCGGGCGCGCCGCTTGACCAGGCCGGCGCTTGGCCGTGTAGCTTACGAAGAAGATTTTGGCGTGCATCGCGCCAGTGGCTTCATCTCGAATCGGAATAAAGCCCGCACGCGCCGTGTAGCTGAGGGGCGTGGCTCCTATACGAATCGTGTGACGTGTGGTGACTGCCTCACTCGGAGAATCAGGCGAGGCAGCGTCGACGTGCCGTGAGTACCCCAGGCACGGACCAAAGATCAGAAAAAGCCCAATGGCGATTGAGGCAAAGCGCAAGCGCATCGTCCAGTTGTATTTCGCGCGATTAGCCTACCGTAAGTTGCGAGTGGCCGCTTAGTAGCACTGAGTTCAGTGCGATCACTGCCCGCTCTTGACCGAGAAGCGCCGGATCCAGGTCCCAAAAGCGGTGCCAGATGGCAGTCGTCTTCCGAGATTCCGGTGCTGACCCATTTCTGCCGTCGGCCAACGGCCGCTTTCGGAATTACAGAACCTCCGGCGACGCCGCGGTTTAGATGCTACTTTTCGCACATCAATGCTTGCATGTAGGACATACCGAAACAGTGGCTCAGCTTACCCACGGCTTGAGCAAATCGCGCTTGCGGAACCGCGTCTATTGCAATGTGCGCTTTGTCGAAGGCGGCGCGATCGTTGCGTAGGAACGCGATGGTCGCATCGACAAGCTCATTCCAACCGGGGATCGAGCCCGCAAGTGAACGTGATTGCTCCATGAGTGGCAATGCTTCTCTGACTTCGCCGGCTGAAGCCCTGAGCTGCCCTTCGTGCCAATACAGCATCGGATGGGTTGGGTTCTTGGTGATTCGGTATTCGTGAATGAGATTGGCGGCCTCGACGGCGCACCTGAGGCCATCCGACAGTGCTCGCCATCCATGGTTCATGGTTTGGTCGAAGGCTGGATAGTCCATGGCCAGCATCGCGGCCCTGTCATATTGACAAGGCGTCTTGCCGTCGACCCTGGGTTCGCTGGATTGGGCGGCCGTGACAGTCGCCGGCATTGCTGCCAAGGCGGCGATGACAACTACTAACGGGAGTTTCGCGACCCGCAGCCATGCGGGCGGTCCGCGTGTCGGGCGGTATACCATACCTCTAACTAACCGTGGGCTCTCCGAAGGCAAGGCGGTTACCGAAAGGATCGACCACCTCGAAGTCCCGCATCCCATATGGTCTGTCGCCCACTTCAGACGATTCGACATTCCGCGCCTTAAGCTCCGCAAAGTACTCGTCGACACCGCGAATTTGGATATATGCCATCGCGGTTCCCGGCCGGCCTGCCGGGCTTGCGATCAAATCCACGGCAACGGAATCGCGACACGCGTTTGCGTGCGTAAGCGGATTTCCCCATTTCCATCCCAACGTAAACCCGAGTCGATCTACGTAGAACGCCAGCGCCTTCTCCACGTCGGATACCGGCAACCGTGGCGTTATAGCCTCGAATTTCGGAATTACTTGTCCGGCGCTATCCATAGCATTACCTCAATTTGTCGCCTTCAAGTTGTTGAACGGCCCCATGCCGGTCAGCATATCAAGGTCAGCACGCCTGAGAAATCGTTGAAAGGTGGCGGCCCATCTGCAACTGAGTACGTCGGCCTAGATATCGCCTTCCCATAATGGACCGACGCGCAATTCCTGCCTTCGGCGACAGCTCAGCCACGGACTGACCGAGCCTCACGTGCGGTGGCTAAGGTCTGCTTTGATCCGGTGATTTCGGTGCGTCCACCGGCAGCATTGGCCGGAAAGCGCCGGATTGATCCCCCGGGAGCCGTCGTTCCGCGAAATCTCCGCCGAGATGCCGGTTCTGACCCGAACCTGCCGGTCATGAGCGGCGGCTATCGGGCAGTGAAGCGCCTCCAACGTATGCGCGAGCACAAAGGCCTGGCGCAGGGCCTCGCTTTAGAACAACGGCTAGAATGCGATCCCCCGCCCCATGGTCAGGGCGAATGCGACGAATACGGTGAATCCCAGCGCAATGATCCCGGCGCTGCGGACGATTGGCGCGGCGGCTTCGGACCGTGGCTGCGTTGGCGCCCCTACAAACAACAGCGGAAAACTCGCTACGATGGAGAGGCCCGCATCGTGAGCAGCGCCGAACCGGTCGGGTGAGTAGAGCGAGGCTGCCAATGCCATGGCCGCAACGCCTGTCGTCCAACTGGCGGGCAATAACAATCTGAGCCGTCCCGGTGCATTTGCGAATGCGGCGGAGCGGAGCCTTAACATGTGGGCAAACAGGAAATAGCCCATCACGCCGATGACAACAACAACAGCGCGCACAGTAACAGTCTCAGGCCCGATCAATTCTCGATAGGCGAACACACTATCGCCACGGTCCTTGATCATCGCTTGAATCAAATAGCCCGCTTCCCAGAAGAGACTGAACGCCATCACCAATAGGGCATAGAGTCGCAAAGCCGGCCTTCGCACAGAAATGGTCGCTTGCGCAGCGAATGCAATCAGGCCAGCCGTGAGATTGCCCAGCGGACCAGCCACCGCGGTATAGCGACCGAAGCTCGAACAATGGAAGAAGGCATTATTGAGCAGACTAATGCGCTGTCCAGACAGCAGGCAGGCGCTGCCATGGCCAATGGCCTCATGGGCGACATCGCTTGTACAAGCCGCCAACGTGGCGATGGCGATGACCGTGAGCAGATCGTCGCGGCCAAGCACGGATTTCGTATGCATCCGGGTCCTCTCGGGCGCAAAGGATTGATTCCGCGACTGGGATGGACGGCGTCCACCCAGGCTTATCCGCCAATAATCATGGCCCATAGGCTAACTCGCCTGGTCTCCGGGCACAAACAAGGAAGCCCAGGACCTAGCGCGTGAGCGGTCATTCTGTTCAATGCAACCGACAACGCTGGGGCCGATAGGAGTCCGATTCGGTTCGCGAAACCGGTCAGTTGCCGCGAAAATCAGCGGGGCTTCGGCCAAGGTCGCTCATTGACCCGGAGCCGCCACCTATAAATGTCCGCTTGCCGGCGCCCTGGAAGAGTCGCATTTCGGCTATTCCGCTTGCTCGTGTTTGGATAAGGGAAACGCCGCGTGCTCACCTCTTTCGAGAGGCCGAAGCTGTACGAACCTTCGCGAGTAGCGGGTGAGAAAGTAGATCCAAGAGCCAGCAAAGGCCACGGCAACCAGCCATAAGGCTTTTGTCGCCACAGAATTCTTATCGATATGGAGGCTATCGATATGAAAACATGCCGCAATTCCACCAATAAAAACTGCAGGGACCACAGCTCCTACGATCACCAAAAGCCAACTTCCCCACACCGCGTATGACTGAAGAACGAGAAGCCTCGTTCCGCAGCTCGGGCACACGATGCCGGTGTTTCCAGCGGTAAGCAGTCCTCCCCACACGCTTCCATCACCGATCAGAACGATGCCATTCCATGTGCGCCCTTCCGAATAGAGGCGATCTATCGGCAGTTCACCCTGACATCGCGGACAATGTGGGTAGTGCAGCAACGACACGCGGAAGCGCTCCTTTGGCGCCGAAAGCTAAAATTAAAGGCGTGGCACAAGCATATCGCACACCGGCGGACGTCCGCTCTTCGGCAGCGATTGCTTTATCCCAACCGGCAGGTGTCGGGCCGAGAGTGCAATCGAATGACAGCTACAGCGCGCGGAAGCTGTCGTTTCACCGGATTTCACAGTCCCCGTTGTTGCAGTGCCAACCAAGCGTCACTCATGCGCCCGGAGCGGACATTCGGCACCGTCGGCTGACGGGAAATCAAGGCCGAGGGCCCTATGGCGCCGGGAGATCCGGAATGATATACTTCGGATACTGTGTATATCTACGGAACACACTATGCAAGTCTCGAAATGGGGCAACAGCCTGGCGGTTCGGCTTCCTGCGACCGTTGTCGATGCTCTCGGATTGAAAGAGGGTGATCAGATTGAAATTCAGATTGCCGCCAAGGACGTGTTCGCCGTAGCGAGGGCGCCCGACACACGCCAGCTATTGGCGCGGCTGCGCAAGTTCCGCGGGAAATTGCCCTCAACGTTTAAGTTCGATCGTCTCGAAGCGAATGAGCGGCGCTGACACATTCTTTGATACCAGCGTGCTGCTGTACCTGCTTTCGGACGACACCGCCAAGGCAGATCGGGTCGAAACCCTGCTATCAGCCCGGGGCGTGGTCAGCGTTCAGGTTCTGAACGAGTTCGCCGTTGTCGCTCTGCGGAAGCTGAAGATGCCCATGAGCGACGTCCGCGAGATCCTCGATACGATTCGGGCGGTGTGCACGGTTGAACCGCTCACCATCGAAACGCACGATCGGGGTCTGGCAGTATGCGAACGCTATCGGTTTTCGCTCTACGACTCCATGCTGGTTGCCGCAGCGTTGATTTCGGGCGCCAAGATAATCTACTCAGAGGACCTCCAGGATGGCCAGGTGATAGACAGTCAGCTGCGGGTTACAAATCCATTCTGAACCTGCCGCCCGATCGTCGAATCCTGCACCCGCAGTTGACGTTCGTCAGTGTCCGCTTTTCGGGGGGGGGGGCGAAATTTGAAGCGGCAGTGTGTACGCGTTCCGTATGCTTCGCGCTCACGGAATAAGCGGATGGGGGGAAACCACCTGGCGGTAGCGGTCAGCGCAAAATAACTGGAGTTAGGCACCTATGCGGCTCCACCTCCTAGGCCGGAGCAGATTAACGCCGCCGACACCGGTCGAAATTTTTCCTTGTGAAGGATGTTGGCCCCAAGAGATAATCAGCTGAACCGTTGCGATTCATGCGAACGCGTAATGAGCAAATTGGGCTTGGGCGCGTTTGAACGCCTTGAGGGATCGGTATAGGATTTGGGGGTACAAAGACATGATTTTCGATGTGTCCGGCGTTGTACCCATTCCCCAATTACGCCCTTGGGGTATCGTGTGGGGTATTTTCGACTTCCCTGAAATCGCGCCCTGAAAATCACGATGATTTATCGCAAACTAAATGCCGGCCGGGGGCGCCAGGACCGCTTCCTCCGACATCCTTCTACGTCATCAATCGCCCGGAAATCTCTCGGATTTCGGGGAAAAAACTGCCGCCGCACGTGCCCCTGTGTGCCACCGCGTCCCGTGGTGGCTTTGGGGCGCGTTCAGCGGGGTCTCCGCAATTAAGTTGGGGCAGTAGATGCGGCCCGCCGGTTTCTCGCGGATGGCATCGATCCTGCGATTCAAAAACAGGCGCAAAAGACCGCTCTGGCAAAATCCTTCGGCGAAGGCGCACTTGAATGGCTTGCGCACCAGTGAGTGATGTGTC
>DATDIL010000117.1:0-13615 GCA_036521075.1 Steroidobacteraceae bacterium | reverse complement strand
CACGCCCTGCTGTTGATCCTGCGTCCCGGTCGTTCCTTGCTGTTGATCCTGCGTCCCGGTCGTTCCTTGCTGTTGATCCTGCGTCTCAGTCATTCCATGCTGTTGGTCCTGTGACCCAGACGTCCCCTGCTGTTGCCCTTGGGCAGCTGCGGTAGCCTGGTGGAAGATGATTGCGCCTGCTGCAAAAACCAGAACTGCGGCGCCTGAGCTAATTTTCGTGTTCATGCTATGCCCTGAAGTGCTTGGACAGCCAAAGATTCGTATCGGGCTATCACTTGCCCTTCGGATTACAGGCCCCGCGTCGTCCGCGCGTCTCGTACGAGACCTACCCCAAAGTCCCGTCGTAGTGGGTATCCTAGATAACGTAGGCACCTATGTCGACCTTATAATGCACCACTCCCGCGGCCGGTGCAACTACGTTGGCGAGAGCCTATTTTCTGGCGCGAACTTGCAGGCCGGCCGCCTGGCCGGCAAGACGGCCGAGCGTAGTAGCGGCAAGCAAACCGTTGCCGGCGAGGTAGCCCCAGCCACCCGGGCCGGAGATGCCGCGTGCCGCGCCTCCGCCGGCGAATAGATTGGGAAAGGCGCTGCCATCTTTGCGTAGAACGCGTGCGCACTGATCAACCGCAAGTCCCCCTTGCGTGTGAAATAAAGCGCCCTTCACCTTCGCCGCGTAGAAAGGAGACTTCAATAAGTGGCCGCTCTCGAATGAGCGTCCAAACGGGCACGGCTTTCCTGCAGATGCGAGCTGCGCGACTTCCGTCAAGGTCGTCTGTAGACCGGTGGCAGGCATGGACATTAACTGGGCCAGCTCCTCGGTGGTCGATGCCGTGATAATCGCTCCAGCTTCCACCGCGTCCCGGTAGTCCTGGAATTCGAGCATCAGCTTATGGATCCGTTCATCATAGACGTCCCACGCGAAGTGGCCGGGTTGTGCCGTAACGACCACCGCTTGTTCCGAGTAACCGCGCGCTTCATTGGCGAACCGTTGCCCCTCACAATTCACCTGGATGCCGCCGGCGACGATCAGTGGCCACAGAATGGGTATACGGTGTCCCGCAGCCAAGCCACCGTGTCCCTGGTAGGCGTGCAAATCGCAAATCATTGCTCCGAGAGCCTGTCCCCAACGAATTGCGTGACCTTCATTCCCCGTATGGCCGAACAACTCTGCGTGGCTGATCTCCGGTATGTACTCGGCCACCATTTTGGTATTGCCCGCGAATCCCGAGCATGCGAGCACTAACGCTTCGCAGCCCACGTCTTCGCTGAGTCCGTCCCGGCGAACCGTGTGGATTCCGCGAATCCGCCCGTGCTCGTCGGCATATAAGTCTGCGACCAAGGCCTCGGTAATGATGTCAACATCGGAAAGCGCTGGTGCACTGATCAGTGCACCCATCAACTCCGTACCGGTTCGATTGGGTGTTCCGTGCATACGGATTTGCGAATGCCCGGGATACAGAAAACCGTCAACCAGCGTGAGCGGCACTCGATGGCGTTCAGTCAGCCAGTCGATCGTGCGACCGGATTCACTCGCTAAAGTCTCGACAATCTTCCCGTCCGTCTGCCCATTTGTTTTTTCCAGGATGTCGCGCGCAAATATCTCGGCACTGTCCGGAATACCGCGGCTGCGCTGCAGCTTGGACGCCGCACCAGGAATGAGGCCCGTCGACATACCTGTCGATCCAGCCAGGGTTTTATCACGCTCGAAGACCGCCACGCCCGCTCCGTGATCTCGCGCCGCGAGCGCCGCGGTCAGGCCGCAACCCCCGCCGCCCACGATTACGACTTGCACCGAAACGGCAAATGACGGTTCAGGGATACGCACCTTCGCCACCGGTGCACCTGAAATCCCGAAGCCCCCGATTCGGTAAAATGTCATTCGATCTACTCTAAAACCCGCTCACGAGGCCTGCTGCCCGATTTGTGCATGTTGATGTTCCCGAGAGAGCCCGCCGGTTACGAGGGCATGGCAGGTAGTGAAGCAACAGGCAAAAGCTCGGAGTTTTTAGAAGAATGCAGGAGCACGTTCCAGGCTCGGACCCTAGTTAACTACGCTACCTATGTGGGCCATCCTACCCCTGCTGGCCTTCGCTGTAAAGTGCACAAAGCAGTCGTATTCGCCGGAGCAGTGGTGCCCCAGGGATTCGAGGATTGCGAGTTGTTGGTCGCGATCTCATTGCCGGACGATGCGTCCGGCAACCTATTGTCCGAACAGCCCGTTTCTCCATCGCGAGGAGATCGTCATCGAGAGCTCGCGCGGATACTACAACGAGATCTTGAGGCGAAATGCTTACGCGACAATGCACGCCGGAAGACATGGCCCAGGATTCCGCCAGTGTCTGAGCGTATCGAGCAGCTGGCGCATCCGCCCGCATTCAGCTTACGAGTGCCGCATTTGCGGTCGGCGATTCGCGGTAGCCGGGTGTGGATACACCACCTGCCCCAAAAGTCCCACAAGTGACGACGCGGTAAGAATGTCCGCCCTTGAATTGCAAACAATGAGTATACTTGCTACATGGCGACATCAGTATCAAGAGCGCCGAAAAAGCAGTCGCTCAGTTTGGGACCAGGCGGGTATATTCGCGCGCCTAAACTTTCCCACGTCGTAGCCGAGCGTCTGCGCACTCAAATGGCCGCCGGCATCTTGAAGCTCGGTGATACGCTACCTGCGGAACGTGATCTACTCAGTCAGCTCGGGGTTTCGAGGCCGACTTTGCGCGAGGCACTGCGCGTCCTCGAGTCTGAAGGTCTAATTCGCCTCGGACGAGGTGCGCGCAGCGGCGCTATGGTCCTGGGTCCATCCATAGATACCGCTGCCCGATATGGAGCGCTCTATCTTGCTTGTCACGGTACGACGCTGGGTGAAATCCATCAGGTGCGAATGCTACTTGAGCCGCCACTGGTATCACTGCTTGCCGCGCGAGAGAAGAAGGACTTCCTGCGTAGCCTTGAACGTTACGTCAGCGCCCAGCGGGCAGCCTTGAGCTCGCAAGATTATGCGGCCGCGATCACCGCAATTGACCAATTTCACGGACAAATGCTGGAGTTCTCGGAAAACAGAGCTCTAAGTCTTCTTATGGGCATGCTGCAAGGCTTCCCCGCGGCGGGATACTCCAAATTCCTCCTTACCGGCGGTGAAAGCGTAACGAAGGCATTGAAGCAGCGCACCGTAAAATCAACCGAGTCGCATGAGCAGCTCGTCAACCTGATGATTGTTGGCAAGCCCGCCCAAGCTGAACTTTTTTGGCGGCGCTATATGGAGGAAACGGCAGATTTTCTCGCTAGAACGAGAATCGGGCAGTTCCGAGTCGAGCTCCAGGGCTGGCCCCAGCGAGGGCCCACCCCCGGGTGATGGCAGGAAGTGACCATTTTCAGGCCCTAACGGGCCGTGCCCAGCTAAGCTCGGGCCCGACTACGCTCTCCTTCTTCGGCTAAGCGAGCAGAGAAACCCCGATGGCTACGGCGACCGTGCACCTATCCACGTGTCCGAGAAACCCGAGCGACCTCTAGTGCAGAACATTTCTCCGCGCCCGCACCCCGCGTAAATACGACCATCGCCAGGGATCCTGCAACCGCGATTACCATCATCGTCAGGAAGCCACCGTCAAAACTTCCCGTATACTCAACGGTGTAGCCCATAATAATCGGTGTCGCAATTCCTGACGCAGCGAATGACGCGTCCACCAGTCCGGCAGCTAACCCAGGCTGGTCTGGAGAAGTCTCTATTGAAGCCACCCACCAGAACCCGGCTGTGACGAAACCGAATCCCACACCTAGAGAGATGAAGGTCACGGCAACAGTTAGTGAGTGAATCAGGAAGACAGGAATCATACACATTCCCGCGAGAAGTACAAAAAACGCCATTACGACACATCGCAAATACAGCCTTTGAGTAACCAGATAAAGCTTCTTCAGCATGAGCCCGCCGGCCAACGCTCCGACCACTCCAGCCGCCCATGGAAGCGACGAGAACAGACCAACTGACTTTATGTCAAGCCCATAGGTTGCGCTCAGATAACCGGGCAGCCAATACAACAGGCCCCAGAAGATATAGCCCCAGGAAAAAAATCCAAACGCTATTGCCAAAAGCGACTTATTCGCCAAAACCTTCCTTAGTTCTATTTTCGATTTCACCGGCGACCGCTCTTCGTCAGTTTTACCATCGGAAATATAGGCAAGCTCAGCGGGATTCAGCTGCTTGTGCAGCGCTGGGTCATCGCTAAAAATAATCACCCAAGCAAGCGTCCATAATAGGCCTAGAGCGCCGAGAATTATGAACGTTACCCTCCATCCCACATGCGGGATCAGTTGTGTAACAATCGGCCCACTGATGAGGATGCTTCCCGCCACGCCTACTCCGCCTATCAGCGAAAGTACAAATCCCTGTTCATTCTTTGGCATCCATCTGCTCGTCGCCCTACTTGCGGCCGGAAATCCAGGCCCCTCGCCTATACCAAGAATGACTCTGGCAACAAAAATAGTAAGGAAGGTGGACGCTACCGCGGTGAGCATCGACGCCAATGACCAGACAACTATCGAGACCCCCAATACTTTCTTCGTTCCGTAATGGTCTACCATCGGCCCACTAATGAAGGCCACCAGAAAATATCCCACCGAAAATGCAGCACTTACGAGCCCCCATTGGGCCGGCTTGATGCCCAATGACTTACTTATTGGACCGATCGCGTACCCGATCGCGCTTCGATCGATGTAGTTAATAATAACGAGCGATATTATCAACAGCATCACCAGCCATCGAAAATTGGTTCTTTCTGTTGATTTCACGCGTTCACCCTCTTTGAACATTCGATCCGGCACCGCCGTCCAAATCAGGGGGCGCTGATCCTGCCGGCGCAAGCCCGCAGGCTACAGGCCATAACCCTATTGTGCAACTAGGTTACCGTTGTGGATTATTAAGCGGCGCGGTACCAGCACAAAATGGGCTCACGCGAGCCATATGTCTCGAGAGCACTGCCAGTTGCAAGCGGGCCAAAGCCCGCGCGAAGGCAATCGCGGTTGCGCTCTTCGGCATGACTTAGTACACTCAGGCAACCTAGGTGCCCACTTAGACGTCTACCCGGCACTCGTGGCTCAGTTCCAAGCGACTGCGATGAGCGCACTGAGACAGATGCGTCAGCCTAATGAGTTTGTGTAGTGGAGTCCTCGTGGACCGCCGGCAGTTCCTGAAGACCACTGGGCTTACCGCTCTCGCTGCCAACATCCCGCTAGGCGAACCCGTGTCCGCAGCACGCTCACGGGCCGCCGACTACACCGTCCGTATCGCCACTTCACTTGTCGAAGTCGGCCCACAGCGCTTCCTGTCACTCACCACGTATAACGGCGCGTTTCCGGGACCGCTACTGAGATTCAGGGAAGGACGGGAGGTAATAATAGACATCTTCAACGACACGGACGTTCCCGAGCAGCTGCACTGGCATGGACAGCTCGTAGGCGACTCCGTGGATGGCGCATTGGAGGAAGGCACGCCCTATATTCTCCCGCATAGCATGCGTCGCGAAGTTTTCGTCCCTCGCCCTTCAGGCTTTCGTTTCTATCACACTCACGTGCGAGCGGGCCTCGACCTGAACCGCGGGCTGTACGGCGGCGAGGTAGGGCCGGTGTATATCGAGCCCGCGCACGACATCGGCGCCTACGATCGTGAGGTGTTCCTGACGCTGAAGGAATTCGAGCCGTTCTTTAGCCAAGGCGGCGACATGGACTTGCAGTTTTTGTCGCCTGCGACGCAAGATCCGGAGCTGCGGGCGCGCGGCGAGTCCGCGATGCGAGCTTCGCTCGCCCAAGGAATGAAGAAGGGCTTCGAGGTCGGCTATCGCATCTTCACCGTGAACGGCCGTCAGCTCGGCTTCGGCGAACCCGTGCGCGTCAAGCGCGGCGAGCGTGTTCTGTTTCACGTTCTCAACGGCAGCGCCACCGAGATCCGCAGCCTCGCTCTGCCAGGGCACATGTTCAAAGTCATGGCGCTCGATGGCAATCCAGTCCCCCATTCTAGCGAGGTGCCGGTGCTATGGCTCGGCACTGCCGAGCGGGTGAGCGCGATCGTGGAGATGAATCACCCCGGCGTGTGGGTGATGGGCGATCTCGATGACGATGACCGCCAGCGCGGCATGGGAATCATCATTGAGTACGCCGGCGAGCGGGGTAAGCCCGTGTGGCGCACGCCGCCACCTTTCAGCTGGGACTACCGGCGATTCGCCGATCAGGATCGGGAACCGCCGCCGCTGGACGAGACGCTGGATGTGCTCATTGAAAAGGACAACGCGGCGGACCACGGATTCAACCGCTGGATGCTCAACGGCGTCGCTTTTGATTCCAAGATCATGCCCGTATCCCAGCACCTCGTGCGTGGCAGGCGATATAGGCTGCGTATGCGCAATGCGAGCGACGATGTCCATCCCATTCACCTTCACCGCAACCGTTTCGAGTTGACGCGCATCGCGGGTGCGCCGACCGCTGGCGTACTGAAGGACGTCGCCATGCTCGGGGGCTACCAGATCATGGAGGTGGATTTCATCGCGGACCAGCCTGGTCTCACTCTTTTCCATTGCCACGCGCAGCTTCACATGGATTACGGCTTCATGAGCCTGTTCCAGACGGCGTAGTTGTTGGACTCTGCACAGTTGAAGCGGCATGCCGTCAATTCAACCGAGGGCCATACACGAGGCTCGCGGTCTTCTGTTGCTAAAAGGAGAACTAATGGCAGAATTTAGTGGCAAGGTTGCATTGGTTACGGGCGCGACAGGGGGGATTGGATCAACTCTCATCCGACGGTTAGCGCAAGCAGGGGCATCGGTCGTAATCGGCACCACCGATTGCAAGCAGGGCGACGCTCTTGCGAGGCAGATCGGGAAACAAGCCTCGGTTGCCCACCTAAACGTGACCTCTGACGAAGACTGGATTAGCACCGCGCAGTCAATCCTGTCAGAGAAGAAGCGTTGGGACATTCTGATTAACAACGCTGGCTTCCTCAAACCGCATCTTACAATAGAAGAAACTCCATTGGATCTGTGGAGACAGCATTTTGCAGTTAACGCCGATGGTGTCTTCTTGGGCTGTAAGCATGCTATAGCGAAGATGAAGCAGCATGGAGGCGGGACCATCGTTAACATTTCTTCCGGGCTGGCCCTCAAGGTCACCACCAATGCCCCGGCATATTGCGCGTCGAAGTCGGCCGTGTTGACGCTCACGAAGGTAGCAGCTCTCCACTGCGCAGAGCGTGGCTACAATATTCGAATCAATGCAGTGCTGCCAGGAGGCGTGGATACACCCATGTTCAAGCGCAACCTCCTCCCCGGTCAATCAATAGAGGATCTCAGAGCCCTTCAGGCAGCGCGCCATCCAATTGGCAGAATCGGAACGACAGACGACGTCGCCAACGTCGTTATGTTCCTGTGTTCAACAAAGAGCTCATTTGTCACTGGCGCGAGTTTTGCCGTTGATGGCGGCCAGACAATCTGAATGCTCAAAGGGAGATAGTCGTGAGGCGCGATTTCCACGTCTTCGCCTTGGGGTTGCTATGCGTGTCCCTTCTGTGCGGCCTGGCAGCGCCGGTCGCTCGGGCCACTGACGGGCCGAGGCCTTACGGAGCGTACATTGATGGGCCTTGGGGCCAGATTCACGTGCGCGTCGCGGGAAAGAGCACCGACCCCACGGTGATTCTGGTTCATATGATGGTGTGGTCATCCGAGCAGTTCCATTTTGGGCAGCTCGCATTGGCGCAGCGAGGCATCCGCTCGATCGCGATCGACATCCCGGGTTACGGAATGTCCGATGGACCACCGACGCTGCCGAATGCATATCAATATGCTGAGAGCTTCGTTCCCGTGCTGAGATACTTCGGCCTCCGGTCCGCAAATTTCCTGGGCTCAAATACTGGAGCGGCATTCATCGCTGCATTCGCAGACGCGCATCCCGAAATGGTTAAGAGCCTGATCCTGGAAGGCCCGACAATCTGGAATGCAAAGGACCTCGCGGACTTGGTTGCTGGCGAGTATGCCGATGAGATACCCGACGCGGACGGCCGCATGGTATTAAACCGGCCGAATGCGTGGTTTGCACATGATGCTGTGTTCAAGTTTCGTATGGAGCCGGTGCTGAAACGAATCAAGGTACCAGTGATGATACTGACGTACCCGGGCCAGCTGCTTTATCGGACTGCCCTATCGGTAAAAAAGATGCATCCGATGTTCACTTTGACGGTTCTCGACTGGAACGGGGCAGCGCCCTGCTTCGATAACCCAGAGTTGTGGGCAGATGCTGTTGCTAAATACATCAAGCAGCAGCCTTGACCCGGGAATGCGGTTTACAAACTGTTCCAAGTGAGGCTGCATGCCGCCACATTTTAGGGTCTTGGCGAGAATCGCCCTGATCTCCGCACTGTTCTGCTTGGCTACGGATATGCCCGCGCACGCCGCCCATGGCGCTGAATCCCGAACCAGCTATCGCGCATACATAAACGGGCCCTGGGGTCAGGTGCACGTTCGAGTCGACGGTGGTAGTCACGCTCCGACGGTCATCCTTGTTCATCAAATGATCTGGTCTTCCCAGCAATTCCACTACGCTCAGCAGGAACTCAGTGCACGCGGGGTTCGCTCGATTGCAATCGATCTGCCTGGCTATGGGATGTCCGATGCTCCGCCAGCGCCACCCACTGCTGCGGAATACGCCGAAGTACTGCTGCCAGTAATGAAGCATTTCGGCCTCAAGGCGACAAATTTTCTCGGAGTGAATGAGGGCGCGACGATCATCTGTGCATTCGCAAATGCGCACCCCGCCATGGTTAAGAGCCTGATCATTGAGGGAACCGTTATAGTCGATTCTATTGGCCAGGCGAAATATTTCTCCCAGCCACATGACTACCAAACACCTCGCCCGGATGGAAGCCACCTGGGGAAATTGTGGAGGCGGCTCAATTCTGCCGACACAAACATCAGTGCCGATATGCAATCGACTGCCGACACGAAGATCAGTGTTGAAGGTATGCAATCGATTCTGATGAGTGTATTTGCCGCAGGTCCGAATGGGTGGTTCGCGCAAGATGCCGCTTATCGATACGATCTGGAGGTTTCGTTGCGGCGGCTCAAGACGCCGGTGATGCTCCTGACTTACCCAGGTCAGCGGTTCCACCAGGAGGCTCTCAATTTAGAGGCTGTGCGACCCGATTTCTCGGTGCGGAACTTGAATTGGGACGGCGTCGCGGCAAGTTACGATGTACCGGCCGAGTGGGCGGATGCGGTTGCCAGCTATCTCAAGTTCGGTCACCATGGAGCAGCCAGCGAGCGAAGCGCTCCGCGCTAGAGCTGGCGCTCGAATCGAGAAACCTACTAGCCCACACGCGTGCGGCCTATCACGCGTTAGACGATGACCGATCCTGTGATCTGGTGGGCCGCCATCCTTCGCCGGGAAGCAGGCAAACCACGGAATATCGCTGTCAATGCGTGATGCCCGGGTGCTTACGGACAATCCCCCCCCCGCCAGCAGCACCTATGGGAATCCCAATCGCCAAAGCGAGAACTACGCCGCAATACCGTGTGAACGTGTTTGGGGAATCAGGAGGTCTGCCGGAATACGAAACCGCTCGCGAACCTTGCGGATCATCGACATGCTGAGTTCCCGCTTGCCATTGAGGACCTCGCTCACGCGGCTCGCGGTGCCAAGGAGCGGAACGAGGTCAGCGCGCGTCAAACCGTGCTGATCCATGAGATAGGTCAGGAGTTCCGGTACCGTCGGGGTCCGGCGCGGCCACCGCGGGCGCTCGTAGGCCTCGATCAGGCGCGCCTGGGTCGCCATCCGCGCCTGATCGGCCGGATCGCTCGAATCCATCAGGCTCTCAATGAGCTTCTTCGCCTCGGCATGATCCGCATCAGTTTGAATGACAACCAGCGTCGCTTTCATTACACGGCCTCCGCATCGACCTTGTCGTACTCCTCATGCGATCCGGAGAATCGAATCATCACTACGCCATGTACGTACTGCACCAAGGCGATCAGTCGGTAGTCGTTCGCCTTGATATTGAAGACCACGCGGCCGCTCTTGATGATGCTGGCCTTCGGATGAGCCTTCTTCACGTCTTCCGGCGTCTTCCATTCCGACTTCACCTGCGGGGATTTGATCCAGATGATGCCGCTCGGGTGGGCGTCACGAGCACATCGCAACGCCGTACGGTCCAGCTTCGCATACGATCAACAGCTGGGCGGGACCGCCGACCTTAGCCAAAGCCTTGCTCATCTCGGCGAACTTGGCGCCCACCGTCCCCATAAAACGCGGTTCAGCATACCCCTCACTTCAGCAATGCCGATCGGCCGAATGTCAGCCGGAATCGCTTGGACTGGCGAGCTACCCCACAACTCTAACGAGCTCGAAGCAAATTCTGCCAGATTCTTCGCCAAATACGCGAGCTGCGGAATGGCTCGAGTTCACTTGAACCGCCACCTACATCCGCTTCGCGCCCGCTGACTTCTCGATGACTGTCGATTGCCTCCTGACCAGCTGGCCATAGTAGCTGGCCGATCCGAACCGCCCATCGATGACTTTCCCGGCGGCATTCAGTGTCCTGGCCGCGGATGCGGTATCACCTTTGGCGGCGAGCAGCTGCGCATTGACGACGTCCCATACCGCGTAGCGCCACGCCTCCGACGGGCTCTGCGGGTGAGCTTGCTGCAGCAGATACTTCGAGCGCGCGAGCAACGTGGTCGTCTGGGAGACATCCCCGTTTGCCATCGCGAGGCGTGCCTCGTTGAGCACGACCTGGTCGAGGAGCTGGCTTTGACCGCTGCTGCGCGTAATCGATTCCGCGCGCTCGAGCTCCTGCTGAGCCGTCAGCAGGCGTCCGTTGTCCATATCGATCATCGCCAGACTGTTGAGCGGCGCGATCAGATCCTCGTGGTGAGTTCCCTCGAACTTTTCCGTCATCGAGAGCGCTTGCCGCATCAGCGGTTCGGCGCCCGCGATATCGCCAGTCATGAGCTCCGAGCGTGCGATGTTGTTGAGCAGCGTCGCAACCTCGGGATGCTCCACTCCATACACCTTCTTGAAGATGGGCAGTGCCAGCTCGTATTCCTTCACTGCGTCGTGATATTGCCCGGACATGTAAAGCACTGCGCCCAGATTGTTCAGCGATTCACCCGTGAGCGGACTCTCCATGCCGAGCGCGCTTTCGCGCAATTCGAGGGCCTCGCGCATCGGGCCAATTGCGCCGGCTAACTCGCCGCCGTCGAGCAAGGTCGTACCGAGCGCATCTAGCGTATCAGCGCGCACCGCCTGATTCTCCGGCGTGAGGGGGCGCGCACGATCGACCTTCAGCGCCTCGCGGCACAAAATTTCAGCCTCGGCGTAATGACCTTCGTCCGCCAGCACATTCGCAAGACCCGTGAGCGCGGCCGAGCGCAACGGGTCGGAAGCCCCGAGCCGCTTGCCTGCCAAGTCGACAGCTTGCCGCAGATCGCGCTCGGCCGCCGCATCCTGACCGTCGTCGTAGCGAGCGGTCCCCGCAGCGAGCAGGGTGCGTACGCGCAAGGCGTCGGGCATCGTGGCGCGGGCCTCGTCGTTCAGGGCCTGCGCCAGGATCGCCTCAGCCGGCGGAAAAAGACCCAGTCCCGTATAGGCCTTACCGATCGCGGTTTGCAACTCCGCACTTACGCGAGGCTCATCGGCGAGCTCCGAGTGGATCGAGCTCGCGCCCACGTCCAGCATCTGCTTGGCGGTGATTTGGTCGCCGTGGCTTTTCTCCGGATCCGCATCCTGGAACATGTCCTCGAGGAAGGTCGTGGCACGGGATGCGACTGCCGTTTCAACCAGGGCCTCATTCCTCTGTTCGCGCGCAATCAAGGCGAGCACCGTTACGATTGCCGCGAAGATCCCAAGGCCCCGCGCCAGACGCATCCGTCTGCTTCGCTCCTGCGCGACGGAGCGCTCGATGTACGCAACGACACCCACTTCGGTGTCGAGACGATGGTCTCTGAGCAGGCGTTGGCCATCGGCGAGATCGATGTCGGCGAGGAGGCCAGCCTCCGGACGCATTCGACCGCGGATTGTGCGCAGCCAGCGCAACTGGCCGCCCCCCCGCGGGTTGTGAGCGGTGCCGCCTGCGCCCTCTTCCTGCACGGCAAGCCAACGTGCATAGCGCTCCTCAAGCCGGCGCCGAATCCGGAGCGATTCGGCGTTGTTCTGAACGAACTCCCTTGCCGTGGGCCAGCTCGAGATCAGCGCTTCATGCGCGACACGAACCGACGCGCTCGCGCCCTGATTTGCGTCGGTCACGAGTAAGCGCGCGCCGGCATCGAGAAATGCGTCGACGAGCCTGCGTCGTGCGGTTCCTGGAGGAAATGTCGACAGAGGAACGCGTCGTGCGACGTTACGCTCGGCTTCCGCTTCTTCAGTCCCTTTGGATACGAGCACGAACAGCACCGAGCCTAACGCGAGACGATCTTCCGGGGCGCACCCCAGGAGGACGGCATCGGCCTTCTTTGCGATCGCGCCCCGCAGCCTTCCGAGCTTCTCGTAGGTCGCATAGGTGAGCGTGTCCCCTTGGCCATCGATGATATCGTCCCGGTAGAGCTGATCGAGAACATACGACAGCAGGGGCAACGCGCCCGGCTCGCGCCCAACTTCTTCCGCGATGACATCGTTGAGCGGCACGTTGGTCGTCGCATGGACCTCGAAAGCGACGTCGGCGGCTTCCGCCGGGCGACGGATCATCTGGCTCAGCTGGGCCGGTCCGGGAGGCAGAAGGTCCAGCCGACCACTGCCTTCGGACAGGCGGATGAGCTCGGGAGTCTGGTCCGCGAGGTGCCAGAAATCCTTGCGCATTGCGGCAATCACCCACACGATTCCGGAGCGTACGAAGCCCGCAAGCAGGTCAATGAAGTGCGCTCGCTGCTCCGCGGATATTCCATCCATCGTGAACAGCTCTTCGAGCTGATCGACAACCAGAAGCAGTTTCGCGCTCTCGTACTCGAGCATGCGGCCCGATCGTCTCGCATGCACTGTCGCCTGCCCGAGCGCCATGCCGATCGGATACGCGGGCGCGGTCGAAGCGGTTCGCAGGTGCGCCGCCAGACTCGCGACCGATTGCCCATGACCCAGAAGCTCCGGCAGTCCCTCCTCTGCACTCGTCCGGACCGTCAGGCGACGCGCAAGGGCATCGAACAGGTCCTCTCCCTCGCCCGCGTCGCTCGGACGGAATACCACGCGACTCAGGAACGCCGCGCCCGCGACTCGTCGTGGCAAGAAGAGCTTCGGTGCGATGCCTGACTTGACGAGGGATGATTTGCCGGAGCCGCTCGCTCCGAGCACCAGTAGAAAGGGCGTCTCGCGCTCTGCGTTGCTCGTTAGCTGGAGCATTCCTTTGGCAAGCCATTCGTCCTGACCGAAGAATATCGGGGCGTGCTCAAACTCGTATGACTCGAGTCCTCGAAAGGGAGGTAGCGTCCATGCTTTCGTCGTGCCGCGTCCCGAGCCTGCTCGTAGAGCCTCGACGCGCCGCTCGATCAGCTTGCGCAGGTGCATCTCCAGGGCCGCGGCAAACTCGTCATCGGTCTGGAATGAGCTATAGGCGCCGGTGAACATGCCCTGGTTCACGAAGTGCCGCTGCCAGAAG
>DATDIL010000116.1:0-4514 GCA_036521075.1 Steroidobacteraceae bacterium | reverse complement strand
GAACGCGACCTGGATCGCGGCCTTGGTCCAGCCGAATTTCTCGTGCATCGGATTCACGAACAGCGTCCAGCCGTACTGCAGATTGGCGACCATCGCCATGCAGATGATCCCGAGCACCAACTGCATCCACCGGTTTTTGACACCGGTGTTTTGCATCGGGTCCCCGGTCTGATTCGCCTTCACGTCGACGCTCATGTCATTCCCCTTATTGTTCAAATGGTTGAATTTGAGAGATCACGTTGGCCGTCGCGAGCGCTTGCCGCCGAGGGTCCATTGCTGGGCGGCTCGCGGCGACGGGCGGAGCGAAGGAAGTCAAAAAATGCACGGGGCGGGACCCGCTGCGGCGGAGTAAAGAACTTGCTCGCACAAAGCACGAACAGGACTGACTATCTTTCACCGTACCCCCACAGAGGATCCAAGCTGGATCGATCCGGTACGTTGTCAATTTTTGTATAGTATATGATATATCTTCAGGGGCTCTGAAGTCCAGTGGGGCGCAAAGCTCGCCGCCTGCCGGGATCAATAGCCGCTTGCCAAGTCAACCTGCTTCAGCAAAGGCTCTCCTTTGCCGGCGTACGTTCATTGGTTCTTCGATTGTTCAATTTGATAAAGCGCCCGGTAGTCATAGGTGGGATAAAATTCTGTTCGATAGCCGCCCCATGCCTCCTTTTCGATCAATTGGTTGATGTCACGCAGTTTCTCCGAGCGGAAGCGGAGAGTTAGAACCTGCCCGACTCCCATCAGTACGTACCACGAAACAACCTCGACGTCCGGCGGCGGAAAATTCTTGTACCAGCCTGTTGACTTGAGATGCTGATTGATTCCGTCGAGCGTCTTCGTCTCATCGTGACGCAGGAATATGGGGTGAGCATCTCCATTCCGGCACCCCCCGTGGGGAGGGCTGAGGAGCGCTCGGTGCAGGCGCGGAAAACGCGGAGCGGATCATTGCCGGGGTAAGCAGTAGGACGCTCGAGACGAGCTGCCAGGTCAATCGGCGGGTGGGCATCGGTGGACCTCGAGCAGTTGATTGACGGACCCTTTGCTTAAGCCGACCGACCAAAGGCCTTGCGCAGTTCCCCTTTGGCCTGATTGAGCACCTGTAGGCGTTCTTGACTCAAGTTCTTGCCCGCACGATTGATCTCGAAATTGAGCATCGACATCGCTGAACGAAACGGGCTCGACTTACGGCGCGCGCTTGCTTCGGAGGATCTCTTCAGCGAACGCGCAATGGCGCGCGCGCTTTTGAGCTTGAAAACTCCAGATTGAAGATCCATGGCGTCGCTGTGTTCCATGACGCCCCTGGACCACTTCCTGGATGCGGTGGCTCCAGGGATTCGGCCAGTCGCGCCGCGGCTCGCGGCGCTCGATTTTCGTTTGGCAGCCATGGGTAATGCCTCATGAAAAGGGAGGGGCGAATGCGGGGGAATTGATCGCGTCGAAAAAGCGCTTGACCGACTTCGGACTCTACTTTTTTCGCGCCGATTTCTTCTTGGGAACCTTCTTGCCGGCCCGTCGCGCCTCGGACAGTCCAATAGCGATGGCCTGCTTGCGGCTTTTGACTTTGCGCCCGGAACGACCGCTTTTGAGCTCACCGCGTTTCATCTCATGCATCGCCCGCTTGACCTTGCGACCTGCTCCTTTGCCGTATTTTCGTGCCATTGTGTTCCTCCATTGGGCATTCCGAGGGTCGCGGCTTTCGGATGCGGCCCTGCACGCCACGAGCGTGCCACGCGCACCGTCAAATGCCATCGGCCACAGTCCTACAATTGCTGCGCGAGAGAGGGTATTTCGCTGGTCGATCAGATGAGGCCGACAGGTTATCCGCCGTGGCGCTGACGGCCGCTCTTGGGAGACCTTGGTATCAAGTCGCGAGGAGCAGCATCCTTCAGTAGCCGATCGCATCTCATCATTGGCCGCATAGCCGGTGCATAGCGGCGCGGAGTGTAGAGGCAATGAACGAAGACACCAAAAGCCCCGATGTGCCGCCGCAGGAAAACCCGACACCTGGCCGGCCAAAACCATCGGGCAGCCGTCAGCAGACGCGGCCCGATCAGAGCGCCCACACCGGGTCCCCCAAAACAGATGACGAGTTCACGCGTCGTTCGGGGTCTTCGGTGCCGTTGAAACCCCCAGGCGCCAAATAGGATCGCGCAGGCGTGGCGACTTCAATGCTGCGTTGAGGTCGGTCTGCGATCGCGCAGCATTCGCCACGCCAGCCAAAGCCCTATCCCGACACCCCACCAGGCTGCAGCACGGTAACGATCGCTAAAGGTCGCAACTTGCCCGTGGATGGCCTCGGCTTCAAAACGACCGCGGGCCCCCTGCGTGCCATCGACGGTTGCAAATAGATTGGCTGGGGCGTCGGGCGCCTGACGACGGCGCGTCATCTGCCCGGCGTAGCCGCTGTGAGCGAGATAATGATCCAGCAAGCCGGGCAGCAGCAGATTAGCCAGCATGGCTTTGACGGTCGAGGTGCCAACGTAGATTGCCCGCCGACGATGCTGCGAAGCGAAGTAGATCGCGCGGGCTGCCAGCTCGGGCTCAAATACCGGCGCCACCGGTCGCGACTGCCATCCGGTCTTGTTGAGCGCCCAATCGAACTGGGGCGTATTCAACGCCGGCAGATCCACAGTGCAGACGTGCACATTGAGACGATCGTGGATGAGCTCCGAGCGCAGCGATTCGGTGAAGCCACGGACGGCAAACTTCGCGCCGCAGTACACCGACTGGAGTGGGATGGCGCGATGGGCGAGCGCCGAGCCGACATTGATGAGGGTGCCGCGGTTGCGGCGACGCATGCGTCGCAGCGCCGCCATGACGCCATACACCTGCCCCAAGTAAGTGACTTCGGTGCCGCGCTTGAACTCCTCGGCCGTCAGATGCTCGAACTCGGAGAACGCAGTGGCCATTGCGATGTTTACCCACACGTCAATCGGACCGAGCACCTGCTCGATCTGCTCGGCTGCATTCTCGACGGCAGCCGAATCGGCAACATCGACACACAGCGGCAGCGCCCGCACGCCGAATGCACGGCACTCCTCGGCCGCCGTCTCCAGCCGCCCGCGGTGCCGCGCCAGCAGCGCCACGTCATAGCCGTGGGCTGCAAATTCGCGCACGGTGGCGCGGCCAACGCCGGCACTGGCACCGGTCACAACCACGATCTTGGACATGCTGCCTCCTGCGAATCAAAGAAAACCTAGGCGCGCCTGCCGCGCCGGGAGCGGGCTCCGAGAAAATGCTTTTTGCGCATCCACCACAGGGACGTCGCGGTCGCGAGCCACGCCAGAGCCGCCAGACCAATGGTCGCGATCGCCGGATAGACGGGCAGAAAGCGGTAAATGAGCGCGGCGAACACGCACAGCGCCAGCCCTCCCAGCGTCGCGCCGGCTGCATCCAATCCTGCGGCCTCGCGTCCGCGGACGGTGTGCTCGATGCCCGCGCGGTGCTTCTTTTGCGCCTCGTGCTTCTCAACCAACGTGGCGCTGGCCGGGAAGATCGCCGGAAAGGCCAGGAACAGGCCGCCCACGCCAGGCCCGAACCGGTCGGCGAGGAAGCCGGCGAGCGCACACACCGCGCCCCCTAACACAAAGCGCAAGGCATATTCGTACCAGCGAGTATGACGGAGCTGCGACAGATGGATTTCGATCCTCATCGGATCGCTCGCAGCAGCCACCACCCGCCCAGGGCGAGCAGTAGCCAGGGCACGAGGCCCGCGATGGTCACCAGCGCTGAATGGTAGGTTCGTCGCAGCAGCAAACGCGCACAAATGTGGGCATAGACGACGAACGCCAGAGCCCCGATCATCATCGAGCGCGCCTCGAGCGCCGCATAGCTCGATCCCTTGCTCGTGATGGTCAGTCCTAAGGTCGCCAGCGCGACTGAGGGTGCCGCGCCGAACAGGCCGGCGAAGCTCTTGGGTCGAAGCACATCGCCGAGCGCCGCGAAGGCAGCCACCACCCCGCCGCCGACCACGAAACGAATCACCAGGTCGCTGCTCATGGCCGCCCGCCCCTACCAACCGACTATCGATCGTGCGGCACTCGTTGGCCATAGGACCCGACGCGGCCCCGCTGACGGCGACCACTGACAGCCCGACCCGCTGCGTGGCCGATCCCCGGCTGCGGCACAGTGTCCTATATATCTGTGATCCATTCCGATGCGGGCAGCTGCTATGTCACAGACGGTCGGTGATTTCTTTTGGGAACGCCTGCACGGGTGGGGCATTCGCGTGGTGTTCGGCTACCCGGGCGACGGCATCAACGGCCTGTTGGGCGCCATGAACCGCGCCGGGGGCAAAATCAAATTCGTCCAGGTCCGTCATGAAGAAATGGCGGCCTTCATGGCCTCGGCATACGCGAAGTTTTCCGGTCAACTGGGTGTGTGCCTGGCGACTTCCGGTCCCGGTGCCACGCACCTGATTACCGGCATGTATGACGCGCGGCTCGATCACATGCCGCTGCTGGCCATCGCAGGTCAGCAAGCCCGCGCGGCGCTGGGCGGCCACTACCAACAGG
>DATDIL010000115.1:0-2299 GCA_036521075.1 Steroidobacteraceae bacterium | reverse complement strand
TCGTCGCGGTGCTTGATCAGCAGCCAGTTGTTGCGTTTGCCGGCGCTGCGTTTGCCGGAGCCGCGGTCGCTGCGCATGCGCACCAGCACCCAGCTACCGTGCAGGCGGTGGCCCTCGAGCGTGAACTTGAGCTCCCCTCTCTTGAGCGCTGCGGCGGCATCCTCGCCGGGCGCAGGCTGCCAGTAGCCGCGGTCCCACAGTTGCACCGTGCCGCCCCCGTACTGTCCCTGCGGGATGGTGCCTTCGAAGTCGCCGTAGTCGAGCGGATGGTCTTCGACTTCGACTGCGAGGCGTTTGTCGGCGGGATCGAGCGAGGGGCCGCGGGTGACGGCCCAGGATTTGAAGACCCCGTCGAGTTCGAGCCGCAGATCGTAGTGCAGCCGACGTGCTGCATGCTTCTGAATGACGAAGCGCAGGCGCTGCGCTGTCGGCGAACTGCGTTTGCCCCGCGGTTCGCTCGTTCGCCGGAAGTCACGCTTGGCGCGATAAGTGGCCAGTTTGTCGGTGGGCACGGCCGCTCCCCTGTTCCGGCTGCACGAAGGGGCGATTCTGGCGGCGAGAGCGGCCGGAGTCTGTAGGTCTTGTCCGCTAGCCGGCCGGCGGAGGCTGTTGTGCAATTCGCTGCATTGCGAGGCCCTACCACCGCCCAGGGAGCATTCCGCATGCCATCCGAGCCGGCGTCGAACTCGCCGCCGCAGCAGGAGAGCGGCGCCACGGCGCAGGCGCCCCGACGCCCGGGCAACCCGCGGGTGATCTGGATCGCGGGGGTGGCCATTCTGGTGTTGTTGCTGCTGGCACTGCTCTGGTACCTGCTCTTCAAGCGTGGGCGTGAAAGCACCGACGATGCCTTCATCGACGGGCGGGCCGTCGCCGTGGCGGCGAAGATCGGCGGCTATGTGCGCGAGCTGGCGGTCAACGACAACCAGCGCGTTGGTGCCGGCGATCTGCTGCTGAGCATCGATCCCAGGGATTATCGCAATGCACTCGACGCGGCGCTGGGCCAGGAGGCACAGGTCAGCGCCCAGCTCGATGTCGCGCGCTTGAATCTGCAGGTGGCGCGCACGGCCCAGCCGGCTGACCTGATCTCGGCCCGCGCCACGCTGTCGGCCGCCCGCGCCAATTACGTCAAGGCGCGGGCTGATCTCGAGCGCGAACGCCGCGTGGATGCGCGAGCGACGACGCAATCGCAGATCGATGCCGCGAATGCGCAGGAGCGGTCCGCCGCCATGGAGGTGCGCGATGCACAGGCGCGAGTGAACACGGCCGGCCTGGCGCCGCAGAACATTGCCATTGCGGAGTCGCAGATGCGGGCGCTGCAGGCACAGCTTGCCGCCGCCGATGCGCAGGCGCAGCAGGCACAACTCAATGTCAGCTACACCGAGCTGCGCGCGCTGCAGGCCGGGCGCGTGACCCGGCGCAACGTCGAGCGCGGCGACTTCGTGCAGCCGGGACAGACGCTGCTCGAGCTGGTGACTCCGGAGGTCTGGGTCACCGCCAATTTCAAGGAAAATCAGCTCACGCACATGCGCCCGGGCCAGCCGGTCAGCATTCGCGTCGATGCCTACCCGAAGCTGCGGCTGCGCGGTCACGTGGACAGCGTGCAGATGGGCAGCGGCTCGCGCTTCTCCGCCTTCCCGGCTGAAAACGCCACCGGCAATTTCGTCAAGATCGTGCAGCGCGTACCGGTCAAGATCCTGATCGACTCCGGGCTGCCAGCTGATCAAGCCTTGCCCCTGGGTCTGTCGGTCGAGCCCACCGTGGACGAGCGATGAACGCGGGGGATCGATGAGTGCGGGCGATCCGGGCGACGCTGCAGCCTGGCGCCCCAGCCACAACCCCTGGCTGATTGCGCTGGTGGTGACCGGCGCGGCGTTCATGGAGGTGCTCGACACCACCATCGTCAACGTGGCCCTGCCGCATATCGCCGGCAGCCTCTCCTCCAGTCAGGATGAGAGCACCTGGACGCTGACCTCCTATCTGGTCGCCAACGGCATCGTGCTGCCGATCAGCGGCTGGCTGTCCAACGTGTTCGGCCGCAGGCGCTTCTTCGTGAGCTGTATCCTGGCCTTCACCGCGTGCTCGGTGCTGTGCGGTCTGGCAACCAACCTGTCCGAGCTGGTGATTTTCCGCGTGCTCCAGGGCCTGTTCGGCGGCGGCCTGCAACCCTCGCAACAGGCCATCCTGCTCGATACGTTTCCACCCGAGCAGCGCGGCCGCGCATTCTCCGTGGTCGCGATCGCGACCGTGATTGCGCCCGTGCTGGGACCCTCCCTCGGCGGCTGGATCACCGACAGCTACT
>DATDIL010000114.1:0-11899 GCA_036521075.1 Steroidobacteraceae bacterium | reverse complement strand
CACGCGCAGCCACTGGCCGGCCGCATCGCGCACGGCCTCGACCGGCAGGTCCCGCGGATCGGTGTCGTTGTAGTTGGCGTGCTGCACCCCGTCGGCATCCACCGCCTGAATGAAGTAGCCCTCGGTGTAGAGCAGTCCGACGGCAGTGAAATTGAGCCGCTCGTCGCTGGCTGCCTTGCAGTGATCGCCCGCCAGCACCCCCAGGCCGCCCGAATAGATCGGGAAGCTCTCGTGAAAGCCATACTCGGCACAGAAGTAGGCGATCAGCGGCTCATCGGCGCGCGGTGCCGGCGCGGCCAGATAGGCGTCGAATGTGGCCAGCACGTCGCGATAGCGCTGCTGGTAGTCCGGATCGGCCGCCGCGCGATCGAGACTTTCCTGGCTGATACAGCGCAGGATCAGGCGCGGATTGCCGCCGGCCTGTTTCCACAGCTCCGGGTCCAGATCCTCGAACAGGGCCCGCGTGGGCCGGTGCCAGCTGAAGAACAGATTGTTCGACAGCTCCGTGAGACGGGCCAGCGTCGCCGGAATAATGGGATATATTTCAATCAGTTGCCTGGCCATGCGGGCCCGGGTGCGAAATTTTCGTCGGTCCATATCGGAAAAAAGTCTAGCAGTTGCGCGCCGGCCGGCGTGTGCGCAATGTCGCGGCCGCGCGTGCGGGCGCGGTTATGGTCCGCAGCTATACTGCCCCGTCCCCGCCGTTGCCATGACCAATTGCCACACATCCGTGCCATTGCGAACGCTGATCTGCCTGCTCATCATCGCTACCATGAGCGGGTGCGCACGCCACGCCCGACAGCAATCTCCAAGCTCGCCTCAGTCCCCGCAGGCCCCGCAGGCCGGGGCGGGCTGCCTGCCCAGTCACGATGGCTTCCTGCGCGCGCGGCTGCGCGGGGCGAGCGATCTCGACATCGATTGGACGGACGCGCAACTGCAGTGCGAGGGCGGCCCGCGCCCCAACCGGAGCGGCATCCGTGTGACCTTCGCGGGCTTAACGCCGCGCGATCATCGCCGCCTGCGGTTCGTGTTCGGCATGGCGGCCGGCCGAGGTGCCGGCAGCAGCCGCGGCGTGCCGGCGAACGTCACGGTGATCTTCGAGGGTCAGGGCCGGCTCTATTCGACACGGGGCGAGGACAAATGCACCATCGACGAGCTGACCGAATCGCCCATCGCGAGCGCGGCTCATGAGCTGCGCGTGGCGGGACGGGGATTCTGCGTGGCGGCGGCCGCGGCGGCCGACGGCGGCGAAGGGCTGCTGCTCAGCCGCTTCGACTTCGCAGGACTCATGAGCGATGAATAGGCGAAATGCATGGCAGTGTGCGGGGTGCGTATGACTGAGCCGGCCCAGGGACCTTCGATGCAGCCGCGAGGTTGGTGGACCATTGCCGTGATGATGGCCGTCGTCGCGCTGCTGGCGAGTTCGCTGCCGTTGCGGACCGCGCGCGCGCAGGAGCCCCTGGAGAAATTCCCGCGCTCGGTGCTCGACATCCATACGCGCCACGGACCGGAGTGGTTCAGCATCTGGATCGCCGATACGCCGCAACGCGCGCAGCAGGGACTCATGTACCTGGAATGGCTCTCGACCGATCAGGGCATGCTCTTTCCCGAGCAGTCGCCGCGCGTGGTGCATATGTGGATGAAGAACACGCTGATCCCGCTCGATATGCTGTTCATCGATGCCAAGGGGCGCATCGTGTACATCCGAGAGCGCACGACGCCGTTGTCGGAGGCGATCATCGCATCGCCCGAGCCCGTCAAGGCCGTGCTCGAGCTCGCCGGCGGCAACTGCGCAAAACTGGGCATCCGTACGGGCGACCACGTCCACTACGAGCTGTTCGGCACCTCGCCCGAGGGCCCGGTGCGGCGCTGAATCCTCAGGGCCGCCAGAACGCACCCGCGGCGCCGGGGAAGACCACCGGGCTCTCATAGCCGTCGGCGGACACGCTGGCGACACCGAACACGGAGTCATCGATGGACACATTGCGGAGCGTCACCGTCTGGCCCGCGCCGGCATCTCGCCAATGGGTCCACGCCGGCGCCGTCGTATCGCGCCAGTACACGCGGTAAGCATCCGCCGGCGATCCTGGCGCGCTCGTCCAGGTCAACCGCGTATCCGGCGTCACCGCACCGGCAATCTCGACATGAGCCGGGGGCGGCGGCGCCGAGACCATCGAGGCCGCGACCAGGGCGTTGGTGGCCGCGACCCTGGCGAGGTAGGCGAAATCCAGGTGCTCGATGCTGTCCCCGTATTCAACGCCATCCGCGGTGCGCAGGTCCTGGTGCTGGTGCCGGTAGTCCTCGGCGTTCTCGGTGAAGCGTACGGCGGGATAACCCAGGGCATTGAATGCGGCATGATCGCCGCCCCGGCCGAAACGGTCGAGGCGGTAAACCACTGCCACGGTCCAGTTCGGCAGGTACATCTCGGCCAGGGCCTTGGCATAGCGCGCTACGTTGCGCGAGGCCGAATCGTCCTCCCCGCCCTGGAAGCGCCGCTGCCGCGCCTCCTCCGTGGTCTCCGTATCGCGAGTGCCTTCCGAGAACACGCGCACCCGGGTGTTGTCGGCGACGCCGTTCTGGCCCTGGGAAGCGCCGACGATGTCGTTGTTCAGATCCGCCTCGACCCGCCAACCCTGGTCCTTGGCGTAACCGGCAAGCAGTTTGCCGCCATAGAGCCCCTGCTCCTCGCCGGATACCACGCCGTAGACGATGGTGGCCGGAAAGCGGTAGCGGCTCAGGATGCGCGCGGCTTCCATGACGACGGCCACGCCGGAGGCATCGTCATCGGCCCCCGGCGCATCGGCGCTGGAGTTCATGACGTCGCTGACGCGTGAATCGATGTGACCGGTCAGTACGACAACGCGGTCGGGATCGGCGGTGCCCTGTTGAATCGCGACGATGTCGACGATCTGCACCGACTCCGGCGCGCGCGGGCCGGTGACGACCTGTGCCGGCCTCACCAGCGTGAGGCAGCCGCCGCAATCGCGGCCGATCTGCTCGAAGCGGGACTGCGCCCAGCGCCGTGCGGCACCGATGCCGCGCGTGGCCGACACCGTGTCCGACAGGGTATGGCGCGTGCCGAATGCCACCAGTGCCTGCACCGTCGAGCGAAGCTGCTCGGGATCGGGCGCCTCGGCAATCTCGCGCAGTCGCGGCTGCTCGAGCGGGCCCGCCGATGCCACCGCCGATGCCGCCGCATGGGCCAGTAGACAAAACATTGTGAGGAATACGCACGCGCTCACCGCGCCGCGCAGAGGGCGATCGATGTCGCGCGCCGATTCGCCGCGCCTGGCGCTTCTGCTGCTACGCCGCAACGCTCGCACCGTCATGGATCAATGGCCGCTGCCGATTGTCTTGCGTGGCGAATTTGAAACGCCTGCCGCTGGGGCGCCACATAACGGGCCTCGGTCGAAAGGTTCAAACCGTGGGTAGCTCGCCAGTAGAGCCCAAATGCACCTATTCCGCAACAAAAGAAGCGAACCGCGGCCTACCAGTGAATTCGTTGTATTCAGGCAACAGTGGGTTGTCTGTCACATCAAATGTCGTTTAAGCTATGAGCACATTCCAGGGGAGCAGTCTCGGTCTCGTCTCACATGGTTACTTCTTTTGTGTCTCGTTTTGCGTCCGAGGCCTGACTGCTAAAGTTATTGGGTCGCAGGGATTGCGCGCGGGCATAACACTCAGATCAAGCCCGCTCGCGGTCCGTTTAAGGGGAATCCTCACATGATAGTCCTTCGACAAGACGGCGACCGTGCCATCAGGGCAGGGTTGAGTTCAATCATTCGTGTCGCATGCAAAGGCCTGATCACCGGTTGCTGCCTGGCAGCTTTGTTTGGCGCCCCGGCGTGGGCGGATCAGTCTGCCGCAGCAACATCCGCGGCCGCACCAGCTGACGGCGCACCGGCGGCGCCCACCAGTACCGGTGTGGCGGCCGAGGCGGCCGAGAACGCGCAGCTTCAGGAAGTGGTCGTCACGGGTTCGCGCATCCCTGCGCCGAATGAAGTCAGCACGAGCCCGATCCAGGTGTTGTCCTCCGCGTACATCGCGAAGACCGGCCTGACCGATACCGGCGACATCATCAATCAATTGCCACAAAACTTTAACAATGGGTTGGGACAGGATCTGGGCAACGGCAGCAGCGGCCTGACGACCGCCGGTGGCGTCTCCACCGCGGATCTGCGCGGACTGGGCCCCAACCGGACCCTGGTGCTGGTCGATGGCCGACGCCTCGGTCAAGGTTCACCCTACACGTTCATCCAATCACCGGCCCCCGATCTGGACCAGATTCCCTCAGGCCTGGTCGAGCGTGTCGAAGTCGTGACGGGCGGTGCATCCGCGGCCTATGGCTCGGACGCCATTGCCGGTGTCGTGAACTTCATCATGAAGCACGATTTTCAAGGCTTTCAATTCGACGGCAATTTCGACGAGTACCTGCATGACAACGGCAACAGTGCCGTGCAGGCCCAGGTGCGAGCGTTCGGGACCACCCCGGCGACGGGCCTGACTCAGGACGGGCGCCAGGGCAATTTCGACATGCTGATGGGCACGAACTTCGCCGATGGCAACGGCAACATCACCGCGTTCCTGAGCTACCGGCACCAGGAACCGGTGGTGAGCAGCGAGCGCGACTACGGCGGCTGCGAATTGGATACGCCCTTGACGGACGCGCACGGCACCATCACCGGCGCCAGCTGCGGCGGCTCGTCCAACTCCAACGCCTTCGAGCCTCTGACCGGACCTAATGCCAATACGACCTACAGCGTACTCGGGAACACCTTCATCAAGCAGGGATTGGGCATCGCGACAACGCCGCCGGCTGACTTCAATTCGCAGCCCTATATCTACATGACACGGGAAGATGATCGCTACAACGCTGCGTTCCTCGCGCACGACACCATCACGGACTGGTTCCAGCCGTATGCCGAGGTCTATTTCATGGACGATCGGACACACCAGCAGGTGGCTCCGGCGGCCTTGTTCAAGGACCTCAACCCAACCGATCCCACCGGCAGCGGAAATTATCAGGTCAATTGCGACAATCCGTTCTTGAGCGCGCAGCAGGCCGGGATACTGTGCTCCCCGAGCCAGCTCGCATACGTCGCCGCCAATCCCGGTGTGGCCTGCATCGATGTGGGCGGTGCGCCCTCACCCAACTGCGCCGACGTGCGCATCGGTCGTCGCAACATCGAGGGCGGTGGGCGAATCTCGGACTATGAGCATGAGAACTATCGCCCGGTCTTTGGCTTCAAGGGCGACCTGGGCGACGTCTGGACATACGATGTCTACGGGCAGTACTTCTACACCACGTTCTTCAATATCAACGAAAAATACCTGAACTTTCAGGGCATCGACAACGCCCTGCAGGTCACGGGCACTGGCGCCAGTCCGGCCTGCATCAGCGGACCGCCGTGCGTTCCGTACAATATCTTTGCGAATGGCGGCGTAACGAATGCGGCGCTCAATTACCTGTACCTCAACGGTTCCGGCGAAGGTACGTCGACACTGCGTACGATACATGCCGAAATCACGGGCCAGCTTGGCAAGTATGGTATTCATTCCCCGCTGGCGAGCGACGGTGTCGGCGTCGACCTCGGCTTCGAGCACCGCAACGACAACGAGTACTTCCTGCCCGACTACGCCGAGGAGAGCGGATTGCTATCGGGCTTCGGCAGCGCCGCGGTACCCATCAATAACAGTGTGTCGGTCTCGGAGGAGTTCCTTGAACTGCGCGCGCCGCTCATTCAGAACGTGACGGGCGTCAAGGAGCTGCTGTTCGACGGTGGCTACCGGCGGTCGGACTATACGACCTCAGGGCCGGTGAACACCTACAAGTTCGAAGTGCAGTACGCCCCCATCGAGGACTATCGCCTGCGCGTGTCGTACGACAAGGCAATCCGCGCGCCGAGTGTGGTTGAGCTCTATAACCCGCAGCAAGTTGCCACAGGGGAGCTCGGAAACGATCCCTGTGCGCCCACGTTCACGGCCGGAGGCGCAATCGCGGCCCCAGCGGTGGACACGCTCGCCGCGTGCGAACACATGGGCGTCAGGGCGTCGCAATATGGCAATGGCAGCACGACCGACACCATCCCGCAGGGCGCGGCCGGCCAGCTGTCACAATTGGTCGGCGGCAACCCGAATCTGCAGCCCGAGCAGGCCGAGACCTATACCCTCGGCATCAACTTCGCGCCCAGCCAGGTGCCGAATTTCAAGGGTAGCGTCGACTACTATCACATCGCTCTGAGCCAGGAGGTCACGACGATTCCGGCCAGCGTGATCCTGACTAACTGCGCCGCCACCGGCAATCCGCTGTACTGCAGCCAGATCGTGCGCTCGCCGGTCACGGGCGGCTTGACGGGCAACACCATCGCGGCCGGCGGCTACATCATCCAGTCCAACGTCAATGCCGGCGCACTGGTGAACAGCGGCATCGACGTGCAATTCAATTACCGGATCGACCTGCCGAAGAGTCTGGGCGCCATCGACTTCGACATGAACGGCTCGTATCTGCAGCATGCGGAGACCACACCGCTGCCGGGTCAGCATACCTACGACTGCGCCGGCCTGTTCGGGTTCACGTGCCAGACCATCGATCCGCGCTGGCATCACATCTTCAGCGCGAGCTGGCAGACGCCCTGGAACGTCACGGCGACGGCGACCTGGCGCTACATCGGCAAGGTCGAGGAAGACAACAACGACTCGGATCCGACGTTGCATTTCGCAACCTGGGGCACGTACGACAAGTTCAATGCCGTGATTCCCGCGTACAGCTATCTGGACCTGACAGCCAACTGGCGAGTGAACAGCATCCTGTCGTTCCGCGCCGGCTTCAACAACATCTTCGACAAGGATCCGCCGGTCATCGATGGCAACATCGTCAGCGGCGGAGCGGCGAACACCTACAGCACCTACGACATGTTTGGTCGTCAGTTGTTCTTGGGCTTCACTGCGAAATTCTGAGACTCGCGGATCGGCGAGCGGACTTTAAGGGGGCGCGGTTCAGGCCGCGCCCCCTTTTTCTTGCCGGGCGCACGCCGGGCGGCCTCAGCGCCGCGAGGATCCGCTCTTCTCGTGCTCGCCGGAAGCAGCGCAGTTGCCGCAGCCGGGCGTGGCGAGCCGTTTGCGGTGCGCGGCGGCCGCCCGCGCGGCGATGCCGTGCGCGGCCAGTGCATCGAGCAGGCGCTGGCGCCGCTGCATGGGCATGAAGCTCCAGACCACATAGGCGCCCGCGAGCAGCACCAGCACCGCGATGATGATCTGCTGCAGCACCTCAGCCTCCGCCCAGGCTCAGGGCGATGCGATAGGTCACGAAGGCGAAGGCGTAGGCGATGACGAACAGATAGGCCGTCATGATCAGCGGATAGCGCCAGGAATTGGTCTCGCGCCGCACGGTGACCAGGGTCGACAGGCACTGCGGCGCAAACACGTACCAGGCCAGCAGCGATAGCGCCGTCGCCAGGCTCCAGCCGCTCGCGATCATGGGCCGCAGTGCGGTCTCGACATCCGCGCCGGCTGCGGCACCGACACCGGCGTGCGCCCCGGAAAGCGAATACACCGTGCCCAGTGCCCCCACCACGACCTCGCGAGCCGCGAGCCCGGGCACCAGCGCCAGGCTGATCTGCCAGTTGAATCCCAGCGGCTTGAACAGCGTCTCGAGCCCCGAGCCCATCATGCCGGCAATGCTGTAACGGATGGCCGGTCCGCCGGCGCCGGCCGGAGGCTGCGGGTAACTCGACAGGAACCACAGCAGCACCATGAGCGCCAGGATGATGGTGCCCACGCGCGTGAGGAATATCTGCGTGCGCTCCCACAGACCGGTCAGCAGGTTGCGCACGTTCGGCCAGTGGTATTCGGGCAATTCCATGAGCAGGGGGTGATAGCTCGAACGCAGGATGGCGCGGCGCATGATGAGAGCCACGACCACGGCCCCGGCCACGCCGGCCAGGTACAGCGCGAACAGCACCAGGCCCTGCAGGTTGAATGGGCCCACGGCGCGCATGGGAATGAAAGCGCCGATGATCAGCGCGTACACCGGTAGCCGCGCCGAGCAGGTCATCATCGGCGCCAGCATGATGGTCGCGAGCCGATCCCGGACGTTCGGGATGGTGCGCGTGGCCATGATGCCCGGAATGGCGCACGAGAAGGAGGACAGCAACGGGATGAAGGAACGGCCCGACAGCCCCACGCTGCCCATGATCCGGTCGAGCAGGAACGCCGCGCGCGGCAGGTAGCCGCTGTCCTCGAGCAATAAAATGAAGAAGAATAAGATGAGTATCTGCGGCAGGAAGACCAGCACGCTGCCGGCCCCGGCGATGACCCCACCCACCAGCAGACTGCGCAGGGGGCCTTCGGGTAAGAGGTGCTGCACCGCCTGGCCGAAGGCCTGCATGGCGGCGGTGATCCAGGCCACCGGGGCCTGCGCCCAGCTGAACACCGCCTGAAACATCAGAAACAGCAGTACGCCGAGCAGCATCGGACCCACGACCGGATTCATCACGACGGCATCGAGCCGCGCCAGCGCACGGTCGCGCAATGGCTCCACATAGCCGACGGCGGCCAGGATGCGCCGCACCTCGCGCTGCGTTGCAGTCAGCTCCGCGTCCGTTTGCGTAGGGACGGTGAAGGCATCGCGCGCGGCCTTAGGTACGATCGCATCGAGCGCCGCCAGCAGCGCCGCCTCCCCTCCCGGCCGCACTGCCACGGTTTCGACCACGGGCACGCCGAGCTCACCGGCGAGCGCCGCGCGGTCGAGCGTGAAGCCCCGCCGATGCGCCAGATCGCTCATGTTCAGCGCCACGATCATGGGTATCCCTAAGCGCGCGAGCTCGAGCGCCAGGCGCAGCGACAGGCGCAGATTGGTGGAATCGAGCACGCAGACGATCAGCTCGGGCGGCGTTTCGCTGCGCAGGCGCCCGGTGACGACATCGCGTGTGATCGCCTCATCGAGCGTCGAGGGCGTCAGGCTGTAGGTGCCGGGCAGGTCGATCACGCGATAGAGCAGATGGCCCTGCGCGCCGACGAACGCACCCTCCTTGCGCTCCACCGTGACACCGGGATAGTTGGCGACCTTCTGGCGGCTGCCGGTCAGGCGATTGAACAGCGCGGTTTTGCCGCAGTTCGGCGCGCCGACCAACGCAACACGGCGCGTCCGCACATCGGGAAGATCCCGGGTCACTCGAGCCGCACCACCACGGCCTCGGCTTCGCGACGCCGAAGGGCGAACACGGAAGAGCCGATACGAACGGCGATGGGATCGCCGCCCGGACGGATCTCCTCAATGATTTCAAAGGGCTCGCCCGGGGCGAAGCCGAGTTCGAGCAGTCGGCGCGTGATGGTAGAGCCGGCCGTATCGCCAACGCTCAGACCGGCGGCGCCACGCCAGCGCACGGCGCTGACGGTACCGCGGGCACCCTTATGCAGCGATGCCAGCGAATGCAGCTTGCCGGCCTCGAGACTGCCGCCGGCCTCGCTCCAATCCACACAGGCATCCATTGCTGCGCCCCAATGCGTTCGGAAAGCTCAAATGCGAATCACTCGCAGTTGCATTAAGGATAACGCAGTCCGTGCCGGGGCGCCAGCGGACTCGCCCGCAGTGTGCGGCAGGTCGCCCTATCCCGGCCGGCCGTAGCGCTGCCACAGCCAGTGGTCCACCGAGTAGCGGCCTGCGCCCCGGCACAGCAGCACCAGCAGCATCGCTGCCCACTGGATGTGGGTGGGCCACGCCAGGGGGTAGACGAAAACCTCGATGATGGTGGTCATGCCCAGCAGCACCAGGGCGGCGGGCCGCGTCAGCAGTCCGAGCACCAGCAGCACCGGGGTGCTCAGCTCGATCGAGGCTCCCAGATGGGCCGCAAAATCCGGCGGCAGCAGCGGCACCTTGTAGTCGTCCTCGAACAGCTGCAGCGTGGCGTCCCAGTTGGCGAGCTTGGTCTGGCCCGAGTTCCAGAACACTGTGGCCACCGCCAGCCGCAGCGGAATCGCGAGCAGGCTGTACGGGATGCGGTTGAGTGCGTCGATGAGGCGGCTGATCGGACTTGAGGCCACGCTCGCGGTAGTCATGCATTCCTCACTGCCGTGAAGGGGACGAAGCCGACGAAGCGCCCCGAGGCCAGGTGATCTGCGAGCACCAGACCGAAGTCCGCGCATCGTTCCGCAGCAGGCTCTGCGAGCGCCACCTCGAGCGGCGCTCCCGCGCACAGGCGCTGCGTGAAATGCCAGGCCGAGCTTTCCATGCGCCGCACCTCGATTCCCGCCTGGCTGCGCTCGACCAGGAGCCGCACGGGGCCTGCCGCCGGATCGACTGCGCGCAGGGCAGCATCGTCCTCATCGAGCACGGCGCGCCAGATAATGTCGGCGGGTGTGTCCAGCTGCAGCAGGCTGATGCCCGGATGCGCCACGAAGCGCATGCCCGGCACCAGCGCCGGATCGAGCGCCGCCAGCGATGCGAGATCCAGGGGAAGGGCATCCGGGGCGTGCAATGCGCGGCTGACCGACCATTCCAGCCGCGCCACATCGGCCAGGTACTCGAGGCCTGCGGCATGAGGAAAGTGAGCCAGGAAGTCGGGAAACTGCTGCCCATAGTCGTCCAGACAGGCGCTGCGCGGCGGCTCGACGCGCATGAATTCCTGCGCGGCTGTATCGAAGAAGCCGGCACCGACCAGCCGCAGGACCGCCGGGAAGGTCAGCGAGAGCGCATTGCTGAGCGTGCCCACACAGGTGTTGCGATGGATCGCCAGCAGAGGCCGCGACACGAGTGCAGGCAGTGCGGGCGCAGGCTGCGCCGGCGCGTCCGGCCCGGGCTCGTCCGGCGCGGCGGTACCGAGCAGCGTGTCGGCCATGAGGCGCTGCAGATCACGCAGCATGAGCATGGAAGGCATCCCGGTGCAGGTGCAGCTTCGCGGCGGCCTGAGCGGCCTCATCGAGCAGCACCTCGAATGCCGGCACGTCGGTGTCCCATTCGATCAGCGTCGGCCGCGCGCCAAAGCGCTGCAGCGCCTGCTCGTACAGCGCCCAGACTTCACCGCTCACGCGCGAGCCATGGTCATCGATGCGCACCACGGTGCCGTCCTCGAGTGTGCGCACGGCGTGGCCCGCCAGATGCATCTCGCCGATGGCGCGCGCCGGCAGCGCATCGAGGTAGCGCAGCGGATCCCAGCCATGATTGCTGGCGCTGACGAAGATATTGTTGATGTCGCACAGCAGAGCACAGCCCGTACGCACCGCCACGGCGCCCAGGAATTCCCACTCGGGGATGCTCGAGTGCGGGAACTGCAGATACGTCGAAGGATTCTCGATCAACAGGGTCCGTCCGAGGCATTCCTGCGTCTGCTGCACGTGGCGACAGACCACCTCCAGCGCCTCTTCGGTCATGGGCAGCGGCAACAGATCGGCGAGGTAGCGTCCGCCGGCCACGCTCCACGACAGGTGCTCGGACACCAGTGCCGGTTCGATGGTGCGCGACAGATCGGCGAGGCGCCGAAGATGCACGGGATCCAGCCCCTCGGCACTGCCCAGGGACAGTCCCACGCCGTGCAGTGAGAGCGGATAGTCACGGCGCACGGCTTCGAGCGTGCGGCGCACGGCCCCGCCGCCAAAATAGTTCTCGGCGTGCACCTCGAACCACGGCACCTCGGGCCGCGTCTGCAGCACCACCTCATGGTGTGGAAAGCGCAGCCCGATTCCCACGCTGACGGGAATCGGGCTGGCCTGTCCCGCGATGTCGAGCGGTTGGGGCAAGGCCCGGCTCCTCACATCGCCTGCGTGCTGCCGCCCGCGATCTTGGTGCAGTCGCCGGCCGGAAGCAGCACGAACGACTTCGGATCACGGGCCGCCGTCGCCTGCCCGGCACAGGAATGCGCGCCGGCGGCGCAATCGTTCTTGGCGACCGCGTTGATGCCGTAGC
>DATDIL010000113.1:0-14061 GCA_036521075.1 Steroidobacteraceae bacterium | reverse complement strand
GCCTGTAAGCCGGGTTCTGTCGAGAGCAATCATTCCTCTAGGACCCCTGTCACCAGGGGCCTCAAGCGGCCTACCCGGAAGCGCGCACGAATCGACGCTGCTTTCACGCCCCAAATGGTGCGAAAAGCCGCTTCCCTATTTGACCTTGCTCCACGTGGGGTTTACCTAGCCGTCCAGTGTTGCCACCGACGCGGTGCGCTCTTACCGCACCGTTTCACCCTTACCGGCCACTATCCGTTACCGGGCAGTGACTTAGGCGGTCTGTTCTCTGTTGCACTTTCCGTGGGCTCACGCCCCCCAGGGGTTACCTGGCACGTTATTCGCGGGAGCCCGGACTTTCCTCCACGTCCCAACCGATGAAACGCAGCGATTGCCCGGCCGACTTCACCCGCCACGATACGGAGTTATCGGTCACGGCTCAACTGCATCGCCAGTTCATACGCATCCGAGCGTCGGCCCCCCGCCAGCTGTGCCGCGATGCCCGCAGCCTTGCCCGGCGGCAACTCGCGCAGCAGCAGTTCCAGCGCCCGGCGCATGAGAGTCGGGTCTGCGCCGTGCGTGACCGGCGCGGCGCCCCGCACCACCAGTGTGATTTCGCCGCGCTGCAGGTTCGGATCCTGGCCCGCAACCGCACACAATTCCGCAAGCGTGCCGCGATACACGGTTTCGTGCAGCTTGGTGAGTTCGCGGGCAATCACGGCCTGGCGCTCGCCGCCAAATTGCGTTGACAAGTCAACGAGGCTGTCGGCGATCCGGTGTGGCGCCTCGAAGAACACCATGGTGCGATCTTCCGTCGCCAGCGCGCTCAAGCGGCTGCGCCGCTCGCGCGCGCCCGCAGGCAGGAAGCCCTCGAAGCAAAACCGGTCGACGGGCAATCCGGCCAATGCCAGGGCGGCCGTAATCGCCGAAGGGCCGGGCACCACGACGACAGTGGTCCCCTGCGCCACGGCGGCGCGCACCAGCTCGAAACCCGGATCGCTGAGCAGCGGTGTTCCCGCATCGCTGACCAGGACTACCCGGGCACCGTTCGCGAGGTGCGCCAGGATTTGCGGAAGCCGCTGGCTCTCATTGTGCGCATGCAGTGACAGCAGCGGTTTCGCGAGCCCGAGATGCTGCAGCAGGCCCAATGTACGGCGCGTATCCTCGGCTGCGACCAGGTCCGCGCCCGCCAGCGCATCGCGCGCACGCTCGCTCAGATCGCCCATGTTCCCGATGGGAGTGGCGACGACTTCAAGCCGCCCCGGCTGATTGCCCACTATATAATCCCTTGCGGTTGGTTCCCTGTAATTGGCCACATCCTCCGTTGAAAGGTAAGGCGCGGCAACCCATGTGCGAAACCCGACGATTTGTGCACTTATGCCTGGCCACGGTGGCGGCGCTGCTGGGTCTGCAGCTGGCAAGCTGCGCGGATGTGCAATCCGGTGCCGAGCGGGCCCCGCCTGGCATGCCGCCGTCCGGCCCTATCACGCATCAGACTGCGCAGCCGCCGGCCGCCGTCGTGCCCGGCGCACGCGCGCCGGGAAACCTGCCATCGGTCGGCGGACCGCGGATCGCGTTACTGCTGCCCCTTACGGGCCGGCAAAGCGCGGCGGCGATCGCCGTGCGCGATGGTTTTCTGACCGCCTATTACTCGCTGCCCGCGGCCGATCGGCCGGCCCTGCAAATCTATGACACCACGCAGATGAGCATTGCCGCGGCCCTCAGTCAGGCGACCGGGGATGGCGCGGGACTCATCGTCGGCCCCCTCACGCGCGAGGAGGTCGCCGCCGCGGCCGCCGACAGCGGCCCGCGGCCGCCGCTGCTGACCTTGAATGCCGTCACGGGCGCTGCGGCCGCCGGCAATGTGCTGTACCAGTTCGCACTCTCGCCGGAGGAGGAAGCCCGTCAGGTCGCCCGCCGCGTCGTCGCGGACGGCAACCGCGCCGGAGTCGCACTGGTGCCGGCAAATGACTGGGGACGGCGCGTGCTTGCCGCCTTCACGCAGGAATTGAACGCGGCCGGCGGGCAGTTGCTGGATTCGGCCAGCTACGATGCGGGCAGCACCGACTACGCCGCGGCCATCAGCCAGGTGTTGCGCATCAACGAGAGCGAGTCGCGCGACAAGCGGCTCGAGTCCGTGTTGGGTACGCGTCTGACATTTCAACCGCGCCGCCGTGGCGATGTCGGCTTCATCTTCGCTCCCGGGCAGGCCCAACAGGAGCGGCTGCTGCGTCCGCAGTTGAAGTTCTACTTTGCCGGCGACGTGCCAACCTATGCGACGGCTGATGCCTTCGAGCCAAACGTGAACGCCAACCAGGACCTCGACGGCCTGATTTTTCCGGACGCGCCGTGGATGCTGGGCGGCGCGCTCGTTGACAGCGTGCGTGATGCAACCAACGCGGCGTGGCCCACCGGCGGGCCTAAGCGCAACATTCTCTTCGCCTTTGGCTTCGATGCCGCGCGGCTTGCGATCGCGCTGCGCTCAATGCCGGCACAAAGTGGCAATGCGACGAGCCTGAGCATCGACGGCCTCACCGGCCACCTCACGATCGCCGCGGATGGCCATGTGCAGCGCGATCTGCTGTGGGCGCAGATCCGCGACGGCGAACCGCGGCTGCTGAACTGAGGCCACCCGATGAGCGCGACGCAAATGCTCGGCGCCCGCGCCGAACAGATCGCGGCGGACTATCTGCGCGGGCGTGGCCTGACCATCCTGGAGCGCAATTTCAGGCGGCGCCTGGGCGAGATCGATCTCGTGGCTCGTGATGGCGGCGTATTGGTCATCGCGGAAGTACGCACCCGCAGCAGCAACGCGTTCGGGGGCGCCGCGGCCAGTGTCGACGCACGCAAGCAACGGCGCATCATTCGGGCCGCGGCACAGCTGCTGCTGCAGCATCGCGACTACGCGGCGCTGCCGGTGCGTTTCGATGTGTTGATCGTTGTCGGCCCAATGTCCACTGCCCCGCAGGTGAACTGGCTCCGCCATGCTTTCCAAGCGTGAGACTATTTGACCACCTTCAGCTGCGGGCGCGGCCGGCCCTCTTCGGCGGCGGGCGGCTTGGGCGGTGATGGCGGGGGCAGCGGTCCCAGGTCCGCTTCCGAGAACACCATGCCCTCGCCGGTCTCGCGCGCGTAGATGCCGAGCACCGCCCCGATGGGCGCACGCACGTGGTGAACGGCGCCGGCAAAACGCGTATCCAGTTCCAGCCAGTCATTGCCGATATTCAGCCGCTCGGTTGCGTCATAGCTGATGTTCAGAACGATCTTGCCGTCCTTCACGAAGGCGCGCGGCACCTCCACGGCGTGCCGATCGACATCGACAATGACATGGGGTGTCTGGCCGCCGTCGGTCATCCACTGGTGCATGGCGCGCAGCAGATACGGTCGCTTGGGAGGCAGGGACGTTTCGCTCACGTTCGCACTGATCCGTAGGGCGCTTACGGGACGCGCATTTCCTGTTCCATGTCCGACAGGCTATCGCGAAATGCCGGTCTGGAGAATACATGGTGGGCGTATTTGAGGATCGGGGCCGAGCTGAGCTCAACCTCGTAGCGCGGCAGCCGCCACAGCACCGGCGCGATGGTGGCATCCACCATCGAGAATTCGTCTGAGAGAAAGTAGGGCCTGACTTTGAACAGCTCCTCGCTCTGGACGATGGTGTCGCGCAGCGTTTTCCGCGCCTTCAGGGAGGCTTTGCGGTCCGGCTCGGCTTCAATCTGGTAGACCAGCGGGTACCAGTCACGCTCGACGCGGTGCAGAGCCAGGCGGAATTGCGCCCGCGCCACTGGATCAACCGGCATCAGCGGCGGATGTGGAAAGCGCTCGTCCAGGTACTCCATGATCACGCGCGAGTCGTATAGCACCAGATCGCGGTCCACCAGGGTTGGCAGGCTGTGATACGGATTCAGGTCGAGCAGATCTTCGGGCAGGCGTCCCGGCTCGACACTTATGATGTCGATACCAATGCCCTTTTCCGCCAGCACTATGCGAGTCCGATGGCTCCATAGGTCATTGGGCGCGGAAAACAGGGTCATGATGGACCGTCGGCTCGACAAAGGGCTTACTCCGTATCCCCATGTCCCGGGGTGACCGTCAGTGGACGTTCTTCCAGTACTCGCGCTTGAGCAAATAGGTCAGTGCCGTAAAGGCCAGCAGGAACAATACCACCTTGACGCCCAGGGAGCGGCGCTGAACCTGCGCCGGTTCACCCACGTAATCCAGGAAATTCACCAGGTCGCGTGCCGTGGCAAGATATTCCTCGTGTGATTGGCTGCCCGGCGCAACCTGCACGAAATGATCGAAAACCTGCTCCTTGTTGACCGTCTTGAACACCGCAACCTTCACGCCTTCGAGGGTGGAGAGCACGTCCGGCATGGCCACACTGGGCAGCTGAAGGTTGTTCGCACCCGTCGCGCGAGTGGGATCCGCGAAGAAGGTCGTCAGGAAGCGGAACAGATAGGCGTCACCGCGGGCCCGGGCCATCAGCGACAGATCCGGGGGCACCTTGCCGAACCAGGTCTGCGCATCGGCGGATGGCATGGGTGTCGAAACGTAGTCACTGGGCTTGTCACCGGTCGGCAACAGGAACTTCTTCAGCTGATCTGGCTTGATCTGCAGGTCATTCGCCATGCGCGAGTAGCGCATGTACTTGAGCGAGTGGCAGCCCCGGCAATAGCCGGCGAAGTCACGCAAGCCGCGCTGCAGCGAGGCGATATCGGCCACGGAATTGTCCGGTTCCCAGGATTCCCAGTCAGCGCCGAAGCCCTTCAGCCGCTCCTCTTCGTCCTTTTTCTTCTTGTCGGCCAGCTGCTGCTGCGCCACTTTGGACGCCATGGCCATGACGGCCTGCACGCTGCCCGGTGCGGCAGCGGGTGCGGACGCATCGGCACCCAGCGCGCCGCCTGCGGCGGCCGTCAGCAGCAGTACGGCAAACCCGGAAGTCAGCAGTGCCTGTTTCGCGCTATTCACTCTAAGCATGGGCCTCAAACCTCACGCGATCGGGCACAGGCTTGACCCTTTCCAATCGGGTGTAGAACGGCATCAGTATGAAGAAGGCAAAGTAGCCCCCCGTGGCGAGTCGTCCCAGGGTGATATAGATCCCGGCCGGCTCCTGCAGGCCCAGATACATCAGACCCAGGAATGACACCGTGAAGAGCGTCAGGAACGCCTTCGACAGCGGCCCCTTGTAGCGGATCGATCTTACCGGCGAGCCATCCAGCCACGGCAGCAGCAGGAAACACACCAGCGACAGCGCCATCAAGAGGGCGCCCAGGCGCTGGTCGGGGATGGCCCGCAGGATGGCGTAGAAGGGCGTGAAGTACCATGACGGGGTAATGGGGTTGGGCGTTGAGAAGATGTCCGTGGGCTCGAAGTTCGCGTGCTCCAGGAAATATCCGCCCAGGGTCGGCGCAAAGAACACCACGGCCGCGAAGATCACCAGGAACACGGAAATCCCGAAGGAATCCTTCACGGAGTAATAGGGGTGAAACGGAATGCCATCCACCGGGTGTCCGTCCTTGCCCAGGTTCGCCTTGATTTCGATGCCGTCCGGATTGTTCGATCCGGTGCGCCGCAGCGCCACCAGGTGCAGCACCACCAGCAACAGCAACGCCAGCGGCACCGCAACCACGTGCAGGGCGAAGAAGCGGTTGAGAGTGGCATCGGCGATGCCGTAATCGCCGCGGATCCATTCCACCAGCGTCGGCCCGATCAGCGGAATGGTGCCAAAGATGTTCACGATCACGTTTGCCGCCCAATAGGACATGTTGCCCCAGGGCAGCACGTAGCCCATGAACGCCTCGGCCATCAGCGCCAGATACACCAGCATGCCAAACAGCCACAGCAGCTCACGCGGCGCACGGTACGAGCCGTACATCAGCGCGCGGTACATGTGCAGGTAGACGACGAGGAAGAAGGCGGAAGCGCCGGTGGAATGCAGGTAGCGGATCAGCCACCCGTATTGGACCTCGCGCATGATGAATTCGACTGAGTCGAATGCGGTGGCCTCGCCCGGCTTGTAGAACATCGTCAGGAAGATGCCCGTCACAAGCTGCAGCACCAGCACGACTATGGCGATGAAGCCAAAAAAGTACCAGATGTTGAAATTCTTCGGCGCGTAGTAGCCGGTGGCCTGAGTCTCGATGAACTCCTTGACCGGCAAGCGCTTATAGAACCAAGCCTTGAGACCCTTGCTCGGGCGCTCATTCCCGGGCCCGCCAGAGTCTGCGGGTTTAACGGCTACCACCATCAGGCCGCTCCTTGTTATCGTCTCGCACGCACATCACCACCAGGCGCGGGACCCATGTTTCCGTTGCTCAGGGGGGCGGCGCATTATACACACAACAAAGTCCCGCCCTCGTTCACGTCCGCGTGACTTTTGTGGCGAGCCCAACAGGAAATCAAGAGGCAGGAATGAGCCGGATCGGTCGGGTATTCATGTTCGTTACGGCATCGGTGGTCAGCGGCCTGGCCTTGGCGTTCATCATCGTTGCCTGGCGGCCCCAGTTGCTGCGGGTGTCGCAGCCCGCGCCGCCCCTGGCCACCGCGCAGAATCCGGCGGCCGCCCCTGAGGCCGCCGGCAGTCAGCCCGCAGGCGAAAAATCCCGGGCGCTCCCCGCCAAGGAGGGGAATCTGCCGACAGTCCTGTTCCCCGGGCACGATGCCTGGTCCTATGCGGATGCAGTCCAGCGTGCCGCACCGGCCGTCGTCAACATTTCAACCTCCTGGACCGTGACCGAACGGGTTCAGCCCAGCGGCCTGGCGGCGTTTTTCGGCGACCAGGCGCCCCATTTCCGCAACCGCACCGAACGCAGCCTGGGCTCGGGCGTCATCGTGGATACCGAGGGCCATATCGCCACCAACAATCATGTCGTCGAAAATGCGGATCAGGTGCGTGTGCAGCTGGCTGACCACCGTGTGGCCGTCGCGCGGGTCGTCGGCCGGGATCCGGACTCGGATCTTGCGCTGCTGAAAATTGACCTCGGACACCTGCCGATCATGCCGTTCGGACACTCCGATCAACTGCAGGTCGGGGACGTCGTGCTGGCCATCGGGAACGCCTTGGGGTTGTCGCAGACCGTCACCCACGGCATTGTGAGCGCAACGGGCCGCGGCCAGCTCGGGCTTGCGACATTCGAGAATTTCATCCAGACCGATGCTGCCATCAACCCGGGCAATTCCGGGGGCGCCCTGATCAACACCCGCGGTGAACTGGTCGGCATCAACACCGCCATTGCGGCGAAAACGAGCGGCGCGGAAGGCATCGGCTTCGCCATACCCGTCAACATGGTTCGCGGCGTCATGCACGACCTGATCACCCACGGCAAGGTCGTCCGCGGCTGGATCGGCATCACGCCGGAGGATTTCTCCGATGACCAGGCACTCAGCGTCGGCCTGGCGCATGGTGGCGTGGTGATCTTGGGGCTGGACCCGGACAGCCCCGGGCAGGCGGCAGGCCTGCACCGTGGCGACATTCTCACCTTCTGCGACGGTGCCAGCGTGAAGAGTTCGCAGGACCTTATGGCGCACATCGCAAGCTCCGCGCCGGGCACCACGATCAAGGTCACGCTACTGCGCGGCCGCGTGACGCTGGAGGGGACCGTCACGGTGCGGCAACGTCCGCGAAACCTTTAAGGAGTCAGGGCCATGTCGCAGCAATCATCCCTGTCCGTCACCGAGGCGACCCTGACCGTGCGCCGCTTCGCAGATCGCAGCCAGCTGCAGGGGGCCATCGAGGAGCGCCTGCAACAGGTCCTTACCGGAGCCGCCGGCACGGCACCGGCGGTCATGCTCTCCGGCGGCAGCACACCGATTCCAGCGTATCTCGAGCTGGCGAGCCGCCCCCTGACCCCGGCGCCCGGGCTCACGGTGCTGTTTTCGGACGACCGCTATGTGCCTTCGGATTCGGACCAGAGCAACTATCATCAAAGTCGCGCGCTGTTCACAGCGCTTGGACTGCCGGCGCAGCAGGTATTGCGCATCCGGACCGAGTTGCCGTTGGCGCAGGCCACCGCGGACAGCGCGAGCCGGCTCACGCAGCTGCTCGCCGGCGGCCGCCGGATCACCCTGGGCCTGCTCGGCATCGGTGCGGACGGGCATACCTGCTCGCTGTTTTCCGCCGCGGATCTGGAGCGGTCGCGCGGGCAGCTGGCCATCAGCGTGCATCGTCCCGATGGGCGCGATGCGGTCAGTGTGACCCCTGCCGTGCTGGAACGTGTCGATCAGCTGATCTTCATGGTGGCGGGGGCCGACAAGCGCGCCGCCGTCGCTGGACTGCTGCAACGCCGGCCTGATCTGACGGCTTGGGCGGCCGTGCGCGGCTGTCGATCCGTGGAAATCTGGGCCGATGCCGGCGCGCTGCCCTCCTAGGGTGCGCTACCCCAACATCGGCCAGCGCGTCCACCCTTCTGCCGTTGCGCCCGGATCGTGCCAGCCGCAGTCGCCGTCAATAATCTTGAAAGCCTCGGGTGGCCCCCAGGTGCCCGGCTCGTACTGATAGACCGGAGTCACCTCGTTCAACACCGGATCGACGGCGGCCCACGCGGCCTCGACCTCATCCTCGCGCGCGAACAGCGTGGCATCACCGCTGAGCGCATCGCCGATCAGGCGCTCGTAGGGCTCCATTTCATCGGCGCCCTTCTGATCCACGAACAACTCCACTTCGCGTCCCGCCATGCGTTCGCCGGGTTGCTTGGCATGCGCGCCCCAGGCGATGGCCACATCGGGTCCGAGACGAAAACGCACATAGTTCGGCTGACAGGGTTTCACATCCCCGAAAACTCGCGCCGGCGGCGGCCGCAATTCCACGACCACCTCGGTGGCCGTGACGGGCAGGCATTTGCCGGCGCGCAGATAGAACGGCACACCGCTCCAGCGCCACGAATCGATGGACAGGCGCAGCGCCGCGAAGGTCTCCACCTTTGAATCCGGCGCCACGCCGGCCTCATCCCGGTAGCCCCTGAACTGACCCCGCACCAGGTCCTGCGACTGTAGCGGTCGCAGCGCCCTGAACACCTTGACCTTCTCATCACGCATCGCATCGCCACTGCCATTCACGGGCGGCTCCATGGCCAGGAACGCCACCACCTGCAGCAGATGATTCTGGATCACATCGCGGATGGCGCCCGCCTCGTCATAGAACTTGCCGCGGCCCGCGACGCCGATCTGCTCGGCCATGGTGATCTGAACGCTGGCTACATAATTGCGGTTCCAGATTGGCTCGAGAAAGGAGTTCGCAAAGCGAAAGTACAGCAGGTTCTGCACCGGCTCCTTGCCAAGGTAATGGTCAATGCGAAAGATTGAACGCTCCTCGAAAATCTTGTGCAGCGTCTGGTTGAGGGCGTGAGCGCTCGCAAGGTCGCGACCGAACGGCTTCTCGATGACCACCCGCGCACCCTTGTCGCATCCGGCCGCGGCCAGTTGCGTGACCACGATCGGGAACATGCTGGGCGGTATGGCCAGGTAGTGCAGCGGATGCTGTGCGGTGCCCAGGAGCTTGCGCAGCTGCTGGAAGGTTTCAAGCGAGCCGTAGTCGCCATCCACGTACTGGACCAACGCCACCATACGCTCGACCACGGCGGATTCGGCATCCTTCACGTATTGCTTCAGGCTGTCGCGCAGCCGCTCGATGAGTTGATCCCGATTCCAGCCGGCCTTGGCCACGCCGATCACCGGCACCGTCAGGCGAGCCCGTCGCACGAGTTGATACAATGACGGAAAGATCTTCCGATGGCACAGATCCCCGCTGGCGCCAAACAGCACCAGCGCGTCGGCCGCTTCACGGGTGGCCGAACTCATGGCACTAAGCCTTGGTCTCGTGGTGACCGCCAAAGCCGAGCCGCATGGCCGAGAGCACCTTGTCGGCGAACTCCGCCCGACCGCGCGATTCGAAGCGCGCGTACAACGCGGCGGTGAGCACATGCGCGGGGACGCCCTCCTCGATCGCGGCCTCGACGGTCCAGCGACCCTCACCCGAGTCGGACACCCGTCCGGCGAAGCCGCCGAGCGATGGATCGCGCGCCAGCGCCTCGGCGGTGAGATCCAGCAGCTGGGAGGTGATGATGCTGCCACGGCGCCACACTTGCGCGATCTGCGCCACGTCAAAGGAGTACTGGAACAGTCGCGGTTGGGCGAGCGGCGCGGTCTCGGCATCCTCCCCGCCCTTGTGATCCAAACCGATGTTGGCGTGCTTGAGGATATTGAAGCCCTCCGCGTAGGCCGCCATCAGACCGTACTCAATGCCGTTGTGAACCATTTTCACGAAATGGCCACCGCCGTTACCGCCGCAGTGCAGATAACCCTGCGCCGCCGTACCGTGCGCGGCGCGATCGGCAGCTGACGGGGGGGTAGCGCCGGGAGCGAGGCTCGCGAAAATCGGATCGAGGTGCGCGACAATCTCTTTTTCGCCACCGATCATCTGGCAGTAGCCGCGCTCCAGGCCCAGCACGCCGCCACTGGTACCCACATCCACAAAGTGGACTTTCGATTTCGCGAGTTCATCGGCGCGCCGGATATCGTCGTGATAATGCGAATTGCCGCCATCGATAATGATGTCGCCGGGACTTAGCGCAGGCGCCAGCTGCGCAATCACGCTGTCGACGACGCTTGCCGGCACCATCAGCCAGATCGCGCGCGGTGTGGCCAGGGCCTTTACCAGCTCCGCCAGGGTATTGACGCCCTTGGCACCGTCGGCCGACGCCGCTTTCACGGCCGCCGGCTCGTTGGCGAAGGCCACGATCTCGTGTCCACTGCGCAACAGGCGTTTCACCATGTTGGCGCCCATGCGCCCCAGACCAATCATTCCAAGTTGCATGTGGACTCCTTCAGCTAGTTCGGCACGCGACGGATCCGCGCGCCGACACCGGCGAGCTTCTCCTCGATAGTCTCGTATCCCCTGTCAATGTGATAGATGCGCTCGATTTCGGTGCGCCCCTCGGCAACCAGGCCCGCCAGGACCAGACTGGCCGAAGCGCGCAGATCCGTGGCCATCACTGGCGCAGCGGTCAATCGTTCGACACCGCGGATGATGGCCGTGTTCCCCTCGAGGCGGATCTCCGCACCCAGGCGCCGCATCTCGAGCATGTGCATGAAGCGATTCTCAAAAATTGTCTCGATGATGGTACCCACTCCAACCGCCACGGTGTTCAGGGCCGCGAATTGCGCCTGCATGTCGGTCGGAAATGCCGGGTACGGCGCGGTACGCACGTCGACGGCACGCGGCCGCCGGCCGCGCATGTCGACCTCGATCCAGTTATCCCCGATGTCCACGGTTGCACCCGCCTCGCGCAGCTTGGCGGTAACCGCATCCAGATGCTCCGGCCGAGTGTTCTTGATGCGCACGTGACCGCGCGTAATGGCGCCGGCCACCAGGTAGGTGCCACTCTCGATGCGATCGGGCAGCACCTCGTAGCTGGTGCCGTGCAGCTTTGCGACCCCATGGATGACGATCTTGTCGGTGCCCGCACCCTGGATCCTCGCGCCCATGGCGATCAGGAAATTCGCCAGATCCACCACTTCGGGCTCGCGCGCGGCGTTCTCCAGCACGGTCTCACCGTCCGCAAGCGTCGCGGCCATCATCAGGTTCTCGGTTCCGGTCACGGTGACGGCATCCAGTACCAGGCGTGCCCCCTTCAGGCGCGCGGCGCGGGCGCGAATGTAGCCGCCCTCGATCTGGATGTCCGCGCCCATGGCCTGCAACCCGGCCACATGGATGTTGACGGGCCGCGCACCGATGGCGCAGCCACCCGGCAATGAGACGTCCGCGCGACCGAATCGGGCCACCAGCGGGCCCAGGACCAGGATCGAGGCCCGCATCGTTTTCACCAGGTCGTACGGCGCGAAACATTCCTTCAGTGTCGAGGCATCCACCTCGATGCGCAGCCCTTCCGCGATGGTCACACTCACGCCCATGCGGCCGAGCAATTCGATCGTGGTGGTGACATCCTTCAGGTGCGGCACATTGCAGATTGTCACAGGCTCCGACGCCAGCAGACCTGCCGCCAGAATAGGCAGGGTCGCGTTCTTGGCGCCGGAGATGCGCACTTCGCCCTCGAGCGGCACGCCGCCCGTGATCTGTAGTTTGTCCATCAGGCCCTGGTAGCCCACTCATCGGGAGTGAAGGCTTCAATCGACAGCGCGTGGATTTCGCGACCCACCAGCTCACCGAGCGTGGCATAGACCAGCTGGTGACGGGCAATGCCGCGTTTGCCTGCAAAAGCCTGCGCCACGATTCTGGCGGAATAATGGGTGTTGTCCGGTGACTGGACCAAAACCTGTGCGCCGGGGAGGCCGGCACGGATGAGTTCAGCAACTTTCTCGGGATTCATACGCAGCCATGGTAGCAAATGCCTGGCCCCGAGCCTTACGGCGAGCGGCGGCGGTGCCCTTGTTCAGGGTATTCTTGTCGCGGAGAAACCTATGATGACCGCCGCCACTGCCGCCAGATTCGTCGAGGATGCCACGCTGCTGAGCGCCGCGCGCCGCGCCCTGGCTATCGAGGCGCGCGCCGTGGAGTCCCTGGGCCTGCGGCTCGGGCCGCAGTTCGTGGCGGCCTGTCGGCTTTGCCTCACCTGCGCCGGGCGGGTGATTGTCACGGGCATCGGCAAGTCGGGGCATGTCGGCCGCAAGATTGCCGCCACCCTGGCCAGCACCGGGACGCCGGGTTTCTTTCTGCATGCCGCCGAAGCCAGCCACGGGGATTTGGGGATGATCACCGCGAGCGATGTAGTGCTCGCATTGTCCAATTCCGGAGAAAGCCCCGAACTGGTGTTCCTGCTGCCGCACCTGAAGCGTCTGGCGACTCCACTGATCCTCCTGACCGGCAATCCGGCCTCCACGCTCGCGCGCAATGCGACGGTCACCTTGGATGTGACTGTTCCGGAGGAGGCCTGCCCGCTGAATCTGGCCCCGACTGCCAGCACCACTGCGATGCTCGCCATGGGTGACGCGCTGGCCGTCACGCTGCTCGAAGCCCGCGGCTTCACCGCAATGGATTTTGCCCGCTCGCATCCGGGCGGGTCGCTGGGGCGCCGCATGTTCCTGCGGGTCGAAGACATCATGCGCCGCGGCCCCGATCTGCCGCGTACCGCGCCCACGGCGACGCTCGCGCAGGGCCTGCTTGAAATGTCGCGCAAGGGTCTGGGGATGACCGTGATCGTGGACGGCGAGGATGCCGTGCTGGGTGTATTCACCGACGGGGACCTGCGGCGGCTGCTCGACCGGCAGGTCGATATCCATGCATTGCGTATGCAGGAAGTCATGACCGTGAATTGTCGGACGATCGGCCCGCAGGAACTGGCCGCCGCCGGCGCACACCTGATGGATCAGCACCGCATCACGGTGTTGCCGGTGGTCGCCGACGGGCACCTGCTCGGCGCCTTCAATGTGCACGACCTGCTGCGCGCAGGCGTGATGTAGGAGAGCGCACCTGCCACGCCGAAAATCATCCGCGGCCGCGATCCGACTGCTGATCCTGGATGTGGACGGCGTGCTCACCGACGGGCGCGTGTATTACGGTGCGCGCGGCGAGCAGCTGCAAGGTTTCAATATCAAGGACGGCCACGGATTGAAGTCGCTGGCGCACGTTGGCATCGACGTTGCCGTCATTTCGGGGCGCCGCTCCGCGGCGGTGAAACGCCGCTGTCGGGAACTCGCGATCCGCCACGTGGTCCAGGGAAGTCGTGACAAAGTGCGCGATTTTCGCGCCCTGACGGCGAAGCTCGGCGTGACACCCGCGCAATGCGCATTCATTGGAGACGACTCCCCGGATGTTTCGCTGCTGCGCGAGGTCGGATTGGCATTTGCCGTTGCCGATGCCCACCCCAGCGCCTGTGCTGCCGCACACCACGTGACCCGTCTTGGCGGAGGATGCGGTGCGGTGCGCGAGGTGTGTGACCGACTGCTGGCAGCGCATGGGGCGCGCCATGGAAGGGGACATTGATATACCGGCTGCTCATACTGCTCGGGCTGGCGCTGATCGGCGCCGCCCTGTGGCTGACACTGTCGCCCAGGCAGGCCGAACCCGTCACGGCGCACAGCAGCGGACCCGCACGGCCTGATTCGGGGTATTCGGCAACCGACGCTTCG
>DATDIL010000112.1:0-9932 GCA_036521075.1 Steroidobacteraceae bacterium | reverse complement strand
GGAGTGAACCTCGAGGTCGCCGATCTGCACCGCGGCCTGCAGCGCCTCGAGCGCCTTTTCCGCGACCTGCACGGCTTCCTTGTGCGAGCGCGCCGGGCTGATGATCAGCACGAATTCGTCGCCGCCGAGCCGCGCGACCGTATCCACGCTGCGCACCGCGCCCGACAGGCGGCGCGCCACCTGCTTGAGCAGCTCATCCCCGGCACGATGACCCAGCGAATCGTTGACGAGCTTGAAGCGGTCCAGGTCGAGCACACAGACCGCGAATCCCTCGTTGGCGCGCTGCGCGTGCACGATGGCCTGGCTCATGCGGTCATCGAGCAGCACCCGGTTCGGCAGGCTGGTGAGGGCATCGTGAGTCGCCAATTGCCGCAGCTGCTTGTTGGCCGCCTCCAGCCCCTGCGTACGGTCGGTGACGTCCTTCTCGAGTGAATTGACGTGCTCGCGCAGCGCCCGCTCGTTGCGCCACTTGGTGCACAGCGCGTGTGCACACTGCATCACCTCGATCATCTCGAACGGCTTCTTCAGCACCAGCAGCTTGTCGGAGCGGCCGAGACGGGTCACCATGTTCTGCCAGTCGTGGTCCGAGTAGGCCGAACAGATCACGACTTGAATCTCGGGATCGACGGCCCACAGGCGCTCGATGGTCTCGAGGCCGTTCCATCCGGGGGGCATGCGCATGTCGATGAACGCCACCGAGTAGGGCTGGCCGTCCTCGCAGGACCGCTCCACCAGCGCCAGCGCTTCGGTGCCCTGATAGGCCGAATCGAGCCGGAAGGCGTTCTCCGCCGCGGCCTCGGGCACCACATCACCGAACAGCGTCGCCTCCAGGTCCTGCAGATTGGCGTCGATTTCCCGGCCCAGCAGGATCTTGCGGAAATCCTGGTGGATTGCGCGGTTGTCGTCGACGATCAGGATGCGGGCTGGTTCGGCGCGGCTCATGTCGGGGCGTTAGGCCTGGCTGCAGTGGGATCTGCGGTCCGTGATATGGCAAGTACGGTTATGACTGTCGAACAGCCTGCCTCGTCGAACATGTCAAATCCGGGCTGGGTTCACATATCGATGCATCGCTGCAATCATCGGCTTCGCCGCCGCACGACGCCGCGTCGTAGCTCGCACTTTGCGCGCCGCCACGGAGGGGAGATCGCACTGCAGCAATTGGCTCGCTAGAGGGATTGACAGCCGCGGCGCAGCGGTCCAAGGCGGGTCAATTCGCGGAACGTCGGCCTTTGCGGCGCCGTCGCTCGGTGCCCGCGTACCAGCGCCCGGTCTCGGTCTCGCCGAGCAAACGGCGGTCGTCGTCGCGGCGGTCCGCGTACTTGAGAAAGCGGCATGTGCAGCTTGCCGGCGTGGGGCAATCGGCTAGCGGCAGGCGTGGGGCTTCGCGCAGCAGATAGCGCCTGGTCCCGGGGCCCTGTCTTGCGGCCGTGCAGCTGCCGTTGGGCGCGAGCGAGACCGCGCGGTAGTCGCGCGCCAGCTGCTTGGGCCTGGGGCTCGCACCCGACGCGGGCTTTTTCGCGGGCGCCTCGCGGTCGGTGTCACCGAACAGTGATTTGAGAAGTTGAATCATGCAAGCCTGGCCCGAGTGTAGCCCCAACCGCGGTTGCGCCGGGGCGCCATTTCACTTAAACCCAGCCGGACCGTTAGCGAGCCATCGGAGGATCTGAGATGACGGACAGAACATCTGCGCGCTTCGAGCAGTTGAACATCCTCAGTGCTGATCCATGAGTCCGGTGGGTCCTGACCGCCGCGCAGCGCCACCGGAGCTGTAGAAGTGAGGCCGGAGACGCGGCGCGCCGCTGCCGTGATGGTATGTGGAACCACCAGCGGGGCAGGCAAGAGCCTGCTCACGACGGCGCTCGCGCGCTGGTATGCGCGCCAGGGATTGCGCGTGGCGCCCTACAAGGCACAGAACATGAGCAACAACGCGCGTGTGGTGCCGGGCGGTGAAATGGGCAGCGCCCAGTATTTTCAGGCCCTGGCCGCCCGCTGCGTTCCGGACGTGCGGATGAATCCGGTGCTGCTGAAGCCGGAGAAGGACACGCACAGCCAGGTGATTCTGCTGGGACAACGCGATGATCGACTGTCGGCCATGGAGTGGCGGCAGCGCTCGCAGCACCTGTGGCCGACCGTGCGCGGTTGCCTCGAGGACCTCATGGCGCAGCACGATGTCGTGGTGATCGAGGGCGCCGGCTCCCCCGCGGAAATCAATCTGCGGTCGAGCGATATCGTCAACATGCGCATCGCCGGGCTGGCGCGGGCTGCGACGCTGCTGATCTGCGATATCGACCGCGGTGGCGCATTCGCGCATCTCTACGGCACGTATCTGCTGCTCGCCGAAGCCGAGCGGGCCCTGATCCGGGGGTTCGTGCTCAACAAGTTTCGCGGCGATGAGCGCCTGCTCGCCCCCGGCCCTGCGATGCTGCGATCCCTTACCGGTGTTCCCATCCTCGGCGCGCTGCCCCTGTGGCGCGATCACGGGCTGCCGGAGGAGGACGGGGTGTTTGATACCCGGGCGTCCGGCTCGGGCCTGTCCACGGCCGTCATCGCGTACCCGAGAATCAGCAATCTCGATGAATTTGCGCCGCTGCGGCGCGTGCCCGGCGTCTCGCTGAGCTGGGCCCGTGAGCCCGGGACCGTGGAACGGGCGGATCTGCTGATTCTTCCCGGATCCAAGTACGTAGCCGAGGACCGGCAGTGGCTGCGACGGACTGGCCTCGATGCCGCCATCACCGCCCACGTCAAGGCCGACAAGCCGACGCTGGCGATCTGCGGCGGTCTGCAACTGCTCGGGCACGCCATCGCCGATCCGCACGGCATCGAAGCCGCGGCCGAGGGTCTCGGGCTGCTCGCGCTCGAGAGCGAATTCCAGGTGTCGAAACGCCAGCATCGTGCCAGCTATACCTTCGCACCGCTGGAAGGTTTCTGGGCGCCGCTCGGCAACGTGTCATTCGATGCCTACGAAATCCGCCATGGCCAGTCGCGTCCCTGCAGCGGCGCCGAATCCTCGAGACCGCTGAGACCGGTGCTGCCGTTCGGTTGCGGATGGCAATGCGGACAGCTCCTCGCCCTCTACACCCACGGCCTGTTCGAGAACGCCGGCGTGCTGCGCGCACTCTTCGGCGCGCAGGTGCCTACCCTGGATGATACTTTCGAGGGGCTGGCGGATTTCATCGAGGAGCACATCGCAGCGCGCGTGCTTATGTCGCTGCTTAAGCCCGAGTTGCCGCGCCGTACAGTCGTGGAGGGCGTCCGCTGATGCCCGGACGCAGACGCAGCAGCTTGCCCGCGAGCGGTTCACGCGCGCGTTGGGCCGCGGTGAGCTTCGCAGTAGCGGAGGTGACGTACAGCTCATCGAGCTTGGGGCCGCCGAATGCGCACATGGTCGGCAAGCTCACGGGCAGTTGAATGTCGCGATCGAAGCGGCCATCGGCGTGAAAGCGTCGTAAGCGACCACCGCCGTGCAAGGCGCTCCAGTAGCCGCCAACCTCATCGATCGCGCAGCCGTCGGGTATCCCATCGGATGCATCGATGGTGGCAAACCTGCGGCGCCGGCTGAATGTTGCCTCCGGGGCGTTGTAGTCGAAGGCATAGATGACCTCGTCCTGTGAGTGCGCGGCATACATGGTGCGGCCGTCAGCGCTCCAGGCGAGGCCATTGGGTATTTCGGCGAAGTCGGGTTTCGCGACCAGCCCATGTTCCTCGGTGTACACATGCCAGGGTTGACGTTTCGCTTCGGCGGGAAGCGTGCTGGCGGGCCTCTGCGGGTCGAACATGGTGCCCAGCCACAGGCGACCGTAGGGGTCGCAGGCGGCCTCGTTGAAGCGAAACAGCGACGGTTCGAACGGCGGGGCGACCAATCGGTGGATGCCGTGGTCGGAAAGCCGCATTTCGTACAGACCATCGCGCAGTCCCAGGAGAATATGGCTGCCGGCGGCATTGAGCGCCATGCCGCCCACGCTGGAGGGCAGCATCCAATGCTGATCGGTGTGCGTGGCAGGATCGAAGCGGTGCAGCGCTGGTTGCTCGATATCGATCCAATACAATGCCTGTTCGGTGACGCTCCACGTGGGCGACTCGCCGGTTTGAGCGGCATAGTCGACGAGGCACTCCACGGCCGCCTCGACTGACTCGCTCACATGAGTTCTCCGCGCGCTGCCAATGTGCGCATGCGTTCGGCGGTCCGCAGGGCAATCGCCTGGATGGTCAGCGAGGGATTGACGCCGCCGGTCGTGGGGAAAACCGAACCGTCGCAAATCCAAAGATTCGGAATGTCCCAGGATCGACAATCGGCATTGACCACGCTGTGCTGCGCGTCAAATCCCATGCGGGCCGTGCCGGCCAAATGATTGGTGTCGTCCTCCTGGCGGAAGAGATGGCTGACGCCGACGGCCGCGAGACTGCGCTCCATCTGATCAAGCGCATGATTGATCAAGCGCCGGTCGTTATCGCCCCAGGAATACGTAATGCGTGCCACCGGTAGCCCGTACTGGTCACGCTCATCGGCAAGCGTGACGCGGTTGTTTTCATCCGGCAGCATCTCACCGACCATCTTCAGGCCCACGGCGTGGTTGTAGTCGCGCATGGCGCGTTGCAGCGCCTCGCCCCACAGGCCACGCGAGCCGACCTGGACCGTCAACCATTCCACCGGCAAGGGTCCCTGCGCCATCCAACAGTAGCCGCCGAAGAAATCCTTGCCTCGATCCTCGTAGTTCCAATGCTCACTGATCGCCAACGATGGCGGCCCCTTGTACCAGCGCACTTCGCGGTCCACACGGCCGAAGACTGCCTGATTCGACTGCGTCATCAGGTAGCGGCCCACCAGGCCGGAGCTGTTGGCCAAACCCTGCGGATAGCGAGCGCTGGCTGATGCCAGCAACAGTCGAGGCGTCTCGATGGCATAGCCCGCGACGACGACGTTGCGGGCGCGCTGGAACTGCCAGCGTCCCTGGCGGCAATAATGCACGCCACTGACGCGACCATCGGGCCCCGTCTCGATGCGGCCCACCATGGCCAGATCGCGCACTTCGGCACCGGCCCGCAGCGCTCGGGGAATCCACACCGTCAATGCGCTCTGCTTGGCATTGGTGGCGCAGCCAAAGCGGCAGAAGCCGCGGTAAACACAGGGCGGGGACCGTCCGCGTGGTGCCGACACCGTTGCGAGCGGGGTCGCGGTCCAGCGGTAGCCGAGCGCCTCGGCGCCCTGCGCCAGTACCCGCGCCGCCGCATTGAGCTCATGGGGGCGGTACGGGTAGCGCGGCCGCGGCGGCCCCCAGGGATAGCTCAGTGGGCCGGAAATGCTCAGGGCGCGCTCGGCCAAGGTGTAGTACCGCCACATCTCACGCCAATCCAGTGGCCAGTCGGCTCCGTAGCCGAGCAGCGAGCGCGAACGGAACCACTCGGGCCGGAAGCGCAACGACACCATCGCGAAATGCACGGTGCTGCCGCCGACCGCCTTGCCGCTGTTCTTGCCACCCATGGTGATGGGATTGCGGCCATCGGTGATGCGATGGTCCAACCAGTAGAGCTTGGTCTGCTCGGTCTCGTCGGAGGCGAAGTCCTCGAGAGGTCGGAAGAACGGGCCGGCATCGAGCGCCACGACGGAGAAGCCCAACTCGGCGAGCCGGCAGGCGAGGGTCCCCCCGCCCGCACCCGTACCCACGATACAGAAGTCCACGGCCTCATCGTTGGATTGCTCGCGCATCGGCACCCAGCCGCCGACACGGAACACGTCGGGTGCGCGCCCATGGATGGCGCGCGGCGCCTGCAGCGCTTCGTCGACCGCGTAGCGAGCCATCTCAGCGGACACGGCGATTGTCGCGCAGCGCCTGCGTCTCGCGGCCGGGTTTGGTTTCCGCAGCCTCCCACGGATCGCGGCGATCGAAGTCCATACGCACATAGCCGCGCGGACTGGCGGGTCCGCCAAATCCAATTTCATTCCATGCCGTCGGATGCGAGTAGTAGGCTGCACCCAGGTCCAGCAGTACGCGGTGGGCGAAGAATTCCTGGCCCGACATGTCGCCCCAGGCCGGATCCTTCAGTTGGCCGTCCTGCAACCGACGCAGCAAGGCATCCTGCTGCGCGGCCGCCAGGTGGCAGAACGCGGCCCCGAGCAGTGAGCGCGCCTCGGCATCCAGGGCGTCGAGACCGCGTTGCCAGGCCTCCTCCTGTGCGGGCAGGTGCGCACGGCGAAAGCCGTCGGTGCGCCCGCTGGCCAGTCGCTCATCGAGCAAGGCGGCCACCGGGATCTGCGGGCGATCGACAGGCTGCGGCAGAATGCGTGCGCACAACGCCTGCAAGGTCTGCCATTGCGCCGGGCTGAACATCCGAGGCGCAGAGGGCACTGCGAGTCGCCGCTCGAGCGTGCGGCGGGTGGCATCATTCCAGGAGACGCCGTCGCGTTTGGCGAGCACGTCGTAACCGGGATAGCGCGCTTCACTCACGCGAAGCCTCCCGCAACAGTGACAGCGCCGCGAGGCCGGCGAGGGCCAGGGCCGTAAAGCTGGGGGGCGCGGGCAAGGGCGGTCCGTTCAGCAGATTCTGCGTCCAGTTGCGCCAGCCGCCCATGTTGCGCGACACGCCATAGGCGTGAAAGCCCGCGCCGGCAAAGCCCAACAGCGCTGTCAGGCGCAGCCACCACCGCGTCATGCGCCGCGGCGCAGCCGGCGCGAGCGCCGAGTACGCCAGCAGCGCGGCAGCGATGGGCGGCATCGACACCGGCAGATACATCGCTGGATTGTGGTAGGCGCCGCGCAGGTGCAGCAATCCCGCCTCGCCCGCCGTGCCGAGCAGCCCCACACTGGTCAGCGCGGCGAGCGCGCGTCCCGCGGGCAGACCGAGCAGCCTCGGCGCCTCCGGCGTGGCAGGCGCGCGCAGCCGCTCTGCGGCGAGGCCCAGCAATCCCGAGAGGGACAGCGCGGCGGGGGCACCGAGCGGCGCGGCATAAAAGAGATTCAGCCAGGAAAATCCGCCGCTGCGCTTGCCAATGTTGTAGAGGTGAAAGGCCGTTCCGGCCAGGCCAGTCAGGACCGCGAGCGCATAGGCGGCCTCGCGCGCGCGGTGCCGCTGCGCGCGCCGATCGGCACCGCCATGGACACTGCCGATGAGGCTCAGCGCCGCGCTGGCCAGGGGCAGCACCATGCCCGGGTTGTGAAAGGATCCCCGGTAGTGCTCGATGCCGCTATCGGCGAGCACGCAGCCGGCGAGCAGGCCGGCGGCGCGATGCAGACCTCGCGCTGCGCGGGGAGGCCGCGCCGGACCTGGCCGGCTCATACGCGATAGACCTCGGCGTCGCGCGCCTTGAATTCCAATCCCAGGCCCGGCCGCGACAGATCCGGAGCGATCTGCCCTTGTCGCGGCACGGGAGCGCCGTCGAACAGCTGCTGCTCGATGCGTACGTGATCATGGAACCATTCCTGATGCCGCAGCCGCGGCGCTGCGCAGGCAACCGCCAGATGCAGCGCCGGGGCGCAGTGCGCCGACAGATCCTTGTGGTGGGCTTCACAGAGTGCGGCGATCTGCAGGAAAGCGGAAATGCCGCCGCAACGCGAAGCATCGGCCTGCTGCACGTCGATGGCGTCCGAGCGCAGCATGCGACGAAAATAATCGAGCGTGTAGCCATATTCGCCCGCGGCAATCTCGATCGCAGCCGGTGCACGCCGCCGTATCTGCCGCAGGCCCGACAAGTCATCGGACGACACGGGCTCCTCGAACCAGGTGACACCTGCTGCCGCAAAGCGCTCGGCCAGCTCGATGGCTTGCTTAAGGTGATAGGCGCCGTTGGCATCGACGAACAGGCCCTGCTCACCGATGGCCTCGCGGGCCAGTGCCACACGGCGCGGATCCTGCGTCGGCTCGGAACCGACCTTGATCTTGACCCAGCGACAACCGTCGCGTTCCACCCAACTCGCCAGCTGTCGTTGCAGAGTCACATCGTCATAGCTGGTGAAGCCGCCACTGCCATAGATGGGCACGGTGTCGCGGTAACGACCCAGGAGCGTTGCGAGGGGCAGCTCCCACAGTTTGGCTTTGAGATCCCAGAGCGCGACGTCGATGGCGGAGATAGCCGTGGCGGCAAGCCCGGCACGACCGAGATTGCGTACCGCCTGCTGCAGACGTCGCTGGCAGGCGGGGATGTCGAGGGCGTCCCCTTGCGCGAGCGCGGCGGCCAACTCCGTGTCGATCAGCGGCACGATCGAGGCGCTGGAGTAGGTGTAACCCAACCCCTGCCGGCCAGCGGCGCTGATCGTGACCACCACCAGCGTGGTCGCGCTCCATTGCAGCGTTCCATCCGCTTCCGGCTGATCGGTCGGGATGCGGTAGGCCGCGGCCCGGAGAGCGCGGATCGGTGCCTCGGCAATGGGCATCGCGGCTACTTGCCGTGGCCGGGCCGCAGCGCGCTCAATAGCTCTTTGGCAGTCGCCTTGAGGATGCCGCCTTCGTCCGGATCACCCTGCAGCAGCGTGGACATGAAGTGTTTGGCCTGCGTCAGCGTGATGTGGGGCGGTAAGGGTGGCACGTCCGGATCGGTGCGGATGTTGAGCACCACGGGCCTATCGGCCGCCAGCGCTTCATCCCAGGCGGGCCCCACCCCCTCCGGCGTATCGACGTAAATGCCTTTCAGGCCTATCAGCTCGGCGAAGCTGTGATAGGGCACGTCGGGCAGCTCCTGCGAAGCCTCGAATTTGGGATCGCCTTCCTGCACGCGCTGCTCCCAGGTCACCTGATTCAGATCCTGGTTGTTGAAAACGCAAACGATCCACTGGGGGTTGGTCCATTCGCGCCAATACTTGGCGACGGTGATCAGCTCGGCCATGTTGTTCATCTGCATGGCGCCGTCACCGACCAGTGCGATCACGGGGCGGTCCGGATGCGCATACTTGGCGGCGATGGCATAGGGCACCGCGGCGCCCATGGATGCCAGGCCACCCGATAACGAACACGACATGCCGCGTCGGATCTTCAGGTCGCGCGCGTACCAATTGGCGCAGGATCCCGAATCGCTGGTAATGACGGCGCGCTCAGGCAGACGGGGGGACAGTTCCCAGGCGACACGCTGTGGATTGATCGGATGCGCTGCCGTCATGGCCCGCGATTCCAGCAGTTTCCACCACTCGGCGACGTTCTTCTCGATGCGCTTGCGCCAGCCGTTATCGGATTTCTGTTGCAGCAGCGGCAGCAACGCGCGCAACGTCTCGGCGCTGTCACCGACCAGATTGACTTCCATCGGATAACGCAGGCTGAGCATGTCCGGCTTGAGATCAATCTGCACGCCGCGTGCCTGACCTTCCTTGGGCAGAAACTCGGCGTAGGGAAAGCCGGAGCCCACCATCAGCAGCGTGTCGCACTCGTTCATGAGCTCCCAGCTGGGCTTGGTGCCGAGCAGTCCGATGGACCCGGTCACCCAGGGCAGTTCATCTGGGAGCGCCGCCTTGCCAAGCAGCGCCTTGGCAACGCCGGCACCGAGCTTGTCAGCCACCGCGATGACTTCATCAGTGGCCTGCAGTGTTCCCGCGCCCACCAGCATGGCGACCTTCTTGCCGGCATTGAGCACGTCCGCGGCACGCCGCAGATCGATCTCATAGGGAACGACTTTGGGCGCCTGATAGCCCATGCCCGAATGCAGCGTGCCATGCTTGCGCGGCGGGGGTGTATAGGCTTCCTCCTGCAGGTCGTTCGGCACAATGATGGCCGTGACACGGCGCTCGGCGCGGGCAATGCGGATCGCTCGATCGATGACATGGCGAATTTGCGGCGCCACACCGACCTGCTGCACGAAGGCGCCGGCCACGTCCTTGTAGACACTGACCAAATCCACTTCCTGTTGGTAGTGGCCGCCCAGCGCCGCGCGGGCTTGCTGACCTGCGATGGCCAGCAGCGGCATGTGATCGAGCCGCGCGTCATACATGCCGGTAATCAGGTGCGTGGCACCG
>DATDIL010000111.1:0-13181 GCA_036521075.1 Steroidobacteraceae bacterium | reverse complement strand
CTTCGACGAGGTCGGCGTCACCTTCCGCTACAAGGATTATCGCCTCAACGGCGCAGACCGCCAGCAGGTCATGACGCTCGGCGTCGACGAGTTCATCCGCCGCTTCCTGCTTCATGTCCTGCCGCGCGGGTTCCACCGCATTCGTCACTACGGCCTGCTCGCCAGTTCGGCGCGCAAGGTCAACCTCGCACGCGCCCGCGAACTACTCGCCGTCGCGCCGCCGCCCGATGACGACGTGCCGGAAGAGCCGCTCGATGTCCGCCCACCGTGTCCAAGCTGTGGGGGGGCACATGATCATCATCGAGACGTTCGAGCGCTGGCGTCAGCCCCGCGCACCACCGCACCGCACTCCCACCAACCGGGAGAAATTCGCCGTGACCCGGCACGGCCCGCCACAGTTCCCGGCCGCAGCATCCTCATTGCGGCCAACGATCGAGTTCGCGCCATCCGTCGTCAGCGACGCCCCGAAGCCCCCTCTTGCCAGCGATCCCCACCGGCAACGCCATCAGATCCAGCGACAATTCAGACAGATCGCATCACGTCCCACGCTTCTCACTGCCCGTCGTAACTGCGCCTCGCTCAACCGAAAACAGAAATACCCATAAGTCTGCGGACCGCGGGTTCGTTCCTCGGAGACTTTCGTACGCCTCACGGCGCCCGAAACTCTTCAGGAAACCGGAACAGCCGCTCTGGAGTGCGTAACGGCAGCAAGCGGACGGTCGTTCATCGGGATTGCTAACGGCAGCCATCGACCCACAGCAGCCGTTCGCTCCGATCGGTAGCAATGCCGGCTCATGCCCAAAGCGGTCAAGACGCTTCTTGTCTTAAACCGTTAGATGCGGCTCGACACTGAAAGCAACGCGTCGGAAGATAGCGAGACGGGACCTTTTGGAAGGATGGGGCCATGCCGCAGACGCCGCTGTGCAGAATGCTTGGCATCCAGCACCCAATCTTCTCGGTCGGGATGAGTTGGCTTTCCGGTCCTGAGCTCACATCGGCGGTCTCGAATGCTGGTTCCTGCGGGGTAGTGGGTGTGGGTGGAATGACCGGCGACCGGGTTCGCCAGCGCATCCGCGAGACCCGCGCAATGACGGACAAGCCGTTCGGCGCAAATATTATCTTGGCACGCACTCTTGAGGGGCAGATCGAGGCATGTCTCGATGAAGCACCGCCGCTAATCGTCTTTTTCTGGGGAGACCGTTGGTGGCGTTCATGCCGACAAACAGCCACGAACGGGCGAAGATACGCTGCTGCTCTTGGGCATAGATGGCGTCATTGACGAAGTTCTCGTGGCGGATCTGCCCCGATGTGAGACCGATGAAGCCGGGACACTAATTCCGCGTTCCGTTCATCGTCATCCCCGTCGCTCCGCGTAAGAGAAAGAGAGCTAGGTTTTCAAGATGCCAGTCAACTGTGGAGGCCATGTCGCTTTACCGGCCGCGAACATTAACGGTCTATCAGTGTCGGAGATCCGGCATCGGCCAGCAGTCGGCCGGTGCGGTTGAGCACAAGGGTGACGACGCGGCTGTTGTCACAAGTGTAGCCAGCGAGCAAAATGATGTCAGTCAGGGTCACGAGGTCGGACTATGGCGGCGCGACATGCGGTTCCGTCACCCTATATTCACTCGGAGGCGCCGTGATGTTATCTCGGCAGATTGACAATGCCCACTGGGAACGGCTGGGGTGCAGGCATGCACGTGCATCGTAAGGTCCAATTCAGAGCTGGCAATACCTTGAAGGAGAACGGCGATGGCGCTGGAATCTGATGGGGCACGGGACGGTCAAGCACCGACACAGGCCGGGCATCTCCTCGCGATCGAGACGACGCTCGGCAAGGATGCGCTGCTGCTGACCGCACTCGACGGAGTGGAGACCGTGTCACGCGGCTTCGTCTACACGATCGAGCTGCTCACGCGTGCCACCGAGACCGATGTGCGCAAACTGATCGGTCAGCCAGTGACCCTGTGGCTGCGCAACGACAGCGAGACTGACCGCCGGCCGTTGCACGGCCATGTCCGGCGTCTAACACGACTGACCACCGACATCCGCGGCTACTACCTCTGGCGAGCGGAGGTGGCTCCGTGGCTCCGGTTCTTGACCCATAGCGTGGACTGCCGGATCTACCAGAACCTCACTATTCCGGAGATTCTCCGAAGCGTTTTCGATGAGCACGGGCTCACCCATCACGAGTTCCACCTGCACGGGCAGTACCCCAAGCTGGATTTCTGCGTGCAGTACCGCGAAAGCGCATTCGCTTTTGTCTCGCGGCTGATAGAGCATGTTGGCATCTTCTATTGGTTTGAGCACTACCAGGATCGCCATCTGCTAATACTCGGTGATAATAGTACGCTGACGAAATTCACGACACCGCAGCAGGTGACACTCGCTGCGCGGGGGGACATTGGCGAGATCCAGGAGTTAGAGCCCAGCTACGAGTTTCGCGCCGGCAATTGGGCGCTGGGCGACTACGACTTCGAAGTGCCGACAAAGAATCTGCATACGCACGAGCGGACCGTACTAGACGTTGATCCGATGAAGCGGTTCGAGATCTTCGACTATCCCGGGCGCTACCTCGTGCGCGACAAGGGAACGCAGCTGACCAGGCTCCGCATGGAGCAGGAGGAGGCGCGGCACCATCGGGTGAGTGGCGCTGGCTCGTGGACCGGCCTGGACCCTGGAAAGCGCTTTGTGCTCGCCCAAGATAGATCCGATACCGCTGCGAATGAGGAAACATACTTCCTAACAGAAGTGCAGCACTCCGCCCGCGAGCCCTCGTATTTTACGACACCTGAAGGACCCGCTACCTACAGCAATCGATTCTCTGCAATTCCGGCCAGGACGCCGTTTCGTCCCGAGCGGCTGACACCGCAACCCGTTGTCGAGGGTCCACAGACTGCCACTGTGGTGGGGCCCGCGGGCGAGAACATCCACACCGACCAATATGGTCGCGTGAGGGTGTTGTTCCACTGGGACCGGCGAGGCAAGCGCGACGAGCATGCCTCGTGCTGGATCCGGGTTTCACAGAATTCCGCAGGGTCGCATTGGGGCGCGCTCGCCATCCCGCACGTTGGGCAGGAGGTTATTGTCGCGTTCCTTGAAGGTGACCCTGACCGGCCGATCGTCACTGGCCATGTGCACAACGGCAACAATATGCCGCCCTTGGACCTACCGCAGGACAAGGACAAGACCATCCTGCGTGATCACGGGGACAACAAGGTTATCATGCACGGAAAGGCTGGGCAGCAATGGACGTCGATAGTATCGCCGCGGTCGGTCAATCTCATAGCCAAGCGATCTGCGGCTAAGCCGCTGTCCGCAGACATCACGATAAGCGGTGTGACATTTGATCCTTACGAGGATTCCAGCGGGTATCAGGAGTTGTATAATCGCTTGACGGAGTTGGAAGGCAATACGGATCCCCCGCCTGACGACTGGCGTGGGGATGTGAGTTCATTGGCCGAAGGCAGAGTCAACTCGCTTAGCGGAGGCAACACCAATGCCTGGGTAGGCCAGGACAGCAATTCCTGGGTGAAACGAAACAGCAACAGCTACGTGAACCAGGATTCAAATTCGACCATCTTAGGCAACTCGACCACGGATATAACCGGCACGTCGACGACGACGATCGGCAAAGCCGCGTCAGCTACAATGGCTAGCGACAACAACAGCTACGTCATGGGCAACAATACCCAGGTTATTGTAGGCACCAATGACAGCCTCATAATGGGGCTGGTCACGAGCCTATTATTTGGTGGTAGTCTCACGGCCGTTGCCGGGATATCGATACAGATGTTCCTCGGGCTTAACTCTCAATTGACTGCGGGTCTCAGCCAACAATGGTCTCCTTTCAACGTCCAGAAGTTTGGTATCAACATTCAGCATAACGAAACAAACATGTCTTGGGATGACGTAACGATAGACTACAAGAGCACGGAAATTCAGACATCTGAGTTCAAGTTGCACAATAGTGCGCTATTGTTGCTGACCTGAGGAGCGCCTGAGGCGTTTTATCGAGACCACGTTGATGTCTGGGGGAGAGAGTGTGAGAATAATTAAGCCGCAAGCAATGGGTCTACTTACGCGTCCGTTCGAGTTCCGGCGCGAATTCTGGCTTGGTCTTGCTGCCGTCACCTTCGTGCCCATAGGCGAGACGCCGGCATTGCTGCCGGAAACCGCAATGTGGACATTTCTGGTCGAGGAATTGCCCCCGGACCAGCCGCTGGACGCAGTGATTCCCAAGGCGAGTGCGGAGTTCCTGGCCGTCGCCCATGGGTGCGCACCAGGAGGGGCGCCGGCGCCGCTGGTCAGCGTGGGCATCCAGCTCGGCCCACTTATCAAGACTCTCAACGTATTCGGCGATCGTCGGATCAGCCGTTCGCGTGTCAGTGAGCCGGTGCCCTTCACTAGCATGCCGATCGATTGGGCGCATACATTCGGTGGCATGGGCTTCGCTGCCAATCCCCTCGGCAAAGGGGCTGTGCCGATCGATGGCACGGATGGTCACCTCCATGAGGTGCCTAACGTCGTCGATCCGAAACTCGCCGTGGAGGGATTCCAGACCCCCAGCGGCTTTGCGCCGGTGGATCAGATGTGGCCGGCGCGCGCCCGGCTCGGCGGCACATATGACGATGCCTGGACGAAACAGGATTTTCCCGGCTTCGCGCGTGACATCGACTGGCACTTCTTCAACTGCGCGCCGCCGGATCAGTGGCTGCCGAACGGCCTTACCGGCGATGAAACCTACGCGTTCAAGAATCTGCATCCCACGCAGCCGTTGCTGCAAGGCCGTCTGCCCGGCATGGCGCCGCGGCTCTTCCTGGTCCGCAGGGGACAGGAGGGCACCTTCGAGGAAATCTCACTGACACTGACCACGGTCTGGTGCTTTCCGCATCGTGAGCGGCTGGTGCTGGTGCATCATGGCCGGGCGCGGGTCGTCGAGGAGGATGGCTCGGACATCGCGCATGCGGTGCTCGGGGCAGACCGGCTCGGCGCGCTACGGCCGGCCGACGATTTTCGCGCGGTGATGACGAAGCGGCTCGACCGGAAGACCGGTGTGATGCACGCCATGCGAGATGCGGACCTGGTGCCGGAAGAATGGCTGCGCCCCGATCCCGCTCTGGCCGTGCCCAAGTCCGCCGCGTCGCAGCAAATTCGCGCCCGCTCCCGCCGACGCGCCGAGCGACAGCTGGCGGCACAGCGCGAGGAACTGAAGGCGCGCGGCCTCGATCCTGACAAGTTCGCTCCGCCTATCCTGCCGCCCGAGAAACCCCCGCCCACGTTGGAGGAGTTGCCGGGCTTTGCAGCCGAGGCAGAGGCGGAGGCAGCGGCGCAGCAGGCAAAGGCGGAGGCCGAACTCGCAGCCAGCAAGGCAAAGGCTGCAGAGCAGCTTGCCGCCGCTGGGATTGCCGCGGAGGAAATACAGAAGCGGCTCGACGCGAAGCCAAAGGGGCCGCCGCCATTCAGCGCCAAGGGCTTTCGCGCGGAGCTGTCCAAACAGGCAAGGGCGATGCGCCTGTTGGGGACTCTGACATTGGGACTGGAGGAGCAGCTCGTCTCGCCCGAGTTCATCGCTCAGCTCGAGCAGGCGGAGGCGGCAATGCGCAACACCTACCGCCTCAACGCGCAGCATCATGACGCTGCGGATCCGTTGCCAGCCGACCGCAGCGTCGAGATACGCCGACTTGTCTCCGGCGATAACAAGGCCGCACGCGCCCTGTACGATCTGCACGGCGCCGACCTCTCCGGCCTCGACTTGTCCGGGATTGATCTGTCCGGCGTCTGCCTGGACGGGGCCGATCTCACCGGAACCTCGTTTGCCGGCGCGAAGCTTGTCGATGCTGTGCTGGCGCATGCGCGCATGACCGACTGCGTGCTGGATGCGGCCGATCTGAGCGGCGCCAATCTGGGAAAGGCGCTGCTCGCTGGGGCGTCGCTCCTGAAGGCAACACTGAAAAATTCCGTGCTGGCGGGGGCTGATCTGACCGGCGCTTCACTCGCGGGGGCTGATCTCGATGGCGCGGATCTGAGCGAGACAATCCTAGTCGGCGCGGATTTCACCGCGGTCAGCGCCGCGAACCTGCTGGCTATGAAGCTGTCGCTGCGCGGGCTGCGCGCACCGGGTGTCGTAATCACGAAAGCCAAGTTCATTGAATGCGACATCGAGGGCGCCGATTGGACGGGAGCCTCGCTGGACCAGGCGGTCTTCCTCAAGTGCAACCTCGCGGGGATTCAGCTCGCCGATGCGAGTATGCGCAAGTGCGTCTTCGTTCAGCAATGCAACCTGGCAGGGGCCAATCTGTCGCGCGCCGACCTGACAGAGGCCAATCTGCGCGAGACCGCTCTGCCGGGTGCCGATCTGGACGATGCGATCATTGAACGGGCGGATTTCTCGGGAGCGGATCTCACCGGTGCAGTGCTGACCTGTGTCCGCGGTGCGGGCAGCCGCTGGGTCGCGGCCAATCTGGCCGGCGCCAATCTGCACGGCGGCGATTTTGCGCAGGCCGACATGTCGCACAGTGACCTGCGCGGTGCGTATCTCGTCGGGGCTTCGGTGTATGAGGCCAATCTGCCGCGGGCCAAGCTGGATCGCGCTACAGTCAGAAGCGGGATGTTCACGACGCGCATGCGTTACCTGCCGCTGCATCAGCCGCCCGAAAGTCGCCCGACGTGACCCGCGACGAGCTGGCAAGACTGATCGACGACGACGAACCGATACGCAAACTGTCGCTCACCGGCGTCGATCTGTCGGGCGGCATGTTCCTCGGCGGGGTGTTCGAAGCCGTCGATTTCACCGGCGCGAACCTACGCGGTGCCACGCTGGAACATGCAAATCTGCTGAAATGCAATTTGTCGAATGCGATACTGGAAGATGCTAACCTGGAGGGCGCTAGCATCATCGAATGCGACCTGTCCGGTGCACGGCTGGATGCCGCACATGCCGGTCGGGCGAGGTTCCTGAAGAGCAACCTGGCGATGGCATCGTTCGCGCACGCAGGCCTTACCACCGCGACCATCGTGCAATGCGACCTGACGGGCGCCGCCTTCGCAGGGGTCGCGTTCGAACGGGTTTCGGTCGTCGATTGCACGACCGTCGGCATCGACATTTCCGGCACGGCGTGGAACCGCGGGGTGTTGCTGAATGCCGATCTGCGGGAAGCAAAGTTGGGCGGCGCGACGTTCTTTCGATCCACTCTGGTCGGTGCCAATTTCGCCGGCCGCGTGCTGCCGGGCTTCGGGCTCGCGACCTGCCTGTTGAACGGCGCCGATTTCAGTGCCTGCGATCTCACCGGCGCCGACTTCACGCAATGCATGCTGGTCGGCGCCAAGCTGACCGGCGCCCGGCTGAGCGGTGCGCGGCTCGTGCGCGTGGTGCTCAGCAATGCGGTCCTGACCGGCGCGGACCTTTCTGAAGCCGATCTGACGCAGGCCATTCTGGTCGGCGCCGACGCGACGGGGGCTGTCTTCGCACGTGCCAAATTACATCAAGCCATCGCCACCCGATTGAAGGCGCCCGACGCGCGCTTCGTAGGTGCCGATCTCACCTACGTCGATTTCAGTCACGCCATTCTGGATCGTGCCGATCTGGGGGGTGTGACCTTCAGCCGCACCAATTTCCATGCTGCGTCCGACATTGACGCGCATATACCGTCAAGATCCGGCGCGCTGGCGACGGACCCCGAGCGGACGATGTCCGAAACCTGGCACCAACGTTCGCTGACTGTGTGAAGATGGAATGGACGATGCAGCACGATCCGCATAGGAGGAGCGCCTGATGACTAACATCTCTTCGATCCGACGCGCCGCGTGCCGCGCCGTCTCGTTGGAGGATATCGTTCCCGACGGCGAGCACGCCAGTCCGGCGGATGCGTCGGCAGTGTTGATCGCGCGGAATGGACGGGATGCGCAAATCTCGCGCGACGGGTGCGTCAGCGAGGCGCGTGTTGCGTTCGGATGCGTTGTTCAGCCGGAGCCCGGCGATCGCGTTCTGATCGGCATGGCCGACGGGACGATCTGGGTCACCTCGGTGCTGGAACGGTCTTCCGATGCTCCGATGCGTTTGTGGGCCGAAGGGGATGTTTCGATCATCTCGATGCGCGGCGACGTTTCGCTGATGGCCGCACGGTGCGTCAACCTCGACGCCGGCGAACGTACACGGCTTGCGGCGGCCGAGATCGATCTGCACGCTGGCGTTGCCCGCTTCGTGCTCGACGAGTTGGTGCAGGTCGGTCGCCGGGCCAGTCTGATGGTCGGGAAAATCCGCTACGTCGGCGAGATGATCGAGACCTTCGCCGAGCACATGCTGAGCCGGTCGCGGCGCAGCAGCATGTTCGTCGAGGAAAGCCACCAGCTTCGCGCCGGTGATATTGATCATCGGGCAGAGAGCACGCTCCAGATGCGTGCCCAGACCATGCTCATGACAGCCGATGCAGTCGTCCGTGTTGATGCGGACCAGATCCACATGGGCTGAGCCCGAACACGCAGGGAGGTTTGTATGTTCGCGAATACGCAGATGATGGGGATGGATTTGGCATTCCCCGATGTTTGCCTGACCCCTGCGGGACCCGCGGTAGTGCCGGTTCCTTATCCCAATATCGCGATGGGTCCGACAGCGATCCCCAACCAGATGACTGTGATGATCATGGCGATGCCGGCCCACAACCTCGGCACGATCACTCCCATGACTAACGGCGACAATGCGGGTGTTGGCCTCGGTGTTGCGTCCGGCATGGTCATGGGCCCGTCGCGGCACCTGACCGGCGCGTTCACCGTGCTGTTCTCCGGGATGCCCGCGACCCGCTTGACGTCAATGTCGTTGCAGAATTCCACCAACGCGCCGGGCGCGCGCCTAGTGCCTAGCCAGACGACGGTAGTTCTCCTGGCACCTTGATCGGGGTACTGCAGCTTGCGAGGCAATGCCCACGGCAAATCCGACGTCCAACGATTTCCTTGCTCTTCGCGGAGGCTCGCGTAGAGCCTTTGACGGCGCGCTCGAATACTTGGCAAGACGCACCGACAAAGACGCGTGGTACCGCGGGACTATTCTCACAGAGTGGAGACGGCTCAGCTCTGCGAGTCGAGGAAGCCGAGCACCACAGCAATTGTGAATGCGAATACAATTCGGCCGCTCCAACGCGCCGGTGCGGGAGGCCGGGAGTTACCGTCACGCACGCTTCATAGTCGGCGCAACGGCGGTCCATGGCGCTAAACCTGACGTGAAACGCTGCGTCAGGAACTCCAGCAACACTGCGACCCGGATAGGGCGCGGACCACCGGGCGGCGTGACTAGGCGCAGCGCGAGCTTCGGTGCTGCCCATTCATCGCTTACGGTCACCAGTCTTCCCTCCTGGACCGCGTCCCAGACCAGAAAATCCGGCTGCAGTGCAGTTCCCAGCCAGGCTTCGAGCGCAGAGCTGAGCGCCTCGGCGTTGGTGGCGCAGAGCGGGCCCGTTACGGCTACGGCTTCTTCCGCGCCTTCAGGATCGGTGAAGCGCCAGGTCTCGCCGCTCGCGAGATGGGCATAGCCCAGGCACGCGTGTTCCCGCAGATCCCGCGGTCGAAGCGGCGTGCCGTGCCGCGCAAAGTAGTCAGGCGCACCGACCACCCAGCGCCGCCCCGGACACAGCCGACGCGCAATCAAGCTGGAATCGGGCAGATCCGCGATGCGCATTGCGACATCGATACCGCCAGCAACCAGATCCACCATCCACCATCCGGTCATCGAGTTGAAACTCCACAAATGACCTCGGGATAGGCAGCCAGAAAGTCTGGCAGTGCCGGTGCCACATGGCGCAAGCCAAACGACATCGGCGGGGGCCAGGCGCACCCGGCCGTGTGGAACGCAGACGCAGCGTGGGCTTCGGGCAGTTCCAGTCGAATGCCTCAATCGCGACGACGATGAGGCGCTCTAGCTAGTCTTGCCTGATAACCGTCAACGGCCAGTACCCGCGCCAGATCGGGCCGGTCACTGACGTCGTAGGCTCGCATGTGGCCGAGTATCTTTAGACGCTGTTGATGCGGATAGTCCATGAAGAGCATGGCCACTCTGTCATCGGCGGTCGTGTTGCCGGTGGAGACGTATTGGCGGTTGCCCGTATAGTCAGCCCAGCCGAGCGTGCCATCGTCGAGGGGTCGCACGAAGCCCACGGGTCCGCCGCGATGCTGGACATAAGGCCAGCCGCTTTCGGAGACAGTGGCGAGATAGAAGCTATCGCGTGCCTTGATGAAGGCGATCTCACCCTCGGACCCGAGGTGTCGGTGGCGGCGCGCTTGGCCAACCCGGCGTAGGCAGCCCGCGAACCCCGCGAGGTTTGCTGCGCTTGGACTGCCGGTGTGAACGCAAGGTCGAAGAAGCGCTTCCGCATGAAGGATCTCCGGACTCAATCGGCCTCAGCCTGAATCAGGGCGTTGCAACCTTTCGATCAAGGAACTCGCGGATCATTGGCGCCATGGTATCGAGCTTGTCCTCGATTTCCGTAAGCACCAGCCGCCGACGTTGATCGCATAGGCATTGCCGTTCTGCACGATGAGGCCGGTCACTCGCTCGGGATGCTTCAGCGCCAGCCGCCAGCCCACCGGCGCGCCGTAGTCCATCACATACATCGCGTAGCGCCCGACGCCGAGCTGGTCGAGCAGGCCATCAACCAGCTCTGCGAAGTGATCGAACGTGTAGGCGAACTTCGTCCGGTCGGGCATGTCGCTCTGTCCATAACCGGGATAATCCGGCGCGATCACGCGATACCGATCCGCCAGGATTGTCATCAGGTTGCGGAACATATGTGACGACGTCGGGAAGCCGTGCAGCAGCAGCAGGACGGGACCATTTTCCGGACCGGCCTCACGGTAGAAGATTTTAATGCCATCGACTTCCTTGGTTCGGTAGTGCGTAACTGGAATGGCGCCGGGCGCAACTTGGGACGAGTTCGCAGCGAGTGCGCCACGCGCCGACGCAATGCCCGCAGCAAGCATTGGAAGGCCAAAGAAGACCTTCCGGCGGTCGACAGCGGGCAGCATGTTCGCAGCACGATCGGCTTTCATGGAGGTCTCCTTGTCAAAGTGTCGTTGATACGACATGCGTTCACACGGTCTCGTAGACCAGCCTGGTGAAGAAGCCGGGATCGATGACGAAATTGCCCCACTTGGCATCAAAGGCAGCGGTCGGCTTGGCGGCCACCGTCTCATCGCGCGATCTGCCCTGCTTCTTGAGCGCCCTGACGTTCTCGCGGATCGCTACAAGCATGTCACGGAATTCCTTGAGTTCAGCTCTGTTGCTGACAGGCGCTCCGTGCATGCAGCGCGGCTCTGCGTGGTCGAGCCAACCGCGATTGCAGGTGTAGCGAGGGATATTATGCTTGGTGCCCGAGTAGCGCAGCGTGAGCTTCCGCCCGCAGCGGCGACACCGCAGGAGACCGGCCAGCAGAGCATCACCTTGCTTGGCAGCGCCATGATGCCTGCTGCTTGGAATGTTGTCGCTGACCATCCTGCGGATCGTCTCCGATCGCTCCCAATCGAGATATCCCTCGTGCTTGCCTGGTTGCAACGCCAGCCATTCCTCACGTGGCTTCCGGCGGCTCCTGGAGCGCGATCGTACGCCGTCATAGCTGTCAATGACGCCGGTCTTTCCATAGGCATAGGCACCGCCATAGATCGGGTTGGTGATCATCCGGTGGATGCTCGCGTAGCAGGGTCGACGCCAGACAACGTCGCCGTTGGCCGGCCGTGTAGGCAGATCCAGGTCGTGCTCATGGAACCAGAGCAGCGCCTGACGTGCACTGCCGAGTTCGGCCACCTTGTCGAAGACCAAGGTGATCGCCTCCTGAACGCGTCGGTCCGGATCCTTCTCGAACCGATCGCTCACCTTCACGAAGCCGATTGGCGCAGCGCCGATCAACTCGCCGCGGCGCGCCTTCTCATAACGTGCTGACAGCGAGCGCTGTCGCAAGAGGTCGAGTTCGTACTCGTTGAGGCTCCCCTTGAGCCCCAACAGGAGCCGGTCGTTCCCCAGCCGCGGTGCATAGATCGTCTCCTGGTCGACCAGCACTGTGTCGACGACACGGCACATCTCGATCAGTTGCTGCCAGTCGCGGCTATTGCGTGCAAAGCGTGATACCTCCAGCGCCGCCACGGCGCCAACCTTCCCGAGGCACACCTCCGCCACCATGCGTTCAAAGCCGACGCGGGAAACCCCGCCTGCAGCGGAGCGCCCGAGATCGTCATCGACAGTCTCGATCTGTTGCCATCCGAGGCTCGCCAGGCGATCGCGCATCGCATATTGCAGCGCCTGGCTCTCTCGATTGTGCAGAACCTGATGAGCGGAAGATTGGCGAACGTAGAGCATTGCCTTGCGCTCGAGGTGATGCGGCCGGATCTTGTCAGTCATCGCATCGCTCCCCCGCCGTGCCGGGGCCGTTGGATCGCCGATGTTCGCTCAGCAGGCGCACCATCAGATCGGTCACCATTAACTGGGTCGCCGGCGGTAGCTGCCGCCATTGCGGCCCCAGCTCTTGATCGTCGAACAGATTGAATTGGGCGACCTGGGGCAGCCCTCTCCTGGAACCGCGGCGCTGGCTCGGCATCGACGCTTCTCCGATTCTGGTGGCGAGGGCCTCTCAGTGCACCAGAATCCGCCGCAACGATCACCGGCGGCAGTCGCGTCAGTTCGCTCAGCAGCTCCTGCAAACCTTCAAGCGCCGCCTGATCGACTCGAGGCACCATCGCGAGCGTCATCGGCAGGCAAGCAGCCCGATCAAACATCCACACCGGCAACTCGATCCAACGCCCGGATGCCGCACCGTCCACACTACACCGCAGTGTGCCGGTTCGCCCCTTGTCGACGACCTGATGAACATGGACCGTCAGACCAAACCAGGGATGCCAAGGGTAGAGAACCTCTCGGCGCTCGGTCACATGGGCGTTCTGTCGTCGCGTTCTACAACAAGGTCAGGCCACACTCGGCGTTGCGTGGTAGAACGCCGGCCGCGATCACGCTGCCGTCGTGCTCGCCTGCGTCAAGACCGCTGCGCGCCGGCTTCGCCGGTGGCCTGCGGCCAGGCTTGACCCAGGCTGCGCGCGACGGCGCTGACGAAGGCGGCCGGGACGGAGAAACGCCGCTCGACCGAACAAAGAAACACCGTCACGATGGGCGTGACGGCAACCCAGGACTCTACTTCTGAATGGAGGGAACT
>DATDIL010000110.1:0-9145 GCA_036521075.1 Steroidobacteraceae bacterium | reverse complement strand
ATCTGCAATTTCACGCCGGTCGTGCGCAGCGGCTATCGGGTCGGCGTACCGCGCGGGGGCCAGTGGCGTGAATGCCTCAACAGCGACGCCACGGACTACGGCGGTAGCGGTCAGGGCAATCAGGGCCTGGTGCGGACCGATGATCACAGTACCCATGGGCGCCCGCACTCCCTGACTTTGACCCTGCCACCTCTGGGCGTGCTCTTCCTGTCCCCGCAATGACCGCGGTCTGGCCCGGCAATCCTTATCCACGTGGCGCCACCTGGGATGGCGAAGGCGTCAATTTTTCGCTGTTCTCGGAAAACGCGACCAAGGTCGAGCTGTGCCTGTTCGATGCGACCGGCCGGCGCGAGCTGCAGCGCATCGCGCTGAACGAATACAGCGATCAAGTCTGGCACTGCTACCTCCCCGAGGCACGACCGGGCCTGCTGTATGGCTACCGCTGCCACGGGCCTTACGATCCGGCGCGCGGTCAGCGCTTCAATCCCAACAAGCTGCTGATCGAGCCCTATGCCAAGCTGCTGGCGGGGCGCATGCGCTGGAGCGACGCCCACTTCGGGTATGCGCCGAAGGATCCCCAGCTCGATCTGGCATTCGACGCACGTGACAGCGCGCCCGGCACGCCCAAGTGCCGCGTAATCGACCCGGCCTTCACCTGGGGCGATGACCGCGCCCCGCGCACGCCCTGGCATGACACCGTCATCTACGAGGCGCACGTGCGCGGCATGACCATGCGCCACCCGCAGGTGCCACCGGCCCTGCGCGGTACCTACGCGGGTCTCGCCACGGCGCCGGTCATCGACCATCTCAAGCGCCTCGGCGTGACCGCGATCGAGTTGATGCCGGTGCATGCCTTCCTGGACGACCGCCACCTGCTGCGGCAAGGGCTGCGCAACTACTGGGGCTATAACACCATCGGCTTCCTCGCTCCGGAAATGCGCTACAGCGCCAGCGGCCAGGTCGAGGAGTTCAAGACCATGGTAAAGAGCCTGCACTCCGCAGGCATCGAGGTCATCCTGGATGTGGTCTACAACCACACCGCCGAGGGCAATGAGCGCGGGCCCACTTTGAGCTTCCGTGGCATCGACAATAGCGCCTACTACCGGCTGGTGCCGGACAGTCCGCGCCACTACATGGACTTCACCGGCACCGGCAACACGCTCAATCTGCAACATCCTCGAGTACTGCAGCTGATCATGGACTCGCTGCGCTACTGGGTGCAGGACATGCATGTCGACGGCTTTCGCTTCGATCTGGCCTCCGCGCTCGCGCGCGAACTGTTCGAGGTTGACCGGCTCGGGTCGTTCTTCGACACGATCGCTCAGGACCCGGTGCTGTCGCAGGTCAAGCTCATCGCCGAACCGTGGGATGTCGGGGAAGGCGGCTACCAGGTCGGGAATTTTCCACCGGGCTGGAATGAGTGGAACGACAAGTACCGCGACAGTGTGCGCGCCTACTGGAAGGGCGATGGCGGCCTCATCGGTGAGTTCGCCCAGCGCTTCACCGGCTCTGCGGACCTGTACGAGGGCAGCGGCCGCAAGCCGCACGCCAGCATCAACTTCGTCACCGCCCATGACGGCTTCACCCTCGCGGACCTGGTCGCCTATAACCACAAGCACAACGAGGCCAACGGCGAGGCCAACCGTGACGGCAGTGACAACAATCTGTCCTGGAACGGGGGGATCGAAGGTCCTACCGATGATCCGCAGATCACTGAATTGCGCGAGCGCCAGAAGCGCAACCTGATCGCGACGCTGCTGCTCTCCCAGGGCGTGCCGATGCTGCTCGCCGGGGATGAACAGGGTCGCACTCAGGGCGGCAACAACAACCCCTACTGCCAGGACAACGAGATTTCCTGGATCAACTGGGAGCTCAGTCCGCAACAGCGCAGTTTCATGGAGTTCGTCGCGCAGGTGATCGCCTTACGGCGCAGCCACGCGATCTTCTCGCGCCGCCACTTCCTGACGGGCAAGCGGGTGGCCGGGGAGACCTTCAAGGACATCACCTGGTTTACCCCTGCCGGCACCGAGATGACCGAATTCGACTGGCAGCAAAGCTATGCCCGCTGCCTCAGCGTGCACCTGTCGGGTGCAGCGGTTCATCGTACCGACAGTCGCGGCCATCCGGTGCGCGATGAAAATTTCACGCTGCTCTTCAATGCGCATCACGACTTGATGAACTTTGTGCTGCCGCCGCTGCCGGCGGGGCGCCGCTGGCAGGTGGAGCTGGATACCGACCGGGTCCCCGGCCAGACGACTGACCCGAAAGCCGACCCGAAAAGCAGCCACGGCAGCCGTGCCAAGGCAGCGCTGCTGACGGGCCGCGCCACGCGTACCGTGCCGGCCCGCTCCATCGTGCTGTTGATGGAAGTCAACGCCCGTTCGTCGTTCGGATCACAAGCTCAACGATAGCCGCGCGCCTGCAGGGCAAACAAGGCCGCGTAGTGCCCGGCGCGGCGCATCAGCTCCTCGTGGCTGCCGCGTTCCAGGATGCGTCCGTGTTCCAACACCGCAATCTGATCGGCCATGCGCACGGTGGAGAAGCGATGCGAGATCAGGATCGTCATCCGCTCAGCCCCGAGCTGCCGGAAGCGCTCGAACACCATGGCCTCCGCGCGCGCATCCATGGCCGCGGTCGGCTCATCCAGCACCAGCACATCGGCGCGGATGCGCATGAAGGCGCGTGACAACGCGATCTTCTGCCACTGTCCACCCGACAGTTCGCGTCCATCCTTGAACCACTTGCCCAGCTGGGTGTGGTACCCGCCCGGCAGGGTCTCGATGAATTCCGCCGCCTGCCCCTTGGCGGCGGCCTCCTGCCAGCGTGCCTCATCGAGGAAGAAGGGTTCATCCCCGGCGCCGACGTTCTCCCCCACCAGCATCTGGTAACGGGCGAAGTCCTGGAAGATGACGCCAATGCGCTCGCGCAGACGGCTTTCCTCCCATAACTGCAGATCCAGGCCATCCAGCAGCACGCGACCCGAGGTGGGTCGGTACAGCCGTGTCAGCAGCTTGATGAGTGTGGTCTTGCCCGATCCGTTCTCCCCGACCAGCGCGAGGCTGCCGCCGGGCGGCAGATGCAGCGAAATATCCGCCAGCGCCGGCTCGGTCGCGCCCGGATAGACGAAGCTGACATTCTCGAAGCGGACGCCATCCGCGGGATGCGGACCCTTGCGCAACTCACCCCGGGTTTCGGGTACCGGCGTATCAAGATACTCATACAGCGTCGACAGGTACAGATTGTCCTCATACATGCCGCCGATGGCGGACAGCGCAGCGGACACCGCGGATTGTCCCTGGCGAAACAGCCCCAGGTACATGGTCATTCTGCCCAGGCTGATGAGGCCGTGAACCGTGGCGAGCGCGATCCAGGCATAGGCCAGGTACAGCGCGCCGGTGCCGATCAGGCCGAGAAAAAAGCCCCACACATCGCGCCGGATGGTCAGCGCGCGATCCGCGCGGTACAGCGTGGTGAAAATGCCGCGATATCGATCGAGCAGCCGTGGCCCCAGCCCAAACAGGCGCACCTCCTTGGCATGCTCATCGCGCCCCAGCACCGACTCCAGGTACAGCTGCATGCGCGTTTCCGGGGAGCGCCAGCGGAACAGGCGGAAGGCATCGCCGGAGAAACGTGCTTCGGCGACGAATGCCGGCAGTCCCGACATCAGCAGCACGAGCACCGCCCAGGGCGAGAAATGAAACAGCAGGATGCCGTAGGTCACCAGCGATATCGCGTTCTGCACCAGCCCGAAGGTACGCATCACCAGGCTCAACGGACGGCTGGAGGCCTCGCGACGCGCCCGCGTGAGCTTGTCGTAGAACTCCGAGTCCTCGAAATGCGCAAGCTCAAGTGTCAGTGCCTTCTCCAGGATCATCACGTTCACGCGCTGGCCCAGCTGCGCCCGCAGCAGCGACTGGCTCAGCGACAGCCCGCGCTGCGCGGCGGCCAGGATCGCCACGAGCACCCCCTCGAGCACGACGAAATACAAGACTCGGTGCGCATCGCCATTTCCGGCCCGGATGGCGCTCACTACGGCATCGACCAATTGCGATGTGATCTTGAGGATGGCCCCCGGGGCCGTGCCGGCGACAATGGTCAGCAGCGCCAGCGACAGGGTGAGACGGCGGCTGGTGCTCAGCGCCAGTGCCATGGCCTGGCGGCTATAACGAAAAACGCCGAAGAAGCCGGCCAGCGTGGAGTCCACGGTGCTCGGCGTCCCCCGCGCGGCGGTCGCGCCAGCAGGCGCGGATTGAGATCGGGTCTTGGCCAAAGGGTTCCTTATCGGGCGTTGCCCGAGAATCATCTTACCGTGGCAAACTGTGCGTATGGCCCTGACACCTACCCTGTCCACGGACGTCGCGCACATCATCCAGCTGGCCGTGGCACCGGTATTCCTGCTCTCCGGCGTCGGCGTCACACTGACCCTGTTCACGAACCGGCTGGCCCGGATCGTGGATCGCGCGCGCATTCTCGAGGATCGCCTCACGGCCGATCCCCCTGTCGACCTGCACGAATCGCTGGCGGTACTGGCACGGCGCGCCCGCTACATCAATTACGCCATTGCACTTGGCACCATTTCCGGGCTGCTGGTGACCACCACGGTGATCCTGCTGTTCGCGACGGCCCTGCTGGGGAACAACATGACCTTGCTGATCGCAGTTATTTTCAGTGCGGCCATGCTCACGCTCACCGCATCGCTCCTGGTGTTCTTTGTGGAAGTGCGCTATGCGACCGGCAACCTGCGCATCGGCGGCCGGCAGCGCGGCTGAGTGCTCCGCGGCGCGCTTTGCGGACGACATAAGCGAGCCAAGAGGCTGTATCAGCTTGTTTTCTATGGGCTGCAGCATTCTTCTGGTACTCTTCGCGACCCTTTCGAGACCATGTAGAAGCCCATGAACCGCCCCATTCGCAATATCGCAATCATCGCGCACGTTGATCATGGCAAGACGACGTTGGTGGATTGCCTGCTCAAGCAGTCCGGAACCTTCGAAGCGCACGAGAAGGTGGCCGAGCGGGTCATGGACTCCAATGACATTGAACGCGAGCGTGGCATCACCATCCTCGCCAAGAACTGCGCCATCGAGTACGGCGGCACGCGCATCAACATCGTCGACACTCCGGGCCACGCGGACTTCGGCGGCGAGGTCGAGCGGGTCCTGTCCATGGTGGATGGCGTGCTGTTGCTCGTGGACGCCGTGGAGGGCCCGATGCCACAAACGCGGTTCGTCACCCGCAAAGCCTTGGGGCTGGGCCACAAGGCCATCGTGGTGGTCAACAAGATCGACCGGCCGGGCGCACGTCCGGGCTGGGTGGTCGACAAGACCTTCGAACTGTTCGACCGCCTCGGTGCTACCGATGAGCAGCTGGACTTCCCGGTGGTGTACGCCTCGGCCCTTCAGGGCTGGGCGAGCCTGGACCGCACCGAGCGTCGCCAGGACATGACCGCGCTGTTTGAGGCGGTGCTGCAATACGTTCCGGCGCCACCCAGTGATGCGAGCGCCCCCTTGCAGCTGCAGATCTCCACCCTGGACTACAACTCCTACGTGGGTCGTATCGGCATCGGTCGCGTACGTCGCGGGACCATTCGCACGGGCCAGACCGTCGCGCTGCGCCACGGCGATGAGAATCGCGGCGAAGCGAAGGTCGTGCAGGTGCTGACTTTCCAGGGCCTGCAGCGCCAGGCCGTGGCCGAAGCGGTGGCCGGCGACATCGTCGCGATCACCGGCATCGAAGGCGTGAACATCGGCCTGACCGTCTGCGATCGCGAGCATCCGCAAGGCCTGCCGCCAATCAGCGTCGATGAGCCGACTTTGTCCATGAATTTCCAGGTCAATACCTCCCCGCTGGCAGGGCGCGAAGGCAAGTATGTGACCAGCCGCCAGATCCGCGAACGGCTGTACCGTGAACTGCAGAGCAATGTCGCATTGCGGGTCGAGGACACCCCCGAGCCGGATATTTTCCGCGTATCCGGCCGCGGCGAACTGCATCTGACCATTCTCATCGAGAACATGCGCCGCGAGGGCTATGAGCTGGCCGTCGGCAAGCCGCAGGTCCTGAACCGCATGGTCGAGGGCGTACAGCACGAGCCGTACGAAGCCCTGACCATCGACATCGACGCCGAACACCAGGGTGCCGTGATGGAGGCCTTGGGCACGCGCCGTGCGGATCTCACCGACATGATCATCGATGACATGGGTCGTGTGCGTCTGGAATATCGCGTCCCGGCCCGCGGGCTGATCGGGTTTCAGGGCGAGTTCATGACTCTGACCCGCGGCAACGGGCTGATCAGTCACATTTTCGATGGCTATGCGCCGGTGAAGGGCGACATCCCGGAGCGCCGCAACGGCGTGCTCATCAGCAACGAGACGGGTGAGGCCGTCGCCTATTCACTGTTCAACCTGCAGGAGCGCGGGCGCATGTTCGTGCACCCGGGTGAGAAGCTGTATCCCGGCATGATCATCGGCATCCACACCCGTGAAAACGACCTGGTGGTCAATCCGATCAAGACCAAGAAGCTCACCAATATCCGTGCGGCCGGCAAGGATGACGCGATATTGCTGACGCCGCCCATCCAGATGACATTGGAGTACGCGGTGGAGTTCATTGACGAGGACGAACTGGTGGAAGTGACTCCGGAGTCGATCCGCATCCGCAAGCGCTTCCTCAGCGAACATGACCGCAAGCGCGCCTCGCGCGGCTCGGAGAGCGCGGTCAGCTAGCACCGCCGTGCGGGTCACTGCAGATCGCGCAGCCCCTGCTCGATCGTGCGCTGCCACTGCGCGCGCTGCGTGGCCACCGCGGCCGGCGCCGCATCCGCCGCCCCGACCCAGGCCTGTACCGCCAATTGTGCCCGTCCGAAACTCGCGCGCGCCTGCGCGGTCCCCGCGGATTTCGCTTCGGCCTGCGCCAGCGTGATCAGGTTCGGCGGATAGATCGCATCGCGCTGCACCGCCCGCTGTGCGGCAACCAGGGCGCCATCCACGTCCCCCGGCCCCACGGGCCACGGCGGCGCCCGCAGCAGCACCACGGCCGTGAGGCGTGCCGGTCCGGCATGATCGAGCCCCGGATCCAGGCCCTCCGCTTTCGTCAGGTAGGTCAGCATCTGCTTGAGCAACGCACCGGCCTGGAGCGGATGCTCGCGTGCCGTCAGTCCCAGCACCTGCGCCTGCGCGTACTGGCAGTGCGCGTTGTCCGCGGACAGGGCCAGGCACTGCTGCGCGCTCAGCGTCGCGGCGGCGAGCAGCTGCGCGCGTTGCGCGGCATCCGGCACCTGCTCGATACGATCCGCATCGCTTTGTACCGCCGCCAACAGCTGCACGGGGCTAAGCACCGCGCCGCCGGGAGTGACCGGCTGAGTGGCCGGGCGCGGCACCGCGCACGCGGCCAGCAGCAACAGCGCAAGCAGGGCGGACACGCGCACGGTGGCGCTCATGATCCGGGATTGGGTAACCGCGGCGGCGCGAAGCCATTCAGTTTCAGACGACTCAGGGCGGCCGCGCCCTGTGGCGTGGCGGACAGGTGCAGTAGCGCCTGGCTCAGTGTCTGCGCGCGTGCCTGCGCAATGCGCCCATCCACGACGACAATCAGTGCGACCGGCACGGGTGCCGAAGGCGCAGAAGTCGCAAGACTCGCCGCGAACGGCAGGCTTGGCAGCGCATTGGCCTGCTCCTGGTCGAGCAGCACCGCGACCGGGTCACCGTTGGCGGCACGGCGCAGCGCCGATAGCACCTGAGCGGTGGCGGTAATTGCGCTGTCCGCGGGCAGCGCCCCCAGGTTGTGCAAGGCCTCGCGGACGAAGTTCGGCGCGTAGCCGGCGGTGCTGATGATGGTGAGACCCGCCAGTCCTGCCGGCGGCAGATGGCCTTTGTGCAGCACCAAAGTCCAGCGCTGCTGCAGACCCGTCGGTGGCACATCGGCCTGCGCCAGCGGCACCATATGCAGCTGCGCCCCGTGCTGCACGTAGAACGGGTACGGCACGAAAGCCAGCCCGGCCTGCGGCGCCGCCAGCCGCGCAAGATCGCTCTTGTCGCTGGCGTCGTACACGGCCGTCAGGCTGCCGGCGGGCCATCCGGCCGCGGCGGCGAGCGTGGCGGCAAACTCTCCTACAAGAGGTTGCGCATCCGCGCTGCTACCGGGATAGCCCGGCGCGCAGAACACCAATAAGGAAGCTGCGGCGGCGATCAGTGTGCTCATATCAGTAGGCTATCATTCCAACACATGAAGTGCCTCGCCCGAAAGCTGCAGCTGACACCCAGGCCCGCGCCGTGACCGTTCCGGCTTCCGCGCTCGCGGTGCGGCTGTTCGCGCGCGTGCTGGCGGCACGGTACGCCATCGTGGTGGTGTTCCTGATCCTGGGCGGCTTGGGGATTTACGGCGCGACCCGCATCCCGAATGACACCGCCATCGGCAGCCTCTCGGTGGCGGACGACCCCGACGCACAGGCCACCATCGCGTTTCAGAAGTTGTTTCCGGAAGGCATCCAGGCGCTACTGATGCTGGAGACACCCGATCCGCTCGCCCTCACCGCGTTGCAGGGTGCCGATCAACTGGAGCATCGGCTGGCGCGGATCTCAGGGGTGGCCCCGCAAAGTGTACTCACGATCTATCGCAGCTCCCACGCCGGCAGCACCCTGGGGAGCGAGGATGCCGAGCGGCTGCGGAAGTTCGCCACGGGCACCCATCTGTTCACACGCGCCGGGCTGCTGGGTCCGCACTTCTTGGGCATCGCGCTGGAGCTGCATGTGCGCTCACCCGTCGATCGGGATCGCATGCTGGCCGCCATTGATGCGGCCGCTGAACCGCTGTTGCGCAGCCACGGCGGTCCCTTTGAGCGTATTCGCCGCGTGGGCTCACCCTGGCTGGATGCGTGGCTGGAGCATGAGACGCAAGTTGCGACGCAGCGTTCAATGCCGCTGTTCGGCCTGTTTCTGGTCGCACTGGTGTTCGTGCTGTATCGCTCGTGGCGCACGCTGCTGGCGATCGTCATCACATTGGGCCTGGTGGTGTCGATTGCGATGGGACTGGCCGCGCTGACCGGCTGGGCGCACACCATTGTCTCATCCCTGGTGCCGCTCACCGTGCTCGTGACGGCCACCGCCACGCTGGTGTACATCCATTCCCGTTACATTGATCGGTCCGCCTCCGA
>DATDIL010000109.1:0-4741 GCA_036521075.1 Steroidobacteraceae bacterium | reverse complement strand
CAGCGATGCGGCCATCCACTCCCTGCCCGGCGGTGTTACGCTCGCGTTTTCGCCCTATGCTCAGAGCGTCGGAAGGTTATTGAGCGCGGCGCGTCTGGCCGAGCACGAATACCTGTTGTCGATCCCGATGGAGCCGCAGGGGTTTCCACTGAATGATCCTGGCAAGCAGGCGCTGATGACCAACCTCTCCCCGGAGCAGAACCACACACGGTTGGAATGGCTGCTGTCGCGCATCGGCGGTTATGTCGGCGTGACCGGGGCGGAGGGCAGCCTGCGCGGCGAACGATTCGCCTCGCTGCCGGAGGAGATCAATCCAATACTGGCGGAGCTGGCGCAACGCGGTCTGCTGTACGTCGATCCGCGGCCTGGTGCGGCGCCGTTGCCGCTGGTGTGGAGCAGAACAGTGGATCTTGTGGTGGACGAGCCCGGTGCTGCGGCGGACATCGACGCAAAGCTGGCACAACTCACGCAGCTGGCGCGCGAGAAGGGCAGCGCGCTTGGGTTTGCCGGCGCGGTGCGGCCGGTCACCACACAACGGCTTGCCGCGTGGGCAAGCGGTCTGCCGGCCGACGGTTTGGTGCTGGCTCCGGTCAGTGCCCTCGTGCGCGCGCCGGCGACACCATGAGCACGCTGCCATACCGGCCGAATGTCGGCGCCGTGCTGTTCAATCGGGATGGGCGCGTGTTCGTCGCGCGACGCGCCGATCTGCCGAACGCGGAAGGACCGGCCGGCGGTTGGCAGCTGCCGCAGGGCGGCATCGATCCGGACGAGGACCCGCGTGCGGCGGTGCTGCGCGAGCTTGCGGAGGAAATCGGCACCGACCGGGCCGAGATCATCGGCGAGCATCCCGAGTGGCTAACCTACGACCTGCCGCCTGAGTTGGTCGGCGTGGCGCTGCGTGGGCGGTATCGCGGGCAGACCCAACGCTGGTTCGCGCTGCGCTTCACGGGCGAAGACAGCGATATCAGGTTGGATATCGACCCACATCCCGAGTTCGATGCGTGGCGCTGGACGGAGCTGGCGGAACTGCCGACGCTGGCGGTCGGCTTCAAGCGCGCCATTTATGAGGTGCTGGCGCTGGATTTCGCGCGGTTCGCACGGGCGTCAAGGGTGCGCGAATGACCTGAGACCATTCACAAAAGTCAGAATCCAGGCGGGCGCTTTCATCAGGTGTGATTATGCGATTTCTGATGATTGCGCCTGTACTGTGGCTGAATGGATGACCTCTCCGCTGATGGCAGCGACCTCCAGTAGTTCCCGCGCGAAATCCTCCTCTGGCAGAATCGCCTGCGCACCGACCAAAACCTCGGTAAGCGTGCGCGCAAGCCAAGCCACCTCGATCGGCTGGGCTGCAGCGATGTCATTCAACAATTTGGGTATTGCCTCATGCAACTGCGCGGCCTCGCCCTGCATTAGCGGCAGCCAGCGCATGCGGAAGACGGCCTGAACCAGGCGCATAAGTTGCTGCCGTTGCGACAGCGGCAGCGGGACTTTGGCGAATGCCTCCATGTGCGCGTACGCTGTGGTTATCAGGGGCGTGCGCCAGCGCTGCTCAGCCAACACATCGTCCAACGGCACACCACGGTTGTCCTGCTCCGTCGTAGCACGCGCCAGCCGCAGGACCGGCTTGCCGCCGCCGCGTCGCCAATACATCGGTTCCGGGACGTGCCGTATCTCGCCGTATAGTGCGAGTTCAGCCAGAACGACATGATCGAAGCCAGCGCGGTAGCGCATCATTGACAGTCGATCCACGGCATCACGCCGGTAAACGCCCCAGAAACTCGGCGCGCTCGTGTAGTGCTGCATCACATGCTGCACACGGGCCATGACATCGGGACCCGTCGCATTCAGCAGATGCTCTGGTGGGTAATAGTGGTCAACGTGATCCGTGGTCGTGAACACCAAACCCGCCGCATGACACATCACACAGTCTGGGAACGCCAGCAGGACAGCCATGAGTCGCTCGATGTATTCCGGCGAGACTAAATCATCGCTGGTCTTGGGCATGACGAAATCGGCGTCACCAAACCAGAAGGCACGCTGGACATTGGCAACCGGACCGACGTTGTGGCGATTGCGCTTGATGCGGATCGTCGGATGAGCGGCTGCGTAGTTCTCGACCACCTCCATCGTCTTGTCGTCGGACCCATTGTCAATCACCGTCAGCGACACGGCCGGCCAAGTTTGCGCCAGAACGTTCTCAATCGTCTCACCGATGGTCCGGACGTTGTTGTACGTGATCAGGTTTACGTCCACATTGGGTAATGCTGCTGCCATTCGCACCCCACTGCTTGGCTGTGCCGCACTCTCACCAAACGGGCCACCAAAGGTATGATTGTGGTTTATACTTCGGGCATACACAACACTCCGGTTGGCGTCGTAAAGGGAGTGTGACAGCCGCCATTGTCATTGCTGTCGTCACAGCTTCGCCGCTACGAACTGCGACTCTCCTCAGGTCGGATTAAGAATGTCTGAAATGCTGCCAATATCTGAACACATGCCGCGCCCGCAAGCCAGATCCTGCAACGCTTCGCCCCCGTCAATGCTTAAGAGGGCGCTGTCGCGATTGAATTGACCACACTGGCCACCGGAAGCGGCCAGGATGGCCGGGCTGGTCGAATTCGTTTGAAAATCCCACCGTTTCTTGACCGATAGAAGCCCGCTTTCAACCTGGACTTCCACGTTCCTGCCGGCGAGCAGGCTCAATCTGGGCGGCTGACTCTTAACAACCCGGTAATATCCATAAGGCACATTCGCAGGCATGCAGATCGATCCCGACAAGCTGCCACGCGCCGTGGCACTCGAATACGACCTTGGCGAGATCGTCTATTCCGCCGGCGCTCTGCCGCAGTTGCTGCCGTATTCCTTCAACGGAGCGGGCCTCCGTCTGTTCGGCAAGCTGCCTGGCTTCCTCAATGACCCAGCGTTCGAACGCGCGAATGCGCGCGCCGTGACCAACGCCGGCCCCAAGGCCAGAAACAGCGGAGACTTGCGCTGGCACGTTCATGTCGCACTTTGGGCCGCGAGCCACGCAGCCCGCCTCGAAGGCGACTTTGTGGAGTGCGGCGTGGATACCGGGATGCTCTCGACAGCAATCTGCGAATGGCTTGACTTCGGCCGCCAAGATCGGGATTTCTGGCTATTCGATACGTTCGCGGGCATCCCAGATGAGCAGATGACCGACGCTGAGCGTGCAGGCATCGGTGGCTGGCACAACCGGGAATCCTACCAGGAATGCTTCGCCGAGGCGCAGGCGAGTTTCGCGGAGTGGCCCCGCTGCCACCTGATTCGTGGTGCTGTCCCGGACAGCCTCTCCGCGTTCCCTAATGGCGGGCGCGTTGCCTATTTGTCTATCGATATGAACATTGTGCTGCCCGAGATTGCGGCGATCAGGTTCTTCTGGGATCGTCTGGTGCCCGGTGCCGTGGTGCTGCTGGACGATTACGGTTGGGCCACGCACGCATCGCAACAGGCGGCGTTCGACGCCTTCGCTGCCGAGCACGGCGTGGCGATTCTCAACTTGCCGACCGGTCAGGGTATTATAATCCGCTGACACATTGCGTCCACCTTGTGCCCTGCTCGAGCACGTCGAGCAATTCCCGACGCCTCTCCTCCAATCGCCTGTCGTTTTCTTTCTCAGCCTTCGTCCGGCCATGCCGCACGCGGTTCTGCTTCGCCTCCGCGGCCGTTGCCTGACGAGCGCAGCGCTTCTTCACGGCACGGAGGTTGACGATCTCGCCCATAGCGCCATCCTGCTCGCCCTGCGCCGCATGCACAATCGGGAGGGGAACATGGGCAATACGATCAACCTGACAGCGTCGGACGGCTTCACGCTTTCCGCATACACGGCCGGACCCAACGCAGGCACCAAGGGCCTCGTGGTCATCCAGGAAATCTTCGGGGTCAACCACCACATGCGCGACATGTGCGACCGCTTCGCTGCGGAGGGCTATTCGGTCTGCGCAACGGCGCTGTTCGACCGCGCCGAGAAGGGGGTCGAACTAGGTTATGCCCAGGAGGACATCGACAAGGGCCGCGCGTACCGCATGAAGCTGAACGATGTGCAGGTGATGCTGGACGTCGAGGCTGCAGCCGCGCATCTCACCGGGAAGAAGCTTGGCATTGTCGGCTATTGCTTCGGTGGCACCGTCGCCTGGTGGGGCGCCACGCGCACCGTCAAGTTCACTGCCTCGTCGTGCTGGTACGGAGGTGGCATCGCCGGCACGAAGGACGAGCGGCCGCACTGTCCGGTGCAGATGCATTTCGGCGAGACGGATGCCTCGATCCCGATGACAGACGTGCAGGCGATCCGCGCCGCGCAACCGAAGGTGGAAAGCTACGTCTACGCTGGCGCCGGCCATGGCTTCGGCTGTGACGAACGAGGCAGCTTCAGCAAGCCCGATTACGAGCTCGCGCAACGGCGCACCCTCGAGTTCCTCGCCAAACACCTCAGCTAGCACGAACCCGCGCGCTGCTCACAAGGCGGCGCGCAGCGCGCACAAACCCGTGGGAAGGCACGAACTGCCACGGTGTGGCCGCATCGCTCAGCGGTAAGTTGGTGATGACAAACCTTCAATCCGCCAGCCTCGCTGGCCTCGTGGCATTGCTGTGCGCATCGACCAGTTGTGCCCCCGTCCCAAACCCGCCCGCAGCGCAACCTGCGCCAGAGGCAGCGAGCCAGCCGACTATGTCACCAGACTTGCAGGCGGCCGTTCATGATGCAGAGGAACTGGCGCAGCTT
>DATDIL010000108.1:0-9273 GCA_036521075.1 Steroidobacteraceae bacterium | reverse complement strand
ATTTTCCGGAATCATATTCGATAATGGCCACTCTTGGGCCGGCCGCTGTCCGAATGGCGTCTCAAAAGCGGTCAGTCGCGAACACTCTGAGCCGATCTGTTCACCAACTGCGACTCCCGAGATCCTCCTCGGCTCCAGAGGTCGGTCATGGCCCAGTTCAGGGCATTTCCCAACAACCGCTTAGCGGACTTGCTTGTCGAGATCCCGTGGCGCCGCACGCAGCGAATCCATTTCGCTATCGTTGAAAGTCATCGGGCCATCAGACGTCGTTACCTCAAAGCCTTGCGACCCACATTTAATGGCAAGTAATGCTGGTATTTCCGAATACATGACTTGACGCTCTGCGAGATTAGGTTTGCGCTCAGCAGTCACCGAAAACGATGTTCCGACTGCCGCTCCGCCGGCTGTATTGATGTACAAAGCTATGATCAATCCACCGCCAGTTGTACAACGGCTCTCCAATCGATCGTCCTTCGCATGGCCAAATACATTCCGCTCATCCCGGCCTCTGCAGGCAGCTAGTGCAGCCAACATAAAAAGGATGGACAAGCAGCGAGTCCCTGTACGCCCGCTCAACAGGCTACATTTAGCTACAACCGGTGGCGCACGTTGCATGAAACCCTCCGAGTCGCATTGCGACCCAACCCGGGCCTTCGTGGATGTCGGGCGAATGGCTGCTTTCAGAACTTCAAAAATACGTCACCGAACTACCGCTTGCCGGGACTTGCCCCACAGTCTGCTCCAGACCTGCCGTTGAACCGAATGAGCAGATCTGTTCAGCGAACCGCCAGGCTCACTGCTGAACTGCAACTCAGGAGTGCAGTAGCACTGCGGGCCATTCCCGACATACAGAAAACGAAACCCGTTAGCCGAAAGCAGCCGTTGGCAATCCGCTTTGAGGCAAGAGCTTTTGGGTAATCCAGATTGCTATGGGCATCGCTACAACTAGCTTGATCTGATCGGTAATGAAGAAAATTCGATGGCTGTTCCAAACTAGCGGCCAGATATCGGGGGTTAGCGACGGTAAGACCCCGAGAATAGTCGCGATGACTCCAACGACTAGACCGAGCAACATAGCCTGCTTGCGCCAGACGAGCACCGTCGCAACTGCGGTGGGAATTGCGGCGGAAAACACCCCAATCGTATGCGAGCCGATTATCCAGATCAGTGCAGCAACATGTCGATTAGGAAAGCTTCCTATCCACCATGACGGCCAAGGAATCTCAGACGTCCAGCCGATGAGGAAAATCAGAAGATAGGAGTAGACGGCCACCAATACGGGAGTAGCGAGAACGAGGCGAAGTCCAACGGAAAGATCCATGTCCATGCCCTCTTGCCGCAACAACCAATGCTACCTGACGGATGGGATTCTCCAATAGGGGGTCATTGATGCACTGCCGCTTCGGGTCAACTCAGGCGGTTGCTGCCCACCGCCGACCAATTTAGCTGTGCTACACCGGCGTTTTCGCACGGAGGGCGAACACTCTAGGCACGTCTGTTTATATTTTGGGCGTTCCCAGACCACGGCTAACCGCCCGCGCTGCCCTGGTCACAAATGGCAGCTTACAGGCAGCCTAACCTGGATCGTCAATGACCGGAGTGGGCCGATTGCGTCGCGGAATGACGGGTAACTGGCGACCACAGCTGCCGTTCGACGACGGGTGAATACTGAATCCGGATGACACGTCAGCGTTCATCAGCTCGACGGCAATTTCACCGGTACGCACTCGTTGGCCGGCAAAGCGCAGAAGTGGCGGTGCTCGGCAGGTGATACAAATCGCCGTGGGGATCGAGCAAATTCCAGTTTGCCGCGCAGGACCAAGAGGGCGCTGGCTATTGAGCGCTAATTAGATCGGGGGACTCTTGATACGAAACTCATTGGGGATGGAAATAAAAATTCACGGAATTTTCACACACCCAAGGCGATTTGATCGTAACTTGTTGATTTATGGTGGGCGGTACAGGGCTTGAACCTGTGACCCCTGCCGTGTGAAAGCAGTGCTCTACCACTGAGCTAACCGCCCGCCAAAATGAGCGCGCAAGTGTAAGCATCCGCCGTCCCGGAGGCAATGCCGGAGGGTCAAGCTGCTACCATCGCCTCCTCCATGACTATCGTTACCCGCTTCGCACCCAGCCCTACGGGGCTGCTGCATATTGGTGGCGTCCGTACGGCGCTATTCAGCTGGCTTTATGCGAAGCGTCGCGGCGGACGATTCATCCTGCGCGTCGAAGACACGGACCGGGAGCGGTCCACCGCTGAGGCCGTCCAGGTGATTCTCGATGGCATGCAATGGCTTGGCTTGGCACACGATGAAGGCCCGTACTATCAGACCCTGCGCTTTGATCGTTATGCCGAGGTGCTCCGGCAGATGCTGGCCGCGGGCAACGCCTACCATTGCTATTGCAGCAAGGAAGAACTGGAGGCAATGCGCAACGGCCAGCTCGCGCGCAAGGAGAAGCCGCGCTACGACGGACGTTGTCGGCAGCGCATGGCGCCGGTGCCCGGCGTACAGCCCGTCATTCGCTTCAAGAATCCGCTGGATGGCGAAGTCATCGTGGAGGATCTGGTCCACGGTCCGGTCGTGTTCCAGAACACCGAACTCGATGATCTGATCATCGCGCGCTCGGATGGCACGCCCACATACAACTTCTGCGTGGTCGTGGACGATAGCGACATGCACATCACCCATGTGATCCGGGGTGATGATCATCTGAACAACACACCGCGCCAGATCAACATGCTGCGTGCGATCGGCTTCACGCCGCCGGCATATGCCCACGTGGCCATGATCCTCGGCCCCGACGGCGCGAAGCTGTCCAAGCGGCACGGTGCCGTCAGCGTGCTGTATTACCGGGAGGAGGGCTACCTTCCGGAGGCGCTGCTCAATTACCTGGTGCGCCTGGGCTGGTCGCATGGCGACCAGGAGATCTTCAGTCTGGAGGAATTGGTGCAGCTGTTCGACATCACCGATGTCAATAAGGCCGCTTCCGCGTTCAATCCAGAAAAGCTGCAGTGGGTGAATCAGCAGCACATGATGCGCGCGCCATTGCCGTACCTGGCCGGTATACTGCGCGAGCAGCTGCAGCGACTGGGGATCCAGAGCGAGGATGAGGTCCTGCTTGAGGGCATCGTCGCCGGGCAGCGCGAACGGGTGAAGACCCTCAAAGAAATGGCCGAAAGCAGCCGCTACTTCTTTGGCGCCGACGTGGAGATCGATGACAAGGCCGGCCGCAAACATCTGGGCGGGGAGGGCGCCGCGATGCTCACTCGCATGCGGACGGATTTTGAGCGCCTGGCCGACTGGTCGGCAGCCGGGATCCATGGCGTATTGACCGCGATCGCCGCCAATGCCGGCGTAGGCTTGGGCAAAGTGGCGCAGCCGCTGCGCGTTGCGCTGACGGGCACTGCGGTTTCCCCGCCAATCGACGCAACGGCGGCACTTATCGGGCGCGAGCGAGTGTTGGGGCGCCTGGATCGGGCGCAGCAATGGGCCTCTCGCAGCAGTCCTTGAACTGTGGTCCAAATCGCGTGCGTTCGGCACAATTTCTGGTATTCTGCGCGCCCGTTCGGGTGGGGCATCGGGTCAGACCGTCCGCAACCCGTGACGTATCTTCCAACAGGTACGGGGCCATAGCTCAGCTGGGAGAGCGCTTGCATGGCATGCAAGAGGTCGACGGTTCGATCCCGTCTGGCTCCACCACTAAATCCGAAACACTGGTGAAGCCTTTGTGGCCAGCCCTGTGGCCAACTTCTAAAAGTCACCCAGTTTAGGTAGCGCTTCGGCGCCGCCAGCATGGCCACAGCTATGCAGGCGGCATCTTCGTTTCGCAACGAGGTGCTACATGCTCACCATCCGCCCCGCCCGCCACGTCCGCGCTCTGATGCTGCTGCTGCGGCTCAATGCGGACGTGATGAACTACCCGCCGCTGTCCCACCGTGGCCAGCGCACCGCGCGCCTGATGTCGAAGCTGCGCACGATGCTGGCAATACCGTCATGAGCGCTGCCCCGGGCCGCCGTCGCATAGTCTTCATGGCCACAGTGAAGGTCTGCGACATCATGGCGGTGGCGCGAGAAACGGGCGGGACGTTCAGGATCGACGGAAAACGTCACGGCGGCATTGCCTACCTCGAGTACAGCGACACCACGGCCCAAGATCCAAAGTCTCTCTTGCCGTTGGAACCGCCGCTATGAGCGGCGCCAAACCGTCGACCGATGATGCCCTGGGCATGGCGTGGTTCAACAGCCTGACCGAATGCCAGCGCCTGCTGTGGCTGCTGCGTGCCGGTTCCGATGTGTCTGCGGATGCATGGGCCATCTTCAAGGCCAGCCAGTCCCAACACACAAGTTTCCCCAACGCCGCCCCAACCGCGCCGTGAGCGCGGCCAGGACGGCTCATCACGAAGATCCGAAGGAGGATCCCCATGACTCGCAAAAGTGTAACCCGCCGCAAGGCGAAATCGTCCCCGTCCGTGCCCGAGGCCGTCCTGTACGATGTCCTTGTCGATCGCGTCCAGAAACTAAGGTCGCGCCTGTACCAGGTCCGGTCGACTCTGGAGGTCGCATGCCTTGCAGTCGATCCTGACGAGGACTTGCACCTGTTCACGGTCCTGCGCAAGGCCACTGACGAGGCGGCAGCCATCGCCGACGAATTGGAGCCGAGAATCGAAGTGGAAGCCATGGCGGTGCAATCATGAGCACCTCGAAGGCCCAGCGTGCCAAGGCGAGATCGAAAAACAGTAGAAGCACTAATGGTGCTACCACTGAATCGACCATGCCGGCCGTCAGCACGGAGGGACCCAGCCGTCAGGATCTGCTGACCGATGCAATGGGGCGGATCGATTCGGCAAAGTCGATCAGCGCAATGGTCGGCTATTGGCTTTCCAATCACGAAGCGTCGAACGATGATGAGATGGCGCGCGCCAGCTTGGCGCTGCTGGGCGTCGAGGATCTGCTCGACAGCGCCCGAGAGTTGGTCGACAACGCATGGCCGGATCGCGGAGCACAGTCATGAGCACCGATAACGTCACGCCGATCCTCGCGGGCACTAAGCCATCCGCTGGATCCGCTGGAAAGGCCCCAAGAGGCTCGGGCGGCGGACCCAACATGCCGCGCTTGCCGGAGCGCTTCGACGAGGCCATCGGCGAACAGCAGTCGCGTGTGTGGCGGCTAAAAAGCCTGATCGAGTGTGTAGCTGCGGATGTAGGAGGCTCGAATACGTGCGAGGACCTTTGGGCGGCTCTGGATGGGCTCACCTCATTGATCGTATAGGGAACATGCACAATACATTGAGCGCTGCTACGGAGTCATTGCGACCGACCTAGCCGCTTGCATGCCCGGGCGGCCTTTTCGTTTCAGCAGCCGCGACATCCGTCGACGCTTCTCCGATGACAGCATGGCGACCTGCCGGCGCAGGTACATGTCCTCAAGGTCCATGGCGTGACGGTCCGCCCAGGTGCGCGTGGCCACACGCATTACTTGCGGGAGTTTCGAGTGTGCTGGGCTTACACTTGGGCCGATGCCCAGCGTAAAGACCGCGCTCAGGTATGCGGGCGTCCTTCTGTTCGTGGTAGGAGGGATGTGCATGCCTATTCCTGTCACCAATCCGAAGTCACTGACCAGTGTGTTTCCGTGGCTTGCAATGTCTGGTCTGGTCGTGGAATTTGGTTTGTGGACAATGGCTATTGGCGTAGTCCTTTTCGCGTTGTCGTTTGCCTTTCGAGATACCGATTAGCGGCTCAAGTCGCTACTTCGCCACCCGATACACCTCGACCCTGGGCATCCGGGCGCCGCACTTCGAGCATCGCAGACGCGCACGAGCCTGCTGCAGCTCTATGCCGTACATGGCCGCCAGCTTCACCCACTCATCGGATAACTGAGCCTCGTGACCGCACGAGCAGACAGCGATTGCCGCGAAGGCATTGCCGTACTCGTCGCGCTTTCCGCCCTTCGTATTCTTCAGGATGTCTGGCGGTTTGCGACGCATCGGCCAAGGGTAGCGCCGGCTGCCAGTCGACCAGCAAACGGCGCGGGCGGCTACTGGATACCGGCTCGCAGTGCAGCAGCGAACAGTCGTTGCATCTGGCCTGATTCGTTCGTAGATTGACCTGGAAACCGCGACCGCGCGCTGGCTCACAAGCCACGGTCGCACCCGAGCCGGCGGTGAAGCGAAAGCTTCGCCGGTCCGTGTAAAACGAGCCACGCGCTCCGGCGCAACGGCTTGCCTTACTTGCCCAGGGGTGAACAAACGTCGCCTCGGTTATCCATCTGCTTTCGCAGAAAGCGCACTTCCTTTCCATTCAGCGCCTTCTTTGTGAATGTAAAGTGGTCCGCAATCGCTCGGTGCAGTCCGTCCAGATCCTGAATGATGATGTCATCACCTTCGTCAGTCGGGATCTTTTCGTATCCACTTACTAGGTACACATCATCCAGCCCGCTCCAGTTGTAATGCAGCGGCTCCAGGTCCTTGCATCCCTTCTTTCGCCATTCGGTAGTCATCGATGATCCTCCCATTCAGTCGTCACCAATCGCAGCTTCCGTTCACGGACCACGATTGTTACAACGCCCGCAACCCCCCCCGCCAACAAAATACCGCCGCTTCAGCAACAAGCCTCGAGGACGTTCCCCGTTCCGTACAGCTGCACTGCTCATTGGCCAGAGATGACTCACTGGCTGGAAGAGCATCCAGATCAGACCGCTGTCGTGTGCCGGTACTGCCGGCCAATGCTGCCGACCAGCAAGGCGATGGTGGCCAGGTCGAGGACGCTGCCAATCGTGACGCGTCTCACGATGCCTCCTTATGGCAACTTGTATCGTGAGGCGATACACGATACAATGCGCCATGATTAAGAGCTTCCGGCACGACGGCATCGAGCGGTTCTTCCGCACGGGCTCGAAGGCCGGAATCCAACCCAAGCACGCCAAGCGCCTGAGACTGCAACTGTCCCGACTGGACGCCGCCAAGTCGGCGGCCGACATGAATCTGCCGGGATGGCGCTGGCATGCACTCAACGGTGGCGGTTGGGCGGTCTGGGTGGATGAGAACTGGCGACTGACGTTCGACTTCGAAGGTGGCGATGCTGCACTCGTCGATTACCAGGACTATCACTGATGGAGGCACTATGACCCGCATGCACAATCCGCCGCACCCCGGCGAAGTTCTGGCCGACACGGCGCTACGTGAGAACGGTGGACTGACGGTCACCGAATTCGCCAAGCGTCTCGGCGTCTCCCGCGTGGCGCTCTCGCGTGTGGTGAATGGGCGGGCGGCGGTGAGCGCTGAGTTGGCTATCCGACTCGCCGCCGCGCTCGGCGGGTCCGCGGAGTCGTGGCTTACTATGCAGCTCGTGTATGACCTAGCGCAGGCCGAAAAGAAGCGCCGGCCACGCATCGAACGCATCGACCAGGCCGCATAGGACGCGATTGGAGCGGCGCGGGAGTGACCCGCTACGTCCGAACGTCGCCTAACGGCGTGTGACGTCAACACAGCGGTGCGCGCCTTCGGGGGCAGTGATGGGCCGTGCCGATAGGAGAACGTGGCGCCGATATGGCGCCGTGCTCTCAGTGGCCGGAAAAGAAGACTGTCAGCAGCCGTGCGCCGAGCGCGGCGAGAAGCGTGCCCGTCACGATGACGGGTGCCACCCATCTGATGCGTCGGAACTGCGAGCGCGTCCGCAGCGCCGACCTCAGGATCGGCATGCAAACGGCGATAAGCACAAAGCCCACCACAAACATCGCCGCTGCAGGCAGCACTGCGATATAGCCCACGGCGTACGTGATCTGCCGCGCGGGTGCGGCGGTCAATCTTCTGATGAACATTGGTCATGTCGGATCACCTCATTGGTGAACATGACCTTACATCCCGTTTTTTGGTGGGCGAGTCTCGCCCGTACAGACTTTCTTAGAGTTTCTCGTCCCGAAGGAGCTTCCCAAGGCGCCGGCTTTCGTGGTTCTTCGGTTTCGCGACCTTGCGGTATTTCCGCAGTTTTTCTTCTGGGCTCAGGCGGATAAGCTCCGCGCACGGTTGGAATGTGCACACCAGGTGTTGAATGCGTTTTGGGCCTTGACATCAGCTTCCTTCTGGAGCGCGTCTCTGTGTTGTTGGAAGTTGTCCATGCCCGCCCTATCACGTCGCTGCTGCTTACCAACCAGCGCCGCGGTGAATGCGGTGAGTTCTTCGGCCAGTATTTTTTGCAGGCGCGGATTGGCAGCCGACGTACCGTCTAGGGCCCTCCGCACGTTGCGGAACGGGCCGCCGTGCTCGGCAGTAATTTTCGCCTCCTCTCGCAACATGTCTGTGATCATCAACGGTCGTCCGCGCCTCGGCCGCTTCGGGGCTTTCTTCTTCACCGCAGCCCATCCAGATGCGCCGCCCACTTCTCCAGCGCCGCACGCTTCTCATCCATGTAGGTGTGTGTGTCGTATGTCGCCACGATCCCGCGCTGGGCATGGTTCAGGCACAGTTCGGCGATGTGCGGCGCTACCTTCAGCCGGCCAAGCCCGGTGCGCACTGTGCGCCGCAGGTCGTGAAGAGTGAACGCCGCGATCTTGTGTTCGCTGAGTCGATCCAAGTTTCGTGCGAGCGAGCGCGTGAGGATCATCGGGTCGGCCGGTTTGTCCTCAGTACTGGTTTTCGCTGGGAACACATAAGCGGACCCGCGCGCGTTCACCTTCAGGCGCTTCAGTTCCGAAACGGCGCCAGGCACCAGCGGCACCTGATATTCGCTGCCAGTCTTGGATGCTTCGGCCGGGACGGTCCAAGTTGGCGCATCGCTTTTGAGGTCGAAGTGCTTCCACTTCGCCAGGGCGAGTTCCGAGCGCCGGCAAGCGGTATACAGACACAACCGGATAGCTGTCGGGGTGCGCCGTGCGTGCGTGAATATGTCATCCATGCAGCCGAGGAGGGCGGCCAGCTCCTCGTCGCTCAGGGCGCGCTGACGTGCCTTCTCCTTGCCGCCAGGCCGGTACAGAAGCTGCACCGGCGTTGAGGCGACGATGTGCCGCTGGATGCCGAACCTGAACAGCTGCGAGAGTAGGGCGGCCGTGCGGTTGGCCATGACGCGCCGGCCGCGGTCGACGATCTTGTCGAGCAGTTCCACGACCTCACCGGGCGTGATCGTCCTGGCGTCTCGGCCTTTCCATTCAGGCAGCACCTTATTCGTCAGGATCGCCTCGGCGTACTCCGGGCGCTTGCGCCCCGGGCGCAGGTACCGCTCGGTGAATTCGGAAACGAGAGAATCGATGCTGTGCTTGGTGTCGGGACTGGGTGAGGCCG
>DATDIL010000107.1:0-43822 GCA_036521075.1 Steroidobacteraceae bacterium | reverse complement strand
CCACCATGGCCGGATCGAGGGTCAGATACAGCACGTAGGCCGGGTAGCGGCCGTGAAACAGCACATCGCGATAGCCTAAGCGTACGGCGTTCATCAGCAGCCGATCGCGTACATTGCGGCCATTCACGAACCAGAACTGCTGATCCGCCGCCCCGCGCGCGGCGGTGGGCAGTCCCAGCCAGCCAGCCACCGACACCGGCCCTGCGGCATGTTCGAACGGCAGGGCCTGCTCCAGGAAGTCGGCGCCAATGATGGCGCGCACCCGTACTTCGAGCGGCTGCCGGGCGGCATCCGTGGCCTGCGCGTCGAGCAGCACCCGCTCGCCGCTGCGCAGCTGAAAGCTGATATCCGGGCGGGAGAGCGCCAGGCGCTCGACCAGACGGACGATATGTCCGGATTCGGTGGCATCGCTGCGCACAAATTTGCGTCGCGCCGGCACATTGAAGAACAGATCCCGCACTTCGATGGTGGTCCCGACCACGTGCGCGGCGGGACGCACGGCCGAGCGCGTGCCGCCATCGGCCTGGATCTCCACGGCGTGGTCCGCCTGCGCCGTGCGGGTCAACACTCGCAGCCGCGACACGGAAGCAATCGAGGGCATGGCTTCGCCGCGAAACCCCAGCGTCACCACCGAGTGCAAATCGTCCATCGAGGTGATCTTGCTGGTCGCATGGCGCTGCAGCGCCAGCGCCACCTCCTGCGCGTGCATGCCGAAGCCGTCATCGCGCACGCGGATCAGACCGACGCCGCCGCGCTCGATATCGATTTCGATGCGCCGCGCGCCCGCGTCGAGACTGTTTTCGACCAGTTCCTTGACCACCGATGCGGGGCGTTCGATCACCTCGCCGGCGGCGATCTGGTCGATGAGTTCATCAGGAAGGATCCGGATAGGCATGTGCGCGAAAGTATGCCTGATCCGGCGCTCGGGTCGCTCAGCCGCCGGGTGCCCCCAGGCCTGCGACCTGTGCCGGTGCGTGTGCTTCACGCATCAGGGCAAAGTGGGTGCCGGCAGGCGGATTATCCACAAAGTAGCTGCGCAGCCCGGCGAAAATGGCCGCGGCAAGGGCGGCTTGCTGCGTCGGGTTGCGCAAGCGCCGCTCCTCGGCCGGATTCGAAATGTAGGCAGTCTCCACCAGCATGGAGGGAATGTCGGGGGACTTGAGGACCACGAACTGGGCCTGTTGCACCTGCGGCTTGCGCACCAGGCCGACCCCCTGCAGCGCGGCAATGACGCTCTGCGCCGCAGTCATGCTCGCACTGATGTTCGCCGACTGCGACAGATCCATCAGCACGGAGGCCAGCCTCTTGTCCTTGTCGGCGAGGGACACGCCGCCCATCAAGTCCGCGGCATTCTCACGTTCGGCCAGCCAGCGCGCCGCCTCGTTGGTCGCACCGCGTTCCGACAGTACGTAGACGGAGGAACCGGATATGGCGCTGTTCGCGATGGAGTCGGCGTGGACGGAGACGAAAAGATTGGCGTTTGCGACTCGTGCGCGCCGGATGCGTTCGCGCAACGTCAGGAATTCATCCCGATCACGCGTGAGGACGGCACGCATGCCCGGCTCCCCGTCGATACGCAGCGCCAGTGCGCGCGCGATCGCGAGCACGACGTCCTTCTCGTGCACTCCGGCATGTCCGGTGGCGCCCGGATCCTCACCACCATGGCCCGCGTCCACGGCAATGACCACGTCCCGACCGGACTCGCGGGGTGCATGGGCCGCCAGCACCAGGTGACGCGCCACATCCACGCGCATCACCAAGGTCGGTGCAGCCTGTTTGGAACGGTCCCAGGCGACATGCACGGGCAGGGATCGAGTCATGAAGATCGTGAGCCGCACATCGCCATTGGTCTGCGCCTGCGCGGTGACACCCGTGACAACGCCCTGCGGCTTTGGCAGCACCAGTCCCGATGCCGCGCGGGCATGGCGCAGGACCAGTGCGATGCGGGTCGGATTCTTCCTGGCTGTGACTTGATAGGCGACTTTTGCACTGAAATGCAGCGAAATCGCGACGCCGGACTCATCCGCAACCACCTCTACTGCACGCATTTGGGGGAGGGGCGCAGCCGAAACCTGCGCCCACGGCAATCCCCCCGCCAGCACCATTCCGAGCGCCAATACTACAAAAACATGTCTTTTCATAGACTTCGCAGTCATATCTACCGCGTAATCTACGACTCCCGGCCCGGCAATTCAACCTTGAACTTGCCCCAGCCACTGCGCACCGGCCGGCGTCGAGGCGTGCAGCTCGAGGCTGTGGAACGCCGGGTGAGCCGCCAGGGTGATATCGATGTCGGCCACTGGCAGCCAATGGCCTGCGCGCTCGGGCCATTCGATCAGCCAGACATGGTCGGCGATGGCCAGATCACGCAGCGCCAAGTCCTCAAGCTCATCCGGGTGCTGCAGGCGATACAAATCGGCGTGCACCACCGTGACGGCACCCAGTGGATAGCATTCGACCAGTGTGTAGGTGGGACTGCGCACGATGCCCGCATAGCCCAGGGCCCGCAAAAAACCCCGCGCCAGCGTCGTCTTGCCGGCGCCCAGATCACCGTGTAAATGGATCTGCAGCAGCTGCGAAGGACCGCTCGGCAGCGCCCGGGCCAGGCGCGCGCCGCACGCCTCGGTGTGCTCGGAACTCGCCGCGATCAAGGATTGACGCACGCCTGCAGCTCGCGCGCAACGTCGCTGGCGAGCAGGCCGCGCTCGCCCGGCCGTGCCGCGACATCACCGGCCTGCGCGTGCGCCATGACCGCCGCGCGGGTCGCGAGCCACGGGTCCTCACACTGCGCCAGCACACCGGCGATGGCGCCCGTGAGCACATCGCCCATGCCCGCGCTGGCCATGCCGGGGTTGCCCCGTTCGCACAGGCCCGGCGCCTTGCCACTGCGCCCCACCAGCGTGCCGGCGCCCTTGAGCGCAATGGTGCCGCCATAGTCACGCACCAGGGCCGCGAGCGCGCCCAAGCGATCCGCCTGCACCTCAGCGGTCTCAATGCCAAGGAGTCGGCCGGCCTCACCGGGGTGTGGCGTCAGAATCCAATTGTCGCGCTGGCGCTTGCCCGTTTCCGCAATGATATTCAGTGCATCCGCGTCCACGACCAGGGGCTTGGCGCAATTGAGCGTGAGCCGCACCAGCTCCTGCGACCAGGCGCTGCGACCCAGGCCCGGGCCGATCGCGACGACATCGGCTCGTTCCAGTGCGGATACCAGTTCCGCCGGACTGTGCAGCGGCAGACATATCAGCTCCGGTCTGCCGGCAACAATGGCAATCAGATTCTCGGGTGCCGTGGCCACGGTAACCAGGCCCGCACCCGCACGCAGGCAAGCCTCGCCGCACAGGCGCACCGCGCCGGGCATGCCGATACCGCCACCGATGATGAGCACGCGGCCAAAGTCACCCTTGTGCGCCTGTCGCGGCCGACGTGGCAGCGCCTGCACCACACAGGTTTCCGTTATACGTTGCAGCCGTGGACTGAACTGCGGGATATCCGGTACCGGGACTTCGAGATCATCAAAGAAGACACCACCCGCCCGTTCCGGCCCCTCCCCCAGGAACAATCCGGTCTTCAGCGCCACAAAGGTCACCGTCGAATCGGCGCGCACGGCCTCCCCCAGTGGCATGCCGCTGTCGGCATCCAGACCCGAGGGGATATCGATGGCAAATATGGGGCGGCCCGCGTCATTGATGGCGCGGATGGCATCGGCCGCGGCACTGCGCACCGGCGCGCGCAGTCCAGTGCCGAACACGGCATCGACAATCACCTCCCCCTCGCGCAGCAATGAGGTGCTCAGCGGCCGGACCGCCCCGCCACTGGCGGCGAAATCCGCATGCGCCTGCCGGGCATCGCCCCGGAGCCCGGCGACGGGGGCCACGGCAATGACACTGACCTCAAGACCCGCCGCCTGGGCGAAACGTGCGAGCACGTATCCGTCGCCACCATTGTTGCCTCCGCCGCAGACGATGACGATCCGGCTCGACATGGGCCAGCGGGCTCGCAGATAGCGCAGCGCGGCCTCGCCGGCACGCTTCATGAGTGTGTAGCCGGAAACCGGCAATGACTCGATGGCGCGCTGGTCGAGCGCGCGCACCTGAGCGGCGGAATAAACGGCGATTGGCAGTGCCATTGGCTCATTATACTGGCCTGCCATGGCAGGCCCGACCAACTTTGCACCTCGCGCCCTGGCGGCCATCCGCGTCCAGTTGGAGACCCTGGCCCGGGAACTGGGTTTTGCGGCTCTGGGCGTCGCCGAATTGCAGCTCGCACAGGATGAGCAATACCTGCTGCGCTGGCTCGAACTCGGCTACCACGGTGATATGCACTACATGGCGCGGCACGGCGTGCTGCGCAGCCGCCCCGCCGAGCTTGTTCCAGGCAGCGTGCGTGCGATCTGCGTGCGCATGAATTACCTTCCGGCCGATGCCGCCGCAGCGGATGCGGTGTTGGCGCAGCCGCACCTTGCGTATGTGTCCCGCTATGCCCTTGGCCGTGATTACCACAAGGTGCTGCGCGGCCAGCTCAAGACCCTCGCACAGCAGCTGCTGGAGCGCATCGGCCCCTTCGGCTATCGCGTGTGTGTGGACAGCGCCCCGGTGCTCGAAAAAGCGCTGGCGCGCAACGCCGGCCTGGGCTGGATCGGCAAGCATACGAATCTGCTCTCGCGTGCCGCCGGATCATGGTTCTTTTTGGGCGAGATACTCACCGACCTGCCATTGCCCGCGGACACGGCGGCGACCGAGCATTGCGGCAGCTGTACGGCCTGTATCGACATCTGCCCGACCCAGGCCATCCTTGGCCCGCAGCAACTGGACGCCCGGCGCTGCGTGTCATACCTCACCATCGAACATCATGGGGCAATCCCAGTTGAATTGCGCCGCGCGCTGGGCAATCGCATCTATGGCTGCGACGACTGCCAGCTGGTATGTCCATGGAACAAGTTCGCGCAAGCCGCCGCGCATCCGGACTTCAAGGTTCGACACGGGCTTGATCGCACGCAGCTCACGGACCTGTTCGAATGGACCGAAGCGCAGTTCGAAGAGCGCATGCGCGGCTCGGCCATCTATCGCATCGGCTACGAGCGCTGGTCGCGCAATATCGCGGTGGCGCTCGGCAATGCCCCGCAGTCAACGCGGGTCCGGCGCAGCCTGCTGGCGCGTCGCGCCCAGGCATCGCAGCTGTTGCGCGAACACATCGATTGGGCGCTGCAGCAGCACCCGGTTTGAATGCAATGCCGCGCGCAGCGCTTCAGCGGGCCACGCGCAGATTGTCGATCAGCCGCGCCTTGCCCAACCGGGCCGCTGCCAGCACCACCCGCTCGTGGCTGTCCGGCTGCGCCGGTTGCAGGCTCGTGGCGTCCCGCACCACGAAATAGTCCGGACGCAGCCCCGCCGCAGTCAGCGCCGCGAGCGCCTCGCTCTCCACATCCCGGGCGGCGACCCCGCCCAGCAGCCGCGCGCGCGCCAGCTGCAGCTGCTGGTGTATGACGGGCGCAATGCCACGTTCGGCGACCGTCAGGTACTGGTTGCGGGAACTCATCGCGAGCCCGTCGCGTTCCCGTACCGTCGCCGCACCGATGATGGACACGGGCATGCAAAGATCCGCGACCATGCGGCGGATGACGGTCAGCTGCTGGAAGTCTTTCTCACCGAATATGGCGGCATCCGGCTCGACGATATTCAAAAGTTTGGTGACGACCGTGGCAACGCCCTGGAAATGTCCGGGCCGAAACTCGCCATCCAGGATGTGTGACAGCACCGGTACTTCCACGCGCGCCGCGTTGTCCGGACCGTTGGGATAAATCTCCGCCACATCGGGCATGAACATCAGATCGCACCGCGCCGCGGCCAGCATGGTCTGATCCTGGTGCGGCGTGCGCGGATAGTGCGCGTAGTCCTCGTTGGGTCCGAACTGCATGGGATTGACGAAAATGCTGGCGACAAAGCGCTCGCCGTGCTGGCGCGCGGCCTCGATGAGACTCATATGCCCGGCATGCAGGTTGCCCATGGTTGGCACGAAGGCAATCCGTTGGCCTTGTGTGCGCCAGCCGCGTACCCGCTCGCGGACCTGTGCGATGGTCGTAACCGTATCCATTCAGATGCTTCCATGCCGCAGGGCGTTGTAGTAGTTGCGCCCGCGTTTGACGCCACTGATGGCGATCAGCAGGTCCGCATAGTCCGCCTCGTTGGCGATCGGGTCCATCGATGCGGCATTGACGATGAGCAGCGGCGCCTCCTCGTATTCATGGAAGAAGCGTGAATATGCCTCATTGAGGCGAGTGAGGTACGCGCGCTCGATGTGCTGCTCGAAGGCGATGCCGCGACGGGCGATGCGCGCCACCAGTACGTCCACGGGCGCCTGCAGATAGATGACCAGATCCGGCTTCGCCGTGATCGCCCCAAGTTTGGCGTGGACCTGTTCATAGAGCGCGAACTCGGCCTCATCCAGCGTGATTCGCGCGAACAGCTGATCCTTGGCCATCAGATAGTCCGCGACCCGCACCGGCGAAAACATGTCCGACTGGTTCAAGCCCTGCAGCTGCTGCGTGCGTTGAAAGAGAAAATAAAGCTGCGCAGGAAAGGCTGCGGCGCGCGGATTGCGATAGAAGCGCTCCAGGAACGGATTCTCGGCCGCCTGTTCAAGGATCAACGTCGCCTCATAGGTCTGGGCCAGACGGCGCGCGAGACTGGTCTTGCCCACACCGATCGGGCCCTCGACGACGATATAGCGAAATCCAGTGGCAGCCTCAGTCATAGGGGCCAGACGCCGTCAGCACAAACTCGGGGCAGCAGTTCCCGGACCGGGCCAAATCCTGGCACTTCCAGATCCGGCGCAATGTCCGCCAGAGGATACAGAACGAAGTTACGTCCCACTACACCGGGATGTGGCAGCACCAGCTCCGCGCTCGCGCACTGCTCACGGCCAAAGACCAGCAGGTCGAGGTCAATCACCCGCGGTCCCCAATGTTCGTGCACTGCGGGACGTCCCGCCTGACCTTCCAGCTTGCGCAACTGCCGCAGCAGCTCCAACGCCGGCAATTGCGTGACCACGCCGGCGACGGCGTTGACGAAATCTGCTTGAGTTACGGGACCCATGGGACGCGACCCGTACAGCCGTGAGACGGCGACGCACAGCGTCTGCGGCAGGCTGCCAAGGCCCTGCAGTGCCTGGCGCACCTGCTGCGTGGGGTCCGACAGATTGCTACCCAGCCCGATGTAGGCGGGCTGCCAGACTGCCATCAAGCAGAACTGGCCGGCCTGCGGCGACGGCGGCGGGGACCGCGGCGCGCGCCCTCACGGCGCGGAGTGGATCCGCCCAGCTCGTCGGCCAACTCCTCGCGCTCCGGGTCCGACGCCTCCTGCAGGCGAGTCCACCAGTCAGCCATGTCCTGGGGCGCCATGCCCAGCTGCGCGCGCAGCAGCAGCAGGTCATAGGAGGCACGGAAGCGCGGATGCTCCAGCACCCGCAGCGCACGCCGTCCGCGCGGATGCTCGAGGCGCGGCTGCAGGGCAAACATTTCCCTTACGCCCAGCGCGAAGCGCCGCGGAATGGCGATCCGCGACTGCGCCTCGCGCAGCGCCTGGTCACAGGCGTCGAGAATGGCGCCGGTCTCATGCCACTGTTGCGGCGGCATGGCCTCAATGATGCGGGCAATGGGCCCGTACAGAAGCAGTGCGAACAGAAAGGTCGGTGCGACCGGTTTGTCGGCGGCCACCCGTTCATCGGTATTGCGCAACCCCTGCAACAGCAGCTGTTCCACGAGGTTCCCCGGGTAGGCGGCCGCATAAGAATCCACGGTGGGCAGTATTGCCGCGAGCAGACCGCGCCGCCGCAGCACCTCGTAACTGCGCGCGCCGTGCCCAGTGAGGAACAGCTTCAGGGTCTCATCAAACAAGCGCGCGGGAGGTACGGCACCCAGCAGGCCGGCCAGCTGCGCGATGGGCGCCGCGGTGGCCGAATCAAGCGTGAAGCCCAGCTTCGCCTCGAAGCGCGCGGCACGCAGCATCCGCACCGGATCCTCGCGATAACGCGTCTCCGGATCGCCGATCATGCGCAGGGTGCGCGCCGCGATGTCCGCCGCACCATTCACGTAGTCCCAGATCGAGAAATCCGCAATGTTGTAGTACAGGGAATTGGCCGTGAAGTCGCGCCGCCATACATCCTCGTCGATATTGCCGTAGACATTGTCGCGCAGGATGCGACCCGACTCGTCGAACGCGCGGTGCGTGTCCGCCGACTGATCAAACGAATCACGTCTGCGGCCCGCGTATCCGGGCTCCGCCGGCTCCTCGGCAATCTCCGGCGCCTCACCCGGCTCACCCTCGCCCGTATCGGCGTCCAGGACCGGTTCCTCCGCCTGCGACGGAGCGCTGGAGGCGCGGAAGGTCGCCACTTCGATGGTCTCGCGACCAAAGAACACATGCGCCAGACGAAAGCGCCTGCCGACCAGGCGACAGTTGCGGAACAGCTTGCGCACCTCTTCCGGCAGCGCATCGGTGGAGACATCGAAGTCTTTGGGCTCCAGGCCCAGCAACAGATCCCGCACACAGCCGCCAACGAGGAAGGCCTGAAATCCACCTTCCCGCAGTCGATACAGCACTCGCAGTGCATTCGGCGAGATATGGGCGCGGGAAACAGAGTGGTCGGACCGCGGGATAATCCGAGGCTTTACGGCCGCTGCCGTGGGGTCAACAGATGAGTTCAAGGAGTATGGCTTCTAGTGCTTGAGCAATGTGTACAGCTCTCTATAATACCGCGCTCTCGCGCCAGAGCTTGAAACCTCGCTCCCTTCGTCTAGAGGCCTAGGACATGGCCCTCTCAAGGCCAGTACACGGGTTCGAATCCCGTAGGGAGCGCCATAAAATCAAGGGGTTACGCGCGCCGTAAGTCTTGGTGTGAAAAGTTTCGCGAGCTTTTCGGGGGAATTGGGCAGCGCTGCGGAGCGCGGCGCAAATCGAGTATCTCACTTTGGAACCGCCACCTCGGGCGACAACTTCAGGCGACGGGCACGGCGCACGAATCCCCGGTCGTCGAAACTCAGGAGCTGACTGCGGGAGGCGCTTGTCGCCCAATGGAGCGCGTCGGCAAAGTCGAATCCGCGCCGATGCAGATCCACCGCATCCTTCACGGCCTCCCAGCGCTCTACCGTGACATGCGGCATTCCAAGCAAATGCTCTACTGCGCCACAAAAAGATGCGGCCTCCACCTCGTAGAATCCGCGCATCACCCACTCGAGTTCGAGAATCACCGTCAAAGGCACGAACAAGGATTCCGACTCGACGATCACTCGACGCGCCACCGGCATCTGTCGCACTGCCTCCGGGTCATCCGGATCGTCGCAGTAGAATCGCGCCAGAATATTGGTGTCGACGGCGATCATTTCTTGCCGCGAGATCGCTGCACCATGCCCGCAGGATCGAACTCGGCAAGGCGTCGCTGGCCGCCGGACTTCGGTGGCTTCACCTTTACCATGCCAAAACCGGCGATCGGATCGGAGACGGTGAGGCGGCGTCGGATCACCAGCCGAATCACGCCGCCTTCATCGACGAATTCCAACTGTGTACCCGGCGTCAGTTGGTATCGCGCGCGGATGTCCGCCGGTATGACGATCTGGCCCTTTTCGGTCAGTGTCGCTGCAGAGAAGATGATGTCCGATTGATTTGAGCGACTTGAACTATAACACGTCGCTTACCAGGTAAGCGACGGGCTGTGTACCACCGCACGAGGTTTGTTGGCCGCCTCTCAAGGTCAGTACACGGGTTCGAATCCCGTAGGGAGCGCCATTAAGTCAATGGGTTACAGAACCCCCCATTGATTCCGGATGAAAGCCGGATGAAAAGTCGCGCCGTCCTCCGGGCGCCGGAGAAGGGCCACTCGTGCCGGGAAGGATCCTGGTGGCGTTTGCGGCCGGTCCGACCGGTATCGCGACGAACCCGCGTGTCCGCAGGATCTCCAGGAATGCCTGCTCGAAGGCCTCCGGCAGCATAGGGGTCGTACTGACCATGGTGAGCAGGCCATGGACGCGCGGATCGATGACGAAAGTACGGTGCGTCGCCACTGACACGGCCGCGACGACTTGGGAGATGTCCGCATCCTTGAAATTTGGAGTTATCGAGTTCGGCGTCAAGAGCTGGGACAGTATCTGCGGTTTGCCCGAGTAGACAAACTGTGGCGGCATTACCGTCTGCATAGTGGCCTCGTCGACCTGCACCACTGTGGTTCCATCGGGCTGCCCAGCCAGGACCGCTTTATTCGCGTCTACAATAATCGTCTGCGGGCTTGTCGAGCCGGCGGCACTCGTAAAGGTCAAATGTACATGCCCTTCCAAGGTGATCGTTTGCGGATGGCCCTGCTCGTCACTGAGTGTGTTCCCCATCACGCGTATACGCCCCTGCACATGGAGGTCTGCGCTGCGGACCATGTCGGCGTTGGCCTCCAACATCACTCCCGACGTCAAGAACAGCTCGGCGCTGCGCATGGCAATGACGACCATCCGATCGGGGGCCTGATCCGGCGACGTTACCCAGCCTGCCCACGCTGCGGTCCACCCCATTACAGACCGTCCCGCGGTCGATGCGTTCGTTGCTGGCGTCGTCGTATCGCCTGCTACCGGCTCCGCGGCCCATGTGGTGTAGGCAACAACACCTGCGATGAGCATCGTGAGCGCGCCGCCGATCAGACGACGCCTGCGATTCGGAGCTGTCCGGCTCACCATGCGCATCCGCTCCTTCAGATCCTGGGCGGATCGCCAATGGCAGCCGATGGGCAGTGGGTCCTCCGTCAGATGGGTTTTCAGCATGGCGTTCGCATAGGAGCGGCGCGCGCCGCGACGCGCCACGAGGACTGCGGCATCACACGCGAGCTCCTGGTCGAAGCGAAAGGAACGCGCAGCCACATGCATCAGCGGATTGAACCAGAAGATGCAGCGCATCAGGGCCAGCAGCGCATTGCAGCCGGCATCGCCCCGCCGCAGGTGTGTGCGTTCATGCGCAAGCACGAGCAAACGCTCCCGGCGCGTGTACCGGGACCTGAAATCAGCCGGCAGGATGACTTTTGGCCGTATCACGCCGATGAGCGCCGGACAGCCCACGGAATGTTCGGCGCGCAGCACGCAGCGCGAACCGGTCAGCGGGCCCAGGCTTTTCACGAACGCGCGCTGCAGAGCCACCAGGTACAGGGCGAACATCGCGGCACCGGCTCCCCACCCGCCGAGCGTGCAACGCGCAGCGTCGATCGGAGTTGCTGAGGCAGCGGCCAATGAATCAAACGACCGGTGCAGCGCGTAGGTCAACGGGAAGGTCGTGGCGGGCAGCGCGGCGATTGCGGCGCTCGAAGCTGCGGCGTGCATGTGCGGCAACAGTACCGAGATCATCGCGAGCGGCACGAGCAGCCACAGCGAATAGGACGCCCGGGCGCCGAACATGCGCCGCATGAGGCGGCGGAGTGCCAGCGCCGTGATGATGCCCAGACTCGAGGCCAGGGTGAGTGAAAGCAGTTGCCTGACCAGCTCACTCTTCATCGTCGATCTCGGCAATCAGACGCTTCAGGTCCGCAATATCGCGCTTGGTGAGCTTGCCCTGCTGGCTGAAGTGCACCGCAAGGGGCGCCACGCGGCCGGCAAAGAGCCGATCCAGCAGTCCCTTGCTTTCGCTCAGCAGCCACTCATCACGGCTCACCAGGGGCGAATAGAGAAAGCGCCGCCCCTGCTTCTCGGCGCGCACGGCCCTTTTGCGCAGCAGACGGTTCAACAGCGCCTTAACGGTGCCCTCCCGCCAACGTCGTTCGCCCGCGAGCGCTGCAACCACCTCTTCGGTGGGGAGCGGATTGCGACGCCAAAGGACTTCCATGACCACCGATTCGGCCTCGGTGATGGCGGGCGCGGGGGCGTCTCGGTGCATGATCGGTTTACCGTTTACAGATATAAACGGCACCTATGATTACGCGCGTAATCGCTACAGTCAAGTGCAGCGCTGCGCGAGATGACGGCATTCATCGGGAATCAGGAGGTCATGCCAGGCCGGCGGTCGGCCGATCCGAAGCCGCTGCAACAGCGGCTGCAGGCCGGCAACAGGCCACCGGCCTTTTGCAATGCACGCCGCAGTTTCGACTGCTGTTCGTGATGCCAAAGCTCGTCGAGGGACAGATTGGCGAGATTGCCGATCGGAAAGCGAAAACAGCGGCCGTGCACCGGAATGGCCTCACCATCCGAATCGATCATCAGGCTGCGCGTCACGTCATTGCAGCGGCGGCCGATCAGGGTTTCCGGTCGGTGATAGTAAGTAGTGAGGTCATCGAGGCTGGTGCGATGCGGGTTGATCACGACGGGGAAGGGATAACGGGTTGACTCAATTTCGCGAAGTTCGGTGGACAGCAACTCCAAGTCGATGCGTGTCGGACCTGTTTCGAACACATTCGACGGCGTCGCGTGCCAGCTGTCGCCATAGAGGGTGTTGTGGTGCTGCGCCTGCTCGCGAGTCACAAAATTATTGTGCATCAGTCCGGCCCTCTCGAGGGGCAGCGCACTCATTTCCCGCAGGAAGGACACGAGCGAGCCCGCATTCCATTCGGTGATGGCGCAGAACACCGCTATCGCCGGTGCATCGGGCAGCGCGGCAAGCGCCTTGATGCCCTCCACCGCACGTGCGTAGCTGCCATCGCGACGGCGTATCCGATCATGAACGGCCTGCGGCCCGTCCAGCGACACTGTCAGGGTGCGGCACATACCGTTCGCCAGTTCGGGCGCTCGGCGCGGCAGCAACAATCCATTGGTGATGACGGATGCCGGCAATTCCTTTTTGTGCGCATAGGCCACGGCTTTGCCCAGCAGCGACCACGCCAGCGGCTCGGTATAGACAAATGCGAGATCGGTGCCCGGCCAACGCGACGCGGTCTGATCAACGACCTCCTGGAAAAGCTCCCAAGGCATTGTCTTGGCCTTGGCGCCCATCAGGTTGGCACCGAAATTGGTTTCGGCATTTCCGGTGCCGACATCGCACATCAGGCAGCGCAGATTGCAGAAATTATTGACGCCAAGGACGATGCGAGCCGGACCGAACGCCAGATGGCCGGGCAGCAGCCGTTCGTTAAGTCTGCGCAGCCTCTCACGCATACGGGCTAGCGCGTTCCCGCGGCCGCAACTGAGCGGCCATCAGGGGCGCACGAGCCATGACCGCGTGCATCGGTGAGCGCCGCGCACGCATCGACGGCCAGGATTTCCCCCGCCGGTGAATCGACCCGGCGGGAGCTGTGCAGCAATAGGTTGCGCACTTCGGTTGCGCTGAGATGGGGATGCTCAGCCAGCATCAGCGCGACAATGCCGGAGACCTGTGCGGCGGCCAGCGAACTGCCCGAGGCGAAATCGTAATGCCCGCCCGGCACCAGCGTCAGGATGTCGCGCCCCGGTGCCAGCAGGTGGCGTGGATTTCCCGAACTGTTCTCGGCGGCATCCACGGCGAGCACCTCATCCAGGTCCGCCGGAAATGTATTGCCACTGCCGGCGCGTCCGGCCGCACCGACGAAAATCGCGCCCTGCGCGGCCGCACGGGTGACCAACCGCGCCAGCAACGGGTCCGGTGGCCCCGCCAGACTCATGTTCACGATATCGGCGTGCGCGACAATCGCCGCTTCGAGCGCCTGCGCCAGCGTGAAGCTGTTGCACACCGCAGAGCCACCGCTTGCAGCCTGCCAACAGGCCTTCAACGCAAGAATCCGGGCATCGGGGGCGATCCCGACGATGCCAATGCCATTGTCAGCGACCGCCGCGATGACGCCACTGACTTCGGTCCCATGCCGGTCCTGCGCGAACTTCGCACCGTCGGCATCGACGAAATTGTAGTGTCCGATCACCCGCCCCTTGAGGTCCGGATGATCAAAATCCACGCCCGTATCAATCACCGCGACCTGTATGCCGGCGCCGCGTGAATGCCGCTGCGCCGGCACCACGGCCAGCTCGCGCAGGGATACCTGCAATTTCGCGTAGGGATCGTTATAAGGCACTTGCACCGGCGCCCCCGCCGGGACGGTGGGCAGCGTCTCAGGCTCGGGCACGGACTGCGTCGTGAATACATTGAGCGGCTGCACCGATTCCACGCGCCGATCATTCGCCAGCAGGGCAATCATGGTAGCCCGCGCCGTGGCGTCCGGCAGCTGGAACATGATGCAGTGAACCTGCAGCGCCGCAATGGGCCACGCAGAAATTTCGCGCAGACCGTAGGCGCGCTCCAGCGCCCTGACCTGCCGGCTCGCGCTGCCCGTCACCCCATAGCGTCCGGCCGCATCATAACCACGCGGCGTCGAACCCGGATGTTCAGCCTGAGATCCCGGCTCGTTGCGCACGGTTACGACGATGTAGCGCGCGGGGCTGGTGCGCACCTGCACGGGTACCGGATTTGCCTGCAGCGGCCGGGTGAGTGAGCAAGCGGTGGCGAGCAGGCTGATGAGCAGGGCGAGGCCGGCGACAGGTAGCGCCCGGTTCATCTGGACTCGTTCACCGCGCCCAGCGGCTCTGCGAACAGCACATCGGCATTGGCCCGCAGCGCCGCGATGCGCCGCTCGGCGACACCTGCCGTCACCCCGGTGCCCGCGAAACCCAAGGTATAGACATTCGAATCGGTGGGACCATCAATGATATGGGCGCCTGCCTCGTGCAGTATCTTGCCCAGATCCTGCACCGAGAGGGTGGACCGGAAGACGATGCGCACACGCGAACTGTCGCGATATGACGGTTCCGGCGCGGTCAGCGTGACATACGTCGGCGCCGTACTCACGGCGTAGGTATGCCAGGCCCAGCCACCATAGCCCAGACCCAATCCTTCCAGCACGACCGCCGCCGCCAGCCAGCGCGCCGCTCGACTTGGCGCCCGCGCCCTCCTCGAGGCTACGGCAATGGGGGCCGCCGACGCCGACCTGGCTGATGCCAACTCACCGGCATCCTCGCCGGTACCGATGCGCGCCATCAGCTTCCTGAACGAAGGTTCGGCGGCGAAGACCAGCGTGGTCTCCGGCTGCATCGCTTCGAACAGTCGCAACTGTGCTTCATAGTCGCGTCGGCACGTTGCGCACGCGTCCAGGTGCGCGCCGAGCTTCGCCACCTCCGGTCCAGAGAGCGTTCCGTTCACGTACCACGGTATCAAGTCCGTCGCGTACTGGTGCCGCTCAACATCTTCGGGTTCGGGAGTCAAGTTCCTTTCTCCATTTACAACGCGCCCGCCAAGCCGGCCAACAGCCCCTTGAGCTTGCGTCGAGCGTGAAACATCCGTGTTTTCACGGTATTGACCGGGCACTCCATAATCACGGCGATCTCCTCGCAGGAGTGTCCGATGTGATAAGCGAGCTCCAGCACCATGCGCTGCTCATGCGGCAATTTGCCCAGCGCGACACCCAGCCACTCGCGCAGCTCCGCCTGCAGCCACGGCTCCTCGACCTGCTCCAGACCCTCGCCCTCCTCCGCCGCCACTTCCGGCCGCACCCGCTTCAGGGTCTTCAGGGCCCGACGGTAGGCAATGCCGAAAATCCAGGTCGACAGCTGCGAGGCGCCGCGAAAGTCCGCCGCGTGCTGCCAGACCACCCAGAACGTGTCGTTGATGACCTCTTCCGCCAGGTCGTAGCGTGAGGTCATCCGCATCAGGAAACGCGCCAGGCGGCGGTGGTAGAGGTGGTAAAGCTCGTGCATGGCCTGTGCGTCGCGTGCCGCAATGCGGGCGAGCAACGCCAGTTCCAGCTTGTTTTGGTCGGCGCCGGCCGGATCCGGCCGCCGATCGGAGGCTTGATGCATGTCCGTAGGTCCCCTCCTACCGCGCCGAGGTTCATGGTAGACCGGCCCCGGGAGTTATTTCTTTCTAAAGCCGCCGTCTAGAACCGCCACACCACCGAGACCGAGGCCTGGCTGCCCGCGACATAAGACCCGAACAGCCGGACCGCCCGGCTGGCTGTCCCAAAATACCCCGCGTCCAGCTGCCAGTCACCCAGCGTGTACCCCACCCCGGCATTCCAGAATCCGTAACCGGTGCCAAACGGGTCAGCGATCTGGTCATAACCGACGCCTGCCGCGAGCGAAAAACCGGCCGCCAGCGGCTGGTGCAGCTGCAGGCCATAGGAGAGCGCACTGCGATCTCGCAATACCGAGAAATTCTTGTAGCCCAGCGCATCCGGTGTCCAGGCCAGCGTCAGGGAAACCCGGTCCTGCCACGCCCACTGGGCCTCCAACGCGTCATAGTCGTAGCGATGACCCGCCAGCTGTCCGATCGTGTAGTCACCGCCGGGATACCCGTAGTGGGTGTAGGTGAGGGACGCACTGGAGTTAGATGATGTAAGGAGGCTGTAACCGGCATAGAAATTGAGCTCGCGGGCCTTCCCGCAGGCCGACTGGCCCAGTCCGGCCGATCCCCATATGCCCGCAAAGCCTTCAGGCGCGGATTGGCCACCCGAGCTTCGATAGTGCAAATCCCCCTGCGCCGCCGGATCACCGCAAGTTTGGGAAATGCCGTGAAACATGCCGTCACTCGTCAGGACCACGGAGCCGCCGAAATCCTCCGGCGCAATTCCCGCGGCTGCCGCGCGCGCACAGATCAGGCCGATCACGGGCAGCAGAATTCGGCGCAGCGCATCCATTGCGCTGAATCTAGCGCATTTTTCCGCCCTGTTTAGAACAACCCGTGCAACTTAGCGCGTTTTTGCGGCCCTCTTTGGCGTCCCTTTCTTAGAAAAACCCGTGCAACTCGATGAAGTACTGCCGCGTGTGCTGCGTGTCGACCTGCGGAATCCCGTCGTAGTAGCGCACGCCGGCCCGCAACTGTACGAACTGGATCGGCGTCAGCTCATACACAGCACTCCAGCGCGTCTGGCCGTTATTGCTGACACTGCGATCAGGATCCAGGTACTCGGCGGTGAGCTTCAGGTTGTTGCCGCGCACGATCAGCCAATTGCCTTCCAGCAGCGTCGCGGCACTGCGCCCCAGTCCAAACCCCACGCTCTTGTCCTCGATCACTTCAGCCTGGGCCAGCCAGCTGATCGGCCCGGTACGCAGGCCACCGAAGATGCCGTAGGTGCCGCGGCTGCCGCCGAGTTTATCGTTGTAGTTGGCGGCTACGCCCGCTCGCCAGACCGACTCGACAAAGCTGAGCTGGCTGCTGAACTGCTTGCGCGAGTCGTCCACGGGCCCGCCGGCCGTGCCGTTGGTGACATCCAACTGCGCGTCCCAATGTCCCTTCAGCCAGCCGAATTCGACGCCCTGGTCGGGCGTCGTCATGTTGATGCCGCTGGCCTGCAGGATTAGGGCGCTCTGGTCCTGCAGGCGCCAACCGAAGGGCAGATACATCTGACCGGCCTTCACATACCAATCGTGTCCCGCCGACCAGTACAGGACATACGCTTCGCGGTTCAGGGCGCCGCCGGGGGCAACCTGCTCATCCACGTACACGATGAGTCGCTCGGGAATCACCTCCGCTTCCAGATAGGTCCGCACCTGCTCGAGCTGAAACTGCGAAATGGTCTTGGAGTGCGGCACTTCGGTGGCCAACGCCTCGGTGCGCAGATCGCCACCGACGCGCAGGAAGCTGTTCACATTTCCGGTCCAAGTATCCGCACCGGTATCCAAGTGCGTGGCCGGCAGTGCGGTCTGTGCGAACACATCACCATAGGGCCCGCGCAGTCCGCCGCCGGTGGGATTCACGTGACACTGAGTACATTTCAATCCGGTCTGCACGGCCAGATAAGGTTCGGCATACGCGCAAGTGGCAGCAAACCACACACCCGCCAGCAGCAAACGCACCGCCATCAACCTCTGTCGCTTGCTCATCAGGGCATTTCCACGGTGAAGGTGAAGGAGTAATCGGCGGGCAGGGACTCACCGCCCACGGCCGTCAATGCCGTGGCATCGCCGCCATGCAGTGTGACCCGATACACTCCCGCTTCCAGGGGTGCCAGCGGCGTCAGCAGTACTGTGGCGGGGTTGCCTTGCGCCTGAGCGATCAAGAGCGGGACCGGCGCGGGCTGCCCGGTAATGTTCTGCAGGCGCACGGCACCGTTCAGGAATGACACATCGGGTTCGTGGCTGAGCCCAATCGCGATCGTCCCCAGCGGCGCGTCCATGACACTGCCGTCGGCGGGCATGGTGGCGGTCACCTCAAGCCGAGCAAGGGACGCCTGCTCGCGCGCCACCATCGCGGTACCGGCTGCGGCGGTGGCGGCCGGCGCACCGTTGGTGATCCACTGCTGGATGAAGGTGATGGTTGACTGAGGCAGGTAAGGCCCACCGAAGGGCATCTGCACACCAACGATGCCGCTGCTGCCCTGGAGTTTCCGGATCAGATAACTGTCAGCCGGATCCCCGGCCTTGACGCGCAGCACGGTGGGCACCTCGGCACTGGGCACGCCCACCAGCAAGGCATAGCTATGGGCCTGATCCAGCTGCAGGCCTTCCGGCGCATTGGCACCGATATGGCAGCGGGTGCAGATCGGTGTGAACACATTGTCCTGGATGGACTGGAAATCCGCGCTGAGCGGTTCGGGTGCGCTGGAACCTAAGCCGATCGGATTGCCGTTGGCATCCAGCCCCGCTCCGTTTCCGGCGCAGCCACCGAGCAGCGTTGCGGCCATGCACAGCGTCGCCGCCGCCAGCACACATTTTAGTCGGGACAAGTGGTTCGGCATGGGGTTCCTCGCGCACAACGCTGCGTTCGTGCGTAAGTAGCCCGCTCCCGCCGCCAGGTTTCGCGCGGCGGAACTATTTTAATTTGCTGCTGCCATGAACCTTTTGCGCAAGCGCGGCCCTCCTACCCCGCAGGATGCAGCGCCTGCCGGTGTTCCTCATGGTCTCGCACCCAGTCCGCCAGCTGTGCGGCCGGCATGGCCTTTGCCATCAGCCAGCCCTGCACGAAGGTGCAGCCGTACTCGTGTAGCAGCCGCCAGTCCTCCACTGATTCGACGCCTTCAGCAACGGTGTTGAGGCCGAGCCGCCTGGCCATCTCCAGGGCCGAGCGCAGCATGACCTGCACGCTTTCGCGCTCATGCACGCCATGCACGAACGAGCGGTCGATCTTAAGTTCCGTAAACGGTATGCGCGCCAGCTGCTGCATTGAGGAGAAGCCGGTGCCGTAATCGTCGAGCGATAATCCAAAGCCGCGCAGCCGCAGCCGCGTCAGCACGCCGAGCGCCACGGACAGCTCGCGCAATAGCGAGGTCTCGGTGATTTCCAGCACCACCTGCTCGGCACGCAGGCCAAAGCACTGCTGTAAACCGGCGATCTCCTGCAGCAGACTCGGACTCTCCAGCAGCAGCGGCGAAAGATTGATGGCGAGCGACAGATCCATGCCCTGCGCGTTCCACATCGCCGTCTGCAGCATGGCCTCGTTCATCACCTGCAGGGTGAGCTTGTGGATCAAGCCATGTTCTTCGGCCATGGGGATGAAATTATCCGGATGCACCAGGCCCAGAGTGGGGTGATTCCAGCGTGCCAAGGCTTCCACGCCATGCACTTCCCCGGAGCTGACGGCAATCTGTGGCTGGTAATGCACCACGATCTCGCCCCGCTCTATTCCCAAGCGCAACTCATCCGGATTCACGGGCAGTGCGCGCGCCGACTGCTTGCGCCTGTCGGCCACACTGTCCCAGTTGCGCAGAATGTTGCTCAGGCTCTCCAGTCGCATTGGCTTCTGCAATGCACCCAGCAGGCACAGGCCCATGCCCACGCCCATGTCCTTGACGGAATGCAGCAGCGATTGCTCGCGCGATGAGGCGACGATGATGGGGGACTCGACGCCGAGCTCACGCAGCCGGGTGAGCAGTTCCGGGCCGTCCATGGTCGGCATTTCCAGATCGATGATCAGCAGATCCGGTGGGGTCGTCAACGCAGCCAGCAGTGCCAGAGCCTCCTGGCCATTGCTGGACTCACGGATGTCCGCAATTCCCAGCTCGTTACACAGCGCAACGGCGTAGGCACGCTGCGCAGCGCTGTCATCTACAATCAGCACCGAGCGGATGGCGGGCAAACTGGCTTGCGGTGACATCCGTGCAATCGGCTCTGGTTGTTCACTTTTTAGGGCGGATCCGTCCATGACCCAGATTATGTCTTAAGCTCAAAATGCAGTATTGGTGCAGAGCTTACCGGTCCGGGGTTCCAAACCAGTGGTCGCGGTTCACACTCCATGCCCTACCGCGTCAATGGCGCGCTGCAACAGTCGAAGCAAGGCGGCGGACTCACCTTGCAGCGGCCTGGCGGGGGCGCGAAGCTTGACCGGTACAAGACTTGAAGGGGATGCATGCGTATGAAGGATCTGGGCGGCAGGATCGCGTTCGTCACGGGTGGCAGCAGCGGCATCGGCCTGGGACTGGTCAAAGTGCTGGCCGCAGCGGGCATGAAAGTCGCATTTACGTATCGCCAGGCCCAGCACCGCGATCAGGCCCTCGAATATTTTCGACAGTATCCGGGACAGCGCGTGCATGCGATCCGGCTCGACGTCACCGACCGGGCCGGCTTCACGCTCGCGGCCAATGAGGCCGAGCAGGTCCTCGGCGGCCCCGTACAGCTGCTCATCAATAACGCCGGTGTCGGCGTGCACGGCCTCATGGAGCACGCGACCTACGCCGACTGGGACTGGGTCATGGGCGTGAATGTCGGTGGCGTGATCAATGGACTGACCACCTTCCTGCCGCGCATGCTGGCCTCGGGCCTGCCGGGGCACATCGTGAATGTGTCCTCCATCGGCGGCATCGCCGCGCTCGGTTCGGTCGGCCTGTACGCCACCTCGAAATTCGCGGTGGTCGGTTTAAGCGAGGCGTTGCGCACGGATATGGTCGGTCGACCCATCGGCGTTTCGGTGTACTGTCCGGGACCTGTGCAATCCAATATCGGTGACAGTGCTCGCAGCCGCCCGCCGGAGCTGGCGCACTCGGGCTACGCGGCGCCCGGCAAGGAACACGGCGCTCCCACCCCCGAGTTCATGGTGCATGCCATGGATGCCGTCACCGCGGCCGAGTATGTCCTGGATGGCATCCGTCACAACCGCCTTTTTATCCTCAGTCACCCGGAATTTCGCGACGTCCTGACCGCACGCAGCAACCTGCTGCTTGGCTCCATTCCGGATGAGCCCCTCAACGAGGCGCGTGCGAACTCAGCGCGCTGGATCCTCTCGAATCCGGTCTACGAAACGAGCGCGTGAGGGAACCGGTAGCCCGATGACAGCCATCACGACCTCCGGCACGGCCGACATCGTCTTCTTGATCGACGTCGACAACACGCTGCTCGACAACGACCGCCTGATCGGTGATCTGATGGAACACATCGCCACCGAATACGGAGCCGCCAATCGCGATCGTTACTCGCAGATCCTGGAAGCGGTCCGTTCAAAGCTTGGATACGTCGACTATCTGGGCGCCCTGCAGCAGTACCGGCTCGAGCACCTGGAAGCGCAAGGGCTGCTGGGCATGTCCCGCTTCCTGATCGACTATCCCTTCGCCGAGCGCCTCTACCCTCAGGCGCTGCAGGTGCTGGCTCATCTGCAGACCATGGGCGAGACGGTCATCCTGTCCGACGGCGATGTAGTGTTCCAGCCGCGCAAGATTCAACGCTCCGGCATCTGGGATGCGGTGGCGGGCCGGGTGCTCATCTACATTCACAAAGAGCACATGCTGCAGGCCGTCGAGCAGCGCTATCCCGCGCGGCACTATGTGATGATCGATGACAAGCTGCGCATCCTCGATGCGCTGCGGCGCCAGTGGCACGACCGGGTCACGACCGTGTTTCCGCGTCAGGGACACTACGCGCACGACAGCGCCGCGATTGCCGGCTTCGCGCCTGCCGACGTGACCATTGAGCGCATCGGGCAACTGCTCGATTACGACGCCCGCGATCTGCTCGGCGCTTAGGCCGGTCGCGGGCCCTTCAGCGCGGCAGCCAGATCCTCAGCACCCCCGATCAATACCGGCTGCTGCCAGGCGGCCAGGCCGCTGCGCGCCTGCGTACCGGGCGGTGGCCTGAACCGCAGGAGCGGCACCCAGTGACCATGCTCCCAGGTCAAGGCGCTGCAGCCGGCGGCGTGCACCAGGGTCAGCCCCGCCGCGGCGTCCCACAAACCCGGCCGCGGCAGATGAGCCAGTCGCAACAGGCCGCAGGCCACCCACGCGAATTCGACGGCCGCAGTGCCCAGTACGCGGTGGTCCCAGTGGAGTGTGTACTGGGAGCTGCGGCCGTGATCGGCGGCGAGGCCCCGCCAGTTACCGGGCTTGCGACGCTCGAGGGGACGCCCGTTGAAGCACAGCGGACCCCCCGCATGGGCGTGATAGACACCCGCTCCGACGGCATGCGTCGATGCACACCAGATCGCGCCGGCCACCGGGCAGCCCTCCTGCAGCACACCGATTGAACACGCATACAGCGGCACGCCATTGATGAAATTGCAGGTGCCATCCACCGGATCGATGACCCAGGTGGTGGGCGCGCCAACCGGTCCGCTGGTCAGCTGCTCCTCGCCGATGATCGAGTGTGCGGGATGCGCCCGTGCCAGCTCCCCGCGAATGAAGCGCTCCACGGATTGATCCACCTGGCTTACCGGATTGGAGTTGGACGCCCACTGCGGGCGGGTTTCCTTGAACTGCACGGAAAGCTCGCCGTTGACGGCCGCGGCGATCTGCGTACCTGCGGCCTGAGCAAGCCGCAGTGCAGTCGCCTCGAACGCGGCGGCCTGCTCGAGCGGCAATGGGCACGATGACTGGGGCGTGGCTTCCAACGGACGATCCTGCGGCCAATCCACTATGCTACACGGATGCTGCTCAACGCTGATGAATGGCAGGCCCTGCGCCTGAGCCTGGAAGTGGCGCTGTGGAGCCTCGTATGGAATCTGCCCATTGCCATTGCGGTGGCCTGGGTGCTGGTGCGGCGGCACTTTCCGGGTCGCACCCTGCTCGATGCCTTCGTCCACCTGCCACTGGTGCTGCCGCCGGTGCTGACCGGCTATTTGCTGTTGGTGCTGTTCGGTGCACGCGGTCCGATCGGCGGCTGGTTGTTGCACACGTTTGGTGTGCACCTGATTTTCACTACCGCCGGCACCATCCTGGCCGTGGCAGTGATGACCTTCCCACTGATGGTGCGCGCGATCCGCCTGACGCTGGAGGGCATTGATGCGGGGCTGGAGGAGGCGGCGCGGACCCTGGGCGCGGGTCCGCTCGACCGATTCTTCAGCATCACCCTGCCACTGATGTTGCCTGGCATTCTCGCCGGTGCCGTCACGGCGTTCGCGGCGGGCCTGGGCGAGTTTGGCGCCGTCATCACCTTCGTTTCAAACATTCCCGGCACCACCCGCACGCTGCCACTGGCGCTGTACACGGCTTTGCAGACTCCCAACGGCGATGCCACCGCGGCGCGTCTGGCCATGACCTCGTTTACCCTGGGGCTCGCCGCGCTGGTGCTGTCCGAGTGGTTGTCACGCACCCTGCGCCGGCAGCTCGGCCGCGGAAGCGCCTGAATGCTCGAAATCGATGTCAGCAAGCAGCGCGGCGCTTTCCGCGCAAAGGTGCAATTCACCAGCCCCACGCCCGGCGTCACCGCGCTGTTCGGCCGTTCCGGCTGCGGCAAGACCACTACGGTGCACATGATTGCCGGATTGCTGCGCCCCGACCGCGGCCATATCCGCATCGACGGCACCATTCTGTTCGATGACGCGCAGGGCATCGATGTCCCGGCCGAGGAACGCGGCATCGGCTATGTGTTCCAGGACGCGCGCCTGTTTCCGCATCTGGCGGTGCGCGAGAACTTGCGCTACGGCGAACGACGCGCCCGCGCGCGCCCGCGCAGCCTGCAGTTCGACGCGGTAGTGGAACTGCTGGGCCTGGCGCCCCTGCTGAGCCGGCGGCCGGCCGGTCTGTCAGGCGGGGAACGCCAGCGCGTCGCGATCGGCCGCGCGCTGCTCGCCCAGCCGCGCCTGCTGCTGCTCGATGAGCCGCTGGCCAGCATCGATGTGGCACGGCGCGGGGAACTGCTGCCGTACCTGGAGAATCTGCGCGATCATTTCCGGCTGCCCATGGTATTGGTCAGCCATCAGTTCGAGGAAGTACTGCGCCTGGCCGGTGAGGTGGTCGTGCTGGACAACGGCACGGTCGCCGCCCACGGCGATGTCATTTCGATGAGTCAGGCTCCGGCGCTGCGCGCCATCATCGGCACCGATGCCCTCGGCGCGGTGGTGGAAGGCACCAGCGGTGAGGTCGACGCCGCGTCCGGCCTGACCCGGATCCGGGTCGGTGACGGACAGCTGCTCGTGGAGGCCGGGGAACTGCGCCCGGGGCAGCGGGTGCGCCTGCAGCTGCTCGCGCGCGATCTGATACTCGCCATCGCGCCACCGAGCGGCCTGAGCGTGCGTAACAGCCTTGCCGCGGCCATCACCCGGCTGGAACCCGACGGGGAGCGGGCCTGGATGGTATTTACCGATTTGGGGGGTGCCACCCTCATGGTGCGTGTCACCGAGGATGCGCGTGAGGCCTTGGGGCTGGAGGTGGGTCAATCGGTGTGGGTGCTGGTCAAGGCCGTTTCACTGCGCGGCCATGTTTTTTTGGGTCCGAATCCTTCGCCGCCGCCGTGACCTTGGCGAGCGAGCGCGTCACGGCGCGGCGCGGCGCCACCGGTGCGGGCACCGCCGCCACGCCCGACTGCAGCAACCAGTCGAGCTTCTGTGCAGCCGCGCCCATTGCGGCATTCTCGATTTCCCGAAACGTGGCGATGACATGCCGGCCAAAAGGCGTGATGCGCGCCCCACCCCCGCCGGCACCGCCCACACTGGCCGTGGTGACCGGCTGACCCAAGGTGCGGTTCAGATCCTCCAGCAGCAGCCACGCGCGCCGGTAGCTCATCTTCAGAATCCGCGCGGCCTTGGACAGCGAGCCACTGCGCTCGATCTGCTCGAGCAGGGCAATCTTGCCGGGCCCGATGGAACAGTCCGACCCGATATCAATGCGCAGGCGGACACCGACAGTCGCGGCAGAATTACTCATAGTCCCATTCTATCCAGGATTGCCGTCCAGGATTGTCCTGGCGGCTTGATTCGCTGATTGCACGTGCGCTGCCGCTGACCTATCGTTGTGCATCCGAAGATATAACCGGCAGCGGTCACGACAGTCATGAACCACAACACGACGCGGCGCGCGCTGCTGGCAACGCTCCTGTCGCTGTCACTGCTGAGCGCCGCGCCGGCCGACAGTCAGGCACAGGTGGCAGCCGGTGATGCACAACCCAATCTGATCGTGCTGGGCGCCTCCTCCCTCACCGATGCGCTCAACGAAATCGGGCCGGCCTTCACGGCCCGGACTCACCGCGGCGTGACGCTGTCGTACGCGGCAAGTTCAGCCCTGGCCCGGCAGATCGAGGCCGGTGCGCCGGCCGACGTTTTCGTGTCGGCCGACATCCAGTGGATGGACTATCTGCAGACCCGCCATCTCATCGGCTCCGGCACGCGCCGCAATGTGCTTGGCAACCGCCTGGTGCTCATCAGTCCCGCCGACAGCACCGTGAGCGTCAAAATCGCTCCCCACTTCGCCTTGGCCAAACTGCTGGGCGATGGCCGCCTGGCCACCGGCAATCCGGACTCCGTGCCGGTGGGCAAGTACGCCCGCAGCGCGCTCACCAGGCTGGGCGTATGGAACCAAGTCCAGGACAAGATTGCGGCAGCGGACAACGTGCGTGCGGCGCTGGCACTGGTTGCCCGGGGCGAAGCCCCCCTGGGCATCGTGTACCGCACCGACGCGCTCATCGAAAAGAAGGTGCGGATCGTGGCCGACTTCCCGGCCAGCTCCCACGACCCGATCATCTACCCCGCTGCGGCCACGGCCCGAGCCCCTGCGGCCGCAGCGGATTTCGTCAAATTCCTCGCATCGCCAGCCGCCCAGGCGATTTTCGCCAAGTATGGCTTCGATCCCGCCCCAAAATAGTGCAAGTGCTTGATTGAAAACCTCCCCCAGGCTCGCGGTGAGGCTCGTCGTCGGCCCGTCGATCCGCTACAATTGCGGCCCCTTTTGGGGGCAACGGGACCGTAGGAGATTCCGGTAATGGGTATTCAGCACGCAAGGGTTTGTGGAGCATGTGAACGGGAGTGTCCCTCTTGGGCCAATCGCTGTCCGGCATGCGGCAGCACCGCCATCTCGTACCAGATGATCATCGCACCGCCCAGCAGCACGCGCATCACCAAGGTTGCCAACAATACACCGCGACTGCGCCGCAGCCGCGTCGTCGGCGCAACACCGCCGGAGCCGACCAAGACCCTCAAAGCGCCCAGTGCGGGGTGCTTCGGGTAGTCGCGCGCTGCATGCGACTTCCTCAGGCAGGCCCCGCCAGGATGACGGGGCCTTTTCATTTCAGGCGCCCACCGGAGATCCCTTATGCCGCCCCCCGTCGCGAATCACCCTGATCCATCCCCCGGACGAGCGGCGCAACCGCGTGCGGCCTTTGTCGTTGCCGTCGTGGGCGCAACCGGTGCGGTGGGTGTGGAAATGGTTCGCTGCCTGGAACAGCGCAATTTTCCGGTGTCCGAGCTGCGCCTGCTGGCCTCGGCCCGCTCGGCCGGCAAGACCCAGCGATTCAGAGGCCGCAGCATCACGGTCCAGGAACTGACCGAGTCGAGCTTCGCGGGCGTGCAGATTGCACTGTTTTCGGCCGGTGGCGGCATATCCAAGCGCTTTGCGCCCCTCGCGGCACGCGCCGGCGCCATCGTCATCGACAACTCCTCGGCCTTTCGCATGAATGAGGATGTGCCATTGGTTGTACCGGAAATCAACGCGGCGCAGATCGCCCGCCACAAGGGCATCATCGCGAATCCGAATTGCGCGGCCATCATATCCATTCTGCCGCTGTGGCCGATTCATCTGAAAAATCCCATTCAGCGACTGCAGCTGGCGACCTACCAGGCAGCCTCGGGCGCAGGAGCCGCGGCCATGGAGGAGTTGCGCGAGGCCACGCGCGCCCATCTTGAGGGTCGCGAGTACCAGCACACCGTGCTGCCGCACCCGTATGCGTTCAATGTATTCAGTCACAACACCCGCGTTGATCCGGGCACCGGCTACAACGAGGAAGAGACCAAGGTCATGCAGGAGGCGCGCAAGATTTTCGGCGAGCCGAATCTGCGCGTGAGTGCAACCTGCGTGCGCGTGCCGGTGCTGCGCGCACACTGTGTCGCCTTGAACCTTGAGTGCCGCGACCCCATTACGCCGCAGCAGGTGCGCGCGCTGCTCGCGGATGCCCCGGGGGTCCGCATCGTCGATGACGTCGCGAATAATTACTTCCCCATGCCCAAGGATGCCTCCGGCCAGGATGATGTGCTGGTGGGGCGTATCCGCCAGGACCTGAGCGATCCGTCAGGACACTCGATCGCCCTGTTCTGCGCGGGCGATCAGCTGCTCAAGGGCGCGGCGTTGAATGCCGTGCAGATTGCGGAAGCGTGGGTACCGATGTGCGCCGCCGGCTAGGCGGCGGCGCCCGCGCCCTCATCCTCGCCAATGACGAGTTGCGCAGGGGTCGGATACCGGTATGGCGGAATGCGCAGGTTGACCGATGCGGGTGAACCATCGAACACGCGCCCGGCCAAGTCGAAGCGGGAGCCATGGCACGGACACAGCCAGCCGCCCGGCCAGGTCGCCCCCAGCACCGGGTCGCCCGCATCGAAATGCTGCTTGGGCAGACAGCCCAGGTGCGTGCAGATACCGATGAGCACCAGGTACTCGCCGTTGCGCGAGCGCAGCGGATTCTTGCAATACGCGGGCTGATCCGAATCCGCCGACACGGCGTCTTTGAGTCGATCATCGTGGTTGCCCAGCAGTCCGATCATGCCCGGCGTGCGATGCACGACATAGATGGGTTGGCGGCGCCAGATCGTGATGATCATCTGCCCGGCCTCGAGCTTGCTCATGTCCACCGTCGCCGGTCCGCCCAGCGCGCGGGCGCGCTCCGAGGGCAACCAGGACTCGATGAACGGTGTCGCCGTAAATGCAACGCCGACGGCCCCCATTCCGATGGTGGCGCGCAACAGAAATTTGCGTCGACTCTCGTCAACTTCCCCATCCGCAGGGTTTACATCCGCGAACTCATGAGCCGTCAAATCCGCCATTACCTTTAGTCTCAAATGCTAGCAGCAACGGTTAATAGTACCCCACTTGCGCCGCTGCTCGTCAACATAGAACGCCCGCCGCGAGAGCACCGGCAGGTCCGGATGGGCCGCTGCCCGGTGCACGAGATAGCGCTCGTAGGCATCGTCGCCCGACAGGGTCCGCAGCGCGTGCCAGCACGTGCGCCAGGCGGTCACGATCCGGGTGAAGGCGGGCGTCATGACCGGCTGCCGCCCAGCGCCGTCATGCGCGCCACGTGCGGGGCCTCGGAACTCGCCAGTGTCGGCAGCCCGCGCGCCGCGCGCAGCGCCACGCGCAGCATGTCGGCGATGATGAGCCAGACGATCACGGTGAAGATTATCGTAAGCCAGCCATCAAGCTGCTGATTGAAGATGAGCTTTGGTGCGACGGCGGCGCGCGCCGCCGGGAGCGCACCGCTTGCGAGCTTGGCGGCCAGCGCCGCTGCGCCGGAGAAGAAACCAAGCTGCGGATCCGGGCTCACGACCTTCTGCCAGGCCGCAACCGTCGTCACGATCGCAAGCCACGCGAGCGGCCCGCCGGTCACCCATGAGTACCTGAGTTTGCCGCTCTTGATGAGAATCCCGGTCGCGACGCTGAGTGCGATGGCCGCGAGCATCTGGTTCGCAATGCCGAACAGCGGCCACAGGATGTTGATACCCCCGTTGGGATCGATGACTCCGACGTAGAGGAAATAGCCCCAGCCCGCGACGATCAGCGCGCTGGTCAGCAGCACCGACGGATACCAGGAGGTGCGGCCCAGCGGCTTCCAGAAGTGTCCGAGGAAGTCCTGCAGCATGAAGCGGCCGACGCGTGTTCCCGCATCGATGGTCGTGAGGATGAATACCGCCTCGAACATGAGCGCGAAGTGATACCACGCCGCGAGCAGCCGGTTGCCGAAGGTGGAGCTGAAAATGCTCGCCATGCCCACCGCAAGCGACGGCGCGCCGCCGGTGCGCGCGAAGAGCGTCCGCTCGCCCATGCGGTGCGCAAGCTGCTGCATCTGATCGACCGTCACGGGGAAGCCCCAGCCCGTAATGGTCGCCACCGCGGTGTGCGCATCCGCCCCGACTACGCCGGCTCCGGTGTTGATCGCAAAGTACACACCCGGGTCGAGCAGCGTCGCGGCGATGACCGCCATGATGGCGACAAAGGACTCGAGCGCCATGCTGCCGTAGCCGACCAGGCGCACGTCGCTCTCGCTGCCGATGAGCTTGGGCGTCGTGCCGCTGGAGACCAGCGCATGAAAGCCCGACACCGCGCCGCAGGCGATGGTGATGAAGACGAACGGAAAGATCTTGCCGGCGAAGATCGGTCCGTCTCCCGCGACGAAGCGGGTCAGTGCCGGCATCTTCAGCTCCGGATGGATGACGACGATCGAGATGGCGAGCAGCCCGATCACACCGAGCTTCAGGAAGGTCGACAGGTAGCCGCGCGGCGCGAGCAGCAGCCAGACCGGAATGATGGCCGCGAGCCAGCCGTAGCCGATCACGAATGCGGCCAGCTGCGGTCCGGAGTAGTCGAACATGGTGCGCAGCTGCGCGCTCTGATCGATCCAGCCGCCGCCGGCAACGCCAACCAGCAGCAAGATCATGCCGATGATGGAGGCCTCGAGCACGCGGCCCGGCCGCACGCTGCGCACATACAGCCCGATGGCGATCGCGATCGGTATGGTGGCGAACACCGAGAAGGTCGCCCAGGGGCTGCCCTTCATCGCGTTCACGACCACCAGCGCGAGCACCGCGATCAGGATGATCATGATCATGAGGGTGCCGGCGAGCGCAGCGAAACCACCGAAGGGCCCCAGTTCTTCGCGCGCCATCTGCCCGAGGCTGCGTCCGTCGCGGCGCGTGGACATGAACAGGATGATCATGTCCTGGACGCACCCGCCGAGCACCGAGCCGAACAGGATCCAGATCGTTCCGGGCAGATACCCGAACTGTGCGGCCAGGGTGGGACCTACCAGCGGACCCGGCCCGGCGATGGCCGCGAAGTGATGTCCGAAGACGATCCAGCGATGCGTCGGCACGAAGTCGCGGCCGTCATTGAGGCGCTCAGCCGGCGTGGCCCGCGTGTCGTCGACGGTCAGGACCCGCGCGGCGATCCACGCCGCGTAGAAGCGGTAGCCGAGGATATAAATGCAAACGCCGGCGGTGACCAGCCATAGCGCATTGATGGGTTCGTTACGGTGCAGCGCGATACCACCGATGGCAAAGGCGCCGACGACCGCCAGAATGATGCCGACTATGCGTTTGAGCATGAAGTCCCCCCCGAGACAGTTCTCGGGGGGGATTATGGGGCTTCGGGTCTCAGTAGCGGTAGTGGTCCGCCTTATAGGGACCCTTGACCGAAACGCCGATATAGCGGGCCTGCTCGGCCGTCAGCTCGGTCAGCTGGGCATTGAGCGTGGTCAGCTGCAGGCGGGCCACCTTCTCGTCCAGGTGCTTGGGCAGGGTGTAGACCCCGACCGGGTACTTGCCGGTATTGGCGTACAGCTCGATCTGCGCAATTGTCTGGTTGGCGAAGGAGGAACTCATCACGTAGGAGGGGTGGCCGGTGCCACACCCGAGGTTCACCAGCCGGCCCTTGGCCAGCAGGATGATGCGCTTGCCGTCCGGGTAGATCACATGGTCCACCTGGGGCTTGATCTCCTCCCACTTCAGCTTCTCCAGTGCGGCAACATCGATCTCGTTGTCGAAGTGACCGATGTTGCAGACGATGGCGTTGTTCTTCATGCGCGCCATGTGGGCGCCCGTGATGACATGGAAGTTGCCGGTGCAAGTCACGAAAATATCCGCCTTCTCGCAGGCATAGTCCATGGTCACCACGCGATAGCCTTCCATGGCCGCCTGCAGGGCGCAGATCGGATCGATCTCGGTCACCCACACCTGGGCCGACAGCGCCCGCAGCGCCTGGGCCGAACCCTTGCCCACATCCCCGTAGCCGGCCACCACGGCAATCTTGCCGGCCACCATCACATCGGTGGCGCGCTTGATGCCATCCACCAGCGACTCGCGGCAGCCGTAGAGGTTGTCGAACTTGCTCTTGGTCACCGAGTCGTTGACGTTGATGGCCGGGAACATCAGGCGCTGTTCCTTGTGCATCTGGTACAGCCGGTGCACACCCGTGGTGGTCTCCTCGGTGACGCCGCGGATCTCCTGCGCCATCTTCGAGTACCAGCCGGGCGCGCTCGCCAGCTTCTTCTTGATGGCCGCGTACAGGAAGGTTTCCTCCTCGCTGCCCGGTTTGGAAATCAGCGAGGCGTCCTTTTCGGCCCGTACGCCCAGGTGCATCAGCAGCGTCGCATCCCCGCCGTCATCCAGGATCATGTTCGGGCCCTTGCCGTCCGCGAACTCGAAAATGCGGTGGGTGTAATCCCAGTAGTCCTCGAGCGACTCGCCCTTGACCGCGAACACCGGTGTGCCCGAGGCGGCAATGGCGGCGGCCGCGTGGTCCTGGGTCGAGAAGATATTGCAGGAGGCCCAGCGCACCTCAGCGCCCAGGGCCTTCAGGGTCTCGATCAGCACCGCCGTCTGGATCGTCATGTGCAACGAACCGGTGATGCGCGCCCCCTGCAGCCGCTGCGTGGCGGCGTATTCCTTGCGGATGGCCATCAACGCGGGCATCTCGACTTCCGCAATCGCGATTTCGCGCCGGCCCCAGCCGGCAAGGTTCAGATCGGCAACTTTGAAATCAGCAAAGCCCGAAGCGGGCTTGAGTGTGGCGTTCATGTTCAATGCTCCAAATGAGAACGAGCGCCGTGTACATCACGTGGCGTCCGGCCTCCTGAGCCTGGCAGGCGCGGCCGCAAGTCCGATCGTGGCTTGCAGATGCCTGTCGCAGCGCTCCTCAGGCGCCAGACGCTGCCGCGCGAAACGCGCAGCAGAATTCTCGCAACGGGCCGCGGCCGGCCCCACCGCTAGGCCGCGCGGGCCTTGCCCTTCAGTTCGGCAGCCAGGATCTCCGCCTTGTCGGTGCGCTCCCAGCTGAATTCCTTCTCCGTGCGACCAAAGTGGCCGTAGGCGGCGGTCATCTGGTAGATCGGGCGGATCAGGTCGAGCATTTCACGCAGCCCGTACGGCGTGAGATCGAAATGCTTGCGCACCAGCTGCGTGAGTCGTTCGCGCGTCAGCTTTCCGGTCCCGAATGTCTCGATCATGATGGAAGTCGGCTCGGCGACGCCGATGGCGTAGGAGACCTGCACTTCGCAACGATCCGCAAGCCCCGCGGCGACGATGTTCTTGGCCACGTAGCGTGCCGCGTACGCCGCCGACCGATCGACCTTGGAGGGATCCTTGCCCGAGAACGCGCCGCCACCATGACGGGCGAAGCCGCCGTAAGTGTCGACGATGATCTTGCGGCCAGTCAGTCCGCAGTCGCCCACGGGGCCGCCGACCACGAAGCGCCCGGTTGGGTTGATGTGGTACTTGGTGCGCTGGTCGATCCACTTCTTCGGCAGCACCGGGACCAGAATTTCCTCCATGACCGCCTCGCGCAGCGCGCGCGTGGAAATGTCATCGCTGTGCTGCGTCGAGAGCACCACGGCCTCGATACCGACCGGCTGGTCGTTCTCGTAGCGCAGCGTCACCTGGCTCTTCGCGTCCGGGCGCAGCCACGCCAGCTTGCCCTTCTTGCGCACTTCGGCCTGACGCTTCACCAGGCGATGGGCCAGGGTGATCGCAGCCGGCATGAGCACATCCGTCTCATTGGTCGCGTAGCCAAACATCAGGCCCTGGTCCCCGGCGCCCTGTTTGCGCGCATCCTTGCGGTCCACGCCCTGGGCAATATCCGGGGACTGCTTGCCGATGACATTGAGCACCCCGCAGCTGGCGCCATCGAAGCCCATGTCGGAGGAGTTGTAGCCGATGTCCAGCACGGTCTTGCGGACCAGCGCTTCCACATCGATCCAGGCCGAAGTCGTGACTTCGCCAGCCACGATCACCACCCCGGTCTTGATCAGGGTTTCGCAGGCCACGCGGCCGCGCTTGTCCTGGCCCAGAATGGCATCCAATACTGCATCGCTGATCTGATCGGCAACCTTGTCCGGATGACCTTCAGACACCGACTCCGAGGTGAAGACATAATTATTGGCCATGAATGGGCTTCAAGTCCTATTTGGGGGTTTAGGGGTAAAGACGCATGATACAACATCAGGGCAACGCGCTGCCGAAGGCAGCCCGGTAGTTCACGGCGAACTCGGCCCGGGTGAAGCGATGGTTCTGGGTGCCCCGTGTGGCGACCTTCAACGCACCCAGGAGCGAGGCGATGCGCCCGGTCGCTGCCCAGTCCAGGCCGTGCATCAGGCCGTGCAGGAGCCCCGCGCGATAGGCATCCCCGCATCCGGTCGGATCCACGACCGCCTGCGGCTTCGCGGCGGGAATGACGATCTGTCCTTGCGGGGTGTAGATCGTCGAGCCTTCCGCGCCGCGCGTCACCACCAGCGCCTGCACATGCTTGACGACATCCGCGTGCGACCAGCCGGTGCGTTGCTGCACCATCTGCCACTCATAGTCATTGACCGTCAGCCATGACGCCTGGGTGATCAGGGCGCGCAGATCATCGCCATTGAACATCGGCAGACCCTGGCCCGGATCAAAGATGAACGGAATCCCGGCAGCCGCAAAGCCGGCACAGTGCTGCACCATCCCATCGCGACCGTCAGGTGAAACGATGCCCAATGTAATCCCGGCAGCCGCCGGAATGGTATTCAGATGCGACAGCTGCATCGCGCCGGGATGGAACGCCGTGATCTGGTTGTCATCGGCATCCGTGGTGATGAAGGCCTGCGCGGTGTGCTCGGTGTCCACCACCCGCACATAGTCCTGCGGCACGTGCGTATCACGCATCCACTGCGCGTAGGGGGCGAAATCGCGCCCGACGGTGGCCATCGGATAACCTGAATCCCCGAGCAGCCGCAGGTTGTAGGCGATGTTGCCCGCGCAGCCGCCGAACTCGCGCCGCAGCTGCGGCACGAGAAAGGACACATTCAGCATGTGGATCTTGTCCGGCAGGATGTGATCCTTGAACCGGCCCCCGAAGACCATGATGCTGTCATAGGCAATTGAGCCGCAGATCAACGCCTTGCCGGATGCACTCATAACGAAAGGCCCCTGTACTTCTTTGCGATTGTGATCTTCAAAGCCGCTTACTGGATCAGGCGCTGGCCATGGGCATACACCACGTGCTGTTCGCGGCGCGCGAATGCCACCAGCGTCATGCCACAACGTTCGGCATGGCGGATGGCAAACGAGGTCGGCGCCGACAAGGCCGCCATGAAAGTCACGCCCATGGTGGCCGCCTTCTGCACCATTTCATAGCTCGCGCGGCTGGTCACGAGCATGAAGCCGGCCTCCAGGTCCGCGCCCGCCAGCACCAGTGCACCCAGCGTCTTGTCGAGGGCATTGTGCCGCCCGACATCCTCGCGCAGGCATTCGATACCGGCGCCCGGGAGGACCCAGGCGGCCGCGTGAACACTGCCCGTCTTGGCATTGAGTACCTGAAAGTCGGGCAAAGCGGCGATGGCCTCATGCAACTGGGTGACACTGACCTTGGGCCCTGCACCCACGACCGATTGCGTGCGCACGGTCTGCTCCAGGGTCTCCGAGCCGCACAGACCACAGCCGGTGCGACCCGTGAGATTGCGGCGTCGGCGCAGCAGCTCCGGAAATCTCTCCCAGGCAATGGCGATGCGAACCTCGGCGGCCTCGGGCAATCTGCGCACCTCGATGCCGCGAATCTCATCCGGCGCATCGACCAACTCTTCGCTGAGCGAGAAGCCGCGTGCGAGGTCCTCGAGGTCCTGGGGCGTCGCCAGCATCACGACGTGCGGCTCGCCGTTGTACAGCAGCGCCACGGGGACCTCCTCGGCGACCCGGTCCAAGGTGTGGACCGAGCTGCCGCGCACCCAGCGGTCCACCGTAACTTCGACCCCGGCACCCGCCGGCCGTTCTGGCTCGCTGACCGCCACCATGACCTTAAGCGCAGCCGGTCACCCGCAACGCGGGAGTTCGAAGAGTTCTGAGGTGGATAGCGTGCATACGAGCCCGTGCCTGATGAGGCCGGATTGTCGCACACCGCTCCAGGTGCGGGACCCGGCATCAGATAAGATTTTTGTTGCACCGCGATAATGGCACTATTCGACCCCATGCAGCTGAACCGCTTTGACCTGAATCTGTTGATTGCGCTCGACGCATTACTGCACGAGAAAAATGTCACCCGTGCCGCCGAGCGGGTCTTTCTGTCGCAGCCGGCCATGAGCGCCTCGCTGCAGAAGCTGCGGGATTTCTTCCAGGACCAGCTGCTGGTGCGGGTCGGCCGGGACATGGAGCTGACACCCCGGGCGCGCTCCCTCGTGCAACCGGTGCGCGAGGCGCTGCTGAAAGTGCAGGCCACGCTGGGGACTCAGCCAACCTTTGAGCCGGCAACCGTGCGGCGCACCTTTACGGTCATCGCCACCGACGAAGCCGTCCCGGAACTGGTCCCGCGGGTACTGGGCCGCCTGGCGCGCGAGGCGCCGCAGGTCCAGTGTCACGTGGAGCAGATCTCCCAGACCAGTCTCACGCGCCTGGCCTATGGCGATGCGGACCTGTGCCTCTCCTTGGACATCACGCGGCTGTATGGCCTGGGCGAGTTTCCCGAAACCCTGAACTCGGTCCCGCTGCGGCCGGTGCGGTGGGTGTGCGTGATGTCGCAGCCGATGGCCATCCCCGCGCAGATCATGACGCTTGCCGACTATCAATCGCTGCCGCATATTTTCGCGCGCCCGAACGGCCACACGGCGCCGGTGGAAGAACTGGTCCGGCGTCTGATCGGAATGGACCTGAACGTACGTGCCACCGCCCAGAGCCTGCTTGAGATGCTGTTCATGCTGCCCGGTTCACCGTTCGCGGCCACCGTGCCCGAACGGGTGGCGCGGCTGGTGCTGCCGCTGGTGCCGCTGAAGATCTTTGACCTGCCCTTCGAGGCCCTGGACGGTCACGAAATCCTGCTGTGGCATCCGCGCAATGAAACCGACCCTGGTCATTCCTGGCTGCGCTCGCTGTTCATCGACGTCGCGCGCGATCTGCAGGCCTGAGCTGCTGTTGCCATGAGCGTCCCTTACGAGGCACCGTTGATCCGCATCCGGGACGCGCTCGAGCAGGCCGCACGTCACAGCGGTTTCGCGCCGACCCCGCTGCATGAGCAGCTGCTGGGCGAGACCGCTGCGGCGGTTCTGGAGGCCGCGGCGCGCATGGCCCGGGAGGTTCTGTCTCCATTGAATCGCATCGGTGATTCGCAGGGCGCTCATATATCGCCTGCCGGCGTCATCACTGCCGCGGGCTTCCCCGCCGCCTGGCGCAAGTTCTGCGCGGACGGCTGGCCCGCATTGGCCGCTCCCGCGGCCTGGGACGGGCAGGCGCTGCCCATGCTGATCGCGGCCGCAACGACTGAAATCTGGGGCGGCGCGAACCTCGCCTTTGCGATGCTGCCGGAAACATCCGTCGGCGCTGTCGAAGTGCTGGCAGCCCACGGTGACGAGGCCCTGCGCCGCTTGTATATCCCACCGCTGGTAACGGGTGAATGGACCGCGGCCATGAGCCTGACGGAGCCCCAATCCGGCTCCGATCTGTCCACCGTGCGAACCCTGGCGCGGCCCGCCGCGGACTCCTGGTTGCTCTTCGGGCGCAAGATCTACATCTCCTGGGGCGAACACGATATGGCGGACAACATCGTCCACCTGGTGCTGGCGCGTACGCCGGACGCGCCCCCCGGCGTCAAAGGACTCTCACTGTTCCTCGTGCCGCGCCGGCTGCAGGAAAACGGGGCCTGGCGTGCGAACGATCTGAGTGCGGCATCGCTGGAACACAAAATGGGAATCCGGGCCAGTCCGACCTGCGCCATGGTGCTGGGCGAGAACACGGGGGCCCGCGGCTGGTTGGTCGGCAAACTGCACGATGGCCTCGGGTGCATGTTCACGCTGATGAATCACATGCGCATTGGCGTCGGTCTGCACTCCACGGGTGTCGCGGAGCGCGCGCGGCAGCTGGCCTTGGCCTATGCCGCCGAACGGCGTCAGGGACGCAATGCGCAAGGCGCCCAACGCCCGATCATCGAGCATGCCGATGTACGCCGCATGCTGCTGACCATGAATGTCCTCACCCACGCTGCACGCTGCCTCGCCTACTGCGCCGCCGCTGCGCTTGATCTGGCACAGGCGGCCGAAACGCCGGCGCCAGTGCGCGCGCGCGCGCAGCGACGGGTGGGGCTGCTGACGCCACTGGTCAAGGCATGGGCTTCAGATGTTGCCGTCGAAGTATCGTCACTGGGCGTTCAGGTGCATGGGGGCACCGGATACGTCGATGACTGCGAAGCTTCGCAGATCTATCGTGATGCGCGCATCGGACCGGTGTTCGAGGGCACGAATTTCATCCAGGCCCAGGACCTGCTGGGGCGCAAGATCCTGCGCGACCAGGCCTTGGGCTTCGGGGAACTGCTGATGCAGATCGAACTGGCAGCGCACGCGCGGGATGGCAGCTTGCCGCTGCGCACGGGTTTGCTCAGTGAATGCATCAGCCTGCGCGCCTGCGTACAGCACCTGCTCGGCTCGGGCACTGCACAATCGGGTCTGGTCGCCAGTATCGCCTACCCCTTCCTGCAATGGCTGGGAGCGGTCCTCGGCGGCTGGCAGTGGGCAGTGGCGGCACAGACGGCAGCTTTGCGTGACCCGGGAAGCGCGGCCACGCAGGCAACGCTGGATCATGCGGAATTCTATGCGGCGCATATTCTGCCGCGAGCCCGCAGCTTCGCCGCCGTGGTCAACGGCGGCAGTGACATCATCGGCCGCGCGCAGTTGTAATTGAAAACGGGGCGGGACTCACTTCCCACCCCGTCGCCACTCAAAGCTCGAGGATTTGAGTCCTACGCGGTCGCGCGAGTGCGCCAGCCAGCCGCATAGCTCTTGCGGGCTTCCTCCCCGTATGGGACCGAGGCGACCTGCACGCGAACGTCCAGCTGCTTGTGGCGCTCGACGGTCGGTTTGGCGGTGCCGCCGTCGGCCTCGCCCCAGACCAGGGTGAGTTCCTCACCGATCTGCACATCCGGATTGACCACGCCCAACGACAGCGCCGTGCGTTCGTTGTAGCTGTAGCCACCGAACATGGAGTAACCGACAACCTTGTCGCCGCGTTTGACGGCGTCGAAGGAGGCGGAGCCGTAGTTCGCGATCGGAACCTCGAAGTACTTGTAGTTCGGTTCACCCGGGCGGAACAGGGAGGCAAAGATCTTGCCCATGTCTTCGCCGTTCCAGGCGAACGTCACCTTGTTCTTGTGGGGCAGCTTCGAGAGTCTCTCGAGCGCATCGCGGCCGGCAAACTCGTGATCGAACTTCACGAACGGACCGTAGCCCAGATCGTACGGGCTCGTGTAGTAGTCCTCGATCTTGTTCGACACGAAGCTGCCGCAGATGGAACCGGTGGCTTCGTAGCCGTTGGCCGGCAACCACTCGCGATATTTCTTCATGCTCTCGCCGCTGTACACGGCAGGCAGCGGGGACGGGATCCAGCCGGACTCCAGGGTGTTGGAGGCGTAGGCGCGCGAGCCGACGGCGGTCAGGCCGAACTCGCGGCCCGTTTCCATGATGGTATTGAAGACCTTCTCGTAATCGGCGTACGGACCCCAGATCTCAAGTCCCGGTGCGCCAGCCATGCCATGGCGCAGGGCCTTGACCTTCTGGCCACCCAGATTGATGTGGCTCCAGTTGAAGAACTTGATTTCCTGGATCGGGCCGCCGTTGAGCTTCTCGATCACCTTCCAGGCGCTCGGGCCCTGGATCTGGAAACGGTAGTGGCGACGGGTGACGGCCTTGCCGCGCGGCGCCGAGGGCGAGCGGTCGTCACGGATGGTGTCGACCTTGAAGGTGCCGGTCTCGGCCTGGAACTGCAGCCAGTTCACCGTCGGGGCGCGGCCCACGAACACCAGCTCGTCCTTGTCTTCATAGAACAGGATGCCGTCGCCGATGACATAGCCGTCGTAGCTGATCGGCACCATCTGCTTGGCCTTGCCGATGGCAAAGTTGTTGAAGGTGTTGATGGTGCAGTAGGACATCAGCTTCAGGGCGTCGGGGCCCTTGACCGTGAACTCCGCCATGTGGTGCGACTGATCGAACAGCACCGCGCTCTCGCGCCAGGCGCGCTGCTCGTCGCGCCAGTTGGTGTACTCGCTCGGCACCACCGGATACACGTAGGCGCCGATCTTGGAGTTGCGCAACATCTGGACCGGATTGCCGGCCGCTTTCAACACACTTTCCAGGTTCTGCTGGCTCATTGCCCCACCTCTTGAAAAAATCATCTGACCTTAAAGAAAACCGACCCATACGACTGCTTTAAGGCAGATCGGGATCAGGAAATGGCGTGGACGGTCGTTGTGTTCGCGATGTTGTTCGAAACTTCTCAACAGACGTCCGCGGCTCGCATTGTCCACCTGCCGGCGCGTTGTCGCAACGCGATTTAGGCAAATACCGGCTATCCGCCGGGCAAATGGCTCAGCTGCGCAGTCCCAACAGGCGGATGGCATTCTCCTTCAGAACCATGGGCCGCACTTCCGGTTTCATGGCCAGTTTTTCGAAGTCGGCCATCCAGCGGTCAGGGGTGATGGCCGGATAGTCCGAGCCAAAAAGGACCCGGTCTTTGATCAGCGAGTTGGCATATTGCACCAGGTTTGCCGGGAAGTACTTCGGCGACCATCCCGACAGGTCGATCCAGGTATTGGGCTTGTGCGTTGCAATGGCCAGCGCCTCGTCCTGCCAGGGGAATGACGGATGCGCCATCACGATGGTGAGCGTCGGGATGTCGGCTGCGACATCATCCAGATAGATCGGATTCGAGTACTTGAGCTTGACGCCCATGCCACCAGGCAGCCCGGCCCCGACCCCGGTCTGGCCGGTGTGGAACAGCGCCGGCAGGCCCGCCCCGGCGATCTCTTCGTACAGCGGATAGCACTTCGTATCGTTCGGATAGAAGGCCTGCATCGAGGGATGGAACTTGAAGCCGCGCACGCCGTAGTCCTCGATCATGCGCCGCGCCTCCCGCACGCCCATTTTGCCGCGCGCCGGGTCGATGCTGGCGAAGGGAATCAGGACATCGTTGTTCTCGGCGGCAACCTCGGCAACCTCTTCATTGGCAATGCGCCAATGGCCGGCCCCGGCCTCCGCGTCCACCGTAAAAATCACCGCCGCCAGATTGCGCTCACGGTAGTACTGCGCGACCTCGGCAATGGTGGGCGCCTTGCCCGAGCGAAAGTACTTGACCATCTGTTCATCGAACGCATGCGCACACGGATCGCGCGGCGCGCGCCCCGAAATCGTGGCGTGGGTATGGATGTCGATGGCGACGATTTTTTCGAGGTCGATATTGGGTTGGTACTTGGACATTTTGTTCGTCGCCAAAAGGCTCCTGTGAAAGCTCGAGCGTGCGGTTCAACTGGCCGCAAGTATAGTCCGCCAAGAGTCCGCTATGATGCGCAGCTGCGCAGATTGCCCCTCCCGGAGAACCCCGATGCCAGCCACGAATGCCGCCCCCAGCACCGCCACCGCGAGGATTGAGCGCTCGAGCGCGTACCGCCGCATCGCCACCGAGGAGGCTTTTGCGACGGCTGACATGCTGCGCCAGTACCGCGAGGTGCTGGCCCGCAGGAGCATCGACGACATCGGTTTCAACTCGATGTGGGGTTTCTACCTGGGCAGCACCAGCGCGCGCGCCACCGGCATCATTGAACGGCTGCAATGGCTGGACGAGCGACGCATTGCCGACATGGACGCGACCGGCATCGATGTCCAGGTGCTGGCCCTGACCTCACCCGGCGCCCATGTTTTTGATGCCGCCACCGGCACTGCCCTGGCCCGCGCCAGCAATGATGAGATGGCGGCCTTCATTGCGAAATATCCGGACCGCCTCGCCGGCATGGTCGCGATCGCCCCGCAGGACCCGGCCGGGGCCGCGGCGGAAATCGAGCGTGGCATCCGTAAACTGGGCCTGCACGCCGTCATCCTCAACTCCCACGTGCACGGGCAGTACCTGGATGATCAGAAATTCTGGGACATTTTCGCGGCCGCCGAGGCCTGCAACGCCGCAGTCTACATTCATCCCAACACTCCCTCGGACCGCATGATCGCTCCGTTCCTGGAAGCCGGCCTGGATGGCGCAATCTACGGCTTCGGTGTCGAAGTCGCGCTGCATGTGATGCGGCTCATCGTCAGTGGCGTCTTTGATCGCTTTCCGAAATTGCGCGTGGTCATCGGTCACATGGGCGAGGCCCTGCCCTACTGGCTGTTCCGGCTCGACTACATGTACCGCGCCACCTTGAACTCCAAGCGCTATCCGCAGTTGAAGCCGCTGCGCGGGGTACCGAGCGACTACATGCGCCAGAACATTTTCGTGACCTGCAGCGGCATGCCGTGGGGCCCGTCGATCACCTTCGCGCAGCAGGTGCTCGGCGCCGAACGCGTGCTCTACGCCATGGACTATCCGTACCAGTTCGAGGCGAGCGAAGTCATCGCCTGTGACAACATCGCCATGAGCGCGGCCGACAAGAAGAAGTTCTTCCAGAGCAACGCCGAGGCGGTATTCAACCTGCTATAGCCGCGGCAACCACGCATCGATGACCGCGCAGCGACCGTCGCGGATGGCCTGCAGTGCCCGTTGCACGGCCGGCGCGAGCTGTGCCGGAGCGCGCACGATTTCGGCATGCGCGCCGCCGGCGGCGGCGGCGATGCCGGAATAATCCGGTGGCGGCTCGAAGCGGATGTCCAGGTCGGCCGCGCGGCTCGCGAAGCCCTCCGGATGCACCCCGAGGGTTGAGAATTTCGGTGCGCGCCAACCCTGGTTGTTGAAAATTACCTGCAGGAACGGCGTGCCGTAGCGACGCGCGATCCAATGCACGGTCGCCGGAATCGAGAACATGTAAGTGCCATCGCCGGTAAAGCTGCACACCAGCGCATCCGGACGCGCGAGCTTTGCGCCGATCGCCGCTCCGCCGTTCCAGCCGAGCGATCCGCCGCCACTGACGAAATAGGTACCGGGCCTGGTGCGCCCAGCGTGATTGGTCACGACGTGAAAATTCGTCACTGCCTCGCTGAGCACCAGCGCATCCTCGCCGATGGCCTCGCGCACCTGGGCCGTGACATATTCAGCAGTGAGGACTTCGCCCGGTTGTTCGAGCTGCAACCGCTCTGCCCGCAAGGCTTCATGGCGGCGGCCGAGGTATACGGCGCGCTCGCGTACCGCGGCCGCATCGACCGTGAGCGTATCCAGCGCGGCGTTGATCTGGCGCAGCGCGGTCGCGCAATCGGCGCGCCAGGCGCACGTCGCGCGCAGGTACCACAATGGCATCTGTGCCTTGAGCGGATCGACGTCGATGTGCAGGATCTGTGCATCCTGCGCGGGGCGGTTGATCGTGGGGATCCACGGCACGTCGCTGTCAAGCACCAGGATGGTGTCGCTTTCGGCGAGCGCCGGATTCTGGCGCTTCTCGTTCCACTGGTAGCCCTGGTGCAGCGGATCGTCGGTGGGAAAGTTCACGCAGGAGGGCACCGACTCCAGCACCCCGATGCTGAGCCTGCGGCACAGGCGGGTCAGCTCCGGCACCGCAGCCACGTTGCGACCCAGGTAGGTCGTGACGACCAGCGGTCGGCGCGCCGCCACGAGCATGCGGGCGACCTGCAGGGCATCCTCCGGTGCCAGAGCACCCGCGCCGAGCCGCGGCCACAGTCGCACCTGTTCGCGATGCGGTGTGACTTCTTGCTCGAGAATCTCGCGCGCCGCCACCAGGTAGACCGGACCCTTCGGATCGCTGCTGGCCACCTGCAGCGCGCGATGCACGATCTGCGGGGCGTTCGCGCCGACCCGGATCTCGTTGTCGTAGCGCATGTATCCGCGCACCAGGCCGCGCTGGTCGAAGACATCCTGGATCCAGTGGATGAACTCGTTGCGGCTGCCGCGCGCCTCGCCTTCCTGCGTGGCCGGCGACATTCCGGCCATGATCAGTACCGGAACGCGCCCTTTCGCCGCATTGTGGACCGCGCCGGCCAGCGCCTGGGTGCCGCACTCCACATGCACCAGGACGGCCTGAGCCTGGCCGCTGACCGCGGCGTGGCCATGCGCCGCGCTCAGTGCCACCATTTCGTTCGGGCAGGTGATCACTTCGGGGTACGGAAAATCCCCGCCCTGCTCGGCGGCACGGGCAATGGCATAGGCTTCCATGAACGCGCTGTGATCGCTGCCCAGGTTCACGAACAGGTACTGCACGCCCGCTTCACGCAGGGCCGACAACATGGCTGAACTGGTGGTGTACATGACGCCATTTTAGCGTCAATGCCTTAGACTTCGGACAATAACCTGAGGTGCAGCCATGGGAGAGATGCTGAAGGGCCAGGTCGCCATCGTGACCGGCGCGGGACGCGGCTTTGGCCGTGCCATCGCCATGCGCCTGGCCGGCGAAGGGGCCGCGGTGACGGTCACCTCGCGCTCACTTCCCGAGCTCGAGTCGGCCGTGGAGGACATCGGTCGCATCGGCGGTCGCGCCATCGCCGTCGCAGGGGATGTCACCAACCCCGCCGACGTCGAGCGCGTGGTCGCCGCCACGGAGAAGGAACTGGGCCCGGTGAGCATCCTGGTGAGCAATGCCGGGGTCCCGGGCCCCTTCGGACCGGTCTGGACCGTCGATCCGGAACAATGGGTGGCTGCCCAGTACGTGCACATCC
>DATDIL010000106.1:0-3316 GCA_036521075.1 Steroidobacteraceae bacterium | reverse complement strand
GAGCGCATCACCGTCGTCGATCCGTTGCCCGGTTACTCACGCTTTCTGAAATAAGCGCGGCCGGCGTCGAAGGGCATGATGGAGCAACTGATTCTTCCGATGACTGGCACGCCGGTGCTGGACGCGGGCGAGGCCGGCCCGAAGGCGGCGAATCTGGCCGCACTCGCGGCGGCCGGCTTGCCCGTTCCGGACGGCTTCTGCGTCGGTGCGCAGGCCTATCGCGCCCAGCTCGCCGCGCTCGGAGTCCAGCCGTCCCCGCTGCGCGCCACGGACGATGCTGCGCTCATGCGGGCACGCCGGGAGGCGATAGCGATCAGGTTGGCCCTGCTCTCGCGTCCGATTGCCGCGGAAATTCTCGAGCCGATGCTCGGCGCGTGGCGTGCCCTGTGTGCGCGCTCGCCAGGAGCCGCCACGGTGGTGCGGTCCTCCTCACTGGTCGAGGATCGCTTCGGCTCCAGCTTCGCCGGACAGTTCGAAAGCTACCTGGGGCTGGAAAACGAGGCCGATTTCCTGACCGCCGTGCGCGCCTGCTGGGCGGCGCTGTGGGCGCCACGAATATTGCGCTACATGCTGGATCGGGACGCGAGCCCGGCGGATACGGCCATGGCCGTCCTGGTGCAACCGCTGATTGCCGCGCGCATCTCGGGCGGGGGACTGAGCGACACGGGTGCGGGGGACATGATGATCAGCGCGACCTGGGGGCTGGGCTCGGCCATCGCCCAGGGTGAGGTCGTGCCGGACCGCTACGTGCTGAGCCGCAGCGGAGAATTGCGCAGCAGCGAGGCCGGCCGCAAGAGCCACGCCGTGGGCTGCCGGCATCATGGCGGCGCCGCAACGCAGGTCCTGCGCGGTGGCGCGGCCTCGGCGTTGTGTCTCGACGCGCGGCGCCTCACCGAACTTGCCGGCTACCTGCAGCGCGCGAAACAGATCATGGGTCGACCGGTCGAGATCGAATGGGCGCTCGATGACAGGGGATTCAAGCTGCTGCAGTCGCGCCCGCTGCCGCTGCTTCCGGCGCACCTTCCCGATGCGATCTGGCTCGGTCATCCTGCGGTCCGCGGCCAACCGGCGGGCGTGGGCTGGGGAACCGGGCGCGCCTGCGTCGTGAACTGCGAATGCGAGCTGTCGCGCGTTGGTCCGGGGGACGTGCTGGTGACCAAGGTTGCAGGCCCGGCGCTGGGCCGCATCCTCGCGCGCGTGACCGCCGTGGTCTCGGAGCTGGGCGGCAGCACCTCGCACCTGGCCTCGCTCGCGCGCGAGCGCGGCATTCCCATGGTGCTGGGCGTGCACCATGCGACGGAGCGCATTCCCGACGGTCGCCCCGTTGCCGTCGACGGTGTGGCCGGCATCGTGCGCTGGATGAGCTGAGCCCATGGCTGCGCCGGCCAAGGTCGTGGTCACCGACTACGTCTGGGAGTCGCTGGAGGTCGAGCGCAACATCCTCGACGGCCTGGCGCACCTGGTCGCGCTGCAGAGCAGGGATCCCGATGGATTCCTGGCGCAGGCGGCGGACTGCGATGCACTGCTGAACACCTATGCCGGACCCATCACTGCCGAGGTGATCGCCAAGATGCCCAGGTGCAAGATCATTGCGCGCTACGGCATCGGCGTGGATACCATCGATCTGGCCGCTGCGACCGCGGCCGGCGTCATCGTCACGAACAACCCGTCCTACTGTGTCGAGGAAGTGGCCGAGGATGCCATGGCGCTGCTGCTGGCGTGCGCCCGCAAGGTCGCATTATTCGATCGGCTGGTGCGCGGCGGGCGCTGGGAGATCGCGCCGGGCAAGCCCATCTTCCGCATCGCCGGCAGCACACTGGGATTGGTGGGATTCGGCAACATCGCGCGGCAGGTCGCCGTGCGTGCGGCGCCATTCGGATTGCGCGTGCTGTACTTCGATCCCTACGTCAGGCAAGGTGAGTTCGACGCCCCGGGAACGAAGGTCGAACTCTCCGAGCTGCTGCGGCATTCGGACTTCGTGTCGCTGCATGCGCCGCTGACCCCGCAAACCCGCAAGCTCATGAATGATGCCGCTTTTGCCGCGATGAAGGCCACCGCCTTCCTGATCAACTGCGCGCGCGGACCGATCGTGGACAGCGAGGCACTGGTCCGGGCCCTGGACCGCCACCTCATCGCCGGTTGCGCGCTCGATACCACCGATCCTGAGCCGCTGCCCGATCCTCATCCGCTGCGAGGGCGGGACAATGTCATCGTTCATCCCCACGTCGCCTGGTACAGCGAGCAGGCCATGACCGGCCTGCAATCGGGAGCACCGCATGAGGTGCGCCGCGTGCTCGGCGGGCAGTGGCCGCTCAACGTCGTTAACCCGGCCGTCCGGGGATGCAGTCGAGCGGGTCTGTGAGATGAAACTCGTTCGCTTCGGCTCCGAGGGACAGGAAAGGCCGGGAGTGATGGACTCGCAGGGTCGACTGCGGGATCTGTCGGCAAAGGTGCCCGACATCGATCGCGCGACCTTGAGCCCGGCGGGTCTCGCGCTGTTGCGCGCCCTCGCCGTGGCAGAGCTGCCACTCGTGCCGGGCCAGCCGCGGCTCGGCGTGCCGTTGACCGGCATCAGCAAAATGATCTGCGTCGGTCTCAATTATCGCGACCACGCCGCGGAAGCGGGTATGCCGATCCCGCTCGAACCGATCCTGTTCCTGAAGGCCGTCAGTGCCATCACCGGCCCGAGCGATCCGGTCATCATCCCCGTCGGCTCGGTGAAGACCGACTGGGAGGTGGAGCTCGGTATCGTCATGGGCTCCGTCGCGCGTCATATCCCGGTGCAGACCGGGCTCGACTACGTGGCCGGCTTTTGTGCCGTCAACGACATTTCGGAGCGCGAGTTCCAGCTCGAGCGCGGCGGGCAGTGGGACAAGGGCAAGGGCTGCGACACCTTCGGGCCGATTGGCCCCTGGCTCGTCACGCGCGACGAGAGTCCGGATCCGCAGGGCCTGGCGCTGCAGCTGGAGGTCAACGGCCAAATCATGCAGCGCGGCAACACCCGCACCATGATCTTCGGCTGTGCGGAACTCGTGAGCTACATCAGTCGTTTCATGACGCTCCTTCCTGGCGATGTCATTGCGACCGGAACGCCGCCGGGTGTGGGACTGGGCATGAAACCGCCGTGCTACCTGAAGGCAGGAGACCGGATGCGTCTGGCCATCGAAGGCCTGGGGGTGCAAGAGCAGCAGGTACTGGCAGCGCACTCCTGAACCGCAGCACCCGGGTCACCCGGCGCTGCCGGCGCCGGGGCGATCCGCGCACGCGCGCCTCGGGTTCCGGTTTTCGCCGCCGGCGCGTTGTACGTGGCAGGGTG
>DATDIL010000105.1:0-3167 GCA_036521075.1 Steroidobacteraceae bacterium | reverse complement strand
CGCTCGGGCTCCTGGAGAGCGCCGTGCGGGAGTTGGCGGACATCGTCGACGCGGTCCGTGCGCAGTTGCAGATCCCCGGGGATGCGCTCATTCCGGTGTCCGCCTCCGGAGGCATGTTCCAGCCGGGCAATGGCTTGCGCGAGCGGCTCGAGGCGCAGCTGCAGCGGCGGTGCGCCCGCTATCGGTTCGTCGCCGCCTTGCTGCCTCCCGATGTGGGAGCGGCCATTCAGGCCGCGAGACTCAACGGCACACCGCTCAGCGCCGCTAGCCTGGAGGCGCTGGCGCCAGCGTGCGGGAGATAGGCGGGTGATCCGCAGGACCTTCCTCAAGACGCTGATGGCTGGCGCTGGCGCTTCCGCGATCGATTCACGCGTGCTGGCGGCGGATACGGCCAAAACGACACGCGGAGCGCGGGTAAGACCCGGCAAGGTCGTGATCGGCGGCGCCGGCATCACCGGCCTGTGCTGCGGCTACGAGCTCATGAAGGCCGGGTTCGATGTCACCATTCTCGAGGCTGCGGGAAGGTACGGCGGCCACGTGTTCACCGGTAGGGACGGCCTCGCGGACGGGTTGTACGTCGACTTCGGCGCCGACCACATCACCAAACCCGGTTATGAGCGGCTGCTGGAATATACCGACGAATTCAACATCCCGGCCATTCCCTATCCGAATGCCGAAGGCTCCTGGCTGCCATATGACAACGAGGGCTCGCGGCTGGTAGCCGGCAAGCTCTACACCAACAGGATGCTGGCCGATCCGGCGACGCTGACCAGGCTCGGCCTCAATGGCCGCGAAGTCAGGTTTCTGACGCACCATCCCTGGTACGAGCTCGAGAGCCTGTATCTGCGCCCGTACGTGGACAGGCTCGGTGACCCCTATCACCCCTTCGGCAAGGGGCTGGACGATCTCGATCAGATGCCCCTCGCGACGCTCTACAAAAAGGAAGGTGCCTCGCAGGCTGCAGTCGACTCGTTCGACGCCGAGGAGAGCAGCGCGCTCTATCGCATATGGCGGCTGGCCGCCGAGAAATCCCGGCACATTCCTCCTTCCGAGGGAGAGATGTTTCGGCTGCAGGGCGGCAACGAGCAGCTGCCGATCGCTTTCGCGCGGCGGCTGGGCCCGCGGGTGAAACTGGCCCATCCCATCACGGCGATCCGCCACAGCGACCGGGGCGTCACGGTGAGCTACCGTGAGTACGGCCACGGCGAGGTCAGGACCGCGGATGCGGATTTCTTCGTCAACTGCATCAGCCTGACGGTCTTCAGCAACATTGCCGTCACGCCCGCCCTCTCTGCGGCAAAGCAGTACGTAGTGGATAACCTGACATATACGTCACATCCGTTCTACGTGTTCGAAGCCAGTTCCAGGTTCTGGCTCGCTGATGGCCTCGAGAGCATCAACATGGAGTTCGACCACCCCGAGATCTCGTCGATCTGGGAGGTGCCGAGTGAAGTGCGCACGACGCGGGTGATTCTCAAGGCCTATGGTCCGGGCGGGCTTGCACCGGAGCGCGTGTTGGCCGCCTTTCGCCGGCTGTATCCGGGGAAACGGGACACGATCGTGCAGGCGCTGACCAAGGACTGGACCCAGGACACGTTGGCGCCCAGCTGTGAGATGGTGCCGTTTCCGCTGGGAGAGATGCACAGGTTCTGGCCGGAAATCCTGCGGCCGGAGGGCAGGATCTACTTTGCCGGAACGTACGCGGATCTTCTCAGTCGCGGCATGGAGTCGTGTATCCGCTCGGCGCAGCGTGTGGCGCGTGAGATCGCCACGGCCTGAGACGGCTGCTGGTGTAATATAATTTTATTTCCTGAAAGTAACTGCTGGATCAAATCCGCTGCTCGCCTCTGACCGCGGAGCTCGCTGCGCGAGGCCGACCGAGGTGCTTTCGTGACGCGCGCCAAATTGATATAACTAATTGATTGCAATTGGTATTACTTGAACGATGAGGCGTGCGGACCGCGGCTGGTCGCGCCCGGTGGAATGCGTGGGCGGATGCCACCCGGCTGCGTCCCGGCGGCGGCTGCCGCTTGACGCGCGCCGCCGTTCCGTGAAGAATGATTCAGTTGATGGAAGAAAACTACATTTCTAAGCGATCATCACCACGACGCGGGATCTGCCGCGATACCGCAGCCTGAACCAGTCCGCTTCCCCACGAGAACACGCATGTCCTTACAGAAGCCGTTCCTGTTCCTCCTGCCCGAGCCGGCCGCGTCGCGCACGCCCATGATGCGCTGGGGTTTGGCGCTCCTTGCGGCAGTTGTGCTGCCTTGCCTGGCCGCGTGGACGGGGTCGGATGCCCGCGCGGCTACCGCGGTTCGGCTGGCCGCTACACCTCCCATGGGCTGGAACGACTGGGCTCACTATCAATGCGATTACACCGCGGCGGACATCGTCGCGAACGCCCGCGCGCTGGTCAGGACGGGCCTGGCCGCGCGCGGCTACGACACGGTCACGATCGATGACTGTTGGATGCTGCAGGCGCGCGACAGTCAGGGCAATCTGCAGGCCGATCCGGGCCGGTTTCCGCAGGGAATGCAACCGGTGGCCGCGGCCGTCCATGCCCTCGGGCTGAAGTTCGGCATCTACGAGGACGCCGGTTCCGAAACCTGCGGGCGCTTCGCCGGCAGCGGCGAGCCGCAGGGTGGTGGCAAGGCGCATTTCCTGGCCGACGCCAGGCTGTTCGCTTCGTGGGGCGTCGACTATCTCAAGCTCGATGGCTGCAACCTCTACGTGCGCAAGGGCCAGTCGGAGAATGACGCCTATCGCGCTGCCTATCGCGCCGAGCATAGCGCGCTCACGCAGGTCGGGCGGCCAATCGTGTTCTCGGAGTCCGCGCCCGCATACTTCCAAGGCCAGCCGGGATGGTATGACGTTCTTAGCTGGGTGCGAAGCTACGGCCAGCTCTGGCGCGAAGGCACCGACATGGCGAACTATCATGCCCATGCCAAGAATCCGCCGCGCTCGCGCTTCGCCAGCGTCCTGTGGAACTATTCCTACAATCTGCCGCTCGGCCGCTTTCAGACTCCCGGCAACTGGAACGACCCTGATTTCATCATCGGCGGCGATGCCGGCATGACGCTGGCGGAAAGCCGCAGTCAGCTGGCGCTCTGGGCCATGATGTCGGCGCCGCTGATTCTCAGCTCCGATGTCGCTCGGCTGACGCC
>DATDIL010000104.1:0-3837 GCA_036521075.1 Steroidobacteraceae bacterium | reverse complement strand
CGTTCGTCCTTTGGCCCGATAGTCCTTCCAGCGGAACGTGACGCCGCGATCATCCAGGGCCAGGAGCCGAGAGTTGGAGATAGCGACCCGGTGGGTGTAGCGCGACAGATAGGCCAGTACGGCCTTGGGTCCTGCGAAGGGCGCTTGGCATACACGACCCACTCCACCTCACGCAGCGGGGCAAGCCGGGTGGCGAAGGCACCGGCCTCGGTGAGATGGGCGAACTCGCCAAAACACTGTAGCTGGCCGCAGCGGTGAGCCGCGGCCAGCTCCTCCAGGAAGCGTCGCCGGAATAACCGCGAGAGCACCCGGACCGGCAGGAAGAAGCCTGGCGTGCAGGGGACCCAGCGATCCGCATCCAGGACGAGGCCGCCGCCGGGAAGAATGCCATGCACATGCGGATGATGAGTGAGAGCCGAGCCCCAGGTATGTAGCACCAGGGTTGCGCCGATACGGGCTCCCAAATGCTTCGGATCGGCGGCGATCGTGCGCAGGGTCTCGGCCGCGATATCAAACAACAATCCATACATCAGCACCTTGCTGGTATAGGCCAGCGCACTCGACGGGGCTGGCAAAGTGAAGACCACGTGGTAGTAATCGACCGGCAGCAGATCCGCACAGTACGGTGAACGATGGAGTGATGAAATTCAAGTAGGGCGGAACAGAATGAACTCGACTCCCGAAATCCAAAAACGTGCTTCCGCTCGATCAGATACCTCACCACGCCCATCGGGACGCATTCGGAATGCGAACCTTCTGGTATGTCCATCACGGTCACTCCCGAAACCTGGCAGAACCAAGAAAAGCGCGTGCCCTACTCAAGACTTGCTGGTATCTGAGTGATGGTTGCGCGGCATTGCGTAGCAGCAATCGATAATATCTCGTCGCCTCTTGATGCAGGCCCAGTCGCTCGGCCATTTCACCGGCATGGACTAGCGTGTTCAGGCGACCCGGATCGGTCTGCAGCGATGTTCGATATTCCGATAGTGCTTCTGAAGGACGCCCCGCAAGTCTCAGCATGTCGCCGAGCATCTCCCGCGCCGGCAATTCGACCTCACCCTTTCCGATCTTGTCTTGCAGATCGGCTGCTGGCTTTAAGAGGTTGACGGCACGGTCGGTGTGGCCCGCAGCGAAGAGCGTCCAAGCCTTTACTTCCGCCCAACGCGATGAGTAGTGGGCTTCCGCCGACGCCAATTCGGCGATCGTATAGGTCTTGCGGACGCAAGCCTGCGCTTGTGCAGCGGCTTGCCGGTCCTTCAGATGACCGGCCCCAACCGCTTGTGCCCAGCAGATGAGTCGGCGCGCATTTTTGTCGGCACCAGGTAATGGTTGCAGTGCTATTGCGGCTGCCCAATCACCCGTTTCAAGGGCCAGGTGGGTCGGAAAATCGGCTTCCATGACGTAATAATAACGAGCAATTCCCGGGGAGAAATCGCTCGGCTGTATTCCCGCAGCTTCGCGCGTAATCGCCTTTGCGCGATCTTCGTTGCCTATTTGCAGATAGGCGTATTGAAGGAAATCCATCGCATGAAGGCGATTCTCCGCCTCAGTATGAACGAGCGCCGGCTGTTCCGATGCCGCTTTGGACGCAAGATTCGATTTAATATCTTCGTTCCAGAGACCGAGCCGCGTAAAGATATGGCTGGGCATATGAAGTGCGTGCGGTGCTGCTGGCGCAACCTTTGCGTATTTCCGAGCCGCGTCCAAGCCCAGCGGTGCCATCCGAGGATTATCCGTGGCATGGATAATGAAGTGGAGAATGCCCGGGTTGTCAGGTTCTACCTTTAGAACCCCATCGAGAATTGAGAGTGCCTTGCGGGCTAAAGCCAAGTCCGGATCATCGGGCATTCCATCCTTCAGCAGCGACATCGCATAGATGATGGCGGCCTGGTGGTCAGTTGGGTAGGCCGCTGAGATTGTGCCCATCTCGGCGGCGTAGCGGCGAACGATCGTGTCATGGTCTAAAATTGATGCGTTAGCATAGATGATGCCAATGGCGTTGATGTACGCTTCCTCGCGAGGTGTCTTTTCATGGGCGGATTGGGCTTTGGCTATAGCCTCCCGGCCCGCTTTTAGTTGCGCGCCTTCGGGCAACCCGGCGCCCGCGATTTGCTCATAACCCGACATTGCCTCGCCCCAGTAAGCAATAGAACACTCTGGATCGTGTCGGGTAGCTCTTTCAAAATGCTCGCGCGCCTCAGGAAACCAGAACGAGTAAAGGTAGGCAACCCCTTGATCGATGTCAGCCTGCACACCCGGCGAACACGAGTTGTCTAAGTGCACCTTGCCTATGCCTACTGGCATAACCATGTGTTGCATGTCGCGTTCTTGGGCTACAGCAATGCTGGCCACAAACACTGCCAGTGTAAGAAGGGTTCTTGACCATGCCTGAGCTTTAGCGAGGCCGGTCGCAATGTTGCCATCGACAGGCGAATAACCGGTCTGAAGAGCCCTCATAAGATTACCCTCCAGATGCGAAAGGACGTCTGGCGTTGTCTTGAATTCTGATCGTCTCAATGCGGCCACCCCGGACGTTTGCGAAGCGCGAGCTCCCTTGAGGACTGTCTAACCCCGTCCCGTCCAATCATCGCAGGTTTGCACAGTCGCGCGCAGGTGGGGGAACCCAAGGACCGTACGCTTCGGCCAATCTCATGCATAAAAGAGACCGTTAGCCAATCTACGTTGACGCAACATTATCCTGCGCTTATGATCGTCCGTACTTTAAAGCCGCGCTCGTCGCGGCTTTCTTGTCTTCGCACGCCGTGAACGGCGCCGGCCTGGGTCGCTCTTTTTGTCGCCCGTAAAACGGGCACCAAACTTTGGAGCGGTTCATGCTTAATAATTCCCGACTACAAACGATTATCTTGACCTCGCGCCTCGCGGAGGCAGAACGGTTCTATACCGACGTGCTGGGACTGCAACTGCGCCGGCAATCCAATGGCCACTTAATATTCGACGTAGGCGGCTCGGATCTCATGCTGGGTCGCGTGCCGTCAACTCAGCCTTCGGAACATACGGTCCTAGGATTTGCAGTCGATGACCTTGATACAGCGGTCGAACAGCTGAGCAAGCGCGGCCTCACTTGGGCCCGTTTCGACGGCTTCCCTCACGATGAACGTGGTGTCGTCATCACGCCGGACGCAGATCGGGTCATTTGGTTCCGAGACCCAGACGGTAACATCATCTCAATCGTCCAATTCTCAAACTGAGCTGTCCGGCAGCGCCTTCCGACGCCGATACACCGGAAGGCGCTGTCGCACTCGGCAAATAATGCGCAGCAGTGAGCGCCCCATTGCCCATCCGAACGGGGAATCCCGCCGCTCCTTCCAGTACGGCGTCCTTCCCATAACGCGATTAATGCCAAGCTTGGCAGGTGATGAGTTAGGCAGCCGACCCGCTCCCCAGGAATCTGGTAGCGCGTGCAACTGGCAGTGCCGAAGCAAGCACCGCGATGCAGGTGGCCCAAATCGCACTGATGGCGAATACCCGAAGTCCGATCGCAAGCGGGAATGTCAAACTTTGGGTTGTGATCAGCCTGCCGTTGAGTAACGCCCAAGTAACAAGATACCCGAGGCAGGCCCCAAGCAATGATATCAGGACCCCTTCGACAACGATGGACGCTGCGATCGAAGGCGCGCCAAAGCCGATCGCTCTGAGTGTCCCGAGCTCCTGCCGGCGTGCGTCGACCGCGGCGTAGCGTAAGCGTTAACCACGCGGCGTATTTCCCGGCCTCGATCTGATGCGGACAATGCCCTCCAGTTTTCAACAACTGGAGAGCACGATGGAGAAGGGCAGACGGCGGCGGTATGGCCCGGAGACGTGGCGGAAGATCCTGGG
>DATDIL010000103.1:0-8939 GCA_036521075.1 Steroidobacteraceae bacterium | reverse complement strand
GATGCAGAACCTCGGCAGCAATCTCATCGGATCCTTCGCCGGTCCCGTGATCCTCACGGCGCTCGCGCAATTATTCAGCTGGCGCGGCGCCTTTTTCGTCGCCGCCGTGCCCGGACTGATCTGCGCCGCCTTGATCTGGCTTTATGTGCGCGAGCCGGCCAAGGATGCCCAGGTCGCCGTGGCGGCCGTGGAACCGGGTGCCCCCGCCGCACGGGCGCGGCCCACCAGTGCCGCCGCGACCCTCGTCCAGGCCATGGGCTATCGCAACATGTGGATCTGCATCCTGCTCAGCATCGTCATGGTGCCGTGGATGATCCTCGGCTGGACCTTCCTGCCCACCATCTATGGGACCGTGCGGCACCTGTCCCACAGCGAGACCTCCTGGCTGGTCGGCGCGCTGGGCATTTCCGCGGCGGTGTTTGCCTTCATCGTGCCCGGCCTGTCCGACCGCTTCGGACGCAAGCCGGTCATGATCATCTTCACCTGCATCGGCATCTTCTATCCGATCGCGGCCCTGTACTACCAGGGATCCTCCTGGACGCTCGCCGCGCTGGTGTTCATCGGCTGGTCCGCGAGCGGCACCTTTCCGCTGTTCATGGCCACGATCCCTTCCGAAACCATTCCCTCGCGCTACGTCGCCACGACGCTGGGGCTGGTGATGGGGCTGGGCGAACTGATCGGCGGCGGGCTCGTCCCCTGGCTTTCCGGTCGGGTCGCGGACCATTACAACAACCTCGCCGTGACGATGTGGATCGCCTCCGGCCTCGGCGTGGTCGCGACGGTACTCACGCTGTTCCTGGTGGAGACCGCGCCGGTGAAGGTCGCCGCGCTGCGCGAGGAAGCGCGCGCCGCCGCGGTTCGTACGGTACCCGCATGAGTCATGGACCGGCCGCACGGACCTGATCTGCTTGACCAGGCCTTTACCCGCGCGGCCGGAGCCTCGCTGGTGGCCGGCAACAGCGTGCGGCTGTTGCGCGATGGAGCCGGCAACTACCCGCAGTGGCTGCGCGCCATCGGCGACGCGCAGCGGCAGATCTGTTTCGAGAACTTCATTTTCTACGAGGATGAGGTCGGGGCGGAGTTCGCGGCGGCGCTCATCGAACGGGCACGCGCCGGTGTCGAGGTGCGCCTCAACTACGACTGGCTCGGGTGTCTGGGCAAGGCCTCGAAGCATTTCTGGCGGCCGTTGCTTGATGCCGGCGTGCGGGTGCGCTGTTTCAATCCGCCGCGCACTGCCCATCCGGTGCGCTGGCTGCAGCGTGATCACCGCAAACTGCTCGCGGTGGATGCTCAGGTGGGGTTCATCACAGGCCTGTGTGTGGGCAAGCACTGGCGCGGCGATGCCGCGCGCGGCATTGCGCCCTGGCGCGATACGGGCGTGGAGATCCGCGGTCCGGCCTTGAGCGAAATCGCCAGTGCCTTTGCCGAAGTGTGGGATGCGAGCGAACCGCTGCTCGGGAGTAGCGGCACGCCGGCCCCCGATGCCTTCGCGCCCTTTGCGCCGCCACCGCGGCCGCCGGTGGCGGCCGGCAACGTTTCCCTGCGCGTGGTCGCGACCGCGCCCGGCACCCTGGCCGTACTGCGACTGGATCAACTCATCGCCGCTGCCGCACGCCGCACTTTGTGGCTCACCGACGCCTATTTCGCCGGAATTCCGCCCTATATCCAGGCGCTGCGCGCCGCGGCCCTCGACGGCGTCGACGTGCGACTGCTCGTGCCCGGCGCCTCGGACATCTCGATACTGCGGCCGCTGTCGCAGGCCGGCTACCGCCCCTTGCTCGAAGGCGGCGTGCGCGTGTTCGAGTGGAAAGGCTCCATGCTGCATGCCAAGACCGCCGTGGCCGATGGCCGCTGGGCACGCGTCGGTTCGAGCAATCTGAATATCGCCAGCTGGGTCGGCAACTACGAACTGGATGCGCTGGTGGAGGATGAGGGCTTCGCCACCCAGATGGAGCAGATGTTCGAATCTGACCTCGCGCAATCGACCGAAATCGTACTGCGTCGCGAGCGCCGCCGACTGCGCCGACGCCAACGCCGTGAGGAGGCGGCTGCGCGTGACCCGGATGGCGCCGAGGGTCGCAGCGGCGGGGCCAGTCGCGCCGCCGCCGGCGCATTGCGCATCGGACGTACGGTGGGCGCGGCGCTGACCGAGCAGCGGGTGCTGGTCACCACCGAGGCCAGGATCGTGGCCGTCGTCGCCCTCATCGCTCTGGTGCTCGCCCTGGGCGTTGCGATCTGGCCCTGGCTCGCCGCCGCTCCGGTCGCGCTGTTGCTGGCCTGGGTGTCATTGGTGCTGTTCACCCGGGCCGCCGCATTACGTCGCGAACGGCGGCGGCGCGGCCTGCCAACCGCGCGGGTCGCGCGCGCTCCCGGGGAGAGTTAGCCCGGCGTGACCCGCATCACAGTCTTCTGCGGACCATGTCTAGATAGTTCTGGCACCGCCATGTTCAAAGCAATCAAAGCGCTGCTCGGCAAACCTGCTCGTGAGCGGTCCGCGAAGAAGCCCGCGCCCAAGGTGGGGGCCAAACCGGCGAGCGCTGGCAAGGACTACCGCGCCGTCGCCGTGGCACCCGGCGCCAAGTGCTGTGCGGCCGCGAAAGACATTCTGGGCAAGCGCTTTCTCTTTCGCGACGGGCCACGCTTGCCGCTCGTGAACTGCACGATGCCAACGAACTGTTCATGCAAGTTCAGGAAGGCTGCGGACCGCCGTGACGGTGACCGCCGACTCCTGGGTACCTCGGAAACCGGCCGCTGGTTCGCAGGTCCGGAGAATCGCAAACGCGCCGGGCGCCGCTCCACGAAGGATTGACGCGGGCGGCTGCGGCCCGCTTCGCTACTGTTTCGGCCTGATGAAAGGATTCGGAGCGTCGGGAGTAATCTCCTCGGCACCGTCCTCGAAGCCTTCATCGACGATATCGATGTCGGGCGTCTTGCGATCCTCACCCAGTGCGCGCTCGAGGTCGGCGCTTTTGGTGAAGAACGGCTTGCGCTCCACCTTCGGCGTCCACACGCCGTCTTGCTGGTCTTCCCGTTGCTTCGCCATACGTTGCTCCTTGAGAGTCGCCGCGGGAACACTCTAGGCGTGCCGACTTGCCAGTGAAGTCAGCGGGCACCTACAGTTTGCCTCGGTGCGCGGCTTACGCTGTGGCAGCGCGGGCGTAGTGCGTGTCCAGATCCTTGCGCAAGGTTCGCGAAGCCAGCACGTAATGCGCGGCCGACCACAGGCACAGCAGCGCCATGACCATGAGGGCCTGCCGCACGCCCGTGGCCCCGGCATCGCGACAGGCATCGGCCAGCGCCGGCAGCGAGCCCGGCGGCGCGCGACCGCCTGGGCAGCTGCCCAGGTAGGCCGCGAAGGCGTGGGTCGCGAAGTGATCGCTCAGGAATCCAACCACCGTGGGCCCGACACCGATGCCCACCAGTCCCAGAACCAGTCCCGACATCACGAAGGCCGAGGAGGCCCGCATGTTCGCACCCACCATGTTCTGCGCGATCGCAAGGGTCGGGGAGTAGAACACGAACATCGATACATGGGCGCAGATCAGCACGATCACCGTGGTCTGCAGGCTGCCGCGTGTGAAGCCGAGGATGAACAACGGTGCGGCCAGCAGCAGCCCCAGCGCCGGGCCCCACACCGACCAGCGCCGGTCGAAGCGCCCGGCCCAGTCGACCCCGAAACCGCCGAGCAGCAGACCCGACGCCATCGAGACTCCGGCGATCAGCCCCAGCAGACGACCTACTTCGGCCGGCCCCAGCAGAAAGTTTCGCGCCAGAAACGGATTCAGGAACTGGCCAATGGCATTCATGGAGGTGCCGGCGAGTGCGCCGGCGATCATGGTCTGGCGCATGGCGGGCTTGGCGAACAGGAAGCGGGCGGCGCTCAACACGGACGGCGGCGGCCCGCGGGAGGCCGGCGCGGCATCAAAGGCGCCGCGGGGCGGCTCGCGCAAGGTGAGCAGCACCAGCACCGAGACCAGTACCCCGGCAAGACCGATCACGATGAAGGTGCTGCGCCAGCCGTAGTGCTGGGCCAGCCAGCCGCCCATCACCGATCCGGTGACCACCCCCAGGGGTGCGCCCAGCCAGATGATGGCCATGGCCGAGGCACGACGCGACATGGGGTAGTGATCGCCCACCAGCGATGCCACCGGCGGCGCGAAGCCGCCATCGCCGATGCCGACCCCGATGCGGAACAGCAACAGCCGCCCGAATCCCTGCGCCGTGCTGCACAGGGTGGCCATCACGCCGAACAATCCGACGCAGGCCGCGATGATGCGGGTGCGGCTGCGATGCTCCGCAAGCCGCGCCAGCGGCAATCCCATCAGGGTGTAGAAAATCGCGAACGGCAACCCCTGTATGAGACCCATTTCGGAATCGGTGAATTTCAGATCGAGCTTCAGCGCCTGCGAGGAAGCCGCCAATCCTTGCCGATCCGCGAGGTTCAGGGCGCTGATCAGCACCAGCATCGCCAGCATCCATGCGCGGTAGCCGCGCGAGTATTGCGGTGTCGTGGACGCCTCGGGCACGGCTGCTGTCATGAGCATTCCTTTGCTGAATTTCGGCAAAAAGTGTGTGGGCCGTCACGGATCGAAAGCGCGCCAGTGTAAACCCAACCGCGAAGTTCGTGGCATTTGACATAGCAAGAGTTCAAAGCTGTGCGTCGGTGCGCGGCGCCGCAATCCGGGATACGGCTAGTCTTGGGTCTTCAGACCAATCGGGAACACCATGCCGGCTACAAACCTGACACAGAACATCAATGACGTGGCTGCCGCGACCCCCGAGGGTGGCTCCGTCGCGCTCGTGGCCCGGCAACCCGTCTACGGCAAGGCCATGACGGTCGTGGCCTATGAGCTGCAGTACGCCGATTCCCACCAGCAATTGGCCGCCCCGAGCAGCGGTGCGAAGGAAGACGCATTGCGGATGCTCGCCGATGCCGCGCTGGATATCGGATTGGACCGCCTGGCCGGCTCACTGCCCGTCTACATCGGCTATCCGCGCGAACTGCTCGTCGCCGAAGCACCCCCATCCATGCACCCGGAGCGGGTGATCATCGAGATTCCCGGCAATCTCGTGGGCGATGAGAAGGTGCTGCAGGGCGTGCGCACACTGCGCAAGCGCGGTCACCACATCGCCCTGGATGATTTCTCACCGCAGCTGACCTCCTCCGGGCTGCTGGACCTGGTCGACATCGTCAAAGTACCCCTGCCGCAGTTCACGCCCGTGGAGCTCGCGCACCTGGCGCCCGAGCTCATCCGCCGCGGACTGAAGCTGATCGCGAAACAAGTGGCGACCATCGAGCAGTTCGAACACGCCAGCCAGCTCGGGTTCGATGGCTTCCAGGGCGACTTCCTGCAGCGCCCGGAACAGTTCCACTCGCAGCGCGCGCCGCGCAACGGCTTCGCCACGCTGCGCCTCGTGGCAACCTTGCAGAATCCCGAATGCACGGTGCGCGAGGTCGAACAGTTGATTTCGCAGGACCTGGCGATGTCGTACCGCATCCTGCGCTGCATCAACTCCAGCTACTACGGCTTGCCACAGGAAATCGATTCGATCCGCCAGGCGCTGCTGCTCCTGGGCATGGATAACCTGCGCCAGCTGTGCTCGCTGGCCGCCTTGCAGCAGCTGGAGAACCGGCCGCCGAGCCTGTTCGTCACCGCTATGGCGCGCGCGCATATGTGCGAACAGCTCGCGCGGTTGGCCGGCAGGACCCCTACCGGGCCGTACTTCATCACCGGGTTGTTCTCGATGCTCGATGTGCTCATGGGCATGCCGATGGCGAAGATCGTCGATGAGCTGCCACTGGCACCGCTGGTCGAGAATGCACTGGTGGCCGGCGAGGGCGATGCGGGCGCGGCCCTGGCCTGCGCCCGGGCCTATGAGTCGGCTACCTGGATTCATGCACGTTATCGGGATATCGCCCCGCATCTGATCCGCGCCGCGTACCTGGATGCCGTGTATGGGGCCGAGCAGGCGCTGCTGCAGATGCAGACACCGGGGATCGGTGCGGCCGCACCTCCGGTGCGACCCGGACGGCGCTGAGGTCCGAAGCGATCTGGCGGGCGAGGTCCAGCCCCAGTCCGTGGTTTGAACCGGTGATGTGGCAGCTTTCTCTTGTTTTCATGACGAATCCGGTGCTAGGGTTATAGGGCATGAACATCAGTCGCGCCACTCTTGGTTCCCTGCCCGACGCTACCGCGTCCGGGCTGCTTGCGCTTCTGCTCCTGCGCCGCTAGGCGCATACCCAATCGCGCTATCCGTCGGCGCTATCAAGACGGCACCCATGCACTCTTCTCAGAACCCGCCCCTGGTGACCTCCCATGTTGAAAACTCCATCCGATAAATACGTTCCCTTTGCCCCGATCGACCTGCGCGATCGGAGCTGGCCGAACCGCGTCATCAGCCACGCGCCGACCTGGTGCAGCGTGGACCTGCGCGATGGCAACCAGGCGCTCATCGAACCGATGAATCCGGCGCGCAAGCACCGCATGTTCGCGCAGCTCGTGAAGCTGGGATTCAAGGAGATCGAAGTGGGCTTCCCGGCCGCCTCGCAGACCGATTTCGACTTTGTCCGCGAACTCATCGAGCGCGACCTGATTCCCCGGGATGTGATCATTCAGGTGCTGACGCAGGCGCGGCCGGAGATCATCGCCCGCACGTACGAGTCACTGGCGGGCGCACGCCGCGCCATCATGCATGTCTACAATTCCACCTCCACGACCCAGCGGCGCGTGGTCTTCAAGCTCGATCGCGCCGGCATCAAGGACATCGCCGTGCGCGGCGCCGAATGCGTACGCCGCGAAGCCGAGCGCCGGCCGGATACCGAATGGATCTTCCAGTACAGTCCGGAGAGCTTCACGGGCACCGAACTGGATTATGCCGTCGAAGTCTGCGACGCCGTGACCCAGGTATGGGAACCCACGGCCCAGCGCAAGGCCATCCTGAATCTGCCCGCCACCGTCGAGATGGCCACGCCCAACATCTACGCCGACCAGATCGAATGGTTTGGCCGGCACGTCGCCCATCGCGACCGCATCATCATCAGCGTTCATCCGCACAATGACCGGGGCAGCGCGGTCGCGGCCGCCGAACTTGCGGTAATGGCCGGTGCCGACCGTGTCGAGGGCACGCTGTTCGGCAACGGCGAACGTACCGGCAACGTCGATATCGTGACGCTGGCGCTGAATCTGTACACCCAGGGCGTGGACCCGGGTCTGGATTTTTCGAACATCAACGAGGTCGCGCGCTGCGCCGAAGCCTGCAATCAGTTGCCCATCCACCCGCGCCATCCCTACGTGGGTGATCTGGTGTTCACGGCTTTTTCCGGTTCGCACCAGGATGCCATCAAGAAGGGCTTCGCGGCCCTGCCGCCGGACGCGCACTGGGATGTGCCGTACCTGCCCATCGATCCGCAGGACCTCGGGCGCACCTACGATTCGATCGTTCGGATCAACAGCCAGTCCGGCAAGGGCGGCGTCGCCTACCTGCTCGAGCGCGACCATCAGTTCGTGCTGCCGCGGCGCCTGCAGATCGAATTCAGCCAGGTCGTGCAGGCGGCGGCGGATGCGTCCGGCAAGGAACTCACCAGCGATGAGCTCGAGGCGCTTTTCCGCGCCGAGTACCTGAAAACCACGGCACCTTTCGTGTACCGGTCACACCAGCTCGCGGCCACCACCGACGGTGCCGACCGCGAGCGCATCACCTTGCATGTCGATCGCAACGGCACGCCAGTCACGCTCACCGGAACCGGCTCCGGACCCATCGATGCGCTGGTGAACGCGCTCGGGCTGCCCTTGGATGTGCTGTCGTATTCGGAACATTCCCGCTCGGCCGGCAGCGCTGCGCAGGCGGTCGCCTACGTCGAGATCACCACGCACGCGCGCGTGACGCTGTTCGGGGTCGGCATCCACAACAACATCGTCACCGCATCACTGCTGGCGGTGCTGTCCGCCGTGAACCGCGCGAGCGCGCGCGGCGCAATGGGTGTTGCGGCCTGATCAGTAGCGCTCGAGCAGGTCCTCGACATCGCTGCGCGCCGCCTGCAGGGCCTCGCGCAGCGGGATGTGGGCGCGGTCCGGGCCGCCATTGACGATGGCGGCAAAGGCGATCCAGCCGCCGTGGCGCTTGCGCAGGTAGCCGGCAATCCCGAGGACCGAGTGCGGCACATCCATGCTGCCGGTCTTCAATGCCACCCGATCCAGCCACGCATCCTTGCCTTCGCGCAGGAAGCCAAAGGGCGCATCCCGCGGCACCACGAAGCCCGCGTAATAGGTCGGAAAGCGCCGCGTTTCCCGATAGGCATGCGCGAGCACTGTGACCAGATCATGCGCCGACAGCAGGTTTTCCGGGGTCAGGCCGCTGCCGCTGTGCAGGAGCGCGGCCGGCCCCGCCGGTGTCTCCAGCCTCGCGAGAAAGTCCGACAGTACCGTGGCGGCCGTGGACAATTGCGTGGGCGATGATCCCGAGACCTCAGCCGCCAGATCCAGCGTCAGTACATCCGCGATGTAGTTGTTCGAGTAGCGCAGCATGCGTCCGAGCTGCTCGCCCAGCGGCAACCCCTGAACATCCGCAAGCGTCCGCGCCGTCGCCGGTGGCGCCGTGACACCGGTGACCACGTCTCCCGTCATGGACACGCCCAGCTCGCGCAACATCTCCTTGAGCAGCAGCCCCGCGCCAAGGACCGGATCCGACATTGCGCGGTACAGCTGCTGCGCGGGTCCCGATGCAATGTCGCCGCCCACGCGCAGATGATCACCCTTCGCGTCCGTGACCCGCTCCACCCAGAAGCTCTGGCGAGCGCTCGCCGCGACGGTGCGGATTTGTCCCTCGACCGCGACGGGGAGTTGATTCACCCCGCAGCCCTGCAGCGCCGCGACTGCGCCCGGCGGTCCCGGGCGCACCAGCAGGCACCAGTTGCCGAAATCGACGCCGAGCGCGCCCAG
>DATDIL010000102.1:0-11027 GCA_036521075.1 Steroidobacteraceae bacterium | reverse complement strand
TGTACACACTGGTCGAACTCGACGCTGCACCGACGGTGCGCGTGATCGGCGCGATCCGCGAGCTGCTCGTGGCCACGCAGGAGCCCGCCGCTGTGAGCCGCCGCCTTGCCGCTCCCGACACCTCACTCGTCACCGTCACGGTCACCGAGAAGGGCTACTGCCTCGATGGCGCCGGCGAGCTCGATTTCGGCCACCCTGACATTGCCCACGACCTGCTGAATCCCGAGACGCCTCGAAGTCTGATCGGCTGGCTCGTGCGTGGATTGCTGCTGCGACGGGAGCGCGGGCTGGCGCCCTACCTCGTGGTCAGCTGCGATAATCTCACGGACAATGGCCTGGCGCTGCGGCGCGCGGTACTGGCCTTCGCTGCGCGTCGCGACGGCGCCCTCGCAGGCTGGATCGAGGCTCGGGCTCGCTTCCCGCGCACGATGGTCGACAGCATCACGCCCGCAACCGACGCGGCGCTGCGCTCGCGCGTGGCGCAGACACTGGGGCTGCAGGATGCATGGCCGGTCCAGCGCGAACGGTTCGTACAATGGGTCGTGGAGGAGACGGACTTTGCGACTCAGCCCGACTGGGCCTCGGTCGGCGTCACGCTGAGCCGCGAGATTTCCGCACATGAACGGGCGAAGCTCCGCCTGCTGAACGGCGCGCATTCGACCTTGGCTTACCTCGGACTGCTGGCCGGCCTCGAGACGGTAGCGCAGGCGATGGCGGAGCGTGCTCTGCGCACCTTCATCGAGCGCCTGATGCTCGAGGACATCGAGCCGACACTCGCGGTTCCACGCGGCGAGACACTCGCCTCCTACCGGCAATCGATACTGCAACGTTTCGAGAACCCGGCCATGAGGCACCAGCTCGCGCAGATCGCCTGGGACGGCTCGCAGAAGCTGCCGATTCGTATCCTCGGCACGATCACCGATGCGATTCACGCGCGCCGGCCGCTCGCGAGGCTCGCCCTGCCGGTCGCCGCTTGGATGCACTTCATCCGCACGCGAGCCGTCATCGGCGTGCCGATCGTCGATCCGCTGCGCGAGCAGCTCGTCGCCTGCGGCGAGCGCGCGACCGGCGATTCAAGCAGCGACCTGCAGATGTTTCTCAATTTGCCCGGCGTGTTTCCCGCCAGCCTGGCGCGCAACGCCGAATTCCTACAGGCACTCGGGGAGGCCTACGACCTCATCGCCTCGCGCGGCCCGCTGGCTGCAGCGGCACTGGCCGATGCCAGGCGGAACGGATGAGCACCGAGCTGCCGCCCCTCGTGGCCGAGAGCCCTGGGCGGTTGCGCTGGTTGATCTGCTCGCTGCTGCTAGCCGCAACGGCTCTCAACTACGTCGATCGGCAGACCATCGGCATCCTCGAACCGAATCTAGCCCAGCAGTTCCACTGGAGCGAGACCGGCTACGCCAACATCGTCTTCTCGTTCCAACTCGCCTACGCACTGGGGTATCTCGCGTTCGGCAAGCTCATCGACAGGTTGGGAGCGCGGCTCGGGTACGCGCTGGCAGTCGCCATCTGGACGGTGGCGCATCTCGCGCACGCCTGGGCGAGCTCGCTGACCGACTTCATGCTCGCACGCTTTGCCATCGGGCTCGGGGAGTCGGGCAACTTCCCGGCCGGGCTGAAGGCCGTCGCCGAGTGGTTTCCGAAGCAGGAGCGTGCGCTTGCGACCGGCATTTTCAACGCCGGTGCCAACGTTGGTGCGATCGTCACGCCGATCATCGTCCCGGCGATCACGCTGAGTCTCGGATGGCGCGCGGCATTCCTGATCACAGGCAGTTTCACCGTGTTGTGGCTCATCGTCTGGTTCGCCGTGTACCGCTCACCGCGGCAGCACCGCCGTCTGAGGCGCGCCGAGCTCGCACTCATCGAGAGCGATCCGCCTGACCCGCCGGTATCGATTCCGTGGGTCAGCCTGCTGAAGGTGCGCGAGACCTGGGCCTACGCGACGGCCAAGTTTCTGATCGATCCGATCTGGTGGATGTACCTGTTCTGGCTGCCCGACTTCCTCGTCAAGCGCCATCACCTCGATCTCAGGACATTCGGTCCGCCGCTCGTAGCAATCTACGTGGTGTCGGATATTGGCAGCGTCGCCGGCGGGTGGATGTCCTCCCGGCTGCTGCGCGCCGGCCTCACCCTCAACGCCGCCCGCAAGTGGACCATGCTGCTGTGTGCGGTGCTGGTCATGCCCATAGTCGTGGCATCGTATGTCAACAGCCTGTGGATAACGGTCGCCATCGTGGGCCTGGCCACCGCTGCGCACCAGGGGTTCTCCTGCAACCTGTTCACGTTCCCATCCGACGTCTTTCCGCGCCAAGCCGTAGGCTCACTGGTCGGCATTGGCGGCACCGCCGGTGCGATCGGCGGCATGCTGCTCTCGAAATACACGGGATGGGTCCTCGACCGTGTGGGTAGCTTCGCACCGATCTTCGCCCTGGGCGGCTCGGCCTACGTCCTGGCACTGCTCGTCGTCCACGTACTTTCGCCGCGATTGGCGCCTGCGCGCGTCGGTGGCAGCGCAGGCATCGCGGACTCGCAGCGCGCCATGCTTCCCCGATCGTGGTAGCGAATGATGCGTTCGCGCGGCTTGTCGCGTCGTGGATTCGTAGCGTGCGGTGGCGCAGCGCTCGGTAGCGCACTGTATAGTTTTGGCGCGCAGCGCGCCACCGCCACCACGAGCATTTCGACGCTCAAGTCCACAGGGCCAACCGATCCGATCTGGGGCATCGACGGCGCTGCCACCGGCATCATCCGCTCGCTGCGGCATCTCACCGAGGCGGCGTTTCCGGCCGCCAGCTTCCCGGCCACGCACTATGGCGCCCGGCAATGCCGGGTGATTGCGCAAAGTAACCCCTACGCCGGTGCGCTGCCGTCGCCGCTCAGCGCCGGTGCCCAACGAACCGCGGCCCCGGATTCGCTCGACTGCCGACCCGCATTCCTCGCGGCCATCGCCGCCTGCAGCGCGGCCGGCGGCGGCCGCGTGGTGGTTCCCGCCGGAAACTGGTACTGCGCCGGGCCGATCGTTCTGCTCAGCCACGTCAATTTTCACCTGGCAGCGCGCTGCACCATCTACTTCAGCCCGCAACCACGCGATTACGCCAAGGACGGACCCTTCGACTGTGGCACCAACGGGCGGCTGTATTACTCTCGCTGGCAAGGCAACGACTGTCTGAACTTCGGCTCGCCGCTGTACGCACGCAACGCCACGCGCATCGCGCTCACCGGTGAAGGGCCCTCCTCGGTGCTCAACGGCCAAGCCATGACGCCGTTCGCCGGCAGCGGAAACGCCAGCGCCTGCTGGTGGACCTACAAGGGCATCGCCGGCAAGTACGGCTGCATTGACGCCGCGACGCCATCGCAGGCGTATACCAACCCGAACAATCGCGATCTGCACGACATCGTGCCGGACCTGGGCCCCGTCAGCGGCGCGAAGCCCCGGCGGGGTGCCATTCGTACACGGCGCCGGCGTACTGCCCATTCGACATCTTGCTCTGCGCCTCGGGATCCTTGGGATCGAAAGTGCTCGTGACGATGAAGCCCGCATCCGGCAGCGGCACCACGGCATTGAGCCAGGCGCTGGCCGAGAGCACGGCGCAGCCAGCCCAGCTGAGTCGCGGCTCCGCATCACGGGCATCGACATCGAATATCTCGACCGACTCGCGACCGCCGTGGTTGATGGCGTATAGCATGTGCCGCCCGTGGCTACCCACACGCAGCGCCAGGCCGTGCGAGATAAATTTCGCGGGGTCGGGCGCGGCGCAATTGCCGTAGAGCCGCTTGCGCCTCACTGTCGCGAGCGAGGCCCGGGCGATCGAGTGCCAGCGCTTGGTCGCCGCGTTCAGCAGGTAGAGATCACCCGGCCCCGGTGGCGAGCCCGGCAGGGCACCGCCCATGCCACTGACGATAATCCACTGCGTGCCTGGAATCAGCACCAGGTCCTCGGGATGATGCGGGCCGCAGATGAAGTGCAGCTCACCCTCGGGTGCGCAGCCCCGCTGCGATGCCGCCGTGGCCGGCGATGGAACCTAGGTCGCCAACAGGCCGATGGTGATCGCGATACACAGGCAGAACCGCATGCAATCCTCCCGCAGCGGTCGGAGCGCCATCCCGCCAACGTATTGCCAGTCCGCCCAAGAATGACATACGTTTGCGCTCTTCGGTACCCAGCGGACACCGTGGCTCACCGGGAGGCTGCCATTTCGCATCGACTCCATTCCTGCGTGCGCGTTGCCAGCGCAATCCTATTCGTGAGCGTCAGGCCCATGGCCGCGTTCGCGGGGCCGGCCGCCGTCGATGAGAGCCGGCTCCGACATGCGGCTTCGGACCCGGCGAACTGGATGACCTACGGCCGCACTTATGATGAGCAGCGGTTCAGTCCGCTGACGCAAATCAATGCCGGCAACGTCCAGCAGCTCCGACTCGCGTGGTTTGCTGATCTGGATTCCAACCGCGGCCAGGAAGCGACGTCACTGGTCGTCGACGGCGTCCTGTACACCTCTACCGCCTGGAGCATGGTCAAGGCCTACGAAGCGGCAACCGGTAAATTGATCTGGGCGTTCGATCCGAAGGTCCCGCGCGAGATCGGGCCCGATATCTGTTGCGACGCCGTCAATCGCGGCGTCGCAGTCTGGAAAGGCAGAGTCTATGTGGGCACGCTCGATGGCCGCCTGATTGCGCTGGACGCCGCGACCGGGCGCCCGGATTGGACGGTGCAGACCACGGACAAGTCAAAGCGCATCACGATCACCCAGGCGCCTCGTGTCGTGAAGGATCGTGTGATCATCGGCATGAGCGGCGGCGAGTACAACGTTCGCGGGTACATCTCGGCCTATGACGCGGCCTCCGGCAAACTGGTATGGCGCTTCTTTACCGTTCCCGGTAATCCGGCGAAGCCGTTTGAGGCACCCATCCTGGCGAGGGCGGCACGCACCTGGAGCGGACAGTGGTGGAAATTCGGCGGCGGCGGAACGACCTGGGACGCAATTGCCTACGATCCCGATCTGGACCTGCTCTACTTCGGAACCGACAACGGCGATCCCTGGAACCAGAAATTTCGCAGCGAGAACCACGGCGACAATCTGTTCCTGACATCGATCATCGCGGTACGGCCCGAGACCGGGAAGTACGTGTGGCATTACCAGTTGGTTCCTGGAGATGAATGGGATTTCTCGGCCACGCAGCAGATCATCCTCGCCGATATAACGATCGACGGGGAACCGCGCAAGGTTCTGATGCAGGCCCCGAAGGACGGATTCTTTTATGTGCTGGACCGTCGCACGGGCAAACTGCTGTCGGCAAAGCCGTTCTCGGCAGTAAATTGGGCATCCGGCGTCGATTTGCGGACCGGCAGGCCGGTGGAGAATCCGGCGGCCCGTTATTCGCAAACCGGCAAACCTTGGGTTTCGCTGCCAGGCGCCATGGGCGCACACAGTTGGCAACCCATGTCGTACAGCCCGGCGACCGGGCTGGTCTACATCCCGACCAACGAAGCGGCATTTCCGTACACGCCGGAACCGACCTTTGTCCCCAAGCCACGCGGCATGAACAATGGGCTGGACAAGCTGGCCGGAGCCCTGCCGTCCGACCCGCACGCGCGCGCACAGATCGAGGCGGGACTGAAGGGCTATGTGGTCGCATGGAACCCCTCTCTGGCCAGGCAGGCGTGGCGCATCGACCTGAAGGGTCCCTGGAACGGTGGGCTGCTGAGCACGGCAGGCAATCTGCTGTTTCAGGGCAACGCGTCCGGTGAGTTTGCGGCCTACCGGGCGGACAATGGCGAGCAATTGTGGTCACAGCCCACGGAGACCGGTGTGGTCGCGGGTCCCATGACTTTTGAGGTCGGCGGCGTCCAGTACGTTGCAGTACTTGCGGGATGGGGCGGCGTGTTTCCGCTGGTGGCCGGAGAACTTGCCGAAAAATCGGGCAAACAGCGTAACATCAGTCGCTTGCTGGTCTACAGGCTCGGGGGCAAGGCATCACTCCCGGCTACGGTGCGCAGCGATCGCGCCCTGAACCCACCTCCTGAGCGCGCCGATGAGGGCACGCTCCACGCCGGCCATGCGCTGTACGCCAATTTCTGCTCCGACTGTCACGGCGCACGCGCTCATGGCGGCGGCGTCATTCCCGACCTTCGCGCCAGCGGCCTGCTCGGCAGCAATGCCTGGTTCGATGTAGTTCTGGGCGGTGCGTTGAAGACCGAGGGCATGGCATCCTTCGCCAACGTGCTCGATCGTGGCCAGGCGGCCGCGGTGCGCTCCTGGGTCATTTCCGTCGCCCAGGCAGACGCGGCGGCCAGCGCAGGGGCACCGCAGCCGTGAGCGATGCTTCAAAGAGCCGGCCGGGGAGCTTCCATTGAGCCAATCCAGGAACCCGCGCAGAGTGGTCACCGGCCATGACGGCAGTGGCAAATCGATCGTCCTCTCGGATGGCACGCCCCCGCAGCATCACCCGATGAGGGGCCCAGAAATCGGTGCGGAATTCTACGAGATCTGGAACATCACCAGAGCGGTCCCAATGCTCACCTCAACGGAAGCGCGCGAACCCAATGAGCGCGGGTTCACGATCATGCCGGTCTCGGGTCACCTGCTGCGCATCATCGATATCTATCCGCCGCAGGAGGGTGGCAAGCGCACCGTCATGCACCGGACCAGGACGCTCGATTACGTGGTGGTGATCGAGGGCGCAGTCGTTCTCGTTCTTGACGACACCGAGGTGGCGCTGCACAAGGGCGACGTAGTCGTTCAGCGTGGCACCGATCACGCTTGGGAGAATCGCTCCGACAAGGTCGCACGCATGGCCTTCTTTCACATCGATGCTGAATTCAGTGAGGAACTGCTCGCGAAATTGCCGAAGCCGCTGGAACTGATACGTTGAAGCAACATCCGCCGACAGAAGTACTCCGGCGGCGCGATACGGGGGTAGTGATGAACGAAACCAAGGACGCGGCGTTTGCCGCAGGCATGCAGGTGCGGCGCGAGATGTTCGGGCCCGGCGGCGCCGAGGAGCGCTATGCGCAGGCCACGGACTTCAATCGCCCATTCGAGGATCTGGTCACGCGCTACTGCTTCGGTGATACCTGGACCCGGCCGGGTCTGGACCGCAGGACGCGCAGCCTCATTACATTGGCCGCACTGACCGCGCTGACCAAGCCCAATCAGCTCAAGGTCCACGTCGCCGCTGCCCTCACCAATGGCTGCAGCGTCGAGGAGATCCGCGAAACGATCCTGCACACCGCCGTCTACGCGGGTGTGCCGTGTGGCGTCGAAGCTTTCAATGCCGCGGCCGAGACTCTCGCTCGACGCGTTGAGAGCAAGCGGTGAGCGTCGCGTTCATCGGCGTGGGCGCCATGGGGGCACCCATGGCAGCCTGCATCGCGCGGGCGCGCCATACGCTCACCCTGTACGACAGTGTGCGCGAGCGCGCCCTGAAGGTCGGCGCCGAGCATGGCTGCCGCGTCGCGGACGGATTCGACGGCCTGGTAGCCTCGGACATCATCGTGACGATGCTGCCCACCGGGCAGATCGTGCGCGATCTGTACCTGCGCGATGGACTGGCGCAGAACCTGCGGCGCGGCGCCATTGCCATCGACATGAGTTCGTCCGATCCCGTGGGGACGCGGCAACTCGGCGCGGCGCTCGCGACCTCCGGCATCACGCTGATCGACGCACCCGTCTCCGGCGGCGTGCCTCGCGCGGTACAGGGTACGTTGACGATCATGATCGGCGGCGATGATCCGGCCGCGATCGACCGCGTGCGGCCACTATTGCGCGCCATGGGCGACAGGCTGTTCGACACCGGGGGTCTCGGCAGCGGGCACGCGATGAAAGCGCTGAACAACTTCGTAGCCGCGGCGGGCTTCGCCGCCTGCGCCGAGGCTCTATTGGCCGGGCAGCGCTTTGGCCTCGATCCCACCCGTATGGTCGAGATCCTGAATGTCTCCACCGGGCGCAACTTCCATACCGATATGGTGCTGAGGGAACACGTCATCGGCGGCAAGTTCGCCAGCGGCTTTCAACTCGGACTGCTCGCCAAGGATGTGCGCATAGCCGCCGACCTGGCAGACGAGCTCCGGCTCGATGCGCCGCTCGTGCATCTGGTCAGCGAGCGCTTCGCGAGTGCACGCGATGCCCTCGGCTACACGCGCGATCATACGGAGGCGATCAAGGCCTGGGGCAATAACAGCGCCGTATGAGTGCGACGGCGCCGCTTGCTGTCCGCCTGGTGGCTTCCGACCATTCCCTGCCTTTGTGAGGTCGGATTGGCTGGCAACTTCGAAGTTGGTCACATCTTCCGATGCCCTGACCCGTATAGTCTGCCCTGCTGGAAGCCGCATCTTCCGGGTCTTATGCGGTTATTATTCGTAAATTATGAGTTTCCTCCGCTGGGAGGCGGAGCGGCGTACGCCTCCCTGGCGATGGCTCGCGAGTTCCTTGTGCTCGGTCATCATGTCGACTTCCTGACCGCCGGATTCGGCCGCGACCACGGCGACGCGCAAATAGACGGCATCCGTGTCTACCGCGTGCCATCCCACCGCAGTGGCGTGCACGAATCCGGGCTGATCGGGGTCCTCAGCTTTCTGGCGTCCGCGGCGAGGCGTCTGCGAGAGCTCGCGAGCACCAACAACTACGACGTCTATCACTACTACTTCAGCTTGCCCACCGGCCTGCTCTCGTTGCTGCCCGGCGCGCATCGTCGGCGACCTTACGTAGTGTCTCTGCGGGGATCCGATGTTCCCGGCTACGATTCCGCGTTGAAATGGCAGCACCGCGCCCTGCTTCCGATCACCCGGCGCATCTGGCGCGGGGCACATCGAGTCGTTACCAACAGCGCCAATCTGCGTCAGCTGGCGCATGCATGCGTTCCCGACATCGCGATCGATGTGATCTTGAACGGCACCTATATGCCAACGGGCTTCGTTCCCAGCGAGCCGAGAGCAGGCCTGCGTATTCTGGTAGTCAGTCGTCTCATCGAGCGCAAGGGAATAGATACCTTGATCATGGCACTGGGCAGGAGCGGCAACGAAAACCTGTCTCTGGATGTTGCAGGTGATGGTCCTCAAGCCCGCGCGCTGCAACGGCTCGCGCATGTTTGTGGCGTCGCCGAGCGCGTGCGCTTTCATGGCTTCGTCGATCGCGCGGGCCTGACTTCTCTCTATGCCGGCACCGATATCTTCGTACTGGCTTCACTCGCCGAGTCCTGCAGCATGGCGTTGCTGGAGGCAATGGGCATGGGGTTGCCAGTGATAGCGACTCGAGTGGGGGGAACGGTGGAACTGGTCGAGAACGGAATCAATGGGCTGCTTTTCACGGCACAAAATGTCGAGGAGCTTGCCGCGGCGCTGCGGACTTTGGCCGCCAATCCGGCGCTGCGTGAGCGATTCGCCGCGGCCAATCGTGCGCTGTCGGCGCGGCAGTTCTCGTGGCGCGCCGCGGCGCTGCGCTACGAGGCGATATTCCGCTGCGCCATGGGTGAGGATGTGCCGGCCGAGCGGCATGAAGCCGAACTGCGCCAGGGGCCCGCTCCGCGCCTCGATCGAGTCTCAGAATGAGACTCCCGGGTCAACCGTAGAATGTGTGGTATCGCAGGGATCTGGCATCGAGACGGTCGACCTGTCGAACACCGGGTGCTGGACGCAATGGTCGAGGCGCTGGTGCACCGCGGTCCGGACGGTGTCGGTGCGCATGTCTCCGGCGACATCGGGCTCGGTCACCGTAGACTAAAGGTCATCGATCTGTCCGCAGCGGCCGCGCAACCGATCTGGCTGCCGGACCGATCCGTGTGCATGGTGTACAACGGTGAGATTCACAACTACATCGAACTCGCCACGCAGCTGCGCCAGGCCGGCGTGCGCCTGCGAGCCGGCAACGATACCGAAGTGCTGCTGTGGGCCTACCGATTATGGGGCGAGGGGTGTTTCGCGCGCTTGAACGGCATGTGGGCCGCCGCCTTCTGGGAGCCCGAGAGGCGTCGGCTGCTGTTGTCGCGTGATCGCTTCGGCATCAAGCCGCTGCTGTATTCCCAGCGCGGCGACCGCATCGCATTCGCCTCGGAAGCCAAGGCGCTGTTGGCGGGTTTCCCGGAGGAGCGTCGTCCGGATTGCGGGCTCGTGCATGACTACGTTCTGGGCGCAGTGCCAGACGCGGATCAGCATACGTTCTTTCACAACGTGCGCCAGGTGCCCCCCGGGCACCTGCTCTGCATTGAGCCGACCCGGGAAACGGTGCGCCGGCACTGGACCTTCCAGCCGGGCACCGAAGCATCGCGACCAGATGCCCCCGAAGCGCTGCGTGAGTTGCTGCACGACGCCGTGAAAACACGGCTACGAAGCGACGTGCCTATTGGCGTTACACTGAGCGGCGGACTGGACTCGAGCGCCGTTGCGCGTTTGGCGGCAGCCGAGAGCGAGCGGCCATTGCAGTGTTTTTCGCTTCGGTATGACGCTGCCGACCTGGATGAGAGCCGCTATGTTCGTCTGGTGGCGGACGATCCCGCCCGCTACCAGGTTCACTGGGTCACTCCCACCGCCGACAAGCTCCTGCCGACGATCGGCTCCATCGTCTGGCACCACGACGCGCCGACGCCCATGCGTGGCCGCTACCCTCAATGGCACGTGCTGCGGGAAGCGAGCCGACACGTCACCGTGGTACTCGGGGGCCAGGGCGCCGATGAGCTGCTGGGCGGTTATGAGCGCTTCATTCTGCCCTTCGCTCTCGATCGATTGGATCCCGGGCTGCCGGGCAAATATCCACGCCGGACCCTGGGTCGGGACCTGATCGAACTGGGTCAGATCGCAAACGGCATTTACCGTCTAATGCCACAGCTTATCCGGGGCGAACTTTCCAGGCGCTGGGTTGCGCCGCACGGCCTCCGGCACCCCTTGGCCCGCGGGGGCCCGATTGCACGCCGGCCCATGCAGAAACATCGCATCCTGGGGGGCTGGATCGGACCTACTGGAACGAAGCCCTATCGCAGCCGGCTCAACAATGCGCTGTGGGCGGAATTTCATTGCGCGGGACTGCCTGAAGTGCTGC
>DATDIL010000101.1:0-8725 GCA_036521075.1 Steroidobacteraceae bacterium | reverse complement strand
GACCCTGCTCGTTGAACGCACGGGACAGCCGAATCTCGTCGCGCGCTTGAGCTGGAATGCCGACACCGGTCCCACGGATCGGGCACTGGGACTATCGACGGGCACAGGTTTCAACGAGGCCAGGCTCTCGCTGCTCGCGACTAAGCGTCAGGACCCGCTCGTGTTTTTGGGGGGGCCCTACTACGACAGGTCTTTCGAGGAAGACGGGGAACGACAAGGTGACAAGATCGGCATGACCGTCGGGGCGGCCCTGGCTGCGAGTCCAGAGACTTCGCTGCGCGTCGTTCTAGATCAGGAATTCGATGGGAACAAGGAGATTGGAGGGTTGGTTCAGCACGGCTCCAACCAAACGATCGGCATTCTGACTTTCGGCGCGTCGATGACGTTTGGGGCGGGTAAGTTCCTCGATCTCACGATTCAGGATGGGCTGACGAGCGATGCTCCAAAGATGGCGATTGGACTCGGGCTCTCGTGGCGCTTCGACACGCCATGGCGCCGTTAACGCAACCGAGAAGTTACGGGGATGGCTGAGTCGGATTTGCGCCGTTGAGCCGCGGTTCTGTCGCTCGCTGGACCAGGTAGCAAGCGTGTGTTCGGTTGATTGCGCCCAGCTTTTTCATGATGAGTCGCACGTACACCTTGACCGTGTTTTCGGTGATGCGCAGTTCGGCGGCGATCATCTTGTTCGGCTTACCTTGCCGCAACAGGGCGAGCACCGTACCTTCGCGCCCCGTCAATTGTGCGGCCAGGATCGGATCGCTGTGCGCGCCAGACGAGTCGCGTGGTGATTCGCCGGCCGCATGCTGCAGCAGCTCAGGCGGAATGAAGGTTCCTCCTGCCCAAACCAGACGTAACGCCTCGATCGCCACCATCGGGCTCGAGGTGGCGGGTATGTAGCCCTTGAGGCCGTTGCGTAGCAAATCGAGCGCCAACTTTGGTTCCAGACGGTCTGCCATCAGCACCAGCGGCAGACTCGATAGCATCTGCTGCAACGAGTTGACCTCGCCGGCACTGCGATCATCCGCGAGCGTGCTCGCGCCGACATTGAATGCCACCAAATCAAAGTCTTTCGCGGGGTTGTGATGTCGAGTGCCGAATTCAGCGATATTGCAGAAGGGGAGCACGGCGAAAGTGCTGGCGGGCTCACTCGCCGGCGACCACGTTTGCAGGAGGCACGCGACAGCATTACGCACCAGTGTTCGTGGGTCGATCAGCGCGAGCCGCAGCTGGCTGGTCTTGTGATTGGGTCGGGCCTTCACCAATCTAGCGCTCCAGGTTACGGTCTGGAATCAGCCGCCGGAGCTCCAAGAGTCAGCGATGATTCACCTCAACCACTTCGATCTGCAGCAATAGCCAACGGCCCTCCCCTCGCTCCTTTGATTGGCGCGCCACGATTGCACAGTGCTACCCGTTAAGCTCCGATGTCAATAGAAACAACTCATTACGTTACAGGTATATTACAGCCGCGCTGCGGGGCCGCCCTTATTGGGCGAGCAGTGACACGAAGGTGCGGCGCTTGCCGGACCGTTCCGGTGGCGTGGCATCCACGAGCCGCCATGTCACCTCGGCGCCCTCGAGCGTTGCCGCGACCGCGGCGGCGAGGCGCTCGCCATCTGCGGCCGAAAAGCGATTGGATGGCACGATGAGCAGCTCAAAGACATCAAGCCGCAGCTGCCGCAGCTGATAATGACGCACGACGCTGGCGCTGTCGTCGAGTCGGCCCAGCGCGTCCATGGCGGAGCGCTGCCGGCCACTCGCCAGGACGATGAGATCATCGGCGCGGCCCTGCAGGCCGCTCAGCAGCGGAAAGGGCAGACCGCAACTGCAGGGCTGCCGCACGAGTCTGCCGATATCCCCGAGATTATAGCGAATGAACGGAGTCGTTCGGTTGCCAAGTACAGTGACGACAATCTCACCTTCCTCGCCCGGCGGAACGAGCCTGCCGTCGCGGACAACTTCTACTACCGCGCAATCGGTAGCGATGTGATAGCCGCTGCGCGCGGCGCACTGGAAGCCGATATTGTCGGTCTCATAGGTACCAAAGATGTCCAGAACCGGGGCGCCGAGCTGCTGTTCGAGCAGCGCACGCGTATCGGGGGTCAGCAGTTCCGAATCGGTAAATATCAGACGCGGTGCGGGTTGCAGGGGCCGAGCGCCTTCGAGACAGTAATTCGCCAGCGTGCGCAAACTGGAGGGGTAGCCTTGCAGCACATCCGGCGATAGCGCCTGCCACGTCGCCGCCACGTGAGCCGGATCAGTGGCGCCGGCGAGCTGCAGCTCGCGTATGAGTCCGAGGCGCAGGGTCCAGGACAATCGGTGGCGCGGAGACGCCGTGAGCCGAAGTATCTTGTCGCGTATCCGCCGGCCGCTGCATAGATAGGCGCGAAGGTATTGCGCCTTGCGCCATTGGTCATAATTGCGGTCGATGAAGAAGGCGAATGGTTCGCCGCTCGAGCCAGAGGTGCTGATCTTGACGAGACGGGGTGGCGCATCGAGCGACATCGCCGCGCGGCCCGCCGCGCGCAGTTGCAGTTTCGTCACGATGGGGAGCCGAGCCAGGTCCTGCGGGCTATTGATGCAGTCCGCACTGATGGACTGCGATGCATAGAGGTCGCGGTAGAACGGCACACGCGCGGCCGCATGCCGTACCAGTGATCGCAGCTTCCGGCTCTGATCTGCGGCCAGTGAGGCACTGCTGCGCGAGGCATTGCGCAGCATCTGCGCCAGATAGAGAGCGCGTCTAAGCATTGCCGCGGCCCCTGAAGAGCTTGGCGAGCAGCGGTCCCGGGTCGCTGGGGGTGTGGACCGAGCGAACCCGTGGACCGCACAGCTCTACCTGCCATCCGCGCCGCAGCACTGCCCATCGGCTCGAGCCGGGCGCGCGCAGGTCCGAGAGCAGGCCGGCCAGCCATCGGCCCCCGTCCAGATAATGCATCCCGGCGGGGTAGCAAGGCTGATGCACCTCCTCGAGACGTTCACCCAGCGCAGCACGACAGTAGAGCAGGGCCATGTTCACACCGCAGGCGATCGGAAAATGCACCGCTCCCGAGAATCGCGGGTTGATCTCCAGGATCTTCGCCACCCCATCGCGCGCGTCGATCTTGAATTCGGCATCCACCGGTCCCTGCCATTGCAGCTGCTTCAGCATGGGCACCAGGCTCGAAACCAGGGCGGTTTCGTGCGTGCTGACGGCCGCCACCGTGACGCCTACCCCCGGCGGCCAGATGCGCAGCTTGCGCAGCACGAAATACGCGATCAGCCGGCTGGCCGAATCGAACAACAACTGCACGGCCCGCAGATTGTCTGTTGGCCCTGGAATGAACTCGCTGATCAGTGCGCCGCCGTGCTCGTCGACCACGCGCTGGTAGAGCGGGAGCACCCGGGTTGCTTCGGAGACGAAGTGCACGTTATGGCCGCCGCCAACATCCCTACGCGGCTTGATGACCACCTTGCAGTGGGAAGCAGTTTTGAGGTACTGCTCGGCCTCAATCGGGCTGAATGACTGCGGTCGGGCAATACCCAGGGCTGCACAGTGTTCGAGCAGGCGCACTTTGTCGTTCAGCGCTTCGAAGGCTTCAGGCGGCGCCAGCAGACAATGGCTGCGCGCTGTAACGGATTCGCGGGCGTAGCAGGCGGCCTCGATGCCGCGCGTCGGAATCAGGACGTCCGGCCGTGTCTGCTCGAGCAATTCCAGCAGCGCCGCGATGAATCCGGGATCATCCTCTTGCGGCAAGCGCGCGTAGGCCGTGCTGGCACAACGGGAGCGCAGACCAAATGCGAGTGCGCGATCATCCGCGCCCTCGACGATCCAGCCGGCAGCCGAGAGTGCCCGCATAACGGTCAAGCCGGAGTTTCGAGTGCAGTTCGTCACCAGCACTTTCATCTGATCTTCCTGCGAAACCAGGCGCGATGGAGCAAGAAATAAGCGCCGGCAACAAACCGCGTCAACGGCCGATGCGGGCGATAGAAAAGCCGGCTTCTCAGGATCTGGCAACCTCGGCGCCGCTTCGCGTCCAAGGCGTGGGTGCCATAGAGCAGTGTTTTCAGCCCCAGCTGGGTGGCCACATCGGCGGGATGGTAGAACACCAGATTTGCGTAGGTAAAGTCATTTGGGCGATCGGTCAATTCCGTGCCGTACCACGCCATCCAGCCCACCGAGCCCGAGCGTACCGCACCCAGCATGCCGATGCGGTGACCCTCGCGCAGCGCTTCGAACAGCAGGAACTCATCGCCGAGCAGTGTAGCCAATCGCGGGAGAAACTCTGGCTCGAACTGCGGGTCGACCCCGTTCTTGTGTCGGTAATGTTCGCGCGCCAGCCGATAGAGCGCCCCGGCGCTGGCAGCCGTGCATGGCAGATGCCGAATGCTGACGCCACTGCGTTGATTGCGACTGCGCTCGCGACGCGCGTTGCGCGCGCTGTTCTGGCTGTATCCGCGAAGGTATTCGACGTAGCCGTCGAAGTCGGCCCATTGGATCGGCAGGCGGGCGTGCGGTTGAATATCGGTAGCGAGGTAATGACGCGCTGCCAGCACGTCGCCCAGAAGGTTATGGTCGCCGAGCACGCCGATGACGGCGATACCGAGTCGTTGTTGCGCCGCGTGTCGTTCAATTGCATCGAGCAAGCGCGAGAGAATTCGGCGTTGCTCAGCCGAGTCTGCAGGCCGTACCACGACGGCGGATTCCGTGCCCACCGGCGTACGGAACAGCAGGGTCGGTCTGCTGGAGGCGCCGAGCCGGGTGGCGGCGGCCGCGGCGCGGCCAAAGAGCAGAGAGTCCAAAGCACTGTTTGTCTGGTTCGAGGCCACCGTTTCGCATAATGCCGCGGCGGCAATACCCGACTCGTCTTCCAGCATGAAGATCCGTAGCGGCAAGACGGTGCGGGCAGTTGCCGCGAGCGCCTTGAGTAGTTCGAGGCGCAAGGCTGGGTGACCGTATGTCAGACGCTGCCACTCGGCCGCCGGCAGCTGCTCGATATCGGTCTCGATGCGCAATCGTTCAGGCACGAATGCGTCGCACCCATGCCGAGCGTAGCGGCTCCAGCCGCCGCCAAAGCCGAACATCGAAGCCCGGAAACGACCTGATACGCAGCCTTACATGCATGCGCAGCTCCACTTCGCGGGCACCCAGGCGCGATTTGAAGCGCCGCGAGGCGCGATTGAACGCCAGTGTGAGGCTGTAGAAGCATGTGCGGCCGCGTCGGATGAGCTCACGCTGCATCGATTGGCGCAAAATACCTGCCAGCCGAAACCCGCGATATGCCGGCGCCACGTACATGTCGAACAAGTAGGCTTCGTCCGGTTGCAGTTCGAATACGGGTTGCCCCAGGCCTTCCGGCACCGGCACATAATCCAGCCGCGCCCAGGTGTAGCCGGCCAGCTTCTGGTCGTGGAAAACCCCCATGCATTCGGCCAGTGTCAGCAGCTCGAGATACACTTGCGAGGTGATTCGCCCCGCGAGCACGCGCACAACGTCATCGACGTCGGCAGCTCGCAACAGCCGAAAGCTGCTGCGTGCATCGGACGTCATGGCCGGCTCTGGGCTTTCCGGCTCCCGTACCACGAAATAGGGGTAGATGATGACCCCAAGGCGCGAGAGCCGATCCAATAACTCCTGGATCAACAACCCATAGCGCAGCCGGCCCAGCAGGCGTCGCCATATCTGGCGCCCGCGCGACGCCGGCGCAGCCGTTGCCGGGTCGTCGTTCACGGTGCCGCCTCTGCGCGCAGCAGGCGACAATGATCGCAAAAGATCCCGCGACGGCAGTTCGATCGCCAGCAGCCAACTTCCAGGTCATTGGCCAGGGCGAGGCGCGCCAGGTGGTCGGACTGATTCGAGCCCTTGAGCAACACCAGGTCGCCGGCACGGGTGAAGTCCGTGAGCCACCGTGCAGCATCTTTAGCGTGCTCGAACCCCTGCAGGCGGGCGCCGGCCGTGGCGCTGAAGTGTGCCTGCAGGGATTTGGCGCGGACGCCGACCAGCAGTACGAACTCGGCGGCCTCCAGCGCCCGGGAGACGCATTGCCGGTACACGCGGCTCGAGTCGCCGCCGTAGTCGGAGATCGTGCCGAGCACGATGAGCCTGCGGGAGGCGATGGCATTGCTCATGAACTCAAACATGGCCGGCAGCGACCAAAGCGGCGCCTTCCAGTCGTCGCGAACGAAGGTGATGCCGCGCGCGCTCAGTTGTACGCTCATGCGTCCGAGCAGTGGTTCATGGCGACTGACTGCGATCGCGGCATCGGCGAGCGGCATTCCGAGTTCGCAGGCCGTGGCGACCGCGGCCAGTACGTTACCTGCCTGATGCGCACCCAGCAGCTGTGTTTGCACCAGCACCGCGGCACCGCCGCGATGAATGCGCAGCGCCAATCGATCGGGCCAACGATCCTGCTCGATTTCGCCACGAAACTCCGCCCCGCCCCGCATTCCGAACGTGACCACACGCGCGCGGCATTGCGAGGCCATGGCAGCTACCAGGTCGTCGTCGGCGTTCAGTACGGCGAGGCCGTCGGCGGGCAGGCAGGCGATGAGTTTGCTCTTCTCCGCGGCGACGCCTTCGCGGGTGCGGAAGGACTTGAAATGATCCGTTCCGATGTTGGTGACAATTCCAACGTGCGGCCGCAGCAGGCTCATCATGGGGTCAAAGGCGCCGCGCTCGCTGGCGCCGACTTCCTGCACGCAATAGTCGGTTCTCGGGCCGGTGCCGATGAGCGTGCGGGCTATGCTGTAGAGCTGATTGTTACTGTCGGCGCTTCGAACGCAGCGAAAGCGGCCGGCCAGCGCGCAGTACAACAGGTCCTTGGTCGTGGTCTTGCCCGCGCTGCCGGTGACGCCGATGAAGCGGGTGCCCCGCAGTACCGAGCGCCATGGTCTCGCCGCCGCGATGGTCGGGCCACGGTAGATCATCTTGGCAGCGGCTTTACCGCTGTGCTCCACGCGATCCAGGAGGAGATTCAGGGACACCGGCACTTTCATGGCGCAGCGGATTGCCCGATCAGGCGGCAGTGATCGCAGAACTTCTCCCAGCCGCAGCGCGTTTGCCAGCATCGCACCTCGTGATCCAGCGCGAGCGCAAGGCGCGCCAGATGATCGGCCTTGTTGGATCCCTTGAGAAGCACCAGGTCCCCAGCTCGCGCGAATTGCTGCAGCCATGCGGCAGCGTCGCGAACGGTCTCGAAGGCGAGCAGGTTCTGGTGGCCGACGGCCCCCAACTTGCGAACCGCTGATGCCGCATGCGGTCCCACCATCAGCACCTGGTCCCCGGCCTTGGCGGCCTCGTTCAGGGCGTCTCGATAGCGACGGGATGAGGCGCCGGGGTAGTCTGAAATGGTGCCCAGTACGATCAACCTGCGGGCCGCGCGCGCCTGGGCCATGAATTGCCACGCCATGGCGAGCGACCATTGTGGCGCCTTCAAATCATCGCGTATGAAGGTGACTCCGCGAGCCGTCTCGTGCACGCTCATTCTACCGAGTTCGGCAGGGTTGCGGCCCACGGCGAGGGCGGCCTCCGCAAGCGGTACCCCCAGCGAACAGGCGGTCGCAACTGCGGCGAGCACATTGCCCGCGTGATGTGCGCCCACGAGCTGCGTTTGTGCCAACGCACTGTCGTTGCGATGATGCAGCCGCAAGGCCAGTCGATCCGGCCAGCGGTAGGTGACGACTTCGCCGCGGAAATCGGCCGTGTTGTGCATTCCATAGGTCACGACGCGGGCACGGCATCCCGAGGCCATGGCTGCCACCAGGTCGTCGTCGGCGTTCAGTACCGCAAGTCCGTCGGCGGGCAGGCTGGCGATGAGCTTGCCTTTCTCGGCAGCAACGCCCGCGCGCCCGCGAAACACTGTGTAGTGATCGGTTCCTACGTTGGTCACCACGCCCACCTTGGGCTTGAGCAGCGCCAGGATCGAATCGAAGCCACCGAGTTCGCTGATGCCGACTTCCTGGACACAGAATTGCGTCCTTGGTCCGAGCGTCAACAAAGTTCGTGCGATGGGATAGAGAACATTGTGTGACTCGGAGTTCTTGGCGGCTCGAAAACGTACCGCTAATGCGGCGTGCAGCAGATCTTTGGTCGTGGTCTTGCCGGCGCTGCCGGTAAGGCCGATGAAGCAGGTCGACACCAGCAATTGGCGCCAGAGTCGCGCTGCTTCGATGACCGGGCGGCGGTACAGTGCCTTGGTTCTGGCATTCCCACCATGCCGCACCCAGTCGAGCAGTGAATCGAAGGTCTTGGGCACGTGACTCTCCGGCGGTTCAGCCGCTCGGCGAGACGGCTGCCTGGACCATCGTGTTCGCTCGGACGGCGGCGCGGGGTAGGGCAGGGGGCAAGCGCAACTCGCCGTTTCCATCGAGAAACTGGCGACACCACAATTCGAGTGCCAGCAGTTCCCACACCCGCTGCACATGATGGCGCACCCAGTGCGCCGCCTTGGCGCGCCTGCCGCCCAACCGCCGTCGCAGCCAGCCGGGATGCAGCCAGCCCCGCTGCAGGGTTACCCGGTCGAGCAGCAGCCCCGTGACCGCGTCCAGTCCCGAGTCCGTCGCCAGCCAACCTTCATAGTCGCCCGGAAACCCCTGTTTGTGTCGGCGCTCGCAAACCGCCTGCGGCAGCACACCGGTCGCAGCCTGCCGCAACAGCAATTTTGTCCAGCCCTGGCCCAGTTTGTCGCTGTACGGCAGCGAGAAGCAGAGTTCGACGATGCGATGGTCCAGAAATGGCAGGCGCGATTCG
>DATDIL010000100.1:0-38920 GCA_036521075.1 Steroidobacteraceae bacterium | reverse complement strand
ATCAATGAGTTCGTCGCATGAGAGGAAGTGCGTGTTCGATAGGTAGCCGTTGGGGGGAACGTAGTTGGACGGTGGACTGAAGTGCATCAGCTTGCGCTGCGTCCAGGTAGCAGATTGGGTCGAATCCGCCGCGGCGGTCGCAGATCCCACCAGACCGATCGCCGCGATCAGCATCAAGAGTTGGGCACGCATCGGATTCTCCAGCGAACTACACTCGTAGTTGACGTTACTACGTTGCCGGATGTGCTTCAAGCGTTACGCGATGTTGGTTGGTCGCAATGGCTACGCAAAAGGTTAAGCTCAAGTGTGATGCTATATTTGAGCCATCATCAGTCCGACGCAGCGCGCAGGAGCATCGCATGGAACATCGCCAGTTGGGCCGCTCGGGACTAAAGGTTCCGGTTTTGAGTTTCGGCACCGCGACGATGGGCGGAACGGGCGCATTCGAGGCTTTCGGTACGACGGGCATCGAGGAGGCCACGCGCATGGTCTCGATCTGTCTCGAGGCGGGTCTCACCCTGTTTGATTCCGCCGACGTCTATTCGGCCGGCAGCGCCGAAGAAGTCTTCGGCGCCGCGATTCGCGGCCGGCGCCAACAGGTGCTCATCTCGACTAAGGCTACCTTCCGTACCGGCCCCGGCCCGAACGATGTCGGCTCCTCGCGTTTCCATCTGCTCGAGGCCTGCGAAGCCAGCCTCAAGCGGCTCGGCACCGACTACATCGATATCTACCAGATGCACGGCTTCGATGCCTCGACGCCCGTGGAGGAGACCTTGCGGGCACTGGATGATCTGATCCGCGCCGGGAAGATCCGCTATATCGGTTGCTCGAATTTCTCCGGCTGGCACTTGATGAAGTCACTGGCCGTCTCGGAGCGCTACGGTCTGGGCCGCTACGTCGCACACCAGGCCCATTACTCGCTGGTCGGGCGCGACTATGAATGGGAGCTGATGCCGCTCGCGCTCGATCAGGGCGTGGGCGCCATCGTCTGGAGTCCGCTGGGCTGGGGGCGCCTGACCGGCAAGATCCGTCGCGGCCACGCGCGGCCACCGGTCAGCCGGCTCAACACCAAGCTGATTGTCGACATCGGACCGCCGGTGCCGGAGGCGCATTTGTTCAAGGTCGTCGACATGCTCGCGGAGATTGCCCGCGAGACCGGCCAGAGCATTCCCCGGGTTGCGATCAACTGGGTTGTACAGCGCCCTACGGTTGCCAGCGTGATTATCGGCGCTCGCAACGAGCAGCAGCTGCGCGACAATCTCGGGGCGGTGGGGTGGAATCTCACCCCCGCGCAGGTTGCGCGGCTTGACGCGGCCAGCGAAACCACGCTCGCCTATCCCTACTGGCATCAGCGGCAGTTCACCGAACGCAGCCCCTCGCCCGTGAAGTAGCGCGAATCGGTCGTTCTAGTAGCGAATGGAGCGATGCGCTGCGCCGCCGACCTCGGGTAACACGCTGGTCATCGTAAGCAGCAGTTCCGCCACCGCACGCGGCGCGAATTCACACCACACGATGCCGGCCCCCTCTTCGCACACACGCGCTACGAACGCGGCCAGCCTTTCCACGGGCCGCTGCAGCAGCAGCGGATAGTCCAGACTGACGTGGATTCTCGACAGCGGCCGAAACCCAAAACCTGCGATGAATCCGCCACTCAAACTCAAATTCGTGATTCTGCCGATGCTCGCCACGGAGGAGTGCGCCGCGGTTACGCGAACCGGGATGTGAACCGCGTGCCTTGTTCCCCAACGATGTTCCATTGGCGATTCTGGCCACAACACACGGTTCACTTGCATAGGACAACAGGCGCCGGCGACGTGGGAGCCCTCTGGCAGAGCGATGCTCGCGCCGCGGGATTGCACCTACCTCGCGGCGCCAGGCCCATTAGGCCGATTCGCGCTCCCTTCTGTGCTGGTTCCGCCGCGCCTGAATCAGCTGCGGCCGGTGCACAAGTTGCTTGACAATTCGGACCACCTGTCAGAATATTCTGACACATGTCAGGTCATTACGAATTTTGGCTTTAACGGGAGAAAGGCTGCTTGGGATGCTGGCGGCGCTGGCCAATGCGCACCGGCTGCGCATCATCGCCCTGCTCGCCGCGGACGGTCGGCAGTACGTAAGCCAGTTGGCCCGGGAAGTCGGCATCAGTCGTCCCCTGCTGCATCTGCATCTGCAGAAGCTTGAAGCGGCCGGCCTGGTGAGCAGTCGGCTGGAGCTGTCGGCGGACGGCAAAGCGCTCAATTATTTCGAGGTCACGAAATTCGGCATCGAACTCACGCCCGCCTTCATCGCGAAGGCAGCGGCATCCCTTCCCGATCCAAACGTTGAGTCGGACTAATACTGAGGAGATCCTTATGTCTACCGGCGGACAAATGACGACAGCGCAATACCTGATCTTTGTAGGGCCTTTTTTCGTGACCGTACTGGTGGTGTTCGGCATGAAGTATTTCTCGGCACTCTTTCAGGCGCGCGCGCGCATGGCGAACGATGCGCTGTATCGCACGCTGGCCGAGAAGGCAGTCGCAGCGCAATCGGAAAATCAGGCGGCGCTGGCCGCCATTCGATCTGATCTCGCCCGCTTCGCGAGCAGCCTCGCGAGCGTCGAGAAGATCCTGCAGCAGGTCGAATAGATCATGCGCGTCTTAATCAGTTTGGTGCTGCTGGTGGTGCTGGGTGTGGCATCGTTGGCAGTTGCGGTGAGCCACGACTCCGCCTGCGGCTCCGCATCGCCCGTCGCTCTCAGGCAACCCATGCAGGCCGCCGTCCACCGCTGCTATGGTTCTGCCGACGTGGTGCGGATTGAAAGCATCGAACGGCCGGTGCCATCGGACCATGGGGTGCTGGTGCGGGTGCACGCGAGCTCCATCAACCCCCTGGACTGGCACTTGATGCACGGGGAGCCCTATCTGGTGCGGGCCAACAGTGGCTGGGGCACGCCGAAGGATCCTTCCATGGGAACGGACTTCGCAGGAACGGTGGTGGCCGTGGGTAGGCTCGTTACCAGGTTCAAGCCCGGTGATGAGGTGTTTGGCGCCGGTCATGCCGCGTTCGCGCAGTACCTGCGCACCCCGGAAAATGCAGCGGTGGCGCTGATACCGGCGAAGCTGAGCTTCGAACAGGCCGCAGCCGCTCCCGTCGCGGGTATTACCGCGCTGCAGGCACTGCGCGACCACGGGCAGTTGCGCGCTGGGCAGAAAGTCCTGATCAATGGCGCAGGGGGCGGTGTCGGTACCTTTGCGGTGCAGATTGCCAAGTCCCTGGGGGCCGACGTGACGGCAGTAACCAATTCCCGTAGCCTCGAGCTGCTGCGGTCCCTTGGAGCGGATCATGTCATCGACTACAGCCGCCAGGATTTCACCCTCGGTACTGCCCGCTACGATGTGATCCTGGACATGTCCGGTAATCATTCCCTGAGCGCTTGTCAACGGGTGATGACGGCGAGCGGGATCTATGTATTTGCCGGCAACACCAGCAAGGGCAGCTGGGCCGGGCCGATGACCGGACTTGGCAGGGCTTGGATCGCCGCAAAGTTCGTAAATCGGAAAGTCGTGGCCTTCATGGCCGAACCCAACCCGGCGGACCTGGCGATATTGGCGCAGATGCTGCAGACCGGCACAGTGAAACCGGTGATCGACCGACAGTATCGGTTCGATCAAATCGCCGCAGCCATCCGCTACCAGGAAACCGAACATGCCCGGGGCAAGGTCGTCGTAACGATCGATTAGTGCCGCGGTGCTAGAATCCGCAGCGCAACACCTGCGATGAAGGATGCCAATGGACTATACCCGCCTCGGTTCCTCCGGACTTCGCGTCTCCCGCATCTGCCTGGGGTGCATGAGCTTCGGCAGCGGTGCGGACTGGATGCTGTCGGAGGATGCCAGCTTTGCCATCGTGCGGCGGGCCCTCGAACTGGGCATCAACTTTTTCGATACCGCCGATGTGTATTCGGCTGGCGAAAGTGAATATATCCTGGGCAAGGCACTGCAGTCCTTCGGCATCAAACGTGACGATGCCGTCGTGGCCACCAAGGTATTCCAGGCAGTGGGGCCCGGCCCCAATCACCGCGGCCTGTCGCGCAAGCACATCTTCGAGTCCATCGACAACAGCCTCACCCGCCTGGGAATGGACTACGTCGACCTGTACCAGATCCATCGTTTCGATCGGGACACACCGATAGAGGAGACACTCGAAGCCCTCACCGATCTCATCAAGCTCGGCAAAGTGCGCTATATCGGCGCATCGACCATGGCGGCTTACCAGCTCGCAAAAATGCTGTATCGCGCTGATCAGCTGCACCTGGCGCGCTTCGTCAGCATGCAGAACAACTACAGCCTGCTGTACCGCGAGGAAGAACGCGAGATGAACCCCCTGTGCCGGGAGGAAGGCATTGGCCTGATTCCCTACAGCCCCATCGGTGGCGGTCTGCTGGCCGGCAGCCGCCGCACCCACACCGTGCGCTCGAACTCGCCCATGGCGCGCAACCGCTTCAACCGCAAGTCCGATGAAGCCGTGATCGATGCCGTCGCGGAGGTTGCGGCACAGCGCGGTGTCGGCCCGGCCGAGATCGCCGTCGCCTGGCTGCTCGGTCAACCGGGGGTCAGTGCGCCCATCGTAGGCGCCAGCAAGCTTCACCATCTGGATGATTCCGTGAAAGCGCTCGGAACCCATCTGTCCGCCGCGGAGTCCCAGAAGCTCGAAGGCGCCTACGAGACCCAGCCTCCCCTGCCCTTATACATCCGTCCGTCACCCACCGCCGCCGAAGTTGCGGCACGCAAGTAGGAGAGACATTCATGAAGCTTTTCCGCGTAGCCTTGCTCGGTGCGCTGGCCGCCATGCTCGCCCCGCTCGCCCAGGCCGCTCAGACCTGGACCGAAGGCACGAATTACGATGTGCTCAATCCGGCACAGCACACCAACGTGCCGGCTGGCAAGGTCGAGGTCATGGAAGTGTTCTCGTACGGCTGCCCTGCCTGCAACAGCTTTCAACCCGTGATCGCCGCACTGGAACACAGCCTGCCGGCGAATGCGCAAATGGTCTTTCTGCCGGCCTCCTTCAAGCCCGAAGAGGACTGGGTAATGTTGCAGCGCGCTTACTTCACCGCACAGACGCTCGGCATCTCAGCGCGCACCCATCAGGCGATATTCGATGCAGTGTGGAAGAGCGGGGAGCTGGCCACGGTCGATCCAGCCACCGGTCGGCTGAAGAGCCCCCTGCCTTCGATCGAGGATGCGGCGAAATGCTACGAGCGCCTGACCGGCGTGAAGGCAAATGTGTTCCTCGCCACGGCCCGATCCTTCAATGTCGATCTGAAAATGAAAAGCGCGGATGCGCAGGTTCTTGCCATGCGTGTACCCGGCACCCCCTGCATCGTGGTGAACGGCAAATATATGGTCAACCTGAACTCGCTGCGCAGCGAGGACGACGTCATTGGCGTCGTTCGGTACCTGGTGGAAAAGGAAAGTCAGCACTGAGCACGGCGGGCCGCCCAGAGGCCAAATGGCGGACGGCTGCGTTTTTGTGCCATCGCGCAAGGCAGCGCGGCGGCCGGCATCGTTTGCGAGAATGATCGGTGACAACGTATTGCGTGTTTACTCGCACCTTTGAATAGCATCGCCGGCCCAGTGGTCGCCGACGATGAGCGGCGCAACCGACTGGTCATCAACCTGCTCCTGGTCGCCACCTTCGTGGTCATTCTCAACGAGACGCTCATGGCCGTCGCCCTGCCGCGGCTCATGCACGATCTGAAAGTCACGGCCGATGCCGTCCAGTGGCTGACCACAGCGTTTCTCCTGACGATGTCCGTGATCATTCCGGTCACCGGTTTTCTGTTGCAGAGAATGAACACGCGGCCGGTCTTCATCTGGGCGATGTCGTTGTTCTCGCTGGGCACATTGATCGCGACCCTGGCTTCCAATCTCGAGGTGCTGGTGCTCGCGCGCATCATTCAGGCATCCGGAACGGCGATCATGATGCCGCTGCTGATGACCACCGTGATGACGCTGGCACCTGCGCAGACTCGCGGCAAGACCATGGGCTTCATTACCACTGTCATATCGGTCGCACCCGCCGTCGGCCCCACCATCTCGGGAATCATCCTCAACTATCTGAGTTGGCGTTGGATGTTCCTGCTCGTGCTGCCGATCTCCCTCGGCGCACTGGCGCTGGGCGCGCGGCGCATGCAGAACGTGACGACGCCGCACCACGCGGCGCTTGATGGCATTTCGGTAGTCCTGTCGGGGCTGGCCTTCGGCGGCATCGTCTACGGACTGAGCAATATCGGCGTCGCTGCCGCGCCCGGGACGGTGCCGGCGGGAGTCTGGAGCGCGGGCGGCGCCGTGATCCTGGCCGCGTTCATCCTGCGGCAGATCTCGCTGCAGAAAACCGGCTATCCGCTGCTCGACCTGCGTACGTTCGAGTCGCGCAATTTCACCATCTCGGTGCTGCTCATGGCGAGCATGATGATGGCACTGTTCGGCACCATTATCCTGCTGCCGATCTACCTGCAGAACGTCCTCGGCCTCAGTACCTTGCAAACAGGACTGTTGCTGCTGCCGGGCGGTCTGCTGATGGGCTTGCTGGGCCCCCATGTCGGGCGCTTATACGACAGACTCGGCCCAAGCCGGCTGCTGGTCCCCGGCGTCATCATCGTCAGCGCCGTATTGTGGGCGATGACGCTGCTCGGTCCGGCAACGCCCGTCGGCTATATTCTCGCCGGACATGTGGTGATGAGCGTCGGCTTTGCGCTGCTCTTTACGCCCCTGTTTACCGTCAGCCTGTCATCCGTGAAGGCAAGCCTTTACTCGCACGGTAGCGCCGTCATCGGCACCATTCAGCAGGTATCCGGTGCCGCCGGAGTCGCGCTGTTCGTGGCCTTGATGTCGGCACGCGCAGCGACGCTGGCCGCACGGGGGCATGCGCCCACCGAGGCGCTCTCGGGCGGCGTCGGGGACGGATTTCTGTGCGGCGCCGTCATTTCGCTCTTCGCCGTGGCCTGCGTGTTTTTCGTGCGCAGGCCCGCCGTCAGTGGGGGTTAGAAGGCGCCCTTCACGACCCCGCCATCGAGCGTCCGCCAAAACGTGCGGTCGATCGCGGGTCATCCGCATCCAGCGTGGGGCCGGTCAGCGACCACGGAATCACAGGGCCGGATGATACTGTACGATCGGTCGTCGATTTGGCCCAAGAACAACGCCTCATGACCCCTGATGATCATTTGTCGCCGGTCCCGATGCCCTACGGCGCCTGGAAATCGCCCCTCACCGCCGAGGCCCTGGCCGACTCGCAGGTCAGATTTGAGAATCTGCGCAGCTTCGCGGGACATCTGTACTGGACGCAGAACGTGCCGGCGGCGGGCGGTACCCATGGCGTGTTTCGCCTCGGCGCGGATGGCGCGGCGATTCCCGTGGTCCCCGCTGCCAGCAATGTGCGTGGCCGCGTGCACGAGTATGGGGCCGCGCCGTACCTCATCGTCGCCGACACGGCCTATTACACCAAGTTTGCCGATCAGCGCCTGTATCGCCTCACCCCGGGCGCCGGCCCCGAACCGCTGACGCCGAAGGGCTATCGGTACGCCGACTGCGTGCCCGTGCGCGCCGACACCGGCGCGGTCACGGCGCTTATCTGCGTTCGTGAGGATCACACCGATCCGCGCGAGGTTCGCAACGCGCTGGTGCGCGTTGACTTGCCCGCGGGGGGTGCCGGCGCAGTCCTTTATGCCGACAGCGATTTCGTAGCCTACCCACGCGTGAGTCCCGATGGACGAAAACTGGCCTTCATCGCCTGGCACCATCCGCACATGCCCTGGGATGCGACCACCCTTATGGTTGCCGAACTTGGCGAGCGCGGACTGACAGCGCTTACCCGGGTTGCCGGTGGACCCGCCGAATCCGTGCTCGAGCCTCAATGGGACACGGACGGCGCCTTGTACTTCATTTCCGATCGCAGCGGATTCTGGAATCTGTATGGCTGGGATGGCGCTGCGGTACGGGCGGTGTGGCCGCGCGCGGCCGAATTCGCCAGTCCCCTATGGCAGCTCGGACAGGCCAACTATGCGCTGCTCGGCAACGCGCGCGCGCTCGCGCGCTTCGGGGAAGGTGGCATTGATCGCCTCGCCGTGATCGATCTACGCCGCGGCAGCGCGGGGGTGCTGGAACTGCCGTACGTCCAGTACGACCAGTTGACGCGTGTCGATGACGAACATGTGGCAATGGTTGCCGGCTCCGCGCGCGCGCCACAGTCGATTGTGCGCATCCATGCGAGCAGCGGGCGGACCGAGACACTACGCGAGGCCGGCAACGCGCTGCTTGCGCCTGCCGCCGTTTCCGTCGCCGTGCCGATCGACTACCCCAGCACGCAGGACCGCACGGCGCACGCGTTCTATTACGCACCGGTCAATCCGGCATTTCGCGGACTGCCCGACGAACTGCCGCCCCTGCTGACTTTGGTGCATGGCGGACCGACCACCCAGGCAACGCCGGCGTATTCCCCGTCCGTGCAATATTGGACCAGCCGCGGTTTTGCCGTGGTCGACGTCAACTACGGGGGAAGCTCCGGGTTTGGGCGCAGCTACCGCCGGCAACTGGAGGGGAATTGGGGCGTTGTCGATGTCGCGGACGTGATCGCGGCCGCCCAGTACCTAAGTCGCACGGGTCGGGCTGATCCGCGGCGCACGGCCATTCGCGGCGGTAGCGCGGGCGGCTACACGGTGCTGTTGGCGCTGTGCACGAGCGAAGTATTTCGGGCCGGCGCCGACTACTACGGCATCTCGGACATGACCGCCCTCGCGCGCGATACCCACAAGTTCGAGAGTCGCTATCTGGATTCGCTGATCGGACCTTTGCCACAGGCCCAGGCGATTTACGACAGTCGCTCGCCACTGCAGCATCTTGGTGGCTTCAAAGCCCCATTGCTGGTCCTGCAGGGGGCCGACGATCCGGTCGTGCCGCCCAATCAGTCCGCGCTCATTGTCGATGCGCTGCGCGCACGCCATGCGCCCGTGGCCTACCTGCTCTTCGCCGGGGAAGGTCATGGATTTCGCAAGCCCGAGAACATCATCCGTTCGCTACAGGCCGAACTGTCATTCTATGGCCAGGTGTTCGGGTTCATTCCGGCCGATGCGTTGCCGCCGCTGCCGATTGAGAACCTAGCGCCGGCGGATGCACCCGCGCGTTGAGTTCATCGAGAAACTGCCGGCTGTGAAGGACAGCACTGGATTGTTCCGATCCTCGCCGCGTATCTGCAGCCATTGGCGCAGTGCGCCGATCTGAACCTCACGGCGGCGGCGCGGTCCAAATGCCGCGGTCGATACCCGTGAACTTGCGACCCTGCGGGTAATCGGCTACCAGCCCCTGCCGGTCGCCCTATCCATACTGCTCGAAACCCTGGTTCTAGCCCTGTTCGGCGGCCTGCCGCCGGCAATCCGCGCCGTGCTCTGGTACGATTTGATGGGGGGGTGTCAAACATGCTGCGCGTGCACTTCTACGCCAAGGTTCTATTCGGACTGGCCTTGCTGGCGGGCGCGCCGTACCTGCGAGCCGAGAGCCCCAAAGCGTTCGATGCGGCCGAGGCTTTCGGCGCTCGGCCGAATGTCACCGCGCTGCGGCTCTCGCCCGATGGGCAGAGCGTTGCCTTTGTCTCCCCGACTCAGGGGCAGGCCTCGGTGGTGTATACCCTGAGTCTGGCGCCAGGGGCCAAAGCCAGGATCGCCTTGTACGCTGACGGCAAGCCCTTTCGCATGCGTGGCTGTAACTGGGTCGCGAATGATCGGTTGGTGTGCACCGTCTACGCTTTGACTCCCGACCGGGGCCTTCACGGGCTGCTGCCTGTTACCCGACTGATCGCTGTCAACGCCGATGGGAGCAATCCACAGCAGCTCAGCGCGAAATTGGACCAGCACAGCCACGGAAATTTGGGTGAGTTACTCCAGGACGCCGCCATCATCGACTGGCTTCCCGATCAGGACGGTTCGGTGCTCGTGGCGCGCCGGTATGTGCCGGATGATTACTCCGGATCCCATGTCGGCAGCGCGGCGGAAGGTCTGGGAGTGGACTTGCTCGACACCCGCACGCAGGCCGCGAAACATGTCATCGCCCCCGACGCAAACGCCATCGGCTACATCAGCGACGGACGCGGCACGGTGCGCATCGTCGTGCAGCGCAGTACCCTGCCGGGCGGACTCGATCGAGGTGTGATCACGTATTTGTATCGCAAGCCTGGATCAAACGCGTGGCACACGCTCAGCTCCTACGACGAGATCGATGGCACCGGTTTTCGGCCAATCGCCGTGGACCACGACCTCAACGTCGCCTATGGCTGGAAGAAACTCGACGGCCGCATCGCGCTGTATACCATGAGTCTGGACGACTCGCCCCAGGAGAAGCTGGTTTATTCCCGCCCGGATGTCGACCTGGGAAGCCTGATTCGCATCGGGCGTCGTAACCGCGTGGTTGGGGTTTCGTACTCAACCGATGTGCAAGGCAGTGAGTATTTCCAGGATGACATCAGGCAAATGCTCACTGCCCTGCACAAGGCGCTGCCGAACCAACTCATCAGCGTGGTCGACTCGAACGTCGATGAAAGCAAGATGCTTATTTTCGCCGGCAGCGATATTGATCCCGGTGTCTACTACCTGTTCGATCGCCCGACGCATACGCTGAACACCTTTCTGGTTGCGCGATCACCGCTCGAAGGCGTGACGCTCGCGCACGTCAAGCCGATCGCCTATCGGGCAGCGGATGGTCAATCGGTTCCGGGGTATCTCACACTGCCGCCGGGCGTCGACAATCCACGTGGTCTTCCGGCCATCGTGATGCCGCATGGTGGTCCGAGCAGCCGCGACGAATGGGGATTCAACTGGCTGGCGCAGTTCTATGCCGCCCGGGGCTATGTCGTGCTGCAGCCGAACTTTCGCGGTTCGGCAGGCTTCGGCGATGCCTGGTTTGAGCACAATGGCTTCAAGTCCTGGGAAATCGCCGTCGGGGATGTCGTCGCGGCGGGACGCTGGCTGGTATCCGAAGGGATTGCCGATCCGGCCAAGCTGGGCATCGTCGGCTGGTCGTACGGCGGATACGCGGCCTTGCAGTCCGTCGCCGTCGATCCACAGGTCTTCAAGGCGATCATTGCCATCGCGCCGGTGACCGATCTGGCTGCCCTGAAGGAAGAGCGTCGGCATTGGTCGGACTTCGAAGTGACGGCCGAATTCATCGGCGACGGCCCCCATATGCGCGATGGCTCGCCGCTCACGCACGCGCGCCAATTCAAGCAGCCGGTGCTGATGTTTCACGGCACCCTCGACCGCAACGTCTCGTTCGACGAATCGCGGCGCATGCAGGCGGCCCTGAAGGCCGCTGGCGCGCAGTCCGAACTGGTGACCTACGAGGACCGCGACCATCAGCTCGACGATTCGGGCGTGCGTACCGACATGCTGCGGAAAAGCGATGCGTTTCTCCGGCATGCCTTCGGCATGGGTCCGTGAGTCTGGTACGATTCCGCGCCGTTTCGATTCAAGGGGGTATCGGTCATGTTGCGCGTGCACTTGTCTTGCGGCGTTCTGTGCGGATTGGCCCTGGTGGCAACACCCTGCCTCCAGGCGGCCAGCGCCAAGCCATTCGATGCGGCGGCGGCGTTCGGCGCGCGACCCGATATCAGCTCGCTGCGCCTATCCCCGGATGGATCATCCATCGCATTTGTCACTCCGATCCAGGGTCAGGGCTCGGTGGTGTACACCCAGGGACTGGCGCCGGGGGCCAAAGCCAAGGTCGCCTTCTACGCTGACGGCAAACCCTATCGGGTGCGCGGCTGCAATTGGGTCGCGAACGATCGGCTCGTTTGCGCCGTCTACGGGCTCGTGAACGATCATAAGAACAACAACATTGCCGGGCTGCTGCCCATCACGCGCTTGATGGCTGTCAATGCCGATGGCACCAAGCCGCAGCAGCTGAGCGCGGAACAAAGTCAGTACACTCCGGGCCTGGCGCTGCAGGACACGGCCATCATCGATTGGCTGCCCGAGCAGGACGGTTCGGTCCTCATGGCGCGCACCTACCTGCCTAACGTGCATCCCGAATCGCTGACCAGCAGCGACGCGTCGGGTCTGGGAGTCGATCTGGTCGACACCCGCACGCTGGCGGTGAAACATGTGATTTCACCGCGCCCGGATGCAATGGAATACTTGAGCGACGGGCGTGGAACGGTGCGCATCGTCGGGGAGGGCCATAGGGGCCCCGGAGGAAGGGACAGCGGCGTGCTCAGTTTCTTTTACCGCAAGCCGGACTCCCTTGACTGGCACGAACTGAGTACCTACAACCAGACCGATCACAGCGGCTTTCGGCCCGTCGCGGTCGATCATGATCTCGACATTGTCTATGGCTGGAAGAAACTCGACGGGCGGGTCGCGCTCTACTCGCTCAGCCTGGACGGCTCGCTGCATGAGCAGCTCGTGTACTCCCGACCGGATGTGGATCTGGACAGTCTGATTCGGATCGGACGCCGCAACCGCGTGGTGGGAGTGTCGTATGTCACGGACCTACCGCGCGGTGAGTACTTCTCGGATGACATCAAGCAGATGCTTACCGCCGTACATGGCGCGCTGCCGCAGAAGCAGCTGACTGTCGTCGATTCCAATGCCGACGAAAGCAAGGTGCTGTTCTTCGCGGGCAGCGACACCGATCCGGGCGCCTACTACATGCTGGACCGGCAATCGCACTCCTTGCGCAAGTTCCTTGGGACCCGGGCCGCGCTCGAAGGCGTTAGGCTCGCCAGCGTCAAGGCCATCAACTACCCGGCGGCCGACGGGGTGATGATTCCCGCGTACCTTACCCTGCCGCCGGGCGTCGATTCTCCACACGGTCTGCCGGCCATCGTGATGCCGCACGGTGGTCCCAGCGCGCGCGACGAGGGTGGTTTTGACTGGCTGGCCCAGTTCTACGCAGCTCGCGGCTATGTCGTGCTGCAGCCCAACTTCCGGGGCTCGGCCGGCTACGGCGACACGTGGTACCTGCAAAACGGCTTCAAGTCCTGGGAAACGGCTATTGGCGACATCGTCGCCGGCGGTCACTGGCTGGTGAGCCAGGGGATCGCGGATCCTGCCAAGCTCGGCATCGTCGGCTGGTCCTACGGAGGATACGCGGCCCTGCAATCCGTCAATGTCGATCCGGGGATCTTCAAGGCGATCGTTGCCATTGCGCCCGTGACCGATCTGGCGGCGCTGAAGAGCGAGCACGGCTTCTGGTCCGATTACTTCCTGGTGGGCGACTTCATCGGCTCCGGACAGACCATGCGCGACGGTTCGCCGATCTCGCACGCGGATAAATTCAAGCAACCGGTCCTGCTCTTCCATGGGACCGCCGACCGCAACGTCTCGGTCGAGGAGTCGCGCCGCATGGCGGCAGCCCTGAAGGCTGCCGGTGCCAAGTGCGATCTCGTAACCTTCGAGGACCGCGACCATCAGCTCGAAGACTCCGCGGTGCGCACCGACATGCTGCGCCAGAGCGATGCGTTTTTTAGACGCTCCTTCGGCATGAGTCCCTGAGCTTCCCTGCTGCACTGCGCCATCGAACCGGTGGGCATGCTCTGGTACGATTCGGCGCCAAGAAATAAGAATTCACAGATGCTTCGGGGGGGTTGATCATGCTGCGCGCGCGCATCGCTTCCACGGTCCTGTGCGCACTCACCCTGCTGTCAGGCGCGCCTTGCCTGCACGCCGGCAGCCCCAAACCCTTCGATGCGGCGGCCGCATTCGGCGCGCGGCCGGACATCGAAACTCTGCGACTGTCCCCGGACGGAATGAGCGTGGCCTTTGTCACCCCGATTCAAGGCCAGGGTTCGGTCGTGTACACGATGAGTCTGACGCCGGGCTCGAAACCCAAGGTCGCCTTTTATGCCGATGGCAAACCATTCCGCATGAATGGCTGCAATTGGGTGGCGAATGATCGGCTCGTTTGCTCCACCTACGGCCTGCTGCCCGACCGGATCAACAACAACCTTGCCGGGCACCTGCCCTTTATTCGCCTGTATGCGGTCAATGCCGATGGGACCAAGCCACAGCTGCTGAGTGCACCGCAAAGTCAATACAGCGCCAGCTTCGCTGAGCAAGACGGTGCTGTCATCGATTGGCTTCCCGATCAGGACGGATCGGTCCTGATGGAACAGATACACCTGCCGAATGTCCATCCCGGATCTTATGTCGGTAACGACATTACCGGCTTGGCGGTCAATCTGGTCGATACCCGCACGCTCGCATCGAAACCTGTGATCCCGCCACGTCGCGACGCCGCGATGTACCTCACCGACGGGCACGGCCGGGTGCGCATTATGGGCGAGCGCAATTTAATGCCGGATGGTAGGCCCACACCCGAGATAACGTACCTGTACCGCACACAGGATTCGGACGACTGGCACGAGCTCAGCAGGTACAACTCGACCGACTACACTGGCTTTGAGCCCCTCGCGGTTGATCGCGACCTCAACATCGTCTATGGCTGGAAGAAGCTCAACGGTCGCATCGCGCTTTATTCCATGAGTCTGGAGGGCTTGTTGCACCAGGACCTCGTATATTCGCGACCGGACGTGGACCTGGACGGTCTGGTTCGCATTGGACGCCGCAACCGCGTAGTGGGAGTGTCGTACTCGACGGAATACCCGCACACCGAGTTCTTTGCCGACGACATCAAGCAATTGCTCGCCGCCATGCATCAGGCGCTTCCGCAGCAGCCGCTCATGACCGTGACTGATGCGAGCGCCGATGAAAGCAAGCTGCTTGTCTTTGCCGGCAGCGACACCGATCCTGGCGCCTATTACATTCTGGATCGCAACTCCCACGCACTGCATAAGCTGCTCGAGACGCGAGTGAAGCTCGCGGGCGTCACGCTCGCGCGCGTCAAGCCGATCACCTATCCGGCCGCGGACGGACAGATGATTCCGGCCTATCTCACCTTGCCGCCGGGCATCGATAATCCGCGCGGCCTGCCAGCCATCGTGATGCCGCACGGCGGCCCAAGCGCCCGCGACGAATGGGGGTTTGACTGGCTGGCCCAGTTCTACGCCGCCCGCGGCTACGTCGTGCTGCAACCCAATTACCGAGGTTCCTCCGGCTACGGCGACGCGTGGTTCCGGGACAATGGCTTCAAGGACTGGGAAATCGCCGTTGGAGACGTGGTCGCATCCGGACGCTGGCTGGTGAAAGAGGGAATCGCCGACCCCGCCAAGCTCGGCATTGTCGGCTGGTCCTACGGAGGTTATGCCGCCCTGCAATCCGTTGCGATCGATCCGACACTGTTCAAGGCGATCATTGCCATCGCCCCCGTGACTGATCTGGAGGCACTGAAGAGAGAGCATGGCTTTTTTAGCAATTACTACGAGGTGAGCGACTTCATCGGCGCCGGACGGCATATGCGCGCTGGATCGCCGATAACCCACGCCGACAAATTCAAGCAGCCGGTACTCCTATTTCATGGCACGGAAGATCGCAACGTCTCGGTTGAGGAATCCCGAACCATGGCGGCAGCCCTGAAGGCTGCCGGCGCGACGTGCGATCTCGTCATCTTCGAAGACCGCGACCATCAGCTCCAAGATTCCGCGGTGCGCGCCGCCATGTTGCGCCAGAGCGATGCCTTTCTCCGGCACGCCTTCGGCATGAGTCCGTAACGGCGGCCTCGAACATGTCGCGCGTTTATTCCACAGTTGTGTGCGCGCTGGCACTGCTGGCAGGTGCACCGTACCTGCACGCTGCAGCCCCCCCACCGTTCGATGCGGCAGCCGCATTCGGCGTCCGGGCCGATGTCACGGCACTGCGGCTGTCACCGGACGGACAGAGCGTTGCATTCGTCTCGCCGTACCAGGGGCAGGGCTCGGTGGCATCCACCATGAGTCTGGCGCCAGGCGCCAAACCGCAGGTCGCCTTGCTTACGGACGGCAAGCCCTTTCGGGTGCGCGGCTGCAACTGGGTTTCGAATGCGCGGCTGATCTGCACCGTGTTTGGGGTAGTCCCCGACCCCCGCGTCATTCATGGATTCCTGCCCATCACCCGCATGCTCGCCGTCAATTCCGATGGGACCAAACCGCAGCAGCTCAGCACGCCGATGACTTCGTACACCCGCGGTTACCTGCTGCGGGACGGCGCCGTCATCGATTGGGTTCCCGGCCAGGACGGCTCGGTGCTCGTGGCACGAAATTATCTGCCCGATGACCGCCGCGAATCCCATGTCAGCAAGGACCTGAAGGGCTTGGGAGTCGACTTGCTCGACACCAACACTCTGGCCGTGAAGCATGTCATCACCGCCCGCCCGGACGCCTACGACTACATCAGCGACGGGTACGGTACCGTACGCATAGTCGCTGAGCGCAATCGACGGGGACGGGGCGCAGATCGGGGCGACTACACCTTCCTGTACCGCATGCAGGGATCGGATCAGTGGCATGAGCTCAGTACGTACAACTATGTCAATCGCAGCGGATTTCTCCCAATCGCAGTCGATCGCGACCTCAACATCGCCTACGGCTGGAAGAAACTCGACGGCCGCATCGCTCTTTATTCCATGAGCCTGGGCGCCTCGCCACAGGAAAAACTGGTGTTTGCCCGCCCCGATGTCGATTTGGCGAGCCTGATTCGCGTGGGACGGCACGAACGTGTGGTCGGGGTTGTGTATGACACGGACGTCCGGAACTACGAGTACTTCCAGGATGCCGTCGGGCAAATGCTCAGTGCCGTGCACAAGGCGTTGCCACAAAAACCCCTGCTGCGTGTGGTCGACGCAAGTCTTGATGAAAGCAAGCTGCTCATTTTCGCGGGTAGTGACACCGACCCCGGCGCCTACTACATATTGGATCGCAACACACATGCCCTGCAGACTTTCCTCGTTGCCCGCGAGGCACTCGAGGACACCAAGCTCGCCCAGGTCAAGGCGCTTGTCTATCCTGCCGCCGATGGTCAAAAAATTCCCGGCTACCTCACCTTGCCGCCGGGTGTCGAAAATCCACGCGGCCTTCCCGCCATCGTGCTACCACATGGCAACCCAAACAGACGCGACGATTGGGGGTTCGACTGGCTGGCCCAGTTCTATGCCGCTCGCGGCTATGTCGTGCTGCAGCCCAACTATCGCGGGTCGCGCGGCTATGGAGATGATTGGTTTGAGCAAAACGGCTTCAAGTCGTGGAACATCGCAGTGGGCGACATCGTCGCGGCCGGGCGCTGGCTGGTGAGTGAAGGAATCGCGGATCCATCCAAGCTCGGCATCGTCGGTTGGTCCTATGGGGGATACGCCGCGCTGCAGTCCGTCGCCATTGATCCGGCGGTCTTCAAGGCGATCGTCGCCATCGCTCCGATAACCGATCTGGCGGCATTCAAGGACGAGCGTCGCCATTGGTCCAATTACGACAATCTGAGCGACATCGTTGGCGATGGGCCCAGTGTGCGCGACGGATCGCCGATCACGCACGCGAGCCAATTCAAGCAGCCGGTGCTTATCTTCCACGGTACAGCCGACCGGCAGGTCGCCGTCGTGGAATCCGAGCGGATGGCGGATGCCCTCAAGGCTGCTGGCGTGCGCTCCGAGCTGGTCACATTCCAGGACCTCGACGATCGACTCGAGGATTCGGCGGCGCGGACCGACATGCTGCGCCAGAGCGATGCGTTCTTGAGGCGCTCCTTCGGAATGAGTCCATAATAGCGAATCCATCAGGAGCAGCCGTGACTTCGAAGACGCTGATTCCGCGCCGGGACTTTCTGGGGGCCTCCGGAGTCCTGACCGGCTTGATCGCTGCGGGTAGCCCCCTGGCACTGCTGGCGCCAAGCCGCGCCTGGGCCATAGGCCTGAAGGCCCTCACCAGCACCGAAGGTGCCACGCTCATGGCGGTCGCGCGCACCATCGCCCCCCACGACAAGCTGGATGACGCCGCCTACGCCCTGGTCATTCAATCGCTCGACTCCGACGCCGCCAAGGATGCGCAATTGCTGGGGATGCTGCGCGCGGGCACCCGTCAGCTTGGCGCCGCATTCGCCTCGGCCGCGGAAGCCGCCCAGGTACGGTCCCTGAAAGCCATCGAGACCATGCCGTTCTTCCAGACCATGCGAGTCAAGACGCTCGGCACGCTCTATACGTCGCCGATTGCCTATGCCTACTTCGGTTACGAGGGTGAGGCCTTCTCCAAGGGCGGGTACCTGCTGCGGGGATTCAACGATTTGCACTGGCTGCCCGATGTGCCGCTGGCCGATAGTGGCCCGATTCCAGGCGCCTGAGGGGAAAGCTGTGGCTCGCATTTCGCAAGATGATTCAGGTGCGGTCGTCATCATCGGCTCGGGTGCCGGCGGCGGTACGCTGGCCCACGAGCTGACGCGCCGTGGCATCAAGGTCGTGCTGCTCGAAGCGGGCGCGCGCCAGTCCCTCGCCACTTTCTCGCAGGTACCCGGTGATGCCTTCGCCCAGCTGACCTGGCTCGAACCGCGCACCATTTCCGGATCCACGACGATCGCCCAGGACTATCCGACCCTACCGTCATGGACGTGCAAGACGGTCGGCGGAACCACGGTGCACTGGACCGGCGCGACACCGCGGATCCGGCCGTGGGAGGTGCGCTCGCGCAGCACTTATGGCGCCATCAAAGGCGCATCGTTGATCGACTGGCCCATCGAATATGCCGAATTGGAGCGTTACTATGCGCTTGCCGAGAAGCGCATGGTCGTCACGCGGCGCAATGGCAATCCCGGACTGCCGGCTTCGAGTCACTTCAAGGTGATGTACAACGGCGCGAAGCGGATTGGCTACCAGCGTGTGCACACCAATTACATGGCCATCAATACCCGCCCCGCCGATGGGCGTGGGCTGTGCATCCAGCAGGGTTTCTGCGTCCAGGGCTGCAAGACCGGCGCGAAGTGGAGCACCTTGTACACGGAGATTCCGCGCGCCGAGGCGACCGGGAACCTCGACCTGCGCATCCAATGCCGCGCGGCGCGGATCGAACACGGCGAGAATGGGCTCGCCACGGCGGTGGTGTACCGGGATGCCCACGGCATCGAGCAGCGGCAAATGGCGCGGATCGTGTGCGTGGCATGCAATTCGGTCGAAACCGCGCGGCTGCTGCTGCTGTCCGAATCGGCGAAGTTCCCACATGGGCTGGCCAATTCGAGCGATCAGGTCGGGCGCAACTACTGCTGCCACACGGGCGGGTTCGTATGGGGGATTTTCGATAAGCCGATTCATTTCTGGCGTGGCACGACTCTCGCCGGAATCATCGAGGATGAGACCAAGAACGATCCGCAGCGCGGCTTTGCGGGCGGCTACCACCTGGAGCTGGCCGCACTGGATCTGCCAAGTCTGCCGCTGGCCGGGCTGCCGAGCACGATGTGGGGACGCGATTTTGCGTTCGTCCTGGACCACTATCGCAGCATGGCGGGCATGTTCATCAATGGCGAGGACATGCCGCGCGCCACGAACCGCATCACCCTGAACCCAAAGGTCAAGGATGCATTCGGACTTCCCGTCGCCAACATCCACCTGGACGACCATGAGAACAATGCCGCGATGCGCGCGCATGCGCAGCGGCAGTCACAGGCGCTTTACGAGGCCGTCGGCGCCATTCGCGTCGTGAACTCACGACAAACCCCTGCGACGCACAATATGTGCACGGCACGCATGAGCAAGGATCCCGGGGACGGTGTCGCCAACGCGCATGGCCAGACCCATGACATCGCCAATCTGTTCATCTCCGATGGCAGTGCGATGAGTACGCCCGGCTCCGCGAACCCGACCTTGACCATCGTGGCCCTCGCGCTGCGCCAGGCGCAGTTCATCGCCGCGCAGATGGCGGCGCGCAGCATCTAATACCGGAGGGGCATCCAATGCGTATCGTGGTTCGGGCGCTGGCAGTGCTCATTCTCATGGGCGGCACGGCCTTGGCCACGGCGCAGAACTGCACCGCAGCGCGCGAGGTGCGCATCGTCAACGGCCGGATCCACACCATGGACGCCCACGACACGGTGGTATCGTCCGTCACCATCCGGCGTGGCCTGTTCACCGCGCCCGATAATGCGCAGGATCCGTGCATGCAGGTCATCGACGTGCACGGTCGCACGGTCGTGCCCGGACTGATCGACAACCACAACCATATCGTCCTGCTCAGCGAGCGTCCCGGCCACGACACGCGGCTGGAATCGGCGACCAGCATTGCGGACGTTCAGGCCGCGCTGCGCGCCCGCACGGCGACCGTGCCCGCCGATGCCTGGATCACCGCGATGGGCGGCTGGATTCCCGGGCAGTTGGCGGAAAAGCGCCTGCCGACGCTCGCGGAGCTCGACCAGGCGTTGCCTGCCAACCCGGCGCTGCTGTTCGTCGCCTTTACGGGACCCGCCGTCACCAATTCCAAGGGCAAGGCCTACCTCGCAGCCCACGGTGTTGCAGTCAGCGATGCGGGACTGATCAGCGCCGGGCCTGCCGCACTTGCCGCGCTGCACGCACTGGCCGCGCTGCAGACGCCGGACGACAAGAAGCAAGGCGTACTCGATGCCATGGCGTATTCGGCCCGCGTGGGCGTGACCACCAACGTCGACATGGGCGAGTTCGTGGAGCCCGGAACCCGCGACATGAAGGACTCCTTCGTGTTCGACGGGCTCGCCTCCGGGGATCCATTCGCCATGTATGAACCCTTCCTGGCATTGCACCGGGAGGGAAAACTCTCGACCCGACTGCGTGTCTTTTTCCTGAGCATGGACCAGGGGCAGGACTTTCCGATGACGCGCGAACGGGTGCTCAATGCCTTCGATCGTTTCGGGGATGACATGATGCGCATCTCCGGCATCGGTGAATTTGCAACCAGCTGGCCACTGTTCGGTCCGGTATCGACGCCGCCCAATTATCTGGAAGCCCTGAAATTCATTGCCGCGCACGGCTGGTCCTTCCAGCAGCACAGTCTCTCGCTTGCCGAAGACAAGATCACGCTGTCGACCTTCGAGGCTGTCAACGCCGTGACGCCGATCGCGAAGTTGCACTGGTCCGATGCTCACGTGCCGCAGATCGATGAGCCGACCGTGAAGCGCTTCAAGGCGCTCGGCGCCGGGATCGCCATCCATCCCTTCAAATACCTGTCCGATTCAACCGACGCGAACGCCGGCCCCCCGGCGCGCATGATTCTCGACAGCGGTATCCATGCCGGGGCCGGATCCGATGCCGCGCAGATCTCGACGCTGGACCCGTGGAACATGATCTATTACATGGTCACGGGCATGAATGCCGGCGGCCACCTCGTCAACGCCGGGCAGACCATAACCCGTGCCGAGGCCCTGCGGCTCTACACTGCCGACAATGGCTGGTTCTTCCGCGAGGAGAACAAGATCGGTTCGATCGAAGCCGGCCGGCTGGGCGACCTGGTCGTGCTCAGCGCCGATTATTTCGATCCGAAGAAAGTGCCCGATGCGGCGCTTCGCCAATTGCATTCCGTGCTCACGGTCGTGGACGGCAAGGTGATTTACCGGGCGTTATGAAGTTCCTGCCGCTGGTGTGGGCTGGACTGTGGCGCAGGCCCGTGCGCTCCACCCTCACGGCGTCGTGCAAAATGCGCGGCGCCCCGCCGATGCCGATGTCCGCCCATATCCCCACCCTGTTGCACGAGAACTGAACATGAACGGACCCGACACGCAGGATCGACTCGAAATCCTCGAACTGTATGCGCGCTACAGCTGGGCGCTCGACACCGGTGACACCGACGGCTACGTCGCGCTCTTCACCGCGGATGCCGAGGCCACCGAGGAGACGCGCACCGGGGAACTCGAAGTGCGCAAGGGCCGCGCTGAAATCCGCAAGCTGGTATTGAAATTCCATGAGCGCGCCGATTTTCCGGGCCACCAGCACCAGATGGCGCAGTTCGTGTTCTCGGCCGACCCGCTCGGCCGGCCGCAGCACTGGATGGTCAGGTCCTATGGCTGGGCCACCATCAATCGGCCACCGCAGCCTCCGCACCTGCACTGGTGCGGGCATATCCGGGACGTGGTGGCGAAGGTCGATGGCAGCTGGAAAATAAAGTCCAAGGCCATCATGGGCTGGGCGGGTGAGGTGCTGTCCGGGTTCGACACGCGACCACGATGAGGGCCGAGGCGCGCAGCACGGGCTACCAGGTGCTGTTGACATCGCTGCTGAGCCTGAATTTCGGCTTCGTGCTGTTCGATCGCAATGCGCTCGGTTTCCTGATGCCCTTCATCCAGCCCGAACTTGCGCTCAGCAACACGGAGGTTGGTGTACTGTCCGGTGCCCTGTCCCTCACCTGGGCGCTGTCGGCCTTCGGGGTCGGCGCCCTCTCCGACCGGCTTGGCACACGCAAGCGACCATTGGTCATCATCACGCTTGCTTTTTCGGCCTGCACGTTCGGCTCCGGCCTGGCGCGATCGTTTGCGACCATGCTGGGCGCGCGATTGCTCATGGGCGGGGCCGAAGGCGGCATCATGCCCTTGAGCCAGTCGCTCATCGCCTCGGATGTGGCCGCACGCCATCGCGGCCTTGCCATGGGCGTGGCCCAGGGATTCGGCTCGAGCCTGCTCGGCTCATTTGTCGCCCCGGTGGTCCTCGTCGGCTTTGCGAGTGCATTTGGCTGGCGGCACGCCTTCTTCCTGGCCGGCGCGCCCGGGCTGCTGACGGCGCTGCTGATGGCAAAGTTCATTCGGGAGCGCCGCGCAAAGCCGCTGGACGGCCCAGCCCCTGCGGTCGAATCGGGGTCGCTGCGCGAGGTGCTGGCCGATCGCAACGTCATCCTGTGCGCCCTACTTGGCGTACTGCTCGTCTCCTACCTGGTGCTGTGCTGGAGCTTCATGCCGCTGTACCTGACGAAGGTGCGCGGCTACGACGCCCGGACGATGAGCTGGCTGATGGGCACGCTGGGCATCTCCGCAACGCTGGCCTCCACCGCCATTCCCGCTGTGTCCGATCGACTGGGGCGCAGAGTGCCGATGATTGTCGTGCCCCTGATTGCGGCCATCTTGCCGCTGGCGGCATTGCTATTCACCGGTTCGGCCTGGAGCCTCGCCGTCATCTTTTTCATCGGGTGGAGCGTCACGGGGATCTTTCCGCTCTTCATGGCGACCGTGCCCGCGGAGAGCGTTCCCGTACGCCACCTCGCATCCGCCCTGGGCATTTGCATGGGAACCTCCGAGATCATCGGCGGTGTCCTCTCCCCCATTATCGCCGGCTCGGCCGCCGACAGATTCGGCCTGGGTGCCCCCTTGTGGATGATGCTGGGATTGACGACGGTGGCGGTGTTCGTGGCGCTGGGACTGCGCGAGACGGCGCCCCGCGTGATCTCATCCCACGCGCGGCTGTGAACCGGGCGGCTACTTCATCAGTTCCGTCGCGAACAGCATCGCCATGGCCCCGCCCCGTGGGTCCTTACCGAGGATGGCGGCGCGGTGCAGATACTGGTCAAGGGAGGTCATGCGCGCGGTCGACTCGCACACATCGACGAATGAGCCGGACGAGGAGCTGCGCGAGTTCACTGCCAGCCACGCCTGCTCGACGGCCCGGCGGTAGCGCGAACCCTTGATCCAGCCGTTCTCCAGACCGCGCTGCATCGCAAAGCCGATCATGGCCGTGGCCGAGAACTCCGGGTACGCGCCCGGATAATCGATGACGTTGCGCCACAGCCCATCGCGTGTCTGCCACGGCAACAGCGCCGCCATCAATCGCTGGTAACTCTGCAAGGCGTGCGCATAACCTTTGTGGCGGTGCGGCAGTTCCGACAGCGTCATCGCCAAACCGATGGCGGCGAAGCCATTGCCACGGCCCCAGGCGGCATCGGTGGCGGGCTGGTGGCGGTACAGCCCATCGGGACGCAGATCCAGGTTCTGCATGAAGCGCAGATGCCGGTCGGCCAGATCGAAGTACTTGCTCTGCCCCGTCAACGCACCGGCCTGCGCGACAATGACCGTTTCCATGAAAATCCCATCGCTGAACTGGTCGTTGTAGGGCATCGCTTCGAGCATCTTGCCCGATGCATCAAAGCCCAGGTCGGCAACCTTGCGCACCAGGGCGACATAGCGTGGATCGCCGGTCCGGCGCGCCAGTTCCGTGAAGATGATGTGGCCTCCGAGCACGAGTTCACTCGGGCGGGCAAGACTGTCCTTGCTGCCATCCACGTAGGGTTCGACGAGCCGCCGTACGTCGTCGACGTCGCCTAACCGTGCCCGCGCGATCAAGGCAATCGCCTCGATATACCAGGGTTGATTGAACTCGTGCCCGTAGTAGGTCGCCAGCTCCTGCGCAAGCTCCCGGGGCGAGCGCGCGCGCCGGCGCAGCAGCTCCATGTGCGCATCGGACGGTGCGATGTCTTGCGGATGCGCAGCCCAGTCATCGATCTTTCCGGACCACGGACGCGCGGGTATGTGGCCCATGTCGGCTACATTCTGGGCGTTCAGCGCCGCCACGAGGCCGGCGGCATCCTCACCGGCGATGAGTACCAGGTCCGGCGCCTGCGTGCCCAGCCAGCGCCACAATACCTGCGACTCGGCATGCTCACGATACGCGACGCCTGCGGGAGGGAACATCAGGACTGCGCCATCCGGGTTCGCGAGCGGCACCGCGAGTAGATTCACCGCGCGTTCATGACTTCGTTCGTACTGGTCCACGGCGGCGTGCACCGCGGCCGTACTGGCGTCCTGCCCGTGAAGGCCACCGATGAGCACGACAGTGGGTGCCGACTTCGCGTGGGCGGAGACCGCAACGGCATCGATCCGCGCGCCATTGGCCGCGAGGCCAATGGCGAACACTTCGGCCGCGATCACGGGTCTTGCGCTCATCACGGTCAAGGAGACCAGCATCGCGATGGCAAATGCACGGGCAGTCATGACGCCGCCTCGCTACGGTGATTTCAAGTCGGCGACCAACGCAGCATTGCCGTAGATCTTCTCCAGAGCCTCGGTGATCGCCGCCGTCGAGACCGCCACCGCGCGATTGACTTTTTCGTCAAAACCGAAATCCCCGCCGAGACTTTCGATATTGCCATCGAAAATGGCGCCGATGACATGGCCTTGGGCATCAATCGCGGGGGAACCCGAATTGCCGCCGATGATGTCATTGTCGGTGACAAAGTCAAAGACCATATCCGGGTCCACCTTCCCCGCACTGTTCACCCAGCGCGGCGCGAGTGCGAAGGGAGGCTGGCCGGTCGCGCGTTGCCACAGGCCCTTATATCGCGTGAACGGGCCGATGGTGCGCCCATCGTCGGTCCAACCGCCAACCTTTCCATAGCTCAGGCGCAGGGAAAAGGTCGCATCCGGGTAAACGCTGGTCCCGTATATGGCGAAACGCGCATGGGCGATCTGTTCGGTTGCCATATCGACCGGACCGACGACCCGGCTTTCGTAGTCCGTTCGCACCGCGCGGCTGGCGCCGTCCGTCGCCAGCACGAAGCGGATCATCGGATCCTCCGACGCGCGGATCGCGGCTTCTCCACCCTCCCAGAGTTTCTTGCGCAGCGCGGCGTTTCCCAAGCCGGATTTGGCCAGGTTGGCCGACAGCTCCTCGGGTGAATCCTTGCCAAGAAAAATCTTGGTGCGCGGATCATCGACGGTCAAATACTCGCGCAGCTTGGATAGCCAGAACTCCAATGCGAGCTGCTCGAGCTGCGGGTAAACCGGGTGATCATCAAGCACGCTCTTCTGAAGAAGCGGCAGGCGCGCATCGGTGAATTCCCGCAAGCGCTCGCCATTGGGCCTGGTGCGTTCCGCCGCGGCCCGCACCAGCGCTCGTGCGTAGCCGAAAAGGTCCGATCCCAGACCCGCGCGCGCCTCGATGAAGGTGTACGGAAGATACAAAGCCTTGCGCGTCTGCTGCGCCTGGACAATCCGCGCCCACGGATCGCCGATCTGCTTGCTCAGTGCAGGCCTCTTCCTGACCTGCAGCTGCAACGACGCATCCATGCGCCGCTTGGCCGCTATCAGCGTGGGGTCCGTCAAGGCCTTCTCCTCTCCGGACAGGGCCTTGAAGCTGTTCTCGAGGCCAAACAGCAGGCGATCCCCGGTGCGGGCGTGCTCGGCGCTCTCCTCGCCGAAGCGGATCAGTCGGCCGCGCAACTCCGAGTACAGCAGCAAAGTGGTGGGCAACGTGACGTCACGGATGAACGTGAGTTGCGCCGCCGTGAGGAGTCTGTCGGTGGACCCCGGGTTACCCGCCACGAATACCGGTTCGCCATCCCGCGGTGGCGTCGTTCGCCACGAAAGATGGTCCGGGGTCCTCACCGGCTGACCGTTCTCATAAAGGCGCACGATTGAAAAGTCGAGGTCATAGCGCGGAAAGTTGAAATTGTCGGGGTCACCGCCGAAAAAAGCGGTCTGCTGTTCGGGCGCGAATACCAGGCGCACATCGGAATACTTGCGGTAGGTGTACAGCTTGTACTGTCCGCCCTCATAGAGCGTGATCACCTGACAGCGGTACTGGGATTCCCGACCCTCGCAGCCGGCCTTCTCGATGGCGGCAATCTGCGCGTCGCGGGCCTTGACGAAGCCCTCACCGGTCTTGCCCTGCACGGCCGCCGTGATGGCAGCTGTATCATCCGTAATGCCGGTCAGCACCTCCGCCTGCATGCCCGGGCACAGCCGCTCCTGCGTTCGCGTCGTGGCAGAAAATCCATCCTGGACATAGTCCTGGCCGGCGGAGGAGAGGGCCTGCGCACAATCGCGCACGCAATGATTGTTGGTCAGCACCAGTGCGTCGGCGGTGACAATGGACGCCGAGCATCCCGAAGAAAGGCGCACCGCGGCGCGCTGCACGCGGTCAAGCCAAGCCTTGTCGATCCCGACACCGTACTTTTCCCGGACGGCCGCGGAGGGAAAATTGTCGAACGTCCACATGCCCTCATCGGCAAAGGCCGAACCGACCAAAAACACGGACGCTGCGGCAAACACAACTGGCAATAACTTCATGGGCGAGTGCTCCTCTAGGTCTCGCGCATCGCCCAGGCGACGGGCAGGCGCGCCGCGCGGATGGCCGGTAACAGGCCACCGATGAGTCCGATCGCAAGTGCCCACATCACGCAGATGACGGCCAGGTGCGGGCTCACGGCGAGGGGGAAAGTGAGCCCCTCGGTGCTGATCACCTTGCCGTTGAATATCAGCCACGCTATGAGCGCGCCAACGATGGCCGCGCCGAGCGCCAGCAGCATCCCCTCGATGAGAACCGAGACGAACACGGGGATTGCGCCAAATCCGAGTGCCCGCAGAGTCGCGATCTCCCGGCCGCGCGCATCCACCGATGCGTACAGGCTTGACAGCGCGGCGCAGACGGCACCCATCGCCATCAGAGTGCCGATGAAGTAGCTGACGAAGTCGAGCAGGCCGCGCAAGCCCCTGAAGGAGGTCTCGCGATTCGCGACCTCCGTGTAGACATCCACCTTCAGTGACGGATCGGCGAGCACCGCCTGCTTGAACTGTGGAAACGCCGCCGGTGAGTTCAGCATCACGACGAACTGCTGATAGGCATCGCGGCCAAACGCGGCGAGTACCGTTTCGCCATCGCCGAACAGGACCTGCTCGTACACACCCTTGGCATCCTCGAAGACGCCCACGATGGTCCAGTCCGAGCCACGAATGCGCACTCGATTACCGATTTCGACTCCCTGGTCGAGCCGCTGCGCGACCCTGCTCACCGCGAGCTCGTGCAGACCGGCCCGCGGCCAATGGCCGCCAAGCACGTGAATCTCCGGATAGACGCGCCGATTGGTCATGCCGAGCATGTAGAGGGTGCCACGTTCGTTTGCCTTGGTCACAACGTCGACGGCCACCATGCTACCCGCGGTCACGAGCGGCGTGCCGTCCGCGGCTTTCTTCACGCCCGGCTCCTGCGACAAAGTCGCGATATCCGCGTGCGTGAGCCGGCTTGCAAACGGACTTAATGCGCCGTGGCTGAGCACCACGGCCCGATCTTGCCGGGCCTGCCCGGTCTCCCAGAACTGCGCCCCCTCGCCCATCGACAGCAGCGACAGCAGCACCGCCGAGACCGTCATGATGCTGATGACCGTAACGAGCGACGCGCCGAGCCGCGCCGGAATGCTGCGCAGTCCGAAGCTGGTGAGTGCTGCGGTTTGTGTGAGTGAACGCATCGCAGCTCTCAGCGCCTCGACAGCGCTGTTGCGACCTGCAGCTTCAGGCCGCGCCAGGCCGGAATTGCGCCGCTTATGAGCGCGAGAATGATGGCAGCCGCGAATCCTTCGGCAATCACGGCTCCCGGGAGGTATCCCAGTCCAATGAGCTGCTTCGCCCGCGGCAAAAGCAGTGCCGCGATGGCAAGCCCTATGGCTGCGCCCAGGACGCACGTGACCAGCGCCTCGGACAGGATCAGGATCATGACGCGCCGGTCCGCGAAGCCGAAGGTTTTCAGCACCGCAAGTTCCGAGGTGCGCTCGCGAATGGTCTGCATCATCAGGGCACCGGTCGCGAAGAGCAGCGCAAAAAACGCCGCCGCCGTGACTGCGTGTGCGAGAAAATCGATGTCACCGATGCGCTGCACCTGTGATGCAGCGATGTCCGATTCGGACTGCGTGCGAGTCTCGTGCGAGGAATTGGCGAACAGCGCGTCGATGTCGTGGCCGATGCTCGCCGAACGCTTCGGGTCATTGATCTGTACCACGAAACCGTTCACCGTGTCGCGACTGACCTCGCGCGCCTCGTTCAGATACGCGTAGTTGATGATGAGTGAGTTCGTCCGATCCGGATCATCCGGCTGAGAGTAGAAACCGACGACATCGAAACTCCAGTCGCGCGAGCCGTCACGCTGGGTCAACGGTGACTGAATGGTGACACGCTGGCCGATCTTCCAGCCATAGCGGCGTGCGAGTTCCTCCCCCACGATCGCGCCGGTGCGGGTGCGGTCAAGCGCCTGAAGTTGAGCTGGAGGAATCACGATCTCCGGGAAGATGCGCGCATAGCTCACCGCATCCACTGCCGTCGCACCGACTTGCTGGTCCGGGTTCTGGTAGGTGCCGCCAATGCCGCTCTCGTACGTCACGGTCAGGACACCCGGCACGCGCTGTATGTCCGATAGCAAGGAGGCAGGCAGCGAGTCCCCGCTGCTCACACGGCTGAACACATACATGCGGTTGGCGTGCGCCTTGTTGATGGCCAGCTTGATGCCCGTGTTCAGTCCTTGAAGGACGCCGAACAGCGTGAACGCGACGATGACCTGCAACATGATCAGTGCCGCGCGGGTGCGCTTGCGCCACATACCCGACCAGATGAGGAAGAGAAATTTCATGATTATTTGGTTCTTTTCCACAGTCTAGAGCCCGCGGGGGTGCGCGCCAAGCCAAGGCGCTTGGCGGCCCCGGTGAGTGCGGCGCAACAAGTTTTCCTGCTCTCCTTGGGTCGTTACATATCGACAGTCGATAAATTCTTCTTGACTTCTCGTCCGTCCTGTATTGATATTCGATATGTTTTATTGATAGTCGATAAGGAGCGGGTCCATGAACGTGCTCAAGGAGAACCCATTGGCCGCGCAGCTGGCGAAGCCTCTCGGGCAGAAATCACTGTCGTCGAGCTTGGCCGTGGCACTGAAGATTGCCCGAGTGGCCTTATCCGTGGCATTCGCCATCGTCGCGGTCGGCGCCGTCTTTGCCATACCCCTTTGCATCCTCGTGGCCACGAACGTGGTTCCCGCCAAGGTACTCAATAGCCCGAACAACAACGTCCTGGCGCTCTGGACGGTGGCAATTCCAACTCTCGTCTATGCCTTCGTCGCCACACGCGGCGCACTGTCGATCGTGCGCCGATTGGAAGGAGTGTTCGCATCGTTCGTGGCCAACCAACCCTTCGCCCGCGATAACGCGGCGCACCTGCGCGCCATCTGGGTCACGCTGGTCGTGATCGAAATTACGCGAATCACCGCATACATCCTCATGCACGGGCTTACCGCAGCTTTCTTCTCCGCGTCGAAGGTGACTTTTCCGAACACTCTGGGCGATCCAATCGACCTGGTGCGCTGGTTCGTGATCTTCGTGGTGCTGATCCTGGTGGAGGTGTTTCGCCAAGGCACGCAGCTGAGCGAAGAAACCGAGCTTACGGTGTAACGCATCATGACGATTCGCGTGAGCCTCGAGAAGATTCTGACCGACCGTGACATGTCGCTGACGGCACTCAGCGAGCGCGTCGGCGTAACGATCGCCAATCTGTCCATTCTGAAGACCGGCAAGGCCCGGGCGGTGCGCTTCTCGACCCTTGATGCGCTGTGCCGGGCACTTCAGTGTCAGCCCGGCGACATTCTCGCCTTCGACGCGAGCGTCGTTCAAAGCGACACTGACGACGGAACGGAGTAAGCCCTCAGGTCGCGCGCAGCGCAGCCGTCACGGGCACACGGGCTGCCCGCAGAGCCGGAAAGAGCCCGCCGATGGCGCCTATACAAAGCGCCCAGCCAAGCCCCAACAAGGCCAGCGAGGGGGTCACGGCCATGTGGAAACTCGCGCCGAGCGGGCTCGCCAGCAGCCCGTTGAAAAGCAGCCACGCCACGAGTGCGCCAATCAGCGCACCGGGCAACGCCAGCAGAATGGATTCCAACACAACTGAGAGGATGATCGGTGAGCTGTTGAAGCCGACGGCCCGCAGGATGGCCAATTCGCGACGGCGGCCGTCGACGATGGCGTACAGCGAGTTGGCCGCGCCTACGGTTGCGGCAAGGGCCATGATCGAACCCACGAAATAACTGACGAAGTTCAGGATGCCGTTGAGCTGCTGCATGTTCTGCGCAAAGATCTCCGCCTCGTGCTGAACTTTCAGGTGCAGCGATGAATTCGACTTGAGCGCATTGGCAAGTATTGCGAACGTCGCGGGTGACTCAAGCATCACATTTGCCTGGTTGTAGGTGTTGCGGCCGAAAGCCGACAGAATCGTCTCGCCATCGCCGAAGACGAGACAGACCGTGCTCGCCAGATCGAAGTTGCCAACGACGCGCCAGTCACCCCCGCTCATGTGCCGCTTTGCGCCGACGCCGAAGTCCGTGTACTGGCGGACGCATTTGTTGCTCGCGATCAGCTCATGCACTCCGGGGGTGAACATGCGCCCCGCGGTAATGTGCAATTCCGGCTGGTAATCGCTCAGACCCGGGGTCATGCCGATCAGGGGAAAGCCGGTCTGGGTGCGGTCGACCTTGCTGCGTGCCTGGACGAACACGGTGACCTGAAAGACCACGATCGGTTTGCCTTCGGAGTTGTGTCGAATGCCCGGCAGACCCCGAATCAGCGTCGCGGCATCCTGTGAAATGTTGCTCTGTGCGGGCGACGGCGCGTCGATACTCGTCAAAGTGGCGCGATTCGGGCTCACATTGCCCATCGCTTCCTGTCGCGCGCCGACGCCCATCGCCAGCATGGACACCAGCACCCCGACCGCACACGCCACACCAATGACGATGGTGCACACCAGGCCCAGGCGCGCCGGCAACCCTGCCAGATTCACGCGCAGCAGGGCCCAGAACTGTTTCACGAGGCTCATGTCACCTCAGCGACCGGCAAGCGCATCAACCACTTGCAGCCGCGCGGCCCGCGAGGCCGGCGGCACCGCGGTGATCAGGGCCACGAGAAGCGCTCCGATCAATCCGAGTCCGACCACGCTCAGCGGCATGGACAGCCCGGGTACGAACTTCGCGGTATAGGGAAATACCCCCGTCGCCAGAGCGAGTCCCGTGAGTGCTGCGGCTACGCATATCAGCACACTTTCACCGACGACCATCAGGAAAATACAGCGGTCGGTGAACCCCAGAGTCTTCAGCACCGCCAGCTCCGGGGTTCGCTCGCGAATCGTCTGCGTCATTAAGGTCGTGATGGAGAACAGCAGCGCGACGAGCACCGCGCTGGTGACGGCGCGGATGAGGAAGTTCAGATCACCGATCGAGCGCAGTTGCTGTTGCGCATTCTCGCGGAACGAGGCCGTCTTGGTCTCGTTGGAGGAATTGGTAAACGCATGATCGATGGTGTCGGACATTTCCGCCGCGCGCTTCGGGTCAGAGATTACCGCGTAGAAGTTGCGCACGGTGTCCTTGTTGAGCGCTCGCGCCTCATTCAGGTAGTCATAGTTGATCACGATGAACCCGCCCTCGCCGACCTCATGATCCGTGACCGTGCCCACGATCTGGAAAGTCCAGGTTCCCGATCCGCTCGTTTGCAGCGTGTTGGAGGTGAGCGGAATCCGGTCCCCGATATGCCAGCCGTACTTCTTGCCTATATCCGTGGTGATCAGCGCGCCGTCGCGGGTGTTCTTGAGGGCCTCGAGATCCTTGGGCAGCACCTGAAAGATCTCCGGCACGAGTGTCAACCACAGCTTGGTCGGCGGGAGTGCCAGCGCGAATACGAACTCCGTCGGCCGCTGATAGGTCCCGAGAAAGCCGTCGGCAAACGACACGGCTTTCATACCCGGTATCGACCGGAGTCGATCGAGATAGGATATCGGCAGAGGCGCGCCGCCGGATTCGGCCGGACCGACCAACAGCACGTCGGCGCGGGAATTCGCGACGGACCGCTCCACGCCCGTCTTCATGCCCTGCAATACACCGAATAGCGCGAAGGCCACCGCGACCTGCAGAAGGACCAGAGCGGTGCGCGCGGGCTTGCGCCAGATACCGAACCAAATGAGCGGAAGGTATTTCATTTGTGGAGTCGCCGGCTCGACGCGCAGCGTACTCCCCCATTGCTGTTATGGGGAGGAGTCATACAGCGAGCGGCCGCGTGATCTTTGAATTCGTTTCGGTGACCTCTGCGACCATGCCCGTCAATACACCGCTCGGAGGATAAAGTTGCAGGGAAAATCCCCCGCCGGCCCAGACCGAGGCGTAGCGAGTGTTGTCGAGGGAACTCGAGTCTCGCCTCAAGCAGGCCTGAGGATATCCCCAGTAGCGGCCATTGAATTTCGCGAATGGCGCCCTCATGCCTTTGCGTCAACCCAGCAGGAGACGGCGGCTAACATCGCCGCGAGCGCGCTGCTGCTGACCATTGGACTGGGGCTCGTTGCGAATCATCCCCACCGAATCCCCGAGCAGGTCAAGGAGCAACGCGACAAAACAGGCGGGGACACCGGCGACCCACCGAGCTGAATTTGCCGTCCCCTGAACTCATAACGTACGACATAATATTCGGGCTGGCGGGTCCGGTGATCTGCGCGGTGCTCACAGGCGCGTGAAGCCGTCCGCACTCCACTCCTCGCTGCCAACGCCGTGATGTACGAAGAACAGGCCGTCGGGATCGTACCGCCTCTTGATGTCACGCAAGCGCGCGTAGTTGTCTGCCCAAAAAGCGCGTTGCCAGTCCTCTTCGAAGTAGTTGGTCTCGTTCACGTAGGAGCCGCTCGGCCCGGCAACTGCACGAAGTTGTTCTACGCATCGATCGACTGTCTTTGCGGCGGCGCGACCCTTGATGACGGCGGGTTCATGCCCCGGAATGCCCGGATAGACCGGACCCTGCCCGTCAGCCGCGATTGCGAGCGCGAAGGCGGTCAGGACCGCTGGATTCGTCGCCGTGTCTCTTGCCGCCGCGATCACGTCGGCCGGGGCACCGGCGAGCCCCTTGTTGAAGTGCAGCGAAAAACCCGTGTGACGCGACCCGGCGAACAACGCGTCGGCAAGACGCACCCGGGAATCCCTTGCGAGCAGAGTCGCTGGCATCCACAGTGATTCGTAACCCCAGAGGTACTGCCCGACCTGCTCTCCATCCCCGTTGTACCATACGTCCGACGGCGCCGACCCGGGCCGTTCGTCCCGCTGGAACTGCGGTTCGTGCATCACATGCACGAGGATATCGTCCAGGATCGCCTTGAACGGATTTCCGTTGGGGGGAAAGGCCATTTCCGGCCAGTGCTCCACGCGCCATTTGACATCCCACAGGCGTCGTGCCGGAAGGATTCCGAAAGTTACCCCACCCCCCGGCCCCGGTATCGAGTACCCGTTTGGCGACTTCCTTACCCAATCCAGGAACGGCTGCCAGACTCTTTGCGCCTGCTCTTGGCTCAGTCCATTCGAATCCATGCTTATCTCGAGCACGTTGTCCGAACCCACGTGCGCCTGTTCCCCCCAATGCTCGTTGAAGAGATGCTCGGCGTAGAAGCTGACAAACGTCCGAAGCAGACTGCGGAACGCCCCCTCCGAAGGCGCTTTGACCTTGAAGTAGGCGCCGCCGAAGTATTCGGGAAGCGCGTGCGTACGGACCGTGAGCTTGCTGACCACGCCGAAAGTGCCCCCGCCGCCGCCCTTGAGCGCCCAGAACAGATCGGGATTAATGCATGCGTTAGCGATCTGGATCTTGCCGTCCGCCGTGACGACCTCGGCTTCCAGCAAGCTTGCCGCCGCCGTGCCGTAGCGCTTGGAGTGGCTGCCAAAACCACCGCCTTGGATCAGACCGGCGACGCCCACCGTCGTGCATCCGCCACCCTGAACGTACCTGCCGCCCTGGGTTGTGACCGCCTGGTACGCCTGCATCCAGTGCGTGCCTGCGCCCATCGTGACGGCGGTTTGCGGCGCGGTTTTGCCCTGACATCCCTGGGGCACGAACGCGGCATGCACCTGGATATCGGTCATATGGCGCGTCCAGATCATCAGCGAGTCAGCCGCATTCGAGGCGCCCAGGTAGCTGTGCCCACGGCCCTTGACGACCAAGCGCAAGTTGTTGTCACGCGCGAAGTTCACGGCGGCGGCGATGTCGCTGGCGTTGCGCGCATCAACAGCATAGACACTGGGGCTTGTCGCCCAGGCATCGACCCATCCGAGCGTCTGTGTCAGTCCGGGCTGATCGGCGACCCAGTAGGGGTTTCTGAGGTCCTTCAGGAGAAGCCCGGCGGCAGCGCTGTTTGGGGCGGCTTTGAGTTCGTTGAGCGGAAAGTAGACTGGAAGCAGGTTTCCGCCGACTTCAGCCTTAAGTTGCCTCCACGCCGCCTGTGACGGCCATGCCGTGTCCGACGGCCGTACGCGGTGAAGGTTTGTACTCACCGCCGCATTTGCCGGCAGACCACGCGGCAGCACGGGCAGCAGCAGCAGCGATCCGGCGGACTTGAGCAGTTCGCGTCGATCATGCCCCATGAACGTCGCCCTCAATCGTAGGCTTCCCCGCCGTTGGTGGTTCGTTACCGAGCGGCATTGTAGAAGTCATTGTAGACCCTCAATCAGGTTCGAGCCCACGCTCCAGCCGTGAGGGCAGACTCGGGGCTTTCCACAGCGGCCGCAATGAGCTTGGGATGAACGGGACAAAGGGGCGGATGAGCGGCGAATCAGCGGAATCAGGACTGTGCGACCCAATCCCGGGGTCGCAATCGGCCCACTCGGATATCCGCTTAATCCGCGTGCCTTACGGGCGCGCGATAATGATTGATGAGCCGAGTAGCGGTCCGATTCGCACGCTGTTCGACCCGAACTGGTCGTCACGCCTGAAATGTTCTGCCGGATATCACCTGGATTCAAAAATACACAATGCTGATGATTCCGGCGAACTCCCGCTCGACGGAATTGACGGATTCAAAGGAGATCGAAACCAGGGGTACCCTTCCCGTTTTGGTGGTATCGACCGCTGCGTCGCAGTCAGGGGCGCCGCTCCTGAAGAATGTTCCCGCTGCAGCCGGCAAGGCCCGTATCGCACGGCCCTCATTGCCGATGCCATTCGCTATGACACGGGTACCGACACCGCCGACGATAAGTGAGCACGTTGGCGTCACAACAGCTCCGATAAAGCTGATTCTTCCCTCGGATGCCTGTCCCGCACCCGGCAGCGCCATTGCAATTGCAGCGCCGGTCCCAAGCATCCATTGCCTAAACACAGTATTGATGGGGTCCATTCGGACTTCTTCTTATGCCGACAGTATTTCATAAATATGCCTTGTTTGGAAATGTGCCGTCGAATAAGAGTCCGGCGGAGTGCCATCCCTCAGCCGCGAACATTGATGGCGTAGCCGCCGTCGACCGTTAGCTTCGCACCGTTGATATAGGCCGCGCGATCGGACGCGATGAACACCACAAGGTCGGCTACCTCGCGCGTGGTCCCCCAGCGGCCCGCGACGATGCCCCAATCACGACAGGTCTCATCGAGGAACTCCTGCTTCGACAACCCGCGTTGGCGCCCAGCACCCTGCGCCCAGTTCTCGCGCCATTCGGTGGCGATGAGCCCGGGAATCACCGAGTTCACGGTGATGCGCATGGTCGCGAGGTCCGCGGCCAGGTATGAAGTGACCTGATTCATCGCCGCATTGTTCAGACCGTGCGTGAGCGCGGAAGTGAGCACGCTTGAACCAGCGATGCCGCTGATGTTGATGATGCGCCCTGTGCCGTCCGTGGGCATGTGGGGAATCATCGATTGCGTCACGCGAAGCATGCCGAGCGTCTTGGTGTCGACGTCGTCGCGCCAGTCCGAATCCGGCCATTGGATCTGGCGCTCGGGCCGTTTGATCGGGCCGCCAGCATTATTTACCAGAATGTGCAGCGGGCCGAGCTCCGCGCGCGCACGTTCGACCGCGCTCACCACGGCTGCGGCGTCCCGGATATCCGTCGGTAGTGCGAGCACGGTAGTGCCCGTGGCGGCGCGTATCTCATCGGCCGCAGCTTGCAGCGTCGTAGCTGTGCGTGCGAGCAACACGACTCGCACGCCCTCTTCAGCGAGGCCGAGCGCAATCGCCCGGCCGATGCCTTTACTGGCGCCGGTAATGAGTGCGGCCCGTCCTTTCAATCCCAGATCCATTCGCAGTTCCTATTGCCTATTTCTGCCTCGACAGACTAGAGCTTTTCGAGGTGCGAAAAGTCCACGTCGGCATGTTCAAGCTCGACTTGGTGGTGGCGCGCGCACGCGGCGATCAGAATGTCCGTAGCCGGGACCGAGATACCCGCGGAACGCGCGCGGCGCGCGAGATCAAAGGCGGCACTCCAAACTGCATCGTCGATTGCGAGTTCCGGCAGCAGGCGTTCGAAATCTCTCAGTACCTTCTTATCGCGATCGCCCCCTGCGCCATTCCATAACTCCAACCGGATGATGGGGCACCAACAGGCCTCACCGGCATCGAGTGCGCGCGTCACCCGGTCTCTGACCACCGCGTCGCCATTCGGGCGCAGCATGTGAATCCAGGAGGAGGAGTCGACCAGAATCACCGCAAATCAGCCTTTGCGGCGCTGCTGCAGGAGTTCCTCAATGCTCACCAGATCCTTGCACGTTCCCGCGTGCCTGGTGAGTTCGGCCATGCGCTTGCGGCGGTTGAATTCCTGGATGGCGGTGACGATTGCATCGCGCTTCGTCCTTGCCTTGGTGAATCGAATAGCATCTGCAAGGTCGTCATCCGGAATATTAACCGTGGTCTTCATGATTCCATTTTATCGAAATTAGTATTCCCAGTCAATTACGAGGGGAATACGCTGGGGCGCGCGATCGGGAGGCATTTACTTTGCGATGCAAAGTACTCTGCTATATAGTGCCAACTCAGTTTTGAAGTGGACAACGAGTTTGCCGAAATGCCCGTGCGCCGGTTGCGAGCAACGCTGATCCTGCCGGCCCTTACCGAGGCGACCAGTCCGTTCTGGCGGCCGATCAAGTACTCGCTGTTTCCACCGCTGGGGCTGGCGACGCTCGCGGCATACTTTGGCAAGGATGACGAGCTACGGCTCTTTGACGAACATGTCGAAGCTCTTCCAGAGAACGACGCCCCTGACCTGGTGCTCATCCAGGTGTACATCACCAACGCCTACCGCGCCTACGCACTGGCCGATCGTTACCGAGCGCGCGGTACCTACGTGGCACTCGGGGGGCTGCACGTCACATCCCTGCCGGAAGAGGCTGCGCGGCACGCCGATTCGATCTTTCTGGGGCCCGCCGAGGACACCTGCCCCGCCTTCCTCGCCGACTTCCGCGACGGCGTGCCACGGCGGCGCTACGTCTCGGCACAACGCACGCTGGTCGGCATCCCGCCCATTCGACGTGATCTCATCAAGCGCTCCCGCTACCTCGTTCCGAACTCCATCGTCGTCACGCGCGGCTGCCCACATCACTGCGACTTCTGCTACAAGGATGCGTTCTTCGCGGGCGGCCGCGGCTTCTACACGCAGACCGTCGATGACGCGCTGGCGGAAATCGAGCGACTGCCGGGCCGCCACCTGTATTTCCTCGATGACCATGTCTTGGGGCACCAGCGATTCGCGCGCGAGCTGTTCGAGGGCATGCGCGGCATGGGTCGCATCTGGCAGGGTGCGGCCACGGTCGATTCGATCCTGCGTGGCGAGCTGATCGAGATTGCGGCGCGGGCCGGGCTGCGCAGCCTGTTCGTCGGCTTCGAGAGCCTTTCCGAGGCCAACCTGGTGGCAGCCAACAAGCGCCAGAATCTGCACCGCGACTACGGAGCGGCCATCCGGCGCCTGCATGACCTGGGCGTCATGATCAACGGCAGCTTCGTGTTCGGACTCGACGAGGATGACTCCGGAGTTTTCGACCGCACGGTCGACTGGGCGGTCGAGCAGGGGCTGACGACGGCAACCTTCCATATTCTCACCCCCTACCCCGGCACCGCACTACACGCGAAGCTGTCGGCCCAGCAACGCATCCTGCACCAGGATTGGGCCCGCTACGACACTCGCCAGGCCGTCTATATGCCCAAACGATTGACCGGAGCGCAGCTGGAGCGCGGGTACTGGCGCGCCTATCAGCGTTTCTACGAATACCGCAACATTCTTCGCGGCGCCTGCGCGCACGACAGCTGGAAGCACCGCGCCAAGCACCTCGCCTACGCGATCGGCTGGAAAAAGTGCGAGCCTTTATGGGGTGCCATCATTCACGCCCGGCGTCTGCCGAAAGTGCTCCCATTGCTCGAATCGGTACTGAGCGAGGTACATCGGCCCCCAACATCTGTTGCTAATGCACATCGCATCTACGACCATGCCGCCAAGAACAACACGGAGCGGTTGCCATGGCCGAAGGCCTGATCGGCGGGATGCTGGGGGGCGAAGACGAGAAGCCCGAGGTCGAAGCGCCC
>DATDIL010000099.1:0-11511 GCA_036521075.1 Steroidobacteraceae bacterium | reverse complement strand
GGTCTCCAAGGTCGAGAGCGATGAGGTGTCCGGCGATGGCATCGCGCGTGCTTGCGCGGCGAGCCTCGCTCGTCTCGGCAGCGAGTATCTGGATCTCTATCTGCTGCATTCGCCGGTTCCCAGTGCGCAATTCTCCGGGGTCGTGGCGGCATTTGAAGAATTACGCGCGGCGCGGAAGATTCGTGCTTGGGGCGTATCCAATTTCAACGTTGGCCAGATGGAAGACCTTTTCCGCGTCCCACACGGCCGTGAATGTGCCACCAATCAGGTCCCATACAGTCTCAACAGACGTGACATTGAGCGCGATGTCTTGCCCTGGTGCAAGCAGCGCAACGTGCCGGTGATGGCGTACTCCCCCCTCGGCGGCGACAACCACCTCGTAGTGGGCGACCGCACGCTGGCGCAGATCGGCACTGCCCATGGTTGCTCGGCCGCCGCGGTAGCGCTGGCCTGGGTGATGCGCAGCGGCAGCGTCATCGCAATTCCCGAATCCGGCTCTCCCGAGCACGTCAAGGAAAACGCTGCGGCGCTTTCGATAGCCCTCACGCCGCAAGACCTTCAGACCTTAGAGGCGGCGTTTCCCGAACCGTTGGGTGCAACCTAGCGAGGAGCGTTTAACTCACGCCTCTACCAGGGGACTACGCCTTTGCGGTTTGAGTACGTGCCGGTCGGGCCGTCTCCGGGAAGAAGCGCAAGGCGGATGGCTTCGGCTGCACCTTCGGGAATGGTCTGGGTGCCTCGGTAGCCGTTGAGGTCGGTGGCGGTGTAACCGGGATCAGCAGAGTTAACCTTGATGGTCGTGTCGCGGAGCAGGTAGGCGAATTGCACGGTGAGCATGTTGAGGGCGGCTTTTGAAGCGCTGTAGCCGATGAACTTCACGGCGGCCGACGGGTAAGCAGGGTCGGCGTTCTGAGTGAGGGAGCCGAGGCCGCTGGAGACGTTAACGATCCGAGCGCCGGAAGCCTTGCGCAGCAGCGGAAGCATGGCTTGAGTGACCGCGAGGGCGCCGAGGAAGTTGGTGCGCAACACGCGCTCGACGGCGTCGATGGGCGCGGTAGGAGCAGGGCCGTCGGCGGGGTCGTTGATACCGGCATTGTTGACAAGGATGTCCAGGCGGCCGTAGTCGTTGGTGATGGTGGCGGATGCCGCGGCGATGGACGTGGGGTCTGTCACGTCGAGGGCGACGAAGCGGGCATCCAGACCCTCTGATCTAAGCTTGGCGGCGGATTCTTCGCCGCGGGCTCTATTGCGGGCCCCCAGCAGAACAGTGATGCCCGCATGCCCTATCTGACGGGCAATCTCAAAGCCGATCCCTTTGTTCGCCCCGGTAATTAGCGCAAGCTTCTTCGCTGAGTCCCGCATATCCGTCTCCCGTTGCGTGCGTTTCCAGTAAGATCATGATATGAGTAAACCTTCAGGTATGGAATTCGCATATGGTTCATCAAGCTCAGATCGCCCTGGAACCAAGAAAAATACCGGTCCAGGCGAGAGCCGCAGCAACGGTTGACGCAATTTTCGAGGCGACCATTCAGGTTCTGTTGAGCCATGGGGCGGAGCGTTTGACGACCACCAGGGTCGCGCAGCGGGCCGGCGTTTCCGTTGGAACGCTGTATCAGTACTACCCAAATAAGCAATCGCTGCTGTTTGCCATACTCGAGAACCATCTTGACAAGGTGTCGTCCGCCGTGGAGGTCGCTTGTGAACATGGGCGTGGCAAGCCGCTCGCTGAAATGGTGCGACACGTGGTGCAGAAATTAGTGGATGCCAAGATGGAGCGCACCGATATCTCGACGGCTCTCTATCAAATCTCAGCGGACGTGGGTGGCCCTGCGTTGGTGAAGCGTAGCGGAGAGCGGTCGAGGAAAGCGCTGGAAGCGATGCTCAAAACAGCGCCGGACGCAGCATCGCAGCCGGGAAGATTTGCTATTCAGATGATGTTTTCAGCGATGGCTGGCGCAACTCGGTCGATACTCGAGGCGGGAGCCACACCCGTCATGGTTCAGAAGCTGCGCGAGCACCTCGTGCTGCTTTGCCAGTCGTACATGAGTGCTGTCGCGCGCGGCTGATCACTCAAAGGCGACTGAGTGAGCGCGGAGGCTCCCATTGGAGAACCCAGGAGCGGTCACTCAAGCCGTCGCCTTCGAGTCAACACCGGAAGCTCGGGGCGACGAAACGCCCGACTGGTTGCCAGCCGGCAACTATCGGCCAAAAGCAGATCTCCAGCGGTCCGGAATGACTGCCGCAAAGCCGCCGTTCGACCCGACGCCCCTGGCCCAAACGGGGCGGATCGACCGATTTAGCCCAAGGCGGCATAGAATCGACTTACAGTCAGTCCAACGAATCAGGACGCATCGGGGACGCTGGCCGGTTGACAACAAGACGGGGTTTCACTTGCCTGACATTTTCCTCTCCTATGGCCACGGTGATGAGGCAACCGCCAGGCGGTTTGCCGAGAGCTTCGAGCGTGAGGGTTTCAGTGTGTGGTGGGACGCCAGCCTGCGTTCGGGGGACGCATTCGACGCAACAATTGAAGCGGCGCTCAGGAGCGCAAAGGCGGTTGTGGTTTTGTGGTCTGCGATCTCGGTGCAGTCGCGCTGGGTACGGGCGGAGGCGACGCTGGCCGAGCGCAACAAAACACTGATGCCGGTAATGATCGAACTCTGCGATCGGCCGATCATGTTCGAGCTGATGCATACGACGGATCTTTCTCACTGGAGCGGCAATCCGAACGACGTGGTCTGGCAGACGTACATTTCCGGGCTGCGTCAACTCGTCGAGGCGGTTGGGCCCAATCCCGCTTCGCTCGCCGAAAATCGTCAGCCAAGCACCCGAATTAAAGAAACTGCCAGCGCCATCGACTCGGCGAAGCGTCTACCCTCCATCGCGGTACTGCCGTTCGCCAATTTGAGTGGCGACAAGGAGCAGGAGTATTTCAGCGACGGTCTGGCTGAGGAGATCATCAACGCCCTGGCGCAGATACCGAGGCTGAAGGTGATCGCGCGCACGTCCGCGTTCGCCTTCAAGGGACAGAACACCGACATCCGCAGGATCGCCGAGACGCTGGGCGTGGCCAACATTCTCGAAGGCAGCGTGCGGCGCTCGGGCAATCGGATTCGTGTGACCGCGCAGTTGATTAGCGCGACGGATGGGACCCACCTGTGGTCGGAGCGTTTCGACCGCGAGCTGGCGGATGTATTTGCGGTGCAGGACGAGATATCCGCCGCCATCTCCAAGGCACTCCAGGTCAGACTTTCGTCGCAGGCCGCCGCCAAGCCGCGTTATACGCCTAAGCTCCCCGCCTACGAAGCCCTGCTGAAAGCCCGGCATTTTCATTGGAAGGTCACGGCGGAGTCGATGGACCAGGCCAAGCCGTTCTTCGAACAGGCGATTGTGCTCGACCCGCAGTTCGCATTGGCCCATGCCCTCTATGCCGACTATCTATTCGGTCGAGCAACCATGGGTTTGTCGCCTCTGCGCGAGGTAGCGCCTGTCATCCGCTCGCTGGCCCAAAGAGCACTGGAGCTGGACGCATCTCTCGCAGACGCGCACGCGCCTTTGTGCATGCTTGCGGCAGTCCATGACTACGACTGGGAAGAGGCCAGACACCAACTCACCTTGGCCACGCCCGGCGGCCAGGGATCGCCACAGTCTCATATGGAATGCGGGTGGGCTTTCCTATTAGCATCGGGTCGCCGAGAGGACGCGGTGGAGCAGCTCCGGCTAGCGGTTCAGGGAGATCCGCTCCACCTCACGTATCGCGGCATCCTGGCGGTATGCCTGGCTGCGGCGGGACACTGGGCGGAGGCAGAGGAGCTGCTCCAGCAGACTAGGGACCTGGATCCCCATTTCTTCCTGACCCACTACCACCTGGCGGGCATCTACACCGCGCGCCAAATGTTTGCCGAAGCAATTCCTTGCGCCGAAAAGGCGTTTTCCATGGCGCCCTGGTACCCAGCAGTTATTGGCATGTACGCGGGCCTACTGATTCGCGTGGGCCAGCCAGACCGGGGGAAAGACGTGCTTACAACGCTGGGGTCGGGCGAAACCTATGGGACGGCGAGGGGTGTGGCAGTCTTCCACACCTGCTGCGGTCAAATTGATCTCGCCGCAGACTGGTTCGAAAAGGCGATTGAGGAAAGAGATCCCTATGCCCCGGCGCTACTGCAAAGTGCGATCGGCGAGCCGTTCCGCCTGAGCGCACGCTGGCCCAAGCTAGCAGCACTGATGAATCTGCCCGCTTCTGCGGCAACCAGTGCGCCCTGAGTTGACTGCCCAGCAGCGATCGTTCATGACAGGCAGCTACGGGTCAACACCGGAAGCTCGGGGCGACGAATCGCCCGACTGGTCGCGAGCCGGCAACTATCGGCCACTTTGAGACATTCGAGGATGGGGATGTGCTACCCCGAAGCGGACTTTGCTCCGCAAGGCTCTTGGTCCCCTTCATGTCGTTGTCATTAGGGATTTCCAGGCATATGAAGCTTGCGCGTCTACTCTTGTCGGTCCTTATCGCCGTTGCACCGCTGGTATGTAACGCACAGCAGTCCGGCGGCCAATCCATGAGCGTCGCACCGGTGTCTCAGGACCTGGAGTTTCGTAGCGCAGGCGTAACTCTGTCCGGCACCTTGTTGGTGCCGTCGAACATGATCGCTGCAGTAGTTTTCGTGCACGGATCAGGAAAGCAAGAGCGAAATATGTCGCTCGCCCAAGCGCTGGCTCGAAGTGGCGTCGCAACCTTGACGTATGACAAGCGCGGGGTGGGCAAATCGGGAGGTGTATATGCGGGCCCAGAAGTGGGGACGAATAACGCTGATCCTGAGAATCTTAACCTGCTGGCGGGGGACGCTTCCGCTGCATTCAATGAGCTGGTGCGCCGCATCGCCTCGCCACGAACACCAGTCGGGCTGATGGGCATCAGCCAAGCGGGCTGGATAATTCCCCTGGCCGCGGCACGCTCGCCGGGGGTCAGGTTCATGATCCTCTGGAGTGGGCCACTGGTGACCACCCTCGAACAATTGAGATTCCAGTTTCTAACTGATGGCAAAGCGGATTTCTGGGAGCATCACACTGAGGCGGAGGCTCGAGAGCACGTTCGAAATGATCCGGATCGCTATTCGTTCATCGCTACTGATCCCACAGATTCGCTCCATAGACTATCCATCCCGGGCCTTTGGGTCTTCGCAAGTCGCGACGTCTACGTACCCGTCGGGTTGTCGATCGAGCGCCTGGAGGCGCTAAGCGCCACCGGCAAGCCATTCAAGTATTTGGTACTCCCCGAATCAGGCCACGATCTGCCCTTTCTCCCGGCACTCTCTAAATCGATCGAATGGCTGCAAGAATCCGTCGTGTCGTCCGGGCACTAAGCTGCCATCCGTGAACGACCGCAACGGGGTCAACACCGGAAGCTCGGGGCGACGAAACGCCCGACTGGTTGCCAGCCGCGAACGATCGGCCATTAACGGTCACACGCGCTATAAGAATTCCTCGCCCGAAAGCGGCCGCTGCCGACTTCCGGTAGGCTAAGAAAATGGGTGTGCCGGATCCGAGTCGGGACTTGCCATTTCCGGCTCTTGCGGGAAAGCTCCGCGCCGTAGAGCCCGGCGGATAAGGGCTAGTACCAAAGTGCGCCCGTGCAGGAATGCTATGCGGTGAATGTAAAGCTGGTCCCCGTACCGCAGAGTACCAGCTTCTCCGGAATTTCCCGCTTAGCCAGATCAATGAAGTTCTGCCCACTACAATGCATCGGCATGACATGTTCGAGCTCAAACTTTTTGAGCTCCGTCATCACCTTTGCTAGATAGTCATCCGGCGCCGGTGCCAGATGAAACCCGCCGACCAGCGCGTAGATCTTGTCTATGCCAGTCACTTCCTGTGCACGCCTGAGGGTGTTAATGATGCCGGCGTGGCCACATGAGCTGATCACGACGAGCCCTCGATCCCCCAACCTGAAACAGGTGGCGTGCTCATGCCAGTGCTGATCAGGCATCAGCTTTCCCGCGAGTTCCTCGACAGTAAAATGGTGGTTCATGTAGGCGTTGGCGTCACAGCCGAGCCCGTCTCGGACACCGTATTGCACCCAAGTATTTGGTAATACCTGCTCGATGCTGGTTCGGGGGACCGCGCCGGTGGTAAAGGCGTGGCCCTCCATGATGATCGGCACTTCTGAGAGCACAGTCTTGATGTCGAGCGTCTTCAGTTTGCGTCGGTCCAACGGCGTGCCGAAGTTAGCGAAGCTGCCATCCGAGTTACGATTGAAGCGACGACAAAAATCATCCTCCCCGCCCGTATACAGGGGCAAGGCTTCACGCATTCGCGCTCGGTAGCCCTCGAGGAATCCTAGAAGGCCACCGACATGATCAAAATGCCCATGGCTGATGATAAGTGCGTCTACCTGGGCGACATCGATCTTCAGAAGCTCGAGGTTGTTCGCGTAGACGTCTGGCGTGAAACCAAAGTCGAGCAGATAGCGGCGCGACTCCTTATCCTTACGCGACTCAAGGTACAACGCTAAACCCCACTCGCTCTCCAGCGTCTTGCCTTCTGGCGCCTCGGGAAATCCGGTGCGCCGGACTACCAGCCCAGGCAACTCCGCTCCTCGTAGGAAGATATCGTGCGTGTTGTCGGTGATCTCTCGGACTGTGAGTTCATCAATCACCGGCGCGTCGATCCGGACGGGCACCGTATTGGCCGCCCGGTTTGGCGGAATGCCGCCTATGAGCAATGATCCACCAAGGACGGCTGAACGTTGCAGGAAGCGGCGGCGGTCAAGCCTGGATGGCATGAGCAGTGACCTTGCGTTGCCAATCTATTCTATGCTGCCGTAAAGATCCCGGGCAAGCGTCCCGGCGCACTCCATCGGTTGCCTTTTGAATGGCCAGCTGGCATTCGGCAACCAAAGCGTCGAATGACAACAAAGAGTACATCATGGCCAACCGGATAATCAGGCGAACCTCGACGTCGAGAAGGCCCGTAGTTAGGCGGTCCAGGGCTCGGAAAGAGCAGTCCTCGCTTTCCCCCGAACGTCTGCTGCAGCTGGGTACAGGATATTGGGGGTCGCGTACTCTTCTCAGTGCCGTGGAACTCGGGGTCTTTTCCATCCTTTCAAAAGGGGCCCTTGACGAGGCGCAACTTCGAGAGCGGTTGGGGCTTCATCCACGCGCCGCGCGAGATTTCTTCGACGCCCTGGTGGCCCTGGGACCCCTGCTACGCCAAGCTGGGAAGTATCGCAATGCCCCGGATTCCAACGCCTTCCTCGATCGTGCCAAGCCGGCCTATATCGGCGGCGTGCTGGAAATGAACGCGACGCGGCTGTATGCGTTCTGGGGCTCGCTGACCGAGGCGCTGCGCACCGGCGCGCCGCAAAACGAAGCGAAGACCGGCGGCGATTTCTTCGGTGCGCTATACAGCGACCCTGAGCGCCTGCGTGGCTTTCTTGCTGCGATGACCGGGCTCAGCATGGGTTCGGCGCGGGCGATTGCGCGCAAGTTTCCTTGGAAGTCCTACGCGACCCTAGTGGATGTGGGGTGCGCGCAGGGTTGTCTGCCGGTGCAGGTAGCTCTGGCCCATAAGCATGTTCGGGGCACGGGGTTCGACCTGCCGTCAGTGCAGCCGATCTTCGATGACTACGCACGCTCGTTCCGCCTGGGCGACCGGCTGGCTTTTGCCGGCGGAAACTTCTTCCGCGACCCACTGCCGCCAGCCGACGTAATCGTCTTGGGGCACATCCTGCACGACTGGAATTTGGGGGAAAAGCATTTGCTGTTGCAGAAGGCGTATGCCGCACTGCCCAAGCGCGGCGCACTGATCGTGTATGACGCCATGATCGACGACGCGCGCTCCCACATTGTTCCGGGACTGTTGATGAGCCTCAACATGTTGATCGAAACGCCGGGGGGATTCGACTATACGCCGTCCGACTGTCGGGGCTGGATGAAGGCTGCAGGATTTCGGAATACTACGCTGGTGCCATTGACCCCCGCGGAGTCGATGGTGATTGCCACCAAATGAGCGGTGGCGCCGGACTTCCAGATAGCAGTCATTAACCAGCGGCGGGACCGGGTCAAACGCGGTCTCGATGGCCACACGGGACGCCCGCGGTGCGAGCGAGCTGCGGCCTGCTTTCGCTGAGGTAGAGATGGCGGGCCAGGGTTGATGGCGTCGCTTTAACTTGAATGTTGTGCGGTGCGAGCTCGATGGCCATTTCCGCCCGGCCGCGCTAAAGTGGCGGCCCCGGGCGAGGTCAAGAGCCTTGTAGAGTGCTATGAACCGTCTTCTTCGGAGTGCGCCGTGGGTCTTGTTTGCCCTTGCAACTGCTCTCTGGGTGGCAGTTGCGGGCGCGCAGGACCAGGCCCCGCCGGAACAGGGCCAGGACCCCGCCGCAGTTAACCTGGCACCCAGCGGACCGTCCTACACAACTCAAGCTCCGCCACCGCCCGGCCAGTCGGCCGCTCCGGGCCAGCCTCCCGATGAATCAACTTCCGCTGGGCAGCCCACAGAAACGGCAACCGAGCCGCCGCCGCCGCTGCCCTCCTACGATCAGCCACCGGCGCCAGCCGACGGCTACATCTGGACTCCCGGCTATTGGGCCTGGGGCCCGGCTGGCTATTACTGGGTGCCCGGCGCGTGGGTCGAGCCCCCCTATATGGGCGCGCTCTGGACGCCTGGCTATTGGGGGTTCTACGGCGGCCGCTATTCCTTCTATCCCGGCTACTGGGGCCTGCACATCGGCTTCTACGGCGGTATCAACTACGGCTTTGGCTACGTCGGCTTCGGCTACGAGGGCGGCTATTGGAATTCCGGGCACTTCTTCTACAACCGCGTCTACAACCACCTGAACACGCGCGTCGTACACAACGTTTACAGCTATAACGCCAGCAATCGGGCCAGAGGCGTTTCCCGCACCAGCTTTAATGGCGGATCGCACGGCGTTCAGGTTCGGCCGCGGCCATCAGAAGTGGCCGCGTCGCGCGAACCAACTGCTCCGCGCATGAGCACGCAGGTGCAGCACGCGCGGAGCTACTCCACGGCTCGCGGACAGCTTGCGGCCCAGAATCATGGAAGACCTGCCACGCCAGCCATCAGCCGGCCGCTTTCGGCCGACCGCAACGTGAGGCCCACGACGAGTCACGGCGAGCAACAGAATCATCGGTAAGGCCGCGCCACTCGCGAGTATTCCTATGGGGTAGGGCTTGCGCGCAGGGGCCGGGTGATGTCTCAGCTTGCAGTTGCGGAGGCTAGTCCCATCTGACCGACCCCCACGGCTTGGCATCCGCGCTGGCCTTGGCTTCATCGATAGTCAGGATAGAAAACCGTCTCTCGTCTCCGGGACAGGCCTGCTCTCGTCCAGCTGATCGTCCTCGTCGCAGCGCGTAGACGACTCGCACGCCGGTTTTGCGCAAATAGCTATCGGCTTGGGAACGGTCCCGTCATAAAACCGAGTGCCGGTGGCGACCTTACGCCACCCTCGCGCCTTTCTGTTCGCTTCCCAGTAATCCCTCATCCGGGCCGCTTCTCTGTTGTCACCGAAGATCCCACGCCATTAGACAAGGATGATCACTTTCCAGAAAGCGGACGGTGACGGGAGGCCGGTTTGCGTCGCGAAGCGACCTTCGATCGATCGGTGGGGCTGAGGGTCGCTGACCGGCCAACTGCCCTCATTAAAGTGCGGCTATGCCGGTCACGAGGCGGCCTTCGAGCGCCAAAAACTCCCTCCGATACACTCCGCGGCGGCCACCACGGAGACATTGTGGAACATGCCGAGCGGCGCACTGAGAGCGACCTCCTAAATCGCTGCTGGCGAGTTGTATACCCTCGCCAGCAGCGACTGGCACGAGGAGGAAGACTACGCTCATGTCGATGAGCACTTGATCAAAATCATTCAAGCCGTAGCACCTGCTCAAGCATGGGCCGAATTTCGATCGAAACTCGCGGGCGCGGTCAGGCGCACCGAGGATGACGAGGTTGCCGACTCCTTCTTCTTCGCCGCCTCGATGGTGTCGAGGTACATCTGCCGACCGGCTTCCCTGGACATCTCGCCGACATAGCCAAGATCGTGCCGCGCCGCGCTATCATCGATTGTGAACTCGCGGCCGATCATTCGCACCAACGAGCGCGACAGGGGCGGGTCGCCCTTCTTGAATGTCAACGCTGCGAAGGTTTCCATGAACCGGCCAATGGTGAAGGCCAGCCAGTACGGCATCGACCGTAGACCGTCGATGGACACGCCCTGCGTGTTGGCAATCAGGCCGATAAACTCGCGGAATGTCTTAACAGCCTGATCGCGGATGAAGTACGCGCGCCCGCCTTGCCCGTTTTCAAGGGCGCGTTGAACAGCCTCGACGACGTTGACGACGTGGGCGGTGGCGAACGGGTAGTCGCCCCGATCGATGAATGCGAACTGGCCGGACGCGATGGCCCGTGGAAGCTGCTTGCTAAAGTTATCGCCCGGCCCCCACAGCGCCGGTGGACGAAGCGCGACCGTTCGGAAGCCAGGCTTGTTGGCGGCGAGGACCGCTTCCTCAGCCTGCGCCTTGCTGGCTACGTAGCCCGAGAAGCTTTGCGGATAGGTACGGGCACTCTCATCGGCATTGCAGATGCGGGAACCGCGATCGTCCATGATTACACCGGCCGCACTGATGTGAACGAACGTCTTCGCACCAGCTCGCTGCGCCGCTCGCAATAGCGCTTTCGTGCCATCGACGTTGGTCTTGAAGTAGGGCTTGCGCGGACCGGCGAAGCGGAAATAGGCCGCGCCGTGAACGACAGCGTCGATGGCAGGCATACGCATCGAGTCGCTAGCCTCCAAATCGCCCACGAGCGGGGTGGCGCCCAGCGCGCTCAGCTTCGGCGACTCCTTGCTCGAGCGCGTGAGTGCAAATACCTCGTGGCCCTTTGCTACAAGCGTCGGGATGAGGTGACCACCGAGGAATCCGGCACCACCCGTGACCAGCAATTTCATCGTGCTTGACCTTTCTTAATAGGAGATAGGATGGATCTAAGCGCGCTTTCGCGCAGGTCGTTGAGAACCGCCCTGCTGGGCGGTGACACCTTGCGCAATCGCGCCGTGACGTACAGCAGCGAGGCGGCGTTCGCGGACGCCCACATTCGGTCAGCCGCCGCCTCCACTTTGATCACAAGGCGGCCTTGGACGGCGACCGCCCGCAGCTGATCGAGCAACAGAAGAAAAGCTTGCTCGGCCGCCGGGATCTGACCGCCTTGAAGCACTCGACTCAACATCGCAGCATAAAGGCGAGGCCGTGCTGCCGCGAACTGCACATAATCGTCCCAGCCTAGGGCGAGTGCCGTTACCGGATCAGCCGATTTCTTCGCCGCCTGTCGCTTGCTTTGCAGGAACTGAGCGAATGCTTCCGCAAGCGCTGCACTCAAGATGCCGTCGGCATTGCCGAAATGATGATACAGCGTTGGTGCCGATACCTTGGCGATGTCCAGCACGGCGCGCGTCGAGAAGGTCGCTTCGCCTTCTTCTTCAAGAACCTCCAAAGCCGCTGCGATTAA
>DATDIL010000098.1:0-79089 GCA_036521075.1 Steroidobacteraceae bacterium | reverse complement strand
GAAATAAAAACTAACCTGCATCCCCCTCAGCTGCCCGCATCGCCCGATACATCTGCGTAACGATAGCGTCGAGGCGAGAACCGCCGCTCCAGGTAAGGCTATCCAGCCATTCAATCAGGCCGGATGTGCTCCACTGTGAATCACAAATGACCGCAGCGCCGGCCGCGATCATTTCCTCTGTGACTTCAGGGCTGCTCGCGGCATAGACTCCCTCGCATGAAGCAAGAGAAACAGAAGCCTCAGCCGTCGCCCGATGATGTGTTACGCCGGATGCTGGCGACACCGCCAGATCCGAAGAAGGCAAAAAAGCCTCCGAAGAAGCCCGCGAAGTAGCGGGCTTTTCGTTTTTCGGCCTGTCACGCGGGCCGAGGCTACGCGGAGCTAGTGGGTTTGTCATGTATACATTCGCCACTGAGGCGCAAATCGGTTTCCACACGATCGAGCAGGAATCCGTCCCTCACGCCGCCACCCGGTGTTCGTAATACGCCGGCTGGCGTTCGCTCAGGATCTCCTGTAGCTGCTGATCGGACCTACCTTGCGGAGTGAGCCAGCGATCGACGTTCTGCGGCGTCAACCGGATGACCATACGGTCGTGGCCGGCGGCACGGACCTCCTGCGGCGGTTCGTCCGTGACGGCCGCGAACGATAGCAGTCTCTCTCCGGTCTTGGGATCCGACCATTCCGCGTACAGGCACGCGATCAACATCACGCCCGGTTCCCGGGGGTTGAAGTGAAGCACCTGGTTTTGCCCGTCCGCCGCCGTGACGTTTTCGTAAAATGATTGGATCGCCATGATGGCATGCGTGGCGCCGAACTGCGTGCGCCAGAACTTCGTCAAGTTGTCGCGTCGGGCGTTGTAGTTTCCGGACAGCTTGTCATCCATGAACGCGGGCTTGCCGCTCTGCCGCAACAGATATCGCGCCGGCGCCAAGACCTTTTTATCACCGCGCATGAGCAGGATCGGCGCGTAGTTGCGGGGGAAGATCCGGTAGTCGTCGGAATGCGGCTGCTCGTCGGTCAGCAGTGACAGCTTGCCCATCGCCTGCTGAATCTTGGAGGTCGCGATGCGCATGCTCTCGGCGGCCGCCTTGGTGTGCTTGGCAGCCAGTTTGCGTTCTGCCTCGGCCTGGCGCTTGCGCTGAGCGAAGATCTCCGTCTCAAGCTTTGTGACCTGCCCTCTTCGGTACTGGTCGATGAGGTCCTTGAGCGCACGCTCGGCGTCGGTCTGCGGGTTGGCAAATTCCAGATCGAAGCCCCGTGGCAAACGGTACTGAGTCGGATCCAGCAGGCGCAGTCGCGCCACTTCGAAAAATTCCGCATAGTCGATGCGCGCTTCCATGTCCCGGACATAGCGCTTCCACTTCGATTCGATCCGAGCCGAATAGCACATGTCCTAATTGTATCTGTGGTGCGGTGCCCGCTGGTATCGCGTTATTCGCTTGCCCAGCCCCTCACATAAGGGGCGTCCTACTCCTGCTTGAGACGCGGGCGGATAACCTGGGAGTGGGTCTCTCATGCAGCATAAGCGGCACAAGGCGACATTGCGCATCCGAAACACTTCGGGAGAGCACATGGATAGGCGAACATTATCGATGACGGCATTACCGCTCGCGACGTTGCTTTTTATGAGCGCAAGGGCTCAGGTCGCTACCCCCGGCGGCGGCGGAAGCGCTGGAGCCCCAAACGGCATCTCACCGTCCGCTGCGGCAACCGCGCGAACCCCCGGCACCCCCGGAGCCGCAGATACTCCGGGGGCCCTGCAGGCAAGTTCCAACAAGAATTCGGCTGCAATAAGTTCGAGCCCCACCGTTGCCGCGCTCAAAAAGCAGGCACGCAAGGAGTCACGAAGTAACGCTCGCACGGCCGATTCTCGCAAACACCCCCCAGTCACATCATCCAACTCGTCCGTCTCGTCGGTCACTCCGGCCAAGTAGTCCGTGGGCTAGGAGGTGCCGTCCTCACGCGCGATGGCCAGTTCACCAGCGGCCTGCACCAGAAAGCGATCCAGCGACGTCATCGGCAGATGCAGGCATACCGGCGGGTGACCATGGGGGACAAACGTAATGAGCGCCTGGCCGCGCGCCCTATCAATGCGAACACTCATTGTCTGAGCGGTGTACTGCGTGACTGGTTTCGCGCCGGTGACCATTATTGGCTTCTCGTGTGGCGTATGAGCCCAAGCATTCGCCGGACCGCACCCGCTGTCAAGGGCACCCCGGAACTCGCGGTATTGACCGCGGACAGCGTCAGGTAGGAGCGCCTCACCATCGCCTCTTCAGCCGCCGAGATGCAGCGCTTTATGCTGGCTCACGTCATCGCCATCCCCGCCCTTCAGACTTCTGAATACGATCGTGGACGCGATCGTCAATGCTCCCAGTCCAATCAGCGCCCGGTGTATCCCGAGCGTCATCTCGGCGGGACTGGATCCGGTCGCGGGAACAAAAATTGCCGTAGCCAGTCCCGCGGGGACCATCATCGCCCCCCCGCAACCTTGCAGAATTCGACATACGATGAGCCAATGAATGTTCCCCGATAGTCCGCATAGAAAAGAGCCCAAGGTGAACAGGCCGATCGCGCAGGCGAATACCCGGCGGGTGCCAAATCGATCCGCCATCCAGCCACTGATCGGAATGAAGACCGCAAGGCTCAGTGTGTAGCTCGCCAGCACCGCCTTCATGCTCAGGGCACCGACGTGCAGGGCCGCAGAGATGGTGGGGACCGCGGTGTTGAGAATCGTGGTGTCCAGGGATTCCATGAAAAACGCGACCGCGACCAGCCACGGCAAGAAATGCTTCGACCCCTCGGTAGGATGCGACGAAGACGCAGGAGCGATCGACAAGTTGTCCGGCAACATCGCGGCGGCTATGAACCGGCGACGTCCAGTTCCGGGTAGCGCCGGAAAATCCCCTCTTCATTGAATGCGATACGTCGTGGAGAGGCAAGGTAGGCAGCAATCCGCGGACGCTCCTGGACCCGCTCATGCAATGCAAATAGTAGACGGTGCCGACGCTTCACCTTCCTCATGGAATTCGGAAACGCATAACTCATGCCGGCAATAACCTGAAACAGCGACAGGTCGACATAGCTTAGTCGTGCGCCCATCGCGTAGCGCTCGCCGCGCGGATTGCGCGCTAGAACGCTCTCGAAGTAGCCAAGGAACTTGGGAAGCCGGTTCTGCAGGAAGTCCAATGTACGGCGACGCGCTTCCTTCTTCTGATCCTGGTAGTAGAGGCCGGAGGCTATCGGGTGATGCGTGTCATGCACCTCTGCCACGAAGTCCGTCACGGTGAGTTGCAGCTGGTTGGCCCACAAGCGCCCCGCCTCCTGCTGCGGCGCAAGACCATGTCGTGGCCCCAGGAACATCAGGATATTGGCAGTGTGCGCGATCACCAGCCGTCCCGCCTTCAGAAACGGCGGCGCAAAGGGTGGCCGTGATTCGTGCTGCCCTTTCACAAACCGCATCAGGCGCGCGATGCCGGTGCCGGATTTCGCGTCGCGGGCCACGTCCACATAGGCCGCACCGGCCTCCTCCAGCGACAGCCGCACGAATTCGCCTCGGCCTTGAATTGACGGCCAGTAATACAGCTCGTAGACCATATGTTCGCTCCCGGAACGATACTACGCCGCGAGCAATTGGAAACCCTCGCGTCGCAGGGCATCAAGAAGGCGCGCCTTAGCGATGGCGCCAACCGCTCATCTTATATTTAAGATGAGTTATAATATATAAGAGATTGTTATTCTTAATATAATTACTGATCAGTCAACTTTCTTCAGCTTCGCGGCCAGCAGTTTGCCCAGGCTGCGCCAGTGGCGCTCGGCGGCCGCCGCATCGTAGACGGGGGTATCGCGGAACACCCAGCCGTGCTTGGCCGGGTAGGTCTCGATCCTGTGATCGACGCCGGCCTCGGTAAACGCGCGCTCCAACCGCTGCTTCATATCATCCGGGAACGATGGGTCCTCGATCGCACCGGCAACATAGATGCGCGCGCGCATTTTCGCGGCCAGCAAGTGAGGACTGTCCGGCGCATCGCTGGCCAGCCGGCCGCCGTGATACGAGGCAGCCGCAACAATCTGATCCGGGTAGGTCCCGGCCGCAGTCAGCGACATGAGCCCGCCCATGCAATAACCCGTAGTCCCGATGCCGCCAGGCGTCACCTCGGGTTGCGCCGCGAGATACTCCAGGAATGCGCGCGTATCCGACATGATGTTCGCGGGCGTCGCCGGCGCAAAGAACTTCTCCAGCAGTACCTTGCGTTTCTCAGGATCGCTGAACACCGTATGCGGATCCATTGGCTCATATGGTCCGGAGCGATAGAAAAGATCCGGCAGCAGGACGTAGTAGCCTAATGTGGCCAGTCGCGCGCCGAGCTCGAGCATCGCAGGACGTATTGCCAGACCGTCCATGAACACCAACACCGCAGGGTTTGGGGCCCTGCCCGCCGGTCGGTAGACGTAGCTCGGGCAAATGCCGTCACGGGTCTTGATATCGATCTTGCTCATCGGCCATTTGTAGCATATCGCGCGCGAACTAGCCGAGCGCTTTGATGATCTCCTCGGTCATCTTTTTGGCGTCGGCGAAGAGCATCATGGTGTTGTTGCGAAAGAAGAGTTCGTTGTCCACCCCCGCATAACCGGAGCCCATGCCGCGTTTGACGAACAGTACGGTCTTGGCCTTCTCCACATCCAGGATCGGCATGCCGAAAATGGGCGACTTGGGATCGGTCTTCGCGGATGGATTGGTGACATCGTTGGCGCCGATCACGTAGGCGACATCGGCCTGGGCGAATTGCGAGTTGATGTCCTCCAGCTCGAAGACCTCGTCATAGGGCACATTGGCTTCCGCCAGCAGTACATTCATATGGCCCGGCATGCGGCCCGCCACGGGATGAATGGCATAGGAGACCTTCACGCCTTGGGCCTTGAGTCTGTCGGCCATCTCGCGCACCGCATGCTGCGCCTGGGCCACCGCCATTCCATATCCGGGCACGATGATCACGCTGGAGGAGTTCTTCATGATAAAGGCGGCGTCCTCTGCCGAGCCCTGCTTGACCGGCCGTATCTCCTTGGCGCCAGCCGCCGCCACTTCACCACCGAAACCACCCGCGATCACCGAAATGAAGCTGCGGTTCATCCCCTTGCACATGATGTACGAGAGTATCGCGCCCGATGAGCCCACGAGCGCCCCGGTGATGATCAGGGCCGTGTTCTCGAGCGTAAAGCCGATGCCGGCTGCCGCCCAGCCGGAATAGGAATTCAGCATCGACACCACCACCGGCATGTCCGCCCCGCCAATGGGAATGATCAGGGTAATGCCGAATACGAAGGACAGGCAGGTGATGGCCCAGAACGCCCACTGCGGCTGGTTCATGGTGAAATAGACGATCAGCCCGACGACCACCAGCAAGATCAGCAGATTGAGCACATGTCGCGCCGGAAGAATGATCGGCGCGCCCGACATGTTGCCGTTCAATTTGGCAAAAGCGATGATCGAGCCGCTGAAGGTGATGGCACCGATAGCCCCGCCCAGACTCATTTCAATCAGACTTTGGGTATGAATTGCGCCTTCGGTGCCGATGCCGAACGCACTCGGGGAATAAAGCGCCGCGCCGGCGATCAGCACCGCGGCCAAGCCCACCAGTGAGTGAAAGGCCGCAACCAGCTGGGGCATGTCGGTCATGGCAATACGCCTGGCCATGGTTGCGCCGATGCCGCCGCCGATCAGAAGCCCGCCGACAACCAAGCCCCAGGTCAAAGGATCGGTGACGCCAGCTACCCATAGTGTGGTCAGTACGGCGATGGTCATGCCAACCATGCCGTTACGGTTGCCTGCGCGCGAGGTGGCAGGCGAGGCCAGGCCCTTCAGGGCGAGAATGAAAAACAGCCCGGCAAGCAGGTACAGCAGGGCCGCAAGATCCGCATGGCCGGTCACTTCTTGTCTTTCTTCCTGTACATGGCCAGCATGCGCGCGGTGACCAGGAAGCCGCCGAAGATATTCACGCTCGCCAGAATCAGCGCTACGAATCCGAGGATCTTTGAGGTCCACGACGCTCCGTGGACGGCCGGGACCGCCACCGCGATCAAGGCGCCGACAATGATCACCGACGAGATGGCATTGGTCACGCTCATGAGCGGCGTATGCAAGGCCGGTGTCACGCCCCACACCACGAAATAGCCGACGAAAATCGCCAGAACAAAAATCGCGAATCGGAACACAAAAGGGTCGATCATTTCCATAAATCAGCCTTGGGCCGCCGGATGGACCACCGCTCCGTCCCTGGTCACCAGCGAACCTTGGATGATTTCGTCATTCCAGTCGATGGCCAGCGTGCCGGTTTTCTTGTCCACGACCAGGCCGATGAAGTTGAACAGATTGCGCGCGTAGAGCGCGGAGGAATCCACCGCCAAACGCCCGGGCAGATTGGTGTAGCCCATGATGGTGACGCCATGCACCTGAACCACTTCGTCGGCCCTGGTGAGCGCGGTGTTGCCGCCAGTCTCCGCCGCCAGGTCCACGATCACCGATCCTGACTTCATGGTCTTGATCATCTCCTCGCTCACCAGCACGGGCGCCTTGCGGCCCGGGATCAACGCGGTGGTGATGACAATGTCCTGCTTCCTGATGGTCTCGGCGATCAAAGCCGCCTGCTTGACCTGGTAGTCCCTGGACATTTCCTTGGCATAGCCGCCGGCCGTCTGGGCGTTCTTGAATTCCTCGTCCATCACGGCCACAAAGGTGGCCCCTAAGGATTCGACCTGCTCCTTGGTGGCCGGGCGCACATCGCTCGCAGAGACGATCGCGCCCAGGCGCCTGGCGGTGGCAATGGCCTGCAGTCCCGCAACACCGACTCCCATCACCAGCACACGCGCCGGCGCGATGGTGCCGGCCGCGGTCATCATCATCGGCATGGCACGGCCGAATTGGGCGGCGGCGTCGATGACCGCCTTGTAGCCGGCCAGATTGGCCTGGGATGACAGCACATCCATCCCCTGGGCACGCGAGATGCGGGGTAGAAATTCCATGGCGAAGGCGGCGACGCCCTGCTGCGCCAGCTCATGGATGGCGTCCTTCTCGGTGTACGGAGCCAGCAGCGCGGCCAGCACCACACCTTTTCCCAGGAGGGCGGTTTCCGCGCCCTTCGGACCGCGCACCTTGAGCACGATATCGGCCCCTTCGAGCGTGGTCCGTGCATCGGGGGCTACCGATGCGCCCGCGGCTGCAAAATCCGCATCCGAAATGCGCGCACGCTCACCCGCCCCGGCCTGAACCACCACATCCAGGCCCAGGCCTTTGAGCTTTTTCACCGACTCCGGTGTCGCGGCAACGCGCGTTTCACCGGGAGAGGTTTCTTTGGGAACGGCGAGCTTCAATTACGCCCTGTTTTTTGTCGGTTGCGAGTCCGGAAAATGTCGACGTACCATGAATCATACCCTGTCGCGCCTCGCGCGGCACTCGCACCAGGCGGTATATTGTACTTAGCGGCCGTGCGGCTGACCATCCGGTACAGCCTCTGGCCGCTGTAATACCGTTCCCCCGGAGGTCGAATGAGCCGTACCTGCTGGTCGCATGCCCTGCGACGTTTGCCATTCGCGCTGTTACTCGCCGCCGAGTTGGTGGTCCTGGCAGAACCCGTCTTCGCCGCACAACCCGCCAAGGTCATCACGATCGAGGGGGTGACGCAGTATGAGCTCGACAACCGTTTGAAGGTGCTGCTGTATCCGGACGACTCCAGCACCACCACGACTGTGAACATCACCTACAAGGTTGGATCGCGGTTCGAGAGCTACGGTGAAACCGGGATGGCGCACCTGCTCGAGCATCTGAGCTTCAAGGGCACGCCCCGCAACCCGAACATCCCCGCGGAGATCTCCAGCCACGGCGCCAGTGCGAACGCGACGACTGCGGATGATCGGACCAACTACTTTGAAACCTTTCCGGCAACCCAGGCCAACCTCGAATGGGCTTTGGGGCTGGAGGCCGACCGGATGGTGCACTCCTTCATTGCGAAGAAGGACCTGGACAGCGAGATGACGGTCGTACGCAACGAATACGAACGCGGCGAGAACAGCCCGGTCAACATTCTGCGTGAGCGCGTGTTGGAGACCGCCTATCTGTGGCACAACTACGGCCACCCCACAATCGGCGCGCGATCGGACATCGAGAACGTACCAATCACCGATCTGCAAAAGTTCTACCACACTTACTACCAGCCCGATAACGCCGTGCTCATCGTCGCGGGCAACTTCGATGCGCAGCAGACGCTCGCCTACATCCAGCGCGTGTTCGGGGTGATTGCGCGCCCCACACGGGTGCTGCCCAATCCTTACACGATCGAGCCGCCGCAGGACGGCGAACGCGAAGTGACGCTGCGGCGCACGGGTGGACAGCTGGTGCTCATCGAGTCGTTCCACATTCCCGCGGACGCCCAGGCCGACAGCGCGGCGCTCGGGCTGCTGGCCGAGATGCTCAATGAACGACCTTCCGGGCGGCTGTACAAGGAGCTGGTCGGCACGAAGCTCGCCGTGCAGGCAAGCGCCAACGCGGCCAGCATGCATGATCCGGGCTATCTGATGGTCACGCTGATATTGCCCAAGGATGGCACCCTGCCCGCAGCCCGAGCGGCACTGGACGAGGTACTCGCCGGGCTCGCGACTGAACCCTTCACCGAAGCGGAGCTGCAGCGGGTAAAGGCGCAGGAGCTCAACGGCTACGAGCGCCTCATGACCTCCTCGCAGCAGGTGGCCGCGGATCTGAGCGAGAACGTGGCCGCGGGCGACTGGCGGCTGCTGTTCTGGGACCGCGACCAGATGAGGAAGGTGACGATTGCGGACGTACAGCGCGTAGCGCGCACTTACCTCATCACCTCGAACCTGACGGTCGGTACATTCATTCCGCAGGAGACGCCCCTGCGCGCTGCGATTCCGGCCGCACCGCCCCTCACGGCAATGCTGCAGGGCTACACGGGCAGGCAGGCCGTGGAAGCTGGCGAGCGCTTCGAGGCAACACCGGCCAACATCGAGGCGCGCACCACACGCGCTACGGTCGGCTCGCTGAAGACGGCATTCCTGGAGCGCAAATCCCGCGGCGGGCGTGTGAGCGGTGTAATCAGACTGCATTTCGGCGACCTGCAGTCGCTGCAGAATCTGGGCGATGTCGGCAGGCTCACCGGCGCCATGCTCATGCGCGGCACCCGCAAACACACCCGCCAGCAGCTGCAGGACGAGCTGACACGCCTCAAGGCGACACTGGGCGTCTCGGGCGATGCGAACGGCGTGTCCGTGTCCTTGGAGAGCACACGTGAGAATCTGCCGGCGGTGCTGGACCTGGCGGCGGAAGTGGTGCAGCAACCCGCCTTCCCGGCCGATCAGCTGGATGAAATCAAGCGTCAGCGTCTGGCACAGATCGACAGCTCCCGGAGCGAGCCGCAGTCATTAGCCAGCCAGGCGGAGCGTCGCTACCTCTCCCCCTACGCTCCCGGAGACTTCCGTTACGCCCCGACCTTCGACGAGGAGGTGGCGTCGGTCAGCAAGATCACGGTCCAGGATCTGCAGCAGTTTCAGCAGCGATTCTACGGCGCCTCCAATGGCGAGGCCGCCTTCGTGGGCAGCTTCGATGCTGACGCGGTGACACAGGCTCTGCAGCGCGATTTCGGCGCCTGGAAGAGCCCGAGCGCATACGTCCGGGCAGCGGCTGTCTACAAGGCGATCGTGGCAAAGTCCGAGACCATTGAGACTCCGGATAAGGCCAATGCCGTGTACTTTTCCAATGGAACGCTGCGGCTGCGTGATGACGATCCCGCCTATCCTGCCCTGGAAATCGGCAATGCCATTCTTGGCGGCGGGTTCCTCAACTCGCGGCTCGCAACCCGCATCCGTCAGCACGATGGCGTCAGTTATACGGTGGGTTCGAGCCTGAGCGCCGACCCGCTGGATGCCGTAGGCTCGTTCTCCGTGTACGCGATCTGCGCTCCGCAGAACATCGGCAAAGTCGAGACCGACGTCCACGAGGAGCTCGAGCGGGCCCTGAAGTCAGGTTACACGGCGAAAGAAGTGGCCGACGCCAAATCCGGCATCCTGCAGGCGCGCATTGTCGCCCGCTCCACAGATCGTGCCTTGGCGAACACTCTGGCCAGTCACCTCTTTCTGGGTCGTGACTTCTCCTGGGATGCCAAATTCGAGCGCAGCATTGCCGCCGCGACGCCGCAGGCCATTGACGCCGCACTGCGCCAGTATATTGATCCGCAGTCACTCTTTACGGTCAAGGCCGGGGATTTCGCAATCCCCAAGCACTGAAGGTAAGCAGCCAAGTGTCCTTGAACATCTGGCTCGCCTACATTGCGGTGGTCTTCGTCGTCTCTGGCAGCCCCGGACCCAATATGCTGCTGTCTGCGACCCATGGCATTCACTGTGGGCTCACCCGCACGTTCAGCACCATGTTGGGCCTGCTGAGCGGACTCGCCATTATTCTGGCGATCTCCTTCGGTGGCTTGGGTGCTGTGCTCGTCGCCTCCACTACCGCATTCGAAGTTATCAAGTACCTCGGCGCCGCGTACCTGCTCTATCTGGGAATCAAGACCTGGCGCACGGTCGATACGGGACTGGCCCCGCCGGGTCCTGCGCTGCGCGCCGGCAGCTCGAATCGCTACCGTACAGGCATGCTGGTATCACTGTCGAATCCCAAGGCGATCCTGTTCTGTGTCGCCTTCTTCCCGCAGTTTATCGACCGCCGCCAGCCGCTCGCACCGCAAGCGGGCATGTTGCTCGCAACGTGGCTGCGCACGGGAACTCGCATGCGCTGGTTCAATCGTGTCTGCGGCAGTGTGTTCATTGGCGCCGGTATCCTGCTCGGCTGCTTCCGGCGCTGAGTCCGCCAGTGTCACTAATTGCTTAGTTGATAAGCATCTAAATTCTTAGTTATAATGCGAGGCGTATGAAAGCGAAGGTGCCGAAAAAAGCCCCGCGCCGGACCCTCACCGCGGTGGAACTGGAGATGATGAACGTCATCTGGGGGCTGGGTACCTGCACGGTTTCCCAGGTACGCGAGGCGCTCAGGCCAGAGCGCGAACTTGCGTATACGAGCATTTCGACGATCATTCGCATTCTGGAGCAGAAGGGATTCGTCACCAGCACGAAGGCTGGGCGCGGCCACCTGTATATGGCCGCGATGCCCAAACCGGACTACCAGGCCCTGAGTCTCGAGCACCTCGTCAACACGGTTTTCGACGATACCCCGAGCCTGCTGGTGCAGCGTCTGCTGGACAGTGACCGCCTCACGGCAGAGGAACTCACCCGGATTCGTGCCCTGCTGCGCAAGAAAGGTGTGTGAATGGCTCCGTGGGAAATGTCGGGGCTCACCATCGCCAATCTCTATCTATGCGCGAACCTGCTGTTGGTGGCCGCGGCCGGGTCCCTTGCCGCGATCCGCGCACTCAGCGCCAGCCTGCCCCGACCATTGACCTATCGGCACTTGCTGGTCATGGGTCGCGTACTGGGGCTAACGGCGCTGTTGGCACCCCCGCTGGCGCTGTGGCGTGGCGGAAGCGGCCTTTCACCCCTCAGGGCGCAGGTGTGGTCCGCGCCGTCCATGCATGCCGGCACGGCCGCGGTTTCAGGCACCGCGCAGATTGAGCTGGGTTTGAACGCACAACACGTATCCTTATCTTTGAACGCACTCGCGGGGAGCACGTCCCTGCTCTTCGTGCTCGGAGTGTTCATTGCCGTGTGGCCGCTTCTCTCAGAGGCACGGGCGACCCTTCGCGCCGTTCGCAATGCACATCTCCTCCGACGCCTCGGGCGCGTGCGAGTCCTCGTTTCCGACCGGGAGCATGTGCCCTTTGCGATCTGGATCCCGGGGCATTGCCTGATCGTGCTGCCGGCCGCGTTGTTGCTGCGCCCGGCGGATCTGCGGCTGGCGTTGCGGCACGAGGCGCAGCACCACCGCGCGCGTGATACCCGGTACCTGTATGTCATGTTGCTTGGCCGTGCGCTGTTTGGCCTCAATCCCGCCGTGCACTGGCTGACACGGCAATTGTTTGAATTACAGGAATTTGCCTGCGATGAGGAACTTGCGCGGCGCAAGGGACATTGCGCGCGAGCCTATTGCAGCTGCTTGCTTCGGGTCGCAGAAAGCACCCTAGCCACAAAGCAAGGTCAACTGCGCTCGTTCATGACGAGCCACCACGGCTTCGCCCTCGCCCGGCGTATCGAGGCTGCCCTGCAACGCCCTGCCCGTCCGCTGCGCGCGCCCGCTGCGACCGGCATCGGCGTGCTTGGCGTTGCCTTACTTGCAATTCTGAGTGCTGCGAGCGCAACGCCGGTCCGGGACCGACGCCTGTCGCGCTCGGACGCTGAGCGATTGGAAGCTGCCACGCAAGGATCCTCGGCGTTTCCGCTTAAGGTGAATGACGCCGTGCTGAGGCAACTGAACCTGCTGCTGGGCACCCCGGACGGGCGGGCATTTCTGAATTCCAGCATTGCTCGAATGCGCGACTTCCAACCGGGCATTCGCCAAGAGCTTAAGCGCCATGTACTGCCTACGGAGCTGCTGGCCGTGCCGCTCGTGGAATCGGGGTATCGCAACCTGGCTCCCAAGGTTGGGCCCGGGGCGGGTTTGTGGATGTTCGTCGCCCCGACCGCCCGGGCTAACGGACTTAAGGTTTCCGCCGACTGGGATCAGCGATTGGACGTGCGCGCAGAGACGCAGGCTGCGATGCACCTGCTTTCCGATCTGCAGCGCCGCTTCCGTGACTGGCCGCTCGCCCTGATGGCGTACAACTCAGGCATCGCGCGGGTGCAGGCTGGAATTGAGGCAACGCGCTCCCGTGATGCATGGACATTATATCGCTTGGGCTATGGCAACGATCCCGACTATCTCGCACGGACCATGGCGGTGATCCTGATACTGGCCAATCCTCGGTTACTTGACTGAGAACATCTTGGGACGCACGTGATTCAAATCTCTGCAAGAGCGTGTAGCGTCGCGATTCTTCTGTTGGCTGCCCTGGCCGGTGCTGCCCAGGCAGGTGGACCTTCACCACCGCCGATTCTCATGACGTTTTGGTCGAGCGATACCGTCAGACACGCGGGCGACCCAATGCCAGGTAGCGCGGGGCCATCGGGAGCTATGCAAGCGAACCCGGAAATGCAGCGTAAGCTGGATGCCGTCAACGTGCTGGCGTACGCCTTCTTTCATGTCGATGCCGCGGGCGAGGTGCAGCAATTCTGCCAGCCGCATCCGATCGCTTGCCCGCATGACGACTCCGCCTCCGGTGGCAGCTTCGCGGCCTTTGCGCGCCTGGACAATCGGTACCACAGCCTGCAAAAGATCGTCTCGATCGGCGGCGCGGACAGCCAGTCTTCCTTGGACAATGCGCTCAACCATCCCGAAGCAGTGGTGCGATCCGCCGTTTCGCTCATTCAGGCGTACCATCTCGATGGCATCGATCTTGACTTCGAACCCGATGCTTTCTTCAACCCCGGTCAGGGTGAGCGGTATGCGCAGCTCGTTGCCACACTTCGGCGGGCGCTGGGTGGACAGGCGTTCATCAGCATCGAGGTTCCCGGGGACTGGGAGACACTGCGCAGCATTGACTGTCCCGCCGCTACGCGCTGCCGCGACAATCTTGCGCTCATTGCTGCCAATGGCTATGTCTCACTCATGGGCTACGAGTATCACGGCCCTTATTCCCCCGCGACCGTCACGGGCAACGACTCCAATCTCTACAGCGATCCGGACGAACCCCTGCTGCCGAGGTTCTATCACGGCAGCGACGACCAGGCGGTCAGGTATTTGACCTTCAGGAGCGTGCCGTCCGGCAAAATTCTGCTGGGCTTTCCGGCCTACTTTGTCTCCTATGGCGCGGTCGAGGCGCTGCCGGGCAGCCATGGGCTGTATCAGCCGTTCGATCGTTCTCGAACGGCAGCCTATGATGTGGGCTCCAAGGGTGAAGGCACCTATAGGACAGCACAGCGGCTGCTGATCGGCGGCCAGCTCAGCGCCACCTACGCGTACAGCACCTCGCTCAAGCAGTGGATCAGCTACGACGACCCGGATTCGGTCGCCGCCAAGGCCGATTACGTGATGACCAAGCACTTGGCGGGCTTGATGATGTGGGAGATCGGTGAGGATGTGCCCCTGGACGGCCGCCAGTCCCTGCTGGCAAGCGCGCACCGGGCATTGTTCGGATCCGACCCGTAACCGCGCCTCCAAGGTGCTCTATTTCTCTGGCTTCTCGAAAAGCTCCACGAACCCACCCACGTCCGGATCGCGAATCATGACCGCCCGCGTGCCGTTGCCCAGGCTCACGATGCCAGGGTCCGACACGACCTTGGCGCCCGCCGCCTGCGCCCGCCGCAACAGCGCATCCAGCCCATCGACCTCGAAGCCCACGTAGCCGACTCCGATGTCCGTAATGCGGTAGGCCGGGACGGGCATCTTGCGATTCTGGAACTCGATCAAGGCGAAGTTCAGACGGAATGCGGGGGCCGACGCCTCCGGGAACGACTCGTCGAAGACGCGCATGACATTGCCGTGGCCTCCGACGACGGAGTCGTAAAAATCTCCCTTCAGCCACGGTGCCTTTGCAGTTTGCGGATGTGCGCCGAGCAGTTCTCCATAAAAGGCTCTGGCCTTGGCCGAATCCAGCACGACAATACCCGCATGGCCGACGCCGGCCCGCGTGTCGGGCTTCTCGATACGACCCACCTCTTTCGGTGTCGCGGGGCGCTGCTTCAGCAGCTCGATGTCGAGACCGTTCGGGTCGGTGAGATACGCGATCGTGCCCTTGGTCTGTCCCGGAGGAGCGATCAGTTGAGCTCCCCAGGAGCGTGCCCGCAGCATGCCGGCCGCCTGCAGCCGCGACCACAGCGATTGCGCATCGGGAACTACCAGGCTGAAGTGGGTCGCACCCGGCTGCCAAGCCGGATGGCCGGCAAGATCCCGGCGGTTGATTCCTTTCAGTTCCCACAGGTACAGCGCGAACGGCTGACCTGACGCATCGTTGATGATGAACATCCTGGCCATGCGCGTCTTGATGCCCGCAACGCCAAGAAGGTGCTCTAAGCCATGGTCCTGGCGCCATCCCGTCTTGACCGTGGGATCCTGGCTGAATCCAATGGCCTTGTAGAACGCCACGGATTGGTCGAGGTCCGCGACCATGCGCCCGACGAAGGCAAGGCCGACCACTTTGCCTTGCGGGTCATGGCCGGCCGTCTGGCCCATGGCTGGAGCGCACAGAACCAGCCAAGGCGCACAGGCCGCGATTATTCTCATGAGAAGGCAGGACCTGTTCATCACGGTGCATCGCCTAATGAAACAGATCCCGAACCTTGCTGAGAAACGAATGCGAGCGCATTTGTCTTAGAGTCGCAACCCACTGGTCTTCGGCACGCAGTTTTCTCTGCAGATGCGCTTCCTCTGCCTTCATCAGTTCCAAGACCCTTGTGTCCTCGTCCTCGCTTAACCAGTACCCGTGCTGGTTCTCGCATAGCTCCATTTCCAGATCATAGAACCGGTACCTGAATTTAGTGAGCAGCGCGTTACATTCAGGGCATTTATCCGCTGTCGCAGTGGAACTCGCGACCAGTGTCCCCTTGGCGTGTTCGCCGAAGTCGAAGACCTCATCCTCCAGTTGATCGAGTTCCGCATGCTCCAGCCACATGCCTTTACATGATTGGCAGTAGTTGACCTTGATCTTGTGCCGAATCGTGGGCGTAAGATCGGTCTGACATTTTGGACATTTCAATTGGGCCTCCACTTACTTTTCATTCCCGGTGGGACGGGTGCCAGTATATCCGCCAGCTTGCGGACTGGTACCGCCCAGGGCCAGAAACAGCTGCACCGTATCAAGATAGCGTTGCGCCACTGCCCTGACGTAGCCGAGGCGCGCCTGTTGGTATGAACGCTCGGCATCCAGGACCTGGAGTACCCCCGTGTTTCCTTCCGCATAGCTGGCCCGCGCAAGCTCGAGGGTGCTCTGCGCCGCCTGCTGCGCCTGACCCTGCGCATCGAGTTGCTCGGTATCGTGGTCCAAGGCCTCCAGCATGTCCGCAACTTGCCCGAACGCCTCGAGCACGGTCTGCTGATAGGTGGCCGCGGCAGCATGCATGGCCTCGACCGCTGCGCGTTTCTCGGCACGAAGCGTGCCGCCATCAAAGAGCGGCATTGTCAGACCCGACAGAACGCTCCACGCGGTATCGGCGGAATCAAACAGCTGGCCGGCCTTGACCGCCTGTTGTCCGAGCGTGGCGGTGAGCTGAATTTTCGGGTACAGATTCGACTCGGCAATACCGACTGCACTGGTCGCCGCATGCAATTGCGCCTCGGCGGCGAGAATGTCGGGTCGGCGATGCGCAAGCTCCGAGGGCAAGCTCACGGGTAATTCGAGCGGCAACTTGAGCTGACTGAGTTCGACGTCGGCAGGCAACGCGTTCGCGGGGGGTTGCCCGAGTACCACCGAGAGGGCGTGATGGGCCTTGGTGAGCTCTTGGCGCAAGGGCGGCAACAGGGCCATATCGTTTGCAATTTGACTGCGGGCACTCACGACATCGATGCGCGCAACCGACCCGTCGTCAAAGGCAGTCTGCACCAACTGCAGATTATCGCGGTCCTGACCGAGGATGGTCTCCAGGGTGGTGATCTGCGCCCGGGCTGAAGCGATGGCGAGTGCTTGCATGACAGCCTGTCCGGTCACTGTGAGGTACGCCGCCTCGAGCTGGTGCTTTCTTACCTCTGCAAGCGCGTACTGCTGCTCGACGCCGCGCGCGACACCCCCGGTATAATCCAGCGTGTAGCTGACAGTTGGGCCGACGGCATAGTAGGTAAAGGGCGGCAGATCGAAAAAACCACCCAGAAACTCGTCGCCGTATTTCTGGCGCCCCGTGCCCGCGGTCAACCCCACCTGGGGATAACGCGTCCCCGACTGTGCCCGCGCCAGCTCCTGAGCCTGGGCAAGTGTCGCCGCGGATGCGGCGAGCGTTCTATTGTGTGCGACCGCCTGTCGGACGATGCCGTTGATGGGATCGGAACCGAAAAGATTCCACCAATCGCCTGCAATCTCCTGTCCGAGTGCGACGTGCTGCGCAGCGGTCGCGGTCTGGGCGCCGCCACGGCGCGAGTCTTCCGCGATATAACTCGATGCCGCCGGCGGCACGGGTGGCGTGAAGATTGGGCCCACGGTGCAGCCGCCGACCATGGCGGCGCAGGACAACGTGAGGATGCGGCTACCCATGGCTACTCGACCGCCACTGCTTCGACGCTGGGCGCCCTGCCCTTGCGCAGCAAGAACACGAGCGGAATCGACGCCAGGCTCAACACCGTCATCAATTTGAAATCGTTGTTGTAGGCGATCATCGCCGCCTGCTGGGTTACAGCAGCGTTGAGTCCCGCGAGTGTTTGCAAGGTTGGCAATCCGCCCGGCAATCGGGCCCGCAGGACCGGGCTGAAGGCGGTGACATGCTCCGCAAGCGTCGAATGCATGCTTTGGGTATTGCGTGTCAGAAGCGTCTCGACAATGGAGATGCCAATGCTGCTACCCAGGTTTCGCGTCAGGCTGAATATTGCCGTGCCTTCATTGCGCAGCATGGGCGAGAGCGTCGCAAACGTCACGGCGGCAAGCGGGACATAGACAAAACCGGTGCCCAGGCCCTGCGCCAGACCGGACCAGATGACGAGGGCCGGACCCATCTGCAAATCGAAACCGCTCATTTGCCAGGAGGAGAATCCGGTCAACGCAAAACCGGCCGCGATGACCAACCGCGTATCGATCTTGCCCATGATCCGCCCGACGATGAACATGGAGCAGAAGGTACCGAGCCCCCGCGGAGCCGTTACGAGTCCGGTGGTCAGGACCGGATAATTGAGTAAGTCTTGCAGCAATGGCGGAAGCAGCGCAAGTGTCGCAAACAGCACGGCACCGACGATGAAAATGAACACATTGCCGGTCAGGAAGTTGCGGTCCTTGAACAGTGAAGGGCTCACGAACGGAGGCTTCACCGTCGTGAGCATGTGCACGATGAACAGGTACAAGGCCGTACCGGCGATGGTGGCCTCGATCCAGATCTCGGTTGCACTGAACCAGTCCCGCAATTGCCCGCGATCGAGCATGAGCTGCAGGGCCCCGATCCCGATGCTCAAGGCCGTGAAGCCGAAGAAGTCGAATCGCGAACGACGAATCTGCGTCTCGGACATGGCACTGACCACACCGAGGAACGCGAGGATCCCAAAGGGCACATTGATGTAGAACACCCAACGCCAGTTGTAGTTCTCCGTCAGCCAACCGCCCAACGCCGGCCCGACTATGGGGCCGATCGTGACGGCCATTACCCATATGGCCATGGCGCGAGCGTGGTGCGCGGGCGGGTTGATGTCGAGCAGCACCGCCTGCGACATGGGCACCAACGCCGCTCCGCACAGACCCTGCAGCAGCCGTGCCGTCACGATTTGTGGCAAGGACTGCGCAAGGCCGCACAGCATGGACGCAACGGTGAATCCGACGATGGAATACAACAGGATCCGCTTGCGGCCCAATTGACCGGCAAGCCAGCCGCTCAACGGCGTCATGATTGCGGCGGCAATGATGTACGAAGTGAGCACCCACGCCATCTGATCCTGGGTGGCGGAGAGTGATCCTTGAATGCGCGGCAGCGCCACATTGGCGATCGTGTTGTCGATGGACTGCATGATCGACGCCAGCATGATCGAGGCCGTAATGACCAAACGCCGCCGCCGATCGATTCCCGCAGCGAATTCGGCCGCGTCGTTCACCGCGTCGCGACCTCGGTCGCGCCAGCTGCCCTCATCGCCAGCGACTCCCGATCGCTGCCGCGGGTGTCGACGGTGACGTCGGCACTTAAGCCTGCTTGCAGGGGAAATGCAGCCCCAAGATTGGTCAACTGCAGGCGTACTGGGACGCGTTGCACGACTTTCACCCAATTGCCCGTCGCATTCTCCGGCGGCAGCAACGAAAATTGCGAGCCCGTGCCGGGACTGATGCTCGTCACCACCGCTGTAAAGCGTCGTCCCGGATAACGGTCGATCACGACGCTGGCCCGCTGCCCGGCATGCATGCGGGCCAATTGGACCTCCTTGAAGTTCGCCTCGATCCAGATGTCTTGCGTGGACACCAAGGCAAACACCGGCGCCGAGGCCGCGATGTAGTCTCCTGCCTGCAGCTGCTCTACCTTGGTGACGACACCGCCGCTCGGGGCCGCAATGACGGTGTAGGACAGATTCAGGCGCGCACGATCGAGTGCGGCCTGCGCTTGGGCGACCAGTGGATGTCGCTCCGGTGCAATATCCGGGTCGCCGTCCAGGTTCGCGAGCGCGACACCGATCTGCTGCTGGACATTGGCCACCTGCTGTCGCGCGTCGTCGAGCCCGTGCGCGGCCTGATCGAACTGCGTGCGCGAGGCAATGCCGGCTGCCAGCAGGCGCGCCTGGCGATCATATTGCTGTTGCGCGTAGATCTGCGTATCTCGCGCGGTGCGCAGCTCGACCTGCCGTTGCCGATAGGCCGACTTCAGCGAGGCAATCTGTAACCGAGTCGCTGCCAGGTGCGCCGCGGCGTCCGCCACGGCAATGCGAAACGGTGCATCGTCCAGCCGGAACAGCACCGCACCGCCCCGCACCACCTCGTTGTCGTGCACGTCGACCTCGCGGACACGGCCCGCCACATTGGCGCTGATCGATACGGTCGCCGCCTGGGTATAGGCATCGTCCGTGCTTTCATAGCGGCCGCTGCTGAGATAGAAATACGCGCCCCCCGCGAGCACGACCACGAGACCGAGCAACATCAGTGGCTGCCGCATGCGCTGCAAACGTGTTTTCGTCAGGGGCGTCTCGGTGTTCATGGCTGCGCGGCGGAGCGCGCACGCGAGCGCGTAGCGCGCGTGCGACGTCGACGGTGGGCGCTGGGCGGCAGCGCGCTGGAGGCCACATGAGCCAACGGCTCCAGCGTCACCAGATTATTGCGGACCTGGTCCAGCAAGCCGATCAGCACGCTGGCTTGCTTGTGAGGGACGCCGCGGAATGCCTCCTCGCGCGTCAGATCGGCGAGCTTCCAGATATCGTCCACGACCGGCTTGGCCTTGGCTTTCAGGTAGATGCAGCGGGCACGGCGATCGGCCATATCAATGCGGCGCTCCAGCCAGCCGTCGGACGCCATGCGATCCAATATTCGCACCAGCGTCATCGGCTCCACATCGGTCAGCTGCGCCAGTCGAGCCTGACTGAGTCCTTCGTGCAGGGCCAAATACACCAGTGCCCGACATTGCGGAAGGGTCAGTCCGAGCGCGGCCGCCCGCTGCTCGAAGCGGCGCACGTATAGACGGCTCACGTCGCGCAGCAAAAATCCAAAGCTCCGCAATCGGTTCATGCAATCGCTCACAGGTGAAAACTGGCGGATCGCCAGTGACATACTAACCAATGTTATGATCACTAGTGTTAGCAATTCACCGGCCATGATCTGCCGGTTGGTCCCCGCCTCGATGTTGCTAAGAAGTTATAGAAGATATATTCTATAATCGATTGATTTATAAGCCATAATTATGGCAACAGCTGGCGTCAGCTGCAGGCAGCCGCCTGCCCAGCGCGAGAACTCGATCCGAAGCGGCGGCCCGCTTTAGGGTACCGAGAGCACAATCTTCCCCGCCGGGTGCTCGTGCTCGAGGAACCGCTCCGCTGCGGCGGCTTCCTTGAGCGGATACGTTCGTGTCACGACCGGTTTCACCTTACCTGCATCAATTAATTCACCGATGGCGGCCAAGTCCGCACCGCTTTCCGTGACGGTGTAGCGCAAGCCCCGAGCCCCGCGAGCCGCTGCCTTCTCCTTGGATGGCTCATTCAAGCTCGACACCAGCACGCCACCTTTTTTCAGCACCTGCCAGGATCGCTCCTGTATCGCCCCGCCCACGAGGTCAAACACCACATCGACCTCGTCGATGACGTCCTCGAAGCGCTGCGCCTTGTAATCGATCACCTCATCAGCACCAAGACGCCGCACGAAGTCGATATGCGGTGCGGAAACCGTCGTGATCACATGCGCGCCCCTGGTCTTCGCAAACTGGATGGCGAAGTGCGCGACGCCGCCTGATCCGCCGTGAATCAACAGTCGCTGCCCGTCTTTCAGGTTGCCGTGCTTGAACAACCCCTGCCATGCCGTCAGCGCCGCCAGCGGCACGGCTCCGGCCTGGATCACATCCAGCGATGCAGGCTTCGGTGCCGCTTCGGTCACCTTTACCACCGCATATTCGGCGTAACCACCCCGCCCGATGCCCGGCATCGCAAACACAGCGTCCCCATTGGCAAAGCGCGAAGCTGAGCGGCCGCACTCAACGACTGTGCCGGCGACTTCCCGACCGAGCACGAACGGCAGCTTATCCTGCTTCACGGCGGGATAGTTTCCATTGCGAATCTTGTAGTCCACTGGATTGACGCCCGCTGCCGCAATTTTCACGAGCAGTTCCCCCTTGCCCGGAGTGGGAATTTCAACGCTCTCCAGGTGCAGCACTTCGGGGCCGCCAAACTCGCGGATTCGGATCGCCCCCATCGTGGCTTGATTGTTCATATCGCGCACTCCTTCAGTGTTGCCGATCGATTGAGTATGGACTGCGACAGGCACCGGATGTTCCGCAGCACGCCGCTTCGGGTATGCATTAAAAGGTCAAGTTCAAGTGACTCAGGGCCGCCGATGCACTGACAGGGTGGCGGCCTATTTTCCGACCGCGCGACGGCGCAAACTCTCTTAGCATTCTCCATGCCAGTTCGCAGTCGCAACTCAAGGCCATGGGAAATGACAACGACCGTCGGTGATTTTTTCTGGGAAAGGCTGCACGCCTGGGGTATTCGGGTCGTCTTCGGATATCCGGGTGACGGGATCAATGGACTCCTGGGGGCCATGAACCGCGCCGACGGCATGATCAAGTTTGTCCAGGTCCGGCACGAGGAGATGGCCGCCTTCATGGCCTCGGCCTATGCGAAGTTCAGCGGCCAACTGGGCGTATGCATGGCCACCTCAGGTCCCGGCGCAACGCATCTTTTGACTGGGATGTACGACGCGCGCCTCGATCACATGCCGCTCCTCGCCATCGCCGGCCAGCAGGCGCGTGCGGGATTGGGGGGCCACTACCAGCAGGAAGTCGACCTGCTGAGCGCATACCAAGATGTCGCCGGCGCCTTCGTCGAGCAGGCCAGCGTGGCCCCTCAAGTGCGTCACCTGGTGGATCGCGCCATTCGGATTGCGCGCGCCGAGCGGCGCGTCACCGCGATCATCTTGCCGAATGACCTCCAGGACGAGGCCTACGAGGCGCCCCCACGCAAGCACGGTACGCTGCATTCCGGTATTGGCTATACCGCACCCAAGGTTGTGCCTTATGAGGAGGATCTGAAACGCGCCGCGGCGGTGCTGAATGCGGGGAAAAAAGTGGCGCTGTTGGTTGGCGCGGGGGCCCTTCATGCCACCGACGAGGTGATTGCGGTCGCAGATGCCCTGGGCGCGGGCGCGGCGAAAGCGCTGCTCGGCAAGGCGGCACTCCCCGATGATTTGCCATGGGTCACCGGCTCGATTGGCCTTTTGGGCACGAAACCCAGTTGGGACATGATGAATGAATGCGACACGCTGCTTATGGTGGGATCCGGCTTCCCGTACTCCGAGTTTCTGCCCCAGGAGGGCACGGCCCGCGGCGTACAGATCGATATCGACCCGGGCATGCTGAGCCTGCGGTACCCGATGGAAGTGAACCTGGTCGGAGACAGCGCCGAGACCTTGCGCGCGCTCCTACCGTTGCTGGATCGAAACGCCGATCGCAGTTGGCGCGAGCGTATCCAGAAAAACATGGCCGACTGGTGGCGGGTGCTCGAGGAGCGGGCCATGACCTCGGCGAATCCCATCAACCCGCAACGCGTGGCGTGGGAACTCTCCAAGCGCCTGCCGGATCGGGTGATCATCACGAGTGATTCCGGATCCTGCGCAAACTGGTATGCCCGCGATCTGAAAATACGGCGCGGGATGATGTGCTCGCTCTCCGGCGGCCTCGCATCCATGGGCGCGGCGGTCCCTTATGCGATCGCGGCAAAGTACGCGCAACCGGATCGTCCCGTAATTGCCTTGGTGGGCGATGGGGCAATGCAGATGAACAACATGGCCGAGCTCATCACGGTCGCGAAATATTGGCGCGAGTGGCAAAGCCCGCGCTGGACAGTGTGCGTGTTCAACAATCAGGACCTGAACCAGGTGACCTGGGAGCAGCGTGTGCAGGAGGGGGATCCGAAATTCAGCGCCTCGCAGGACCTGCCCGACGTGCCATATCACAAGTTCGCCCAACTCATCGGTCTGAAGGGCATCTACGTCGATGATCCGCGGCGGCTGGGCGCGGCATGGGATGAAGCGCTCGCGGCGGATCGCCCGGTGGTCTTGGAAGTACGTACCGACCCGAATGTTCCGCCCCTGCCCCCCCATATCACCCTGACGCAGGCCAAGCACTTTGCTTCCACGTTGCTGCACGGTGACCCCAATGAAGGCAGCACCATTACCGGAACTGCCAAAGAGTTGCTCAGCACCTTGCTACCGGGTCACAGGCACTCGACGAAGAATTGAAAATGACCCAGGCCGAAGCCCAGATCGAACTCGTGCGAGCGCGGGCCTATCGCATCCCAACCGACGCCCCAGAAGCGGACGGGACCTTTCAATGGGATGCCACCGTCTTGGTGATTGCGCAGGTGCAAGCGGGCGGAACGCTCGGGCTGGGGTACACCTATTCTGATGCGTGCATCGTCGGGCTCATTCAAGGCGCACTCGCGCGCGCCATCGACCATCGGGAGGTCTTTGATATCCCGGGCTGCTGGCATGCCATGCAAAGGGTGGTGCGCAATCTGGGCCGCGAAGGACTTGCGGCAAGCGCCATCTCGGCCGTCGATGTCGCCTTGTGGGACCTCAAGGCCAAGTTACTCGAGCGGCCTTTGGCGCAGGTGCTGGGGCAGTTGCGCGAGGCGGTGCCCATTTATGGCAGCGGGGGATTCACCAACTACACCGACGGGCAATTGCACCAGCAACTTGAAGGCTGGATCGAGCGGGAAGGCTGCCGCTGGGTCAAGATGAAAGTCGGATCCGAGCCGCAGCGCGATCCGCACCGCGTGGACGTCGCGCGACGTGCGATAGGCGGTCACGGCCTGTTCGTGGATGCGAACGGGGCCTACTCGGTCAAAGACGCCCTGCAGCTCGCGCACGCATTTGCGCAAAATCAGGTGCTCTGGTTCGAGGAACCGGTATCTTCGGATGATCTGCAGGGGTTGAGTCTCCTGCGCAGACTGGCACCTGCCGCCATGGAAATCGCCGCGGGCGAGTATGGCTATACCAGCGATTATTTCCGCCGCATGTTGAGCGCGGGCGCGATCGATGTGCAGCAAGCCGATGCGACCCGCTGTGGTGGCATCACCGGATGGCTTCAGGTGGCCTCGCTTTGCGAGGCGCATCACATCGACCTGTCCGGCCATTGCGCCCCGTCGCTGCATCTTCATGCCGGCTGCGCCGCGCCGCGCTGCCGGCATTTGGAGTGGTTTCATGATCACGTACGCATCGAACAACTGCTGTTCGATGGCGCCCCCGTGCCGAAGAATGGCCTCATCCGCCCGGATCTGTCGCGGCCTGGGTTAGGCCTGGAATTCAAAGAGCACGATGCCGAGCGCTACCAGCTGTGAGTGCGACCGCCCCAACTGCGGTGCTGCTAACCGCGTTCGGCGCCGTGGGGCTCGGGCTGTTGGGGTTCACGGCGGCCCGGCAGCGGCGGGAGCGGCGGCGCGCGCGCAGAGTGTCGAGACCAAGCTGCGGCGCCGCGGCCACGGTGGATGCGGCTCGGCGCTTGAATCGTGCAGCGGGCGCGCTTGCCGCGTGCGTACTGTCCGACAGCGCGGTGGAGCATTACCGCGGCTCGTTTCACAACAAGAGCATGTTCATACCGCTGCTGAGTGCGGGCTTGAGCATCGCGGCCAGCGCCCACGGTTCGGCAGATTCCACGGCTCGCGTCCATGGCCTTCGCAATGGCGCGTATGGATTGGCCGTAGTCGCGGGACTCGTGGGCACGGCCTTCCACCTGTACAACATCGCCAAACGGCCCGGGGCGGTATCCTGGCAGAATCTTTTTTATGCCGCACCGGCAGGCGCACCTGCCGCCTTGGGTCTGTCGGGACTGCTCGGCTTCGCGGCCGAGCGCGTCCGCGGGAGTATGCCCGGCGCTTCAGCGACGGTCTTGGGCCTTCCGGCGGGTCGCGCGCTGGCGGCCCTCACGAGTGTGGGGCTGCTGGGATCCGCCGCAGAGGCTGCTCTGTTGCACCTGCGCGGCGCCTATCACAACCCGGCGATGTGGTTGCCGGTGGGACTGCCGCCGATCGCAGCCGTCGCGCTTGCCGCAAGCGCGGTGAGTGGCCGACCTGCCGAACGACGCAAAAGCCGCGGGTGGCTGCGGCTCACGGCACTCTTGGGCTTTGTGGGTGCCGGGTTTCATGTCTATGGCGTCTCGCGGGGCATGGGCGGGTGGCGCAACTGGACCCAGAATCTCTTGAACGGTCCGCCGATTCCGGCCCCGCCAGGCTTTTCGGCACTGGCGCTGGCGGGCCTGGCGGCGCTGGAATTGCAGCGGACGGCTTCGCGCGATGACTGACTCTCTGTATCCTGGCTATGACGTATTGCAAAAACGCGACGGCCAGTCCTGGAATTCGGCGAGCCGGCGCACTTTGGATGCGCGCCTGTCTCTGCGGCAAGCCCCACGGTTCTTCGCACAGGCCGAATGGTTTACGGTGCGGGCGCTTTGCGAGCGGATCATGCCGCAGCCTACCGGTTCGCAGGTTGTCCCCCTCGCGGCGCTGCTCGATCAGCGTTTGTTAAGTGGGCGCACCGACGGCTTCCGTCGCGCGAACCTGCCACAGCAAGCCGAGGCCTGGCGGCAAGGCCTGGCGGCGATCGATGTGGAGGCCCGCACGCATCATGGAATGGCATTTCATGAGCTCGATCCCGAGCAACAGGATGCACTGTTGCGTCGGCTGCAGGCAGGCGAACTCACCGGCGCCGCCTGGCGCGGCATGCCGGGCCAGGACTTCTTCGCGCATCGAGTCCTGCCGGATATAACCTCTGCCTACTACGCGCACCCGCTGGCGTGGAACGAGATCGGTTTTGGCGGCCCCGCGAGTCCACGCGGTTATGTGCGCATGGATTTCAATCGCCGCGATCCTTGGGAGGCGGCGGAGGCCTTACCCGGGAACGAAGTTCAGGCATTGAGCGAGAACCGTCGTGTCCGCTGAAGCGGCCCAATATGTCGTCGATGAAGCGCTGTGCGCCCCGCGCGCCATCAATGGACGTGCGCCAGATGTGTTTCGTGAAGGCGGGTGGGTACCGATGCGCGAGTATTCATCCGATGAAGCGGTGGATTTCGTGATCGTGGGGACCGGGGCAGGTGGTGGCACCCTGGCATGCCGCCTCGCGGAACTTGGCTTCTCGGTGGTAGCCTTCGATGGCGGCCCATTTTTTCGACCGCTCGAGGATTTCGCCTCGGACGAGACCGAGCAGACCAAGCTCTACTGGCTCGATCATCGCATTGTGGCTGGGGCGAATCCGATCACGATGGGCGGCAAGAACAGCGGTAAGGCCGTGGGCGGCAGTACCGTGCATTTCGCCATGGTGTCGCTGCGCTTCCGGCCCGAGTGGTTTCGTTCCCGCTCGCTGCTGGGGTACGGCGCGGACTGGCCGCTCGATTGGCGCGACATGTGGAGCTACTACACCCGCGCCGAGCGTGCATTGAGTATCTCGGGGCCTTTGACCTACCCGTGGGGGCCCAGGCGCCCGCGCTACCCGTATCGGGCACACGAGTTGAACGCCCCGGCGTTGGTACTGGCGCGAGGCGCCGAGGCGCAAGGCTACCGATGGACCGCCACGCCGCTGGCCACGGTATCCGCGCCGCGCGGTCGTTCCCCGCCGTGCGTATATCGGGGCTTTTGCCGCTTCGGCTGTGCGACGAATGCAAAACAAAGCGCGCTTACGGTGTGGATTCCGCGCGCACTCAAGGCCGGCGCGGAGGTTCGAGACCTCGCCATGGTCGGACGCATCAGTACCGATGCCACAGGCCGAGCGACCGGCGTGCACTATCATCGCGAAGGAGCATGGCACTTTCAGCGTGCCCGGAACGTGGTCGTCGCAGGCTACGCCGTCGAGACCCCGCGCCTGCTACTGGCTTCCGCCTGCGCTCAGTTCCCCGACGGGTTGGCCAACCGCTCCGGCCTGGTCGGCAAGAATCTCATGACCCAATCGAATCAGGCGGTCTTTGGTCGCGTGGACGAGGAGATCCGCTGGTACAAGGGCCCCCCCTCGCTTGCCATCACCGAGCACTGGAATTACGAGGATCGCAAGGACTTCTTTGGCGGCTATTGCTGGATGGCCCAGGGACCGTTGCCCATTGAGTGGGCGACGATTCAGACGAGTTCGCGGGGTCTGTGGGGCGCAGCATTGCGCCAGGAAATGCAGCACTACAACCATCAGGTAGGCCTCAAGATGGTGGGGGAAATGTTGCCACAGGAAGCGAACCGCGTGACGCTTGATGATGAGACTGATCAATACGGACTCAAAGTCGCTCGGATCACGTACTCGTGGGGCGAGAACGACAAGTGCCTGATTGCACATGCCTTGCAGCAAATGCAAGAGAGCCTGAGCGCGGCGGGTGTCAAGCACCTGTTCCGTCAGGAGGACGATACCAATCATCTGGCGGGCACGGCACGCATGGGATTTGACGCCGAAACCAGTGTCGTCAATGCCGATTGCAGGAGTTGGGATATCCCCAATCTTTGGGTATGCGATGGGTCGGTGTTTCCGACCACGGGTGGGGTCAATCCCTCGCTCACGATCCAGGCTATAGCCCTGCGCACGGCAGATCGCATCAGGTATCTGGCCGATCGCGGGGAGCTATCATGCGCCGGCCGCCGGCCTCACGGCCTATGAACTTTGAGTGTGTCTGCGACGATGTGGCGAAAATCGGCGAGTCCCCGGTTTGGAGCGTCGCCGAACAGGCGCTGTACTGGATCGACATCGAGCAGCCGGCTCTGCACCGGTTCGAGCCGGAATCGGGCAACGTTCATCACTGGATCCTGCCCAGTGAGATTGGCTGCTTTGCGCTTTATTCCCGGGCTGACCGGGCGATCGTAGGTCTGCGTTCCGGTCTGTACGAGTTGCAACTGGCGGATGGCAAGCTGCGTGAGCTTGCAACAATGCCCTTTGATCCGCTCCTGTTTCGATTCAATGAAGGCAGCTGCGACAGCACCGGCCGCTTCTGGCTGGGCACGATGTTCGACCCCCGCGACGCCAGCGCCAGCCCGCCACCCTTGAAGGGTCAGTTGCATTCCTACTGCCAGCCGGACGGGCTCGTAGCGCATCCAGATTTTGCGGTGATTCCCAATGGCCTCGGCTGGGACGCAAGCTCTCGCACCCTGTATCTCGCGCACTCTCAAGATCGGACCATTTATGCCTTCGAATTCGATGCTCAGGCAGGACAGCTAGGCGCGCGCCGAATTTTTGCAACAGTACCTCAGGAGCTTGGAATTCCGGACGGCTGTGCCCTCGATGAACAAGGAGGCTACTGGAGCGCTATTCACGGCAGCGGGCGGCTGCGCCGCTTTCACGAAAATGGTTCCTTTGACCATGACGTACATCTGCCCGTGAGCCTACCGACAATGTGTGCCTTCGGCGGCCGTGAGCTTGACACGATGTATGTGACCTCGAAGAGTCTCGGCCTCACGCCAAGTCAAAAGCGCCGGGAGCCTCTGGCAGGCAAGCTTCTGAGATTTCGACCGGGGGTGCGCGGCAGGCCCGCCGCCACGTTTCGCGGGTGAGGACTGCGGCGCGCGAGAAAGTGCATGCCGATCAGGAGCGCTGCACCGGCGACCGACCAGAACAGGGTTCGATGCCGGTCCGTGACCATTTCCCAGCTTATGCGCTTCGACTGAGCGTCGAAGCGGCCGTGAGCGTCATAAGGTCCTGCGACGGAGTGAAATAGATTTGCGGGCGCAGATGCCGGTGACGGCTCTTGGGTCAACTGCCCGCGGTAGCCGGCTTTGGCCAAATACCGGTCCAGAAGACCCGGAACGATGCGATCGGCGAGAATCGCCCTGATCGTCGGAAATCCCACCCATACATTGCGCCGCCTGTGAAAGGCAGCAAAATAGATCGCTCGCGCTCCCACCTCCGGCTGAAAGATCGGCGCGACGGGTTGGGCTTTTCTTCCCGTTTTGTTCAATGACCAATCGAATTGCGGTGTATTCATCGCGGGAAGATCAACCATGCAAAGATGCACCTTCAGATGGTCATGCAGGATTTCCGAACGCAACGAGTCGGTAAAGCCGCGGACGGCGAATTTGGCGCCGCAGTACACCGATTGCAGCGGTATTGCCCGGTACGCGAGCGCCGACCCCACGTTAATGATCACGCCGCGGTCGCGTTGGCGCATGCGCTTGAGTGCCGACATCGTGCCATGGACCTGACCTAAATAGGTGACATCAGTGCCGCGCTTGAATTCTTCTGCCGATAGGTCGGCCAGTGGTGCGAATACCGTTGCCATCGCGACATTCACCCAGATATCGATGGGTCCGAATTCCTTCTCGATCCTCGAGGCCGCCGCTTCGACGGCCGCTGCATCGGCGACGTCAGTCGGAATCGTCAACGCCTGCACGCCATAAGCGCGACATTCACGCGCCGCGGAGGCAAGTCGCGCGGCATTGCGGGCCAGCAGCACGACATTGCAGCCATGACGCGCAAATTCGTTCGCGGTGGCGCGCCCCACGCCGGCGCTTGCCCCGGTAATGACGACGATGTGTGTCATGGTCTCTTACTCCCGGCCGAACGGTCGTGGGCCGGGCCCGCGCCGGCCAGATTGCGCGCGGTATTGATGAGGGCGAGATGCGCCAGAACTTGTGGAAAATTGCCCAACTGCCGTCGCTCCTGCGGATCGTATTCCTCGGCCATCAGACCCACATCATTACGCAGCCCCAGAAGTCGCTCGAACAGCGCGCGCGCGTCATCGAATCGGCCTTGCAGCACGTAGTTGTCCGCCAGCCAGAAGCTACAGGCAAGGAAGGCGCCCTCACCGGGAGCCAATCCATCGATCCCGGTCTGGCTTTGATACCGTCGGCACAACCCTTTGTGGATCAGCGATCCCTCAATGGCCGCGAGCGTGCCGCGAATCCGTGAATCATCGGGCGGCAGGAATCCGACCAGGGGAAGCAGCAGCAGGCTGGCATCGAGCTCGGGGCTGCCATAGGCCTGCACAAAGGAGTTTTGGGTCTTATCGAACCCGCGCTCGCACACTTGGGCGTGGATCGTGTCGCGCACGGCCTGCCAACGCTCGAGAGGTCCTTCCAAGTGAAATTCCAGCACCGAACGCGCCGCGCGGTCGAATGCGACCCAAGCCATCACTTTTGAATGGGTGAAATGTCTGGGTCCGCCGCGCACTTCCCAGATGCCCTCATCAGCGGTTTGCCAAATTTTCTCCAGATGTCCGAGTAGTCCACATTCCAGCGCCCAGCTCGCCGCTTTTGGCGCGAGGCCGGCCTTTCGGGCAACATATAATGCGTCAATCACCTCGCCATATACATCGATCTGCAGCTGCTTGGCGGCGGCGTTGCCGATGCGTACTGGCTGGGAGCCTGCATAGCCTGGAAGCCACGCGGCTTCATATTCACGCAGGCGGCGCTCGCCTGCGACGCCGTAGGCCACCTGGAGCATCTCGGGGCTTCCGCCGACTGCCCGGATCAACCATTCGCGCCATCCATTCGCCTCGTCGCGCAATCCAGCGCCCAGGAATGCATACAGTGCGAAGGTGGCGTCGCGCAGCCAGCAGAAGCGATAGTCCCAATTGCGGGTCCCCGCGATCTTTTCGGGCAATGACGTGGTCGCCGCTGCGACGATACCGCCCGTCTCGCGATGCGCAAACGCCTTCAGCGTCAGCAACGACCGACGGGCGGCATCCGACCAGGGTCCGTCCACGCGAGCTTTGCGGATCCATTGGGACCAGAAGGAGTGCGCCTTCGCCAAGGTCTCGGCGGGGCGCACGGGTCGGGGCGCACGGCAGTATGAGGGTGACCAACTCAAGGAAAAGGAGACTTCCTCCCCGGCGTGCACCTGAAACTCACCGATCACGCCCGAAGGTTCGCTGCGCAGCTCCACTGCCGTGTGGACGAGGAAGCGGTCAGGACCGGCGGTGAATTGCAGGCCGCCGTCACGCCTACGCGATATCCACGGCGCCAGGCATCCATAGTCAAAGCCAATGGTGAGTTCGGTATTCATGGTCACAGTGCCCTGCACACCTCTCACGATGCGCCCAAGGTCCGATACCCTGCCCCGATGCGCCATGAAATCAATCACGACGGCGCAGCCCGTAGCGGTTTCAAACAATGTCTCAAGAATCACGGTGCCGTCCCGATACGCACGGCTGATCCGAATCGGTGGCGCGGCCGGTGCGATCAACCAGCGGCCGTGCTCCGGGCGCCCCAGCAACGCAAAGAAACCGGCGCCACTGTCGAATCTTGGCAGACACATCCAATCAATGGAGCCATTGCGGCCGACCAGTGCCACGCTTTCGGCATTGCCGATGAGTGCATAGTCCTCGATGCGCGGGAAGCTGCCGGTGAACGCAAGAGAGCCCACTGCCGTCACGCTCAGCCGGTCACTTGCCGGATGGCGCTCGCCAGCGAACGCGCCGCCTGTGAATACTGCTCCCAGGGTCTTGATTTCTTGAGAAGGGCGGCTCCGCTGTGCACTGTGTAGCGCGACGGATCAAGCCCGGGCTTTACCTCCCGCCAATGCAAGGGCATGGAAATCGTCGCACCCGCACGTGCTCGAGAGGAGAGGACGGCAACGGCGGTGGCGGTTCGATCATTGCGCAGGTAGTCCAGGAAAACACGGCCTACTCGATCTTTCTTGGCCATCGTGTCCAGATACTTGGTCGGGGAGTCCTGTGCCATCTGTGCACAGATGATGTGCGCGAAATCCTTGGCTGCCGGCCAGGAGACCCCATCCCGGCCCTGGGTCAAGGGCGTCACGACATGCAGGCCTTTGCCGCCGGTGCTCTTGCAAAAGGACTCCAGTCCCACCCGCTTGAGTCGTTCGCGCACTTCCAGCGCTGCCGCAATCACGGCCGTGAATTTAATGTCGGGCGCTGGATCCAGATCGAACACCAAACGCCCCGCGACTTCCGGATTACCGGGCGCGCAGTTCCACGGATGAATCTCAAGCGCTGCTATCTGGGCCACCGCGGCCAGTGTCTCGATCCGATCGATCTGCACGTAAGGGGCCTTATCCCCTTTGACCTTAACCAAGGTAAAAAGATTGGCGATGCCGGCCATGGCATGGCGCTGAAAAAACACTTGCCCGGAAATACCGTCCGGAGCGCGCACCAAAGAGCAGGGGCGGCCCATTACATGTGGCAGCAACCATTCACCGACCGCTTCGTAGTAGCGCGCCAAATCGACTTTGCTGACCTCCTGGCCCTCCCCGTCGTCGGGCCACAATATCTTCGTCGGTTTCGATAAGGTGACGCCCATCACGGTGGCCGATCCGCGTGAATTATTCGACCGCTTGGTCGTGCGTTTCACCTTGGCCTCCAGTCTTTCATCCGCTACCTGCTCAGCGGCAGCCACGGGGCTCGGCATTTCAGCGACCACTTCGCGGGCCGGTTTATCGCGCCGCAATCCCTTGAAGGAGGCTTGCCGGATCATGCCCGTGGCGGTCCAGCCCGCGAATTCGATCTCCGCTACCAGTGTCGGCTTGAGCCAGTGGACAGCCTTTTCGCGCGTCGGCGCATTCGTGCCGCCGAATGGGCTAGCCTCCCGCGTCAGCTTCTTCAGCGTCGGCAACAATCTGGATGCCACCGCGGTGCCGTAACCGGTGCCGATTCGACCCACATACACCAGATGCCCATCGCGATTCACGCCGGCCAGCAAGGAACGCAACTGGCCCGCCGCGGACGTCCAGCCGCCCAGCACCACCTCATGACCGGTGCGGCACTTGGCCTTGGTCCAGCTACCGGTGCGCCCCGAGGTGTACGCGCCATCCAGGCGTTTGGAGACGATTCCTTCCAGGTGCATCTTGCACGCTGAAAGCAGCACGGTGTCGGCGCTGGACTCGAAGTGAGCCACATACCGAATGGACTCACCCAGGTTTGCCTGATCAAGCAGGTCATGCAGCCGCTGCTTGCGCTCTGCAAGGGGCAGCGGGCGCAGGTCTTCGGTCGCCGTCGCCAACAGGTCAAAGGCGAAGAACACCAGGTTCTGGGACTGATTCTCGGCAATGGCCGCCTGTAACGCCGCGAAGCTTGGTATCTGCTGATGATCGAGCGCGCAAATCTCTCCATCGATGATGCTGTCGGGAAGACCTTGAGCGATCTTCGCGATCGCCGCAAAGTTCTCGGTCCAGTCAAGACCGCGGCGGGTGCGAATGCGTGCCTCTGCGCCCTGCACTCGCAATTGGGCCCGATAACCATCGAGCTTCACTTCGTGGGCCCAGCCCGGAGCGGCCGGAGGGCGGTCCACCAGCTTGCACAGCTGCGGATCGATAAAGATCGGCAGCGTTCTTAGCGCCGGCCCTTTTTTCACCTTGCGGCTCCTGTCATCGCGGTTGCTGCGCCAAACCGCATCGGCCTTCAGGCCTGCGGCGATCTGCGCCATCGACCGCCCCGAGGCCACGGAACGGTCCCGATCCAGCAATGCTTGCGCCTCACCGGGACGGGCGGACGCGTCTCGATGTTTGATCAGAAGCCAGTTGGTCCGCTTCCCACCGAAGCGGTTGCCCTTCATCCGCACCAACACCCAATCGCCCTGCAGCCGCTCACCCTGCAGTGTGAATTTAAGGTCGCCACTTTTCAGTCCTTCCTGCGCGCTCTTGTTTCCGGTGGGAGACCAGAACCCGCGGTCCCAGAGCTGCACGGTACCGCCTCCATACTGCCCTTGCGGAATCGTGCCCTCGAAGTCACCGTAGTTGAGCGGATGATCCTCGACCTCGACCGCGAGGCGTTTATCGGCGGGGTCGATGGAGGGACCCTTGGTCACCGCCCATGACTTGAAGACGCCGTCGAGCTCGAGTCGTAAATCATAATGCAATCGCCTGGCCGCATGTTTTTGAATCACATAGCGCAGCCGCTTGGAGGGCGAGACGGCACCCTGGCCGCTCGGTTCATCCGTCTGCGTGAAATCCCGCTTCTCCTGATAGCGAGCGAGTGATTTCTTCCTCGACCGGGTACGGCTTGCCTTACGCATTAGCCACCGGTATCCCAGTCATCATTGGCCGGATCAGGATAGTTCGTCAGATACACGACCTCGACGCCGTTACCGGGGTGCTGAATCCGATACTGAACTCCAACGGCGGCCTCTTCGGTCGGGGTGATCGTGCACCCAGCCTTTTGGCGCTCTGCCAGGAGCAATTCAAGGCACTCCAGGCCCTGCGCCATGGAGGGCTGAAGATCCGGAATGCCATTCAGCACCAACGCCACTGCCATCTGAATCCTCCGCTCGTGCGTGCCTGGAAAAGCCGATGAACCATGGGCTTAAACTGCTCGCTGGCGTGGCCACAGCGAAATGGTCCGTGGCGGGGAGTCGGTATCAGTGGATTCTTACGACTGCTCACCCTCAAGGTCCGGCGGCGGCCTGGGCCATCTGCATGGCCAGCCGACTCAGGATGCGACTCATGCCTTTGACCTGATCGGCCGTGTCTTTCGCGTCAGCCGCTTCGGAGAGGGCGACGTATCGACTCTGTGGCGGCTGACCCGTGCCGATGAGGGACCAGGTCCCCTTGAATTGAATCGTACCGGCTGCATCCGGAGCAAACTCCAGAACATTCACGACGATTTTCCGCGTGGCCGAGGGCACGGGCTCGTTTGGGAGCACCACGCTGTGAGGAGGCAGCATTTCGATGAGATCCTGGCTCAGCACTCGTCGGATCATTTCATCAAGCGGTGCACTCCACCGATGCTGATCACTGATCTGAAGCGTGTAGGGCCCGGTATGTCGCACCATTTGCTTTTGATCGAGCGTGGGCGGCAGGTGCACCTGTGCGACCTGGATGATGGTCAAACGCGGCGCGATCCGCGGGCCGCCGGCCGCGATCGGCTCGAGCGCGAAATACTGCACCGGCGGGCTGGACGCGCATCCGTCGAGAGTGACAAAGCCGCTTAGCCCGAGCCACAAGACCCGGACCAGACAGCCTGTCCACGCCTTCGGCCGGCTCACTTGCCACGCCCCTTGAGCAGGCCTTCCGGATGGGCATCGAGATAGTCCGCGAGCCCTCTTATCGCCCGCGCGGCCTCGCTGACATGCAAGAGTGCGGGTTGCAGACTGCCGTCCGGTGCGGCAGGATCCGTGCCCATGAGGGTTTGGGCGGAGCTCACGGCCTTGTCGAGTTGACGTGCGGTGGCTTTTAGACTTTCGACCGTCTCGTGTACCGATTGAAGAGTTGGCGCGACTTTCGGTCCCGCCACGCGCAGTGTCTGGTCGAGCTGCTTCAAGGCGTCATCCAGGTGCACGATACTGTCATTGAGTTGGGGCGCGGAGGAGAGTGCCTTGAGGTGCTCGGTGATGTCGCGCACGTTATTCCCAATCTCGCGAATAGGCAGTTGACCGATGCCTTGTACCACGGTGTCCAACCCAGTGGCCTGGACTGTCGGGATTTCGAAAAAACCATCAGTGACCTGGAAGCTGGCAGGCGGCGCCGCAGGTACGATGGCAAGCTCCACTGCACGGGACCCCACCAACGGTGGTGATTGCGTCAGCCGCGCACGCAGGTTATGCGCAACAAGAGATTTCAACGCCGTGTTCATGATCGGCACCCAGTCGGTCGTACCGGGCATCGTCCCTTTGATGTGAAAACGCAGCGGATCGAGCGCGACCTCAGTGACCGTGTGAATGCTCCCTTGCTGCGCATCGATGCTCAGCCCGACTTGCGTCACTTCGCCGACCTTGAAACCGAGCAGCGTGACCGGCGCACCCGCCTTCAAATCGCCGACGGTGCCGCTGAAGGCGATCAGATAGGGAACGGCAGCAGCCAGCCGCTCCGGCGCTTCGCCGAGCAGACCCATAAATGAGCGCGTTGGGGCCCCTGCGCCGGGGACCATTTGGATGGTGGGACCGGCCACGATTGCTTTTAGCGATGCGGGATCCGCCAGGCTCGGGGACCCGCCCTCAAGGTAGAAGCGGGTCGCGCTGCGCAAATACTTCTTTGCATCAGCATGAATGCGCAGGCGAGCCACGGCCCTGGAACCGTCGGCGGCGAGCGCCACATCGCTGACCTTGCCGATGACGATCCCCCGATATATCACCTCAGTCGTATCTGCCTTCATTTGCCCCGCGTTGTCGAAGGTCACGGTCACTGCGACGCCCCGCGTCCCGATATCGCGCACGACCAACCAGGCGACGATGGCGATCGCGGCAAGCGGCACAGCCCAGATCCATCCCGGCCATCTGTTGCTATGCTGGTGCGCCGTGGTGTGCTGCTCTGCACCTTCGGTTCTTGGCAATTCAGTCATGCGATTGCCCGCTGCGCAGCGGCGTCCCACATGAGCCGCGGATCGAACAGCCGTGAGGCAGTCATGGTAAGGGTGACCACCAGAATGAACGCGACCCCGCCGATGCCGGCGGAAGCCGTGGCAAGGCCCCCGAATTGAATCATGGGCACGAATATCGCGAGGGTAAACACATCGACATTCGACCAGCGACCGATCTCATCGATCAGCCGGTATAGCTTCGTCCTGAAGACCAGCGCTTTGGCCGAGCGCCGCCGGATCGAGACCAGAAACCAGCTCAAGCCCGCGAGCTTCAGCAGTGGAATTGCGATGCTGGTACAGAAGATGAGGACGCCCAACGGCCACAGGCCCGCTTTGAATAGATCGCTGACGCCATCGATGATTCGATACTTGACGGTATCGCCCAACTGCACGTTCGTGTTCATCGGGTAGAGATTGGCCGGAACATAGAGCGCAAGGGCTGCGATGGCGAGCGCGAGAGTGCGTAACGTGCTGTAGGGCTTGCGCGAGTGCAAGGTGGCAGCGCAGCGCGGACAGCGGCGCGATGGGTCGCGCGCTGGCACTGCCAGATCACACACCGTGCAGGATATCGCCGGCTCGCCCAGGTGAGCGGACGCCCGGTCGTGCGACACTGCGCGCCATACCGAGCGACGGTCGAGCGTTGCGCGGCAAAGCATGGCGCAGACGGCCGCGAGGATCAGGCATATGCCACCGACACCGACATCGACCGATATGCGCGCCTCGATGCGACTGTAACCTACTGCTGCGCCAAGCAGCAGGACGTCGGGCATCGCCCAAACATCCAACTGTAGGCTCCAGCGATAGACCCGGCCCAACCAAGCCGGGCGCCAGTCGGTGTGAACGCAGGCCAATACGGCAGCTAACAGGCCAAAGCGGATAAACGGAAGCACCACCGCGAAGGCCCCCACCAGCACGGCGAACAGCGCCCACTGATCATTCCATAAATTGAAGACGCCCGAGCCAATGCGCGTTTCCCGCTCGACGCCCAGGATGGAGATCTTCATCAACGGTTCGAGATTGGCGGGAAACAGGAGGGTGAAGGTTCCCAGCGCCAGCACAAAGGCTGCGGCCTGACTGCGCCCGCTGGTGCGTTCCAGGTGATGACCACAGGTCGGGCACAGCGACGCTGTCTTGGGTCGAAGCGGCGGCAGCTCCTGCAGCGTGCCGCAGTCCGGGCAGGCAATCGTCATAGGAAACTGCGACCGACAGTGGCATGAATCGCCTGAAGTATCGCCCCACGGAAACCGTGTCGCCGTCGGACAATACGCCTCTTCAGATGCGGTGAAGTCCGATAGATGGCCAGTTTGGGCTATAGCGTAACTGAGCATCGGTCGGAATTGTCTGACACGCGTTGTACCCAAACCCACCCGGAGAGAATTGCGCCGACGTATTAAAACTAGAGCTGCGGCTTCTGAACCTAAAACAGCAGGACGCCCTGGGGACGGTTCGGGTGGCCCAGCTCTTTCACAGACGATTTGGATTTCTGCTGCAGCTGAGCATGCTCGCGGTCGGGCTGCTCATTGCCGTGCTGGTATTGGTCTGGCGCGCGGCGATGGCCTATCCGGCAGGGGTCCATGAAGCGCTCGAGCAGCCGATTCCGTTCAGCCACAAGCATCACGTCGGCGATGACGGCATTGACTGCCGCTACTGCCACAGTTCGGTGGAGAACTCGGCATACGCGGGAATCCCGTCGCTTTCCACCTGCATGAGCTGCCATTCGCAGCTATACACTGATCAGACCGTGCTGGCACCATTGCTGAGCGCCTATCGCAGTGGCGTGGCCTTTCACTGGCAGCGACTGCACAAGCTGCCGGATTTTGTGTATTTCAATCACAGCATCCACATCGCCAAGGGCGTGGGCTGCGCGAGCTGTCATGGACAGATCGATGAGATGCCGCTCACCGCGCGGGTAGCGCCGCTGACCATGCAATGGTGCCTCGACTGTCACCGTAACCCGCAGCGGCAGCTGCGACCGGCGGATCAGGTGTTCAATCTGCATTGGCAACCGGACCGTTCCGCGGCATCGGGCACCCAGCTGCTGCTGGCTTATCACATCGATAAGCAACGGCTGACGGACTGTTCCATATGTCACCGGTGACGCCGTCGGCCCCATTTGATCTCGCGGCGGCACGAGCGCATCTGGCGGCCGCGCGCGGTCCGGTGTTCTGGCGCAGCCTGGAAGAACTGGCCGACAACGAGGGCTTTGTACACTGGTTGCGCCAGCAGCAGCCGCAATTGGCGCAGGCTCTGCGCCTGGATCGGCGTGGCTTTCTGCAATTCATGGCCGCCTCCCTGGCGCTGGCGGGCCTCAGTGCCTGCGGTCGCCCGCCCCAGGATCAGATTGTCCCGTATGTGCATGCGCCGGTGGGGCAGATCGATGGCCTGCCGCGCTTCTTTGCCACCACCTTGATGCGCGATGGCTACGCCCGAGGTGTGCTGGTGGAAAATCGCATGGGACGCCCGACCAAGATCGAAGGCAATCCGCTGCATCCGGCAAGTCTCGGCGCAACGGACATCTTTGCGCAGGCCGCGGTACTGCAGCTGTGGGATCCGGATCGATCCCAGAGCGTGATGAACCGCGGGGCGACGGCGACCTGGGATGCGTTTGCGGCGGCCGTGGTGGAGGCCACCGCTCGCCATGTGCGCGACGGCGGCGCACGACTGCGCATTCTCACCGGCGCGATCACTTCCCCGACGCTGTCCGCGCAGCTGGGCGCGGTGCTGGAAAAATTTCCGGGTGCGACCTGGCATGTCCACGAGCCTCTGGGCAACGCGAACGCGCGTGCCGGGGCGCGCCTCGCGCTCGGCGTGCCCCTGGCAACGCGCCTGCGACTGGATCGGGCGAAGACCATTCTCTCGCTGGATGCGGATTTTCTCAGCGATCCGGCCGCCGGCGTGCGCTACGCGCGCGACTACGCCACCACGCGCACACCGGAAAACAACCACGGTACGCCCAGTCGCCTGTACGTGGTGGAGTCCACACCCTCCTTGACCGGCGGCATGGCCGATCACCGACTGGCATTGGAATCTGCGCGCATCGAGCACTTCGCGCGCCTGCTGGCGCAGGAATTGGGCGTCAAACTCGAGATGTCCGGTGACACCGATGCGCAGCAGCTGCGCTGGTTGCACGCCGTGCTCAGCGAACTGAAGGCCAACCGTGGCGCCTCACTGATCGTAGTTGGCGCCTCCCAGCCGGCCTGGGTTCATGCGCTGGGGCACCTGCTGAACGGCGCCTTGGGCAATGTGGGCACCACGATCGAATACACCGACCCGGTGGAGCGCAATGCCGAACAGGCCGGGACGATGGCGGAACTTGCCGAGGCGCTGCGCGCAGGGCGGGTGGATACCTTGTGGATCCTGGATTGCAATCCCGTCTACGACGCCCCCGCCCCGCTGCGATTTGACGACGCCCTGACCAAGGTCCCGCACATCATCCACCTGGGCCTGTATCGCGATGAGACCGGGCTGCTGGCCGAGTGGCATCTGCCGATGGCCCATCAGCTGGAGAGCTGGTCTGATGCGCGCGCCTACGACGGGACGGCCAGCATCGCCCAGCCGCTGATTGCGCCGCTGTATGACGGTCGCTCGGCGGCGGAGGTCTTGGCCATGGTGCTGGGTCAGACTGCGCAAGGTCGCGCACTGGTGCGCAAACAATGGCAGGATCCGTTACCGGATGAGATCACCTGGAACACCGCCCTGCAACAGGGGGTGATCCCGAATACGCTGCTGCCGCCGCGTACGGCAACGGTCAGCACAGCCTTCCTGACCCGGATCAAAGCGCCGCCACCCCCCACTGCGGCACTGGAACTGCTGTTTCGTGCCGATCCCACCATCGGCGATGGCTCATGGTCCAACAACGGCTGGCTGCAGGAGCTGCCCAAGCCTTTGACCCAACTGACCTGGGACAATGCGGCCCTGGTGAGTCCTGCGCTGGCGGCCCAACATCGGCTCAGCAACGGCGATGTGATTGAATTGCGGCTGGCGCAGCGGGTAATCCAGGCGCCGGTTTGGATCATGCCCGGTCAGGCCGCGCGCAGTGTGACCCTGCATCTGGGCTACGGGCGCCGTCAGGCCGGGCGCATCGGCGACGGACGCGGGGTCGATGCCTATCGGCTGCGTACCCACACCAATCCCTGGGCCGAGCCCGAACTGCAGATTCGCCGCACCGGTGCGCGCTTTGAACTGGCGAGCACCCAGCATCATTTCAACCTGCAGGGGCGCGACCTGCTGCGCGTGGGTACCTGGGAGCAGTACCGTAGCAACCCGCATTTTGCGACTGCAACCGACGCCTATCCCGGGACCCCGCCCAGTCTGTACGCCGAGCCGCCGCCGGGTGAATACGCCTGGGGCATGTCCATCGATCTCAACGCCTGCATCGGTTGCAAGGCTTGCACCATCGCCTGCCAATCCGAGAACAACATTCCCGTCGTCGGCAAGGACCAGGTGCAGCGGGGACGGGAAATGCACTGGATTCGGGTCGATCGCTACTACGAAGGGGACGCGACCAATCCTCGGGCCTACTCCCAACCGGTGCCCTGCATGATGTGCGAGCACGCGCCCTGCGAAGTGGTGTGTCCGGTGGAGGCGGCGGTGCACGATGCCGAGGGCCTCAACGTGCAGGTCTACAACCGTTGCGTCGGCACGCGCTTCTGCTCCAACAACTGTCCCTACAAAGTGCGCCGCTTCAATTTCCTCCAATACGCGGATAACACCACCGAAAGCCTCAAGGCGCAGCGCAACCCCGAAGTCACGGTGCGGCGTCGCGGCGTCATGGAGAAGTGCACCTACTGCATCCAGCGCATCCAAAGCGCGCACATCGAAGCCGACAAACAGGATCGGCGTATCCGCGACGGAGAAGTCCTGACGGCCTGCCAGGCGGCTTGCCCCACTCAGGCGATCCGCTTCGGCGATCTGTCCGACGCGAGCTCCGCCGTGGCCCAGGCAAAGGCCTCCGCGCGCGATTATGTGATGCTGGGCGAGCTCAACACCCGCCCGCGTACCAGTTATCTCGCGCGCCTGCGCAATCCGAATCCGCTCCTGGGAGAGGATCCGACGTGAGCAAGCAGACGTATCAGTCGGTCTCGGACGCCATCTGCCACATCACGCTGCACCGGCGCTTTGGGCCGTACTGGCGCACCGCGATGGTGGCGGCCGCGGCGCTGACCGTGCTGTTGGCCTGCGGCATCGTGTGGCTGCTGCACAAGGGGGTGGGGATCTGGGGCCTGAACGTGCCGGTTGCGTGGGCTTTCGCCATCGCCAATTACGTGTGGTGGATCGGCATCGGCATGGGCGGCACGTTCATCTCCGGCGCGCTGTACCTGGCCCGCAAGGACTGGCGCAACTCGATCAACCGCTATGCGGAGGCGATGACCGTTTTCGCGGTGTCCGTCTCCGGGATCTTTCCCGTGCTGCACCTGGGACGACCGTGGTTTTTCTACTGGCTGTTCCCGTATCCGGACGTCATGAACGTCTGGCCCCAGTGGCGCAGCTCCCTGGAGTGGGACTTCTTTGCCATTCTTGCCTATCTGACCGTGTCGATTCTGTATTGGTATGTCGGCATGCTGCCGGATCTGGCCACTCTGCGGGATCGCGCCCCCACCCTGGGGAGGGCGCGCTTCTACGGCTTGCTCGCCCTGGGCTGGCGTGGCGCAGCCACGCAGTGGCAGCGCTTCGAGACCGTGAGCCTGTTGCTCGCGGGGCTGGCCGTGCCGCTGGTGTTCTCCGTGCACAGCATGGTAGCGCTGGATTTTTCCGAGGCCGTGCTGCCGGGGTGGCACTCCACGCTGTTTCCACCCTTCTTCGTCGCCGGCGCGCTGTTTTCCGGCTTCGCCATGGTACTGGTGCTGGGGATCCCGATGCGACGCGCGCTGGGATTGCAGCAGTACATCACCGCCCGACACCTGGAGAACCTCGCCAAAGTCCTGCTCGCGGTGGGTCTGGTGGTCGACTATAGCTACGCCTGCGAAATCTTCACCGCCTATTACGGCATGGATCCCTACGAGGTAGCGGTCACCACCCACCGCATGGTGGGCCCCTATGCCTGGATTTTCTGGGGCACGATTTTCTGCAATGTGCTGGCGATTCAGCTGCTGTGGTGCGCCCGTCTGCGGCGCAACCACGCGGTGCTGTTCGGCGTCGCACTCCTGGTTCTGATCGGCATGTGGCTGGAGCGCTTCATGCTCATCATCACCAGCCTGTATCAGGACTTCACCCCCTCCAGCTGGGGGATGTTTTATCCGACCTTCTGGGATTTGGCCTTCCTCGCCGGCTCCATCGGCCTCTTCTTCCTGCTCTTCTTGCTGTTCGTGCGCCTCCTGCCCGTGGTCTCCATGTTCGAGCTGCGCAAGCTGGTGCCCCGACCCTCCGGTGAGCCGCCTTGAGCACCGCCCCTCTTTACGGGCTGCTCGCGGAATTTCCCAGCGCTCAGCAACTGGTGCTGGCAGCACGGCGCGCAAGGCATGACGACCCGCATGCACACATCGAGGCGTATTCGCCGCTCGCCGTGGAGGAATTGAACGCGGCATTGGGAACGGGCCGGGATCGCATCGCGTCGTGGACCCTGCTCGGGGCCATTCTTGGCGGCGCTGGCACCTACGCCCTGGAGTGGTATTCGGCGGTGATCAACTATCCGATCAACGTCGGCGGACGACCGCCAGCCAGCTGGCCCGCCTTCTTGCCCCCCGCCCTGGAGATGACCCTGCTCGGTGCCGCCGTGTTCGGCGTAATCGCCATGCTCAGGGGCGCCGGGCTTCCGCGCCTGCACCATCCGCTGTTCGCCGTGCATGCCTTCGAGCGCGCCACCAGCGATCGGTTTTTTCTGCTGTTGCGGGCCGACGCCCCAGGCTTCGATCTGTCCCGTGCCCGCAGTCTCCTCGACATGCTCGGTCCCCTCGCGGTGACCGAGGTCCTGCAATGAGGCGCCAAGCGCTGTTGCCGGCGGCCATGCTGGTTGCCCTCACGGTTGCACTGGGGGGTTGCGAGCGCGGCCTGCATGAAATGTACGATCAACCCAAGTACAAACCCCTAACCCCGACTGCGCTGTTCGCGGACGGCAACTCCTCCCGCGAGCAGGTTCAAGGCACGGTGCCACATTCCGCCGGCGCACTGGCCGGAACCAGCAGTGGCCGCAGCGGCACGCTCGACGCCGGCCCCCCTCCAGCGCCGGCCGGCGCGGACTATCCCAATCCTTTGCCGATAACCGTGCCACTGCTCACGCGCGGCCGCGAGCGCTTCGATATCTACTGCGCGCCCTGCCACGGCCGTGCCGGCTATGGCGATGGCATGATTGCGCGGCGCGGATTTCCGGCCCCGCCGAGCTTTCACATCCCGCGTCTGCGCGCGGCGCCCGACAGTCACTTCTTCCGGGTGATGAGCGACGGCTACGGGGTGATGTATCCCTACGCCGATCACATCACGCCCGCAGACCGCTGGGCCATCGTCGCCTACATCCGGGCCCTGCAGTTGAGTCAACACGCGCCTGCCCGAAGCCTCGCTGCCGAGGATCGGGATGCGCTGCGGGCGAGCGCGCGATGAAGAGCCGGCCCGATCATGCGCGCGTGTTCGCGCTCGCGGTGGGGATCCTCGCCCTGCTGGGGTGTGTGCTCCTCGGGCGCCAGGCGCCGCGCCAGGCACTGCTGTCGTATCTCTTTGCTTTCCTGTTCTGCTGCGGCGTGTCGGTCGGGAGCCTCGCCCTGCTGATGGTGCACGTCCTCACCGGCGGGGCCTGGGGCGATCTTATCCGACCGCATCTGCTGGCGGCGGCGCGTGTGTTGCCGCTGCTGGCACTGCTGTCCCTGCCCGTACTCTTCGGCGAAACGATCCTCTACCCGTGGGCAGGACCTGCAGGCCTTGCGCACGATGCCCTGCTGCACGCGCAGTCCTGGTATCTCAATCCGACATTCTTCACCCTGCGCACCGTCAGCTATTTCGCGGTGTGGCTGTTGCTACTGGCGCAGCTCCAACGCCGTCTTGATCAACCGGAGCGCCTGCCGCGTCTTGCCGCGCCCGGTTTGATCCTCTACGCAATCACGGCAACATTGGCGGCGGTGGATTGGGCGATGTCATTGCTCCCGCACTGGCATTCCACGGTATTCGGCCTGTTGGTCGCCACCGGCTGGACGTTGTCCGCCGCGGCACTTGCCACCTTGTGTGCGACCGGGTCCCGTGACGCGCCAAACACCGCACCGGCCCTGTTCAAGGATCTGGGCAACCTGCTGCTCGCGCTGGTGCTGATCTGGGCGTACCTCGCGTTCATGCAGTATCTGACGATTTGGATCGCCGATCTGCCGGCCGAGACCCGCTGGTACCTGCCACGGACCCTGAGCAGCTGGCGCGAAGTGGCCTGGTTCTTGATCCTGTTCCATTTCATCATTCCCTTTGCCGTGTTGCTGTCGCGGCGCGCCAAGCAGCAGCGCAAGGTCCTGGCGGGTGTCGCCGCCGTGCTGCTGATCGCGCATGGGATTGATGCCCTGTGGCTCATTGTTCCCAATTCTCGTCCAGCCGGGCTCGCCCTGCAGTGGACCGATCTTGCCGCGCCGCTGGGCCTGGGTGCGCTGTGGCTGTGTGGCTTCCTGACTCCCCTGCGCAAGATGGGAGCCGCCCATGGCTGAATCTGCCCGCAGACCCTTCGGCCATGAGCCCGCCGCGGTGGCGGGGCGAGCGCTATGCATCGCCGCGGCCATCCTGTTCGCAGCGGTCCTGAGTCTGGGCGTGCTGCTGAACTGGAGTCTGCGACATCAAATCGCGCCCGATCAGGCGCAGGTCGCAGCACGGCAGGGTCCCATTCCCCCCTTGCCGCGCCTGCAAGCCCATCCCGCCGCGGACCTGGCGGCGCTGCGGGCCGAGCAGGAGGCGTTGCTTACCCACTACGCCTGGGTCGATTCCGCCCACACCGCCGCGCGGGTCCCCATTGAACGGGCCATGGCGATTTACGCGAATCAGCAGGAGCATCCGCAATGACCCGGCACGGCGCTCCGAGGACGCGGGCCCGCTGGGGCATGGGCCTGCTCGCCCTGAGCAGCTGTGTCTTCGCGCACACCCTGGTGCGCGCGCCCGTCGATATGCTGGGCAAGGTTGGATTTGACCAGGAGCTGGGTGCGCGGGTGCCGCAGCAGGTGCTGTTCCGTGACACCCACGGCGCAACCGTGCGCCTGGGCACCCTCCTGGCGAACAAGCCGACCTTGCTGGTACCCGCGTATTTTCGCTGCACCAACCTGTGCAGCGTGGTGCGGGCCGGCGTCGCCCGTGCGGTGGCGCGAAGCGGGCTGAATCCAGGACGTGATTTCACAGTCGTGCTGGTGAGCTTCGACCCGCGCGAATCCGCGCAAGACGCCCGCACCGCGCAGCTGAGCGATGCTCACGGGCGGCCCGATGCCGAAGTGATGAGCTTTCAGTATCTTACCGGTCCGCCGCGCTCCATCAGCGCGTTGATGCACAGCATTGGCTTTCGCTATCTCTACGATCCGCGCAATGATCAATTCGATCATGACGCCGGCATCGTGCTCCTGACCCCGGAAGGCCAGATCGCCCAGTACTTCTTCGGCGTGCAATTTGAACCCGAGGCGTTGCGTCTGGCGCTGGTGAACGCCTCGCACGCTCGCATTGGCACGCTCGTCGATCACTTCCTGTTGCTGTGCTGTGACTACGATGTGTCCACCGGTCGCTACAGCCTGACGATCCAGCGCGTGATGCAGGGGCTGGGCATCGCCACCGTACTCACGCTCTTGGGACTGGTGGTGTTGCTCCACCTCGGTGAGTCGCGCCGGCGCAGGGCTGCGCCGCAGCCACACACCCTGGGCCCACCGCCATGAGCGAATTTGCCTGGCTCCTCACCCAGGCCTCAAGCCTGGCACCCCAGGTGGATGCCTTGTTCTGGTTCATGGTGGCCCTGTGCGGCACGGTGGCGCTGGGAGTGGTGTGCGCCATCGTCTATTTCTCGATCCGTTATCGGCGCGGCAGCCCCGCGGACCGCAGCGGCGAGCCCGCCCAGAGTCTGCCGGTGGAGCTGACCTGGACTGTGATCCCCGGTGTGCTGTTCATCGGCGTCTTCATCTGGAGCCTGTTTCTGTTTGTGAGGATGCACACTCCCCCCGCCGATGCACAAACCATCTACATCGTGGCCAAGCAGTGGATGTGGAAGGCGCAGCACGCGGGCGGCCAACGTGAGATCAACACCCTGCACGTGCCCCTGGGCGTGCCGTTTCGCCTCACCATGACTTCGCAGGATGTGATCCACAGTTTCTACGTACCGGCATTTCGCGTGAAGCAGGATGTCTTGCCCGGCCGCTACACCCAATTGTGGTTCAAGGCGACTAAACTTGGCCACTACGAACTCTTTTGCGCCGAGTACTGTGGCCTGGATCACTCCAGGATGGGCGGGCAGATCGTGGTGATGCGCCCCGCCGATTTCGCGCATTGGCTGCAGGGTCACCCCGGTCCCGGCACCCTGGCTGCCCAGGGCGCGGCGTTGTTTCGCGCGCGCGGCTGCAGCGGCTGCCACGCCCCTGACGCATCCGTCCACGCCCCGGACCTGGATGGGCTGTATGGCAGCCCCGTACATCTTGCGGATGGCACCGAGGTGATGGCCGACGAGCGCTATATCCGCGATTCGATCATGCTTCCACGCCAGCACAGCGTCGCCGGCTACCCGCCTCTCATGCCCTCGTTCGCGGGTCAGCTGAGCGAGGAGGATCTGCTGGCACTCATCGCCTATCTGAAATCCACTTCGGAGCGCTCCCATGAGCACGATTGATGCCGCGCTGCCAATGCCTTCTGCGGCCGGCAGCTTCTGGACCCGCGAGTCCAGCCTGCGGGCGTGGCTGACCACGCGTGATCACAAACGCATCGCCATCCTCTACGCTCTTGGCATCACCTTCTACTTTTTTTTGGGCGGTGCGGCCGCCACCCTGATCCGCATCAACCTGGTTGAACCCACCGGCGCGCTGCTCACGGCCGAAAACTACAACAAGGCCTTCACCTTCCATGGTGTCGTCATGGTGTGGTTCTTCCTGATTCCGTCGATTCCCACCACTTTGGGTAATTTTCTCTTGCCCCTGATGATCGGCGCGCGGGATGTGGCATTCCCGCGCTTGAACCTCGCCAGCTGGTATCTGTACATGGCCGGCGGGCTGTTCGCGGTCGCCGCGTTGCTCGCCGGAGGGGTGGATACCGGATGGACCTTCTATACACCCTTCTCCACGATGTTCTCCAACACCAACGTATACCTGGTGGTCATTGGAGTCTTTGTCACCGGCTTCTCCTCGATCCTGACCGGCGTGAATTTCATTGTCACCATCCACACCCTGCGCATGTCGCGCATGATCTGGTTCCGCTTACCGTTGTTCGTCTGGTCCATGTACGCGGTCAGTCTGGTCCTGGTGCTGGCGACGCCGGTGCTGGCGATGACTCTGGCGCTGATCGCGTTGGAGCGTCTTGCCCACCTGGGAATCTTCGATCCGGCCCTGGGCGGTGACCCGTTGTTGTTCCAGCACCTGTTCTGGTTCTACTCCCATCCGGCCGTCTACATCATGATCCTGCCGGCGATGGGAGTGGTCAGCGAGATCATTCCCTGTTTCGTGCGCCGTCGTATCTTCGGCTATCGCTTCATGGTTTATTCCATCCTCGCCATTACCGTGATCGGCTTCATGGTCTGGGGCCATCACATGTTCGTGGCCGGACAGTCCATGTATGCAAGTCTCTTGTTCTCCATCTTAAGCTTTGTGGTGGCGGTCCCGTCCGCCATCAAAGTGTTCAACTGGACTGCCACGCTACGCAAGGGCGACATCAGCTTCGAAGCCCCGATGCTGTACGCACTGGGTTTCATCGGTCTGTTCATGCTGGGCGGCCTCACCGGCTTGATGCTGGCGGCCCCGGCGCTGGATATTCCTTTGACCGATACCTATTTCGTGGTCGCGCATTTTCACTATGTAATGGTCGGCGGCTCGGTGATGGCCTATCTGGGCGGTATTCATTACTGGTGGCCCAAGATCACCGGCAAGCTGTATTCGGAAGGCTGGGCGCGAGCCGCCGCTATCCTGATGTTTTTCGGCTTCAACCTTACGTTCTTTCCGCAATACATCCTGGGGTACGAGGGGATGCCGCGACGCTATCACGCGTATCTGCCACATTTCCAGGTGCTCAACGTGCTCTCCTCGGCTGGTGCCTCGGTGCTGGCGCTGGCCTATCTACTGCCCGTCGGCTATCTACTGTGGTCCTTGCGCGCCGGAAAAGCGGCGGGCAGCAACCCCTGGCAGGCTCGCGGCCTTGAATGGCAGACCGCCTCCCCGCCGCCCACGGAAAATTTCCTCAGCGAACCGACCGTTCGGGAAGCCTATGCCTACGATGAGGCCGCACCGTGAATGCTTCGGGTGAAACAGCGCTCGCACCGCGCCGCATCGTCCACGAGCAATACGATGATGCAAATCAGCAGCGCGAAGCCGCGACGCTGGGCATGTGGGTGTTCCTGTCAACCGAGATCCTGTTCTTCGGCGTGCTATTCGCCAGCTACACCATTTTGAGGATTTTGAATCCGCAGGGTTTTGCCATCGCGAGCCGGCACACGGACATGCTCCTCGGCACCATCGAGACTGCGGTACTGCTCGCCAGCAGCAGCCTCATCGCCCTTGCCGTACGCGCGGTTCGACTCGATCAGCGCCGTGTTGCAGTGGGGCTATTGGCGGGCACCGCGGCGCTGGGCTTGAGCTTCCTGGTAATGCATGGCTTCGAGTACTACAAGGAATACACCGAACATCTCATTCCCGGGGTCGATTTCATGCAGCCGGGCCCCCACGCGCACGCCGTCGAATTATTCTTCTGCCTGTACTATTGCATCACGGGCTTTCACTCACTGCATGTCGCCATTGGAGTGATCGTAATCGGCGTGCTGGCAACACGCATCTTTCGGGGTGCCTTCGGGCCGCAACGCTATACCTATCCGGAACTGACGGCGTTGTATTGGCACCTGGTGGACATCATCTGGATTTTTGTCTATCCCCTGCTCTATCTTGTGGGACGCTCCGGATGAGCGTCGCCGCGGCAAAGTCCGATGCCGCACGGCCGGTGGCCCCGGTGAGCCGCTATCTATGGGTGTTGGCCGCCTTGCTCAGCCTGCTGGCGCTGACGGCGGGCAGCGCCCTGCTCAGATTGGGCGCGCTCAATACCGTCCTCAACCTGGCGATTTCGATCGCCAAGACATCGCTGGTCATGAGCATCTTCATGCATTCCACCGCGGGCCGGCGCCTGACCTTCCTGGTCTCGCTCCTGGGCTTCATCTGGCTGACCATCCTCATCGTATTCGCTCTGAGCGACTTCACGACCCGCGCGCTGGTGCCCGCGCCCTGGTAACGCCCCCTTATGACTTGATCCAGGAATCGAGCCGAAAGCCCGAATGACGTTCCGAGCGCAAGGGGCACAGCGCCAGGTGCTGTCCGAGGATTTCGTGCACCTGATCCCCGTGCAGAATATGATCCGGGCTCTCCCCCAGCCAATGCGCCGCCATGAACTCACCATCGGGTACCAGGCAACCCGCCAGCTGCGCGGCCATCCGCGCCAATTCCTGTGTCGAAAAGTAGTAGCCGATTTCACTGAAAACAATCAGGTCCAGTGGCGCATCGGGTGCAAATGTTCGCAGGTCGGCGCAGATGACTTCCACCTTGGGTTGATCCACGCAGCGCAGCTTTGCCTGCTCCACGGCGCTCGGCGCAAAGTCGCAGGCAATTACCCGCTTGGCCATTTCCCCCAACTGGTGAGTCAGAATGCCAATCGAGCAACCCGGCTCGTAAACTGTGCCGTAGGCTGCCATGCGAAGCGATGTGATAATTGTCCGGTAACGATTGAGTTCGTAGGCGCTGTCCTCAAAGGACCATGGATCCCGGCCGCCGCGATAACGCGCCTCAAAGGCCTCTGCCGAGAGGTCCGGCTCATTCATGTGACGACTGCCTCATGGGGCTGCAAGTCCCTGCCGCGAAAACCGGTCCCACCGCTGAACTATAGCATTTGGCGACCTGTACCGTTCCAGTCCACGCCAAAATATCAAAGTCACGATTGTCTGACTCGCAATCTCGCCTCGTGTAATGTGCCAAGACACGCGGCATCCAATTGTCCGATTGGTGCGAGGGAATCATGGAGGAGAACGTCGTGTGAAGAAATTGAAACACGAATCGGAGCTGTTCAAGTTGGCGTTGCACAGCGGGGTCGAGTATGCGGAGGGCCGCAAGGCCGTCGAGTTCGAGGCAACCGACTCAGCAAGCGACAAGGCGCTGTACGTTTATCGGTTGCTCGTGCACGACAAGATCATCTCGCCGCTGCCCGAAGAGCAGGTGAGCGAGAAGACGATTCGGCATCGGCTCGCCCTGTGGTATGCGCACAAGCTGCCGGTCGGACATCCGCTGCTGGCGTAGGCAAGCCCCCGGCCTCAGCGACTCACCTCGAGAATGATCTTACCGCCCGTGTGGCCGCGACGATTCAGCTCCCAGGCCTTCGCAGCCTCCGCGAGGGGCAGGCGCTGATCGATATTGATGCGGAACTGGCCGTGATCCGCCAGCCCCGTCAGTTTGCCCAGGAACTCTCCCGTCACCGGACCGGTGATGGCGCAGCGGATGCCCGCAGCCGCACACTGTGCGGCCGGAGGGGGTACCCCGACCACCGAAACCAGCACGCCACCGGGCTTGATTGCGCCGATTGAGCGAATACCGGTATCGGCATTCACCGTGTTCAGCACCACATCCAGATTCCGCAGTGAATCCGCAAAGTGCGCGCTGTGATAGTCGATTACTTCATCCGCGCCCAATGAGCGCAGCAGCGCATCATGACGCGGAGAAGCCGTCGCGATCACATAGGCGCCGCGCGCCTTTGCGACCTGCACGGCAGAGGAACCCACCCCGCCCGCGCCACCATCGATGAGTACCCGTTGACCGGCCTGTACGTTGGCTACCGTAACAATCGCCCGCCAGCCCGTTTCGCCGACCACGGGAATGCCGGCGGCTTCTGCGAACGACATATGGACAGGCTTCAGGGCCACCGCACGCACCGAGGCAAGGGCGTACTGCGCATAGGCACCGCCCGTCGCAATGGCGATGACCGATTGACCCGTGTGCCATGCTCCGGCGTCGGGACCGACGGCATCGATGATGCCGGCGAGATCCCGTCCGGGTATCGAGTGGCTGCCCGGCGCTGCGCGCTCGGCCAGTTTCCAGTCAACCGGGTTTACCGAGGCCGCGCGCACGCGAATGCGCACCTGTCCGGATTGTGGCACCGGCATTGGCACGTTTTGCACCTGCAGTTTACCGTCGGTCACCACTACCGCGCGCATGGTCTGTGCGGCCCATGCCGTGGGCTGCGCCAGCAGCAACAACAATACCGCCAGCGGCAAATACTTCATCGAGCCTCCGCAAATGATCTCGCAGTAAGCACGCCCGCACCCGCAGCCGGCAAGTGCCCTGTTCGGAAACAGCGTCAAAATAGATAATTTCGCTAGCCGCATGGGATCGGCAGCACTGATGCAGGTACGATGGCAGGCAATTGGAGGTTGAAGGCATATGGCGACATTCGTATTGGTTCACGGCGCCTGGCATGGCAGCTGGTGCTGGAAGCGTGTGCGCAGTGCCTTGCAGAAATTGGGGCATGAGGTTTTTACACCAACCCTCACCGGCGTCGGGGAGCGCTCCCATCTGCTCGCACCCGATGTCGACCTGCAGACCCATACACTGGATGTGCTGAACCTCATCGAATGGGAGGAATTGACGCAGCTGGTGTTATGCGGCCATTCCTATGGCGGAATGGTCGTCACGGGTGTCGCGGACCGGATCCCCGAGCGCATTCGCTCGCTGGTCTATCTCGATGCCTTCGTACCCGAGCACGACCAGGCGCTGGTACAGTTCGCTCCGATAGCCGACGAGCAGCTCATTGATGGTTGGCAATGCAAGCCAATTCCGGCCGAGGCTTTTGGCGTCAACCTTGCCGATCGGGCCTGGGTCGATCGCCAATGCACCGTTCAGCCACTGGCGTGCTTCAGCCAGCCCGCACAATTGAGCGGTGGCGTCGCTCGGATCGCACGGGTCACCTATGCCTTTGCATCCGGCTGGGCCGCCGATCAATCGCCCTTTTATCCGTTCTATCAGCAGGCCAAGGCGCGCGGCTGGGCAACCCGCGATCTTGACTGCGGGCACGATGCGATGCTCGACCGGCCCGAGGCCGTCACGGCGTTACTGCTCAGTAGCCTTTGAGCTATCACGCATATCTTATTGATTTATATATAAGTCATGGCAAGCATTCTAAGGATGCTGTGGCCTGCCTGCCCGGATGTCCCCGGATGTCGGCAGCCGCGCGGCATCCCACCCTCCTCCCAGGCCCTCAATGAGCTGGACGCTGGCCGTCAATTGCTGCAGGCGCAGGGTCACGCCGGTTTGCTGATTGGAAAACAAAGATGTCTGGGCAGTGATCACATCCAGATACGGATCCAGTCCGAGCTTGTACCGGTCGGTGGCAAGGTTAACGTAACGCTGCGAGAACGAGATTGCCAGATCCTCCTGGTGGATCTCCTGCGAGAGGATGCGCAGGGAGGCGAGATTGTCTTCGACCTGCTGGAAGGCAGTCAGTACGGTCTGCCGGTAAGTCGCCACGGCCTGATCGTAGGCCGCTCGATATTGCGCGACCGTGGCACTGCGCAGGCCGCCATCAAAGATGGTCTGCGACAGTGCCGGGCCGACCGACCAGAAACGGGCCGGCCAGGTCAGCCAATTGGCCGCCGACGCGCTCTGGAAGCCTGCCGAGGCGCTGAGCGTGAGCGTGGGAAAGTAGGCGGCCTCGGCCACACCGATCTGGGCGTTGGCCTGCGCCATCAGCCGCTCATCCGCCGCGACATCAGGCCGCCGTTCAAGCAACTGCGATGGCACGCCGAGCGGAACCGCCGGTGGCTGCACGGCCGAGGCGGTCACGGGCACTGAAAAGGTCGAGGCGGGCTGTCCCACCAACACCGCAATGGCATGCTCATACTGCGCTCGTGCGATTCCCAGATTGGTGGCCTGCGCCTGGGTGGTCTGTAACTGTACCTGCGCCTGCGCCACCGCCTCATCAGAACCAATGCCGGTCTCGAACTGGGCGCGGTTGTACTCCAGCGACTCGCTGTACGCTTTGACCGTCGCATTGGTGAGCGCAATCAGCTGGTCCTGGCTGCGCAGCTGAAAGTAGTCCGCCGCAAGTTCGGCCTCGGCGCTCAGTTGGGCATTGGCCAGGTCCGCCGCACTGGCCTGGGCCGCGGCGATATTGCCTTTGACCAGATTGCGTACCTTGCCCCACAGATCCGGTGTCCAGGAAGCATCAAAGGGCAGAGAGAACTCATTTCCCGTGAACGGGGTGGTTGGTCCCGTCGAAGTCGGTGCGCCGGGCGCCGCGGATATGGTCGGCTGGTGGCTGCGGGTTGCGCTGGCTCCCACGGTCAACGTCGGCCAGTACTGGGCCTGAGCCTGGCGAACCAGCGCACGCGCCTGCATGAAGCTCGCGTAGGCTGCGGCAACCGTCTGGTTGGAGGATTTCACCTGCTCCTCCAGCGCATTGAGCTGCGGATCGCCGAACAGCTCCCACCATTGGCCGCGGATCGCCGCATCCTGCGGCACGGCGACCTTCCAGCCGTCAGTGTCCTTGAACTGGGCGGCCGTCAGTTCCTTGTAGGCCTGCGGCGTCTGGGTGCCGGGTCGATGATAGGCAGGGCCCACCGTGCAGCCGGCGAGCGCCGCGAGCAGCGCCAGTTGCACGACTGCGGTTCGCATCTTGGTCACGTGAATTGTGCCTCGGTTGCCGGCGCACGATGTCGGGACGCCCACCACACACTGAAGCGATCCATGTACAGATACACCACCGGCGTCGTATACAGCGTCAGCATCTGGCTCACGATCAGTCCGCCGATGATGGCGATGCCCAGGGGTCGTCGCAGTTCCGAGCCGGTACCCGTGCCAAAAGCCAGGGGAATGGCACCGAACAATGCCGCCATGGTCGTCATGAGAATCGGACGGAAACGCAGCATGCATGCTTCAAATATCGCATCTTCGGTTTTCATTCCCCCGGCACGCTCCGCCTGGAGCGCGAAATCAATCATCATGATGGCGTTCTTTTTCACCAGGCCGATCAGCAGCACCACGCCGATGATGGAAATGACGTTCAGGTCCTCCCGGAACAGGATCAGTGCCAGCATCGCCCCGACGCTGGCGGGCGGCAGGCTGGAGATGATGGTCAGGGGATGCACCAGGCTCTCGTAGAGAATGCCCAGGACAATGAATACGGACAGCAGTGCGGTGAACACCAGAACGGGTTCCGTGCTCAGTGACTGCTGATACGCCTGCAGCGTGCCCGCAAAGAAACCCCGGATGGTGGTCGGTGCACCCATCTGCGCCTGCATCCGGGCGATGCTTGCGGTCGCCTGGCTCAAGGAGACATCGGGGGCCAGATTGAACGAGGCGGTCACCGAGGGGAACAGTCCGGTATGGTTGATGGCGAGTGCCGTCGTGGTTGGATAAGCGCTGGCCACAGCGGACAGCGGGATCGCACCCCCGGCAGAGGTGGGCAGATACAGGGACTTCAGTCCCGCGGGTCCCTGGGAGAACTGGGGCGCGACTTCCAGCACCACGTAGTAATAGTTCAGGGGCTTGTAGATGACCGAGACCTCGGACTGCCCGAAGGCGCCGTACAGCGCGGAATCCAGCTGTTGCGTGGTCAGGCCAAAGCGCGCCGCCGTCACGCGATCGTAGGTCAGCATTTCGTCCAGGCCACCGTTTTGCTGGTCGGAGTTCACGTCCTGAAATCCGGGCAGCTTCTTCATCTTGGCCACCAGGGTGGGACCCCATGTGATCAGGTCGTTCACATTGTCAGACTGCATGGTGTACTGATACATGGCGCTGCTCGAGCGCCCGCCGATGCGCAGATCCTGATTCGCCTGCATGTAGACCGAAGCGACCGGCAGGCGGTTCAGCTTCGGCCGCAGGCGGTTGATGACCTGTGCGGCACTGACCTTGCGCACGTTCAGGGGCTTCAACGAGGTGTAGATATTGCCCGTATTGGTGGCCCCGCCACCGGTAAAGCCGATGACATTGGCCACCGCCGGATCGGCCTTGACCACCGCTTCGATCTGGCGGATGGAATCCTCCATGACCCCGAAGGAGGTGTCCTGGCGCCCCTGCACCCCACCGCCCAACAGTCCCGTATCCTGCTGCGGGAAGAACCCCTTGGGAATCACGATCACCAGGAACACGTTGAGCGCAACGGTGCATAGCAGCGCCGTCAGTGTGATCCGCGGGTGATCCAAGACCCAGTGCAGCGTGCGCCGATAGAAGGCCAGCATCCCGTTGAAGCCCCGTTCGCTGTACCTGTAGAGGCGCCCGTGCGATTCCTGCTGCTCGTTTTTGAGAAGATGAGCGCACATCATCGGTGTCAGCGTCAGGGAGGTGATCATCGAGACGATGATCGCCGCGGATAGGGTCACCGCGAATTCACGGAACAACCGTCCAACGATGCCCCCCATCAGCAGCAGGGGGATGAACACGGCGCACAGGGAGACGCTGATGGTGAAGACCGTGGAACCGATCTCCTCGGCACCCTTGAGCGCCGCCGCCATGGGCTTCATGCCGGCTTCAATATGGCGGGTGATATTTTCCATGACCACGATGGCGTCATCCACGACGAAGCCCGTGGCGATCGTGAGCGCCATCAGCGAGAGATTGTCGATGCTGTAGCCGAACAAGTACATGACCGCGAAGGTACCGATCAGGGACACCGGCATGGCGATGCCGGGGATGAAGGTCGAGCGCAGATTGCGCAGGAATACGAAGACGACAATCACGACCAGCATGGTGGAGGTCAACAAGGTACGCTCCACCTCGCTCACCGACGCCCGAATGGTCGTCGTGCGGTCGAGCACCGTCGTAATGTCGATGCCGCTGGAGATCGAGGCTTTGATCATTGGCAGTGCGGCACGGATATTGTCGACGGTCTGGATGATGTTGGCGCCGGGCTGGCGGAAGATGATCAGCATCACGGCGCGCTTGCCGTTGAGGTAGCCGGCCGCGCGCACGTCCTGCACCGAGTCTGTGACATCGGCCACGTCGGACAGGCGTACCGCTGCGCCATTGCTGTATCCGACCACCAGGTCGCGGTAATCCGCCGCGCGCATGATCTGATCGTTGGCCAGGATGTCGGCGCTGACGTCGCCGTTGGTGAGCTGACCCTTGGGAAGATGGGCGTTCTGCGCGCTCAGCACCGTCTGCAGATTGCCGAGCGAGAGCCCGTAGTTGGCCAGTTGCGCCGGGTTTGCCTCCACGCGCACGGCGGGCAGTGCGCCACCGCCCAGGTTTATCTGCCCCACTCCGGAGATCTGCGACAGTTTCTGCTCGATAACCGTCGAGGCCGCGTCATACATCTGCGCCGGCGCGTACTTGTCCGAAGTCAGTCCCAGGATCATGACCGGGGAGTCGGCCGGATTGACTTTACGGTAGGTCGGATTGCCTGGCAGATTGGCCGGCAGGTAGGAGCGGGAGGCATTGATGGCCGCTTCGACATCCCGTGCGGCACCGTCAATGTCGCGGCTGAGATCAAACTGCAGCGTCACCTGGGTGCGCCCCAGGGAACTTGCCGAGGTCATTTCGTCGACGCCGGCGATGTGGCTGAACTGTCGCTCCAGCGGCGTGGCCACCGAGGAGGCCATGATTTCGGCGCTGGCCCCCGGCAGGCTGGCGCTCACGGAAATGGTCGGAAAATCCACCTGCGGCAGCGGTGCCACGGGCAGTACGCCGAAGGCGATGGCACCGGTGATGGCGACCGCCACGGCGAGCAGCGTGGTCCCGACGGGTCGTGCGATGAAGCGTGCCGAGGGGTTCATTGGGCTGACACGGGTTTCTTGTGGCCAAGGCGCCGCGACAGACTGTCAAAGAAAATGTAAATCACGGGCGTCGTATACAGGGTCAGGACCTGGCTCAGCAGCAAACCGCCCACCATGGCGATACCCAGCGGCCGGCGCAGTTCGGCTCCGGAGCCCGTGCCCATGGCCAGCGGCAGTCCCGCCAGCATGGCCGCCATGGTGGTCATGAGAATCGGCCGAAAGCGCAACTGGCAGGCCTCGTAGATGGCCTGCGTTGAGTTCTTGCCCTGGGTACGCTCCGCATCCAGGGCGAAATCCACCATCATGATGCCGTTCTTGGTGACGATGCCTATCAGCAGGATGATGCCGATCAGCGCCACCACGTCCAGATCCTGCCCGAAGAGCATCAGGGCGAGCAGCGCGCCGACGCCGGCGGAGGGCAGTGTCGACAGGATGGTGACGGGGTGAATGAAGCTCTCATAGAGCACGCCGAGCACGATATAGACGGCAACCAGGGCCGCAAGCACCAGCAGTGGTTCGTTTGATAGTGAATTGGTAAAGGACGCCGCCGTCCCTTGGAAGCTCGCCGCCAGACCCGGCGGCAGGTGCAGTTCGTCGCGGACCTTGTCGACGGCCTTGATGGCCGCGCCGAGGGAGGCGTGTGGGGCGATATCAAACGATACTGTGATCACCGGGAACTGCCCCTGATGGGACACCGTCAGCGGCTCAGTGGTCTTCTCGAAGTGAGCGATGGTGCTCAGAGGCACGGCGTTGGCGAGCGTCGAAGTGGCGCTGACGACGGTCTTGGTGCTGGCGGCGCTGGCGGCAAGGCGGTTTGCAGGCGCCGTCAGAATGGTCGATGAGGGTGTATACAGTGCCGTGCCGGTCAGCGCATTGGATCCTGCAGAGGATGAACCCGAGGCGGCGAATGAGGCCGCCGCCGCGGATCCGCCCACGCCGGCCGAAGCATTGGCCCGGATGTAGAGACGATTCAATGCGGCCGGACCGAGCTGGAAACGTGGCGAGCTTTCCAGAATCACGTGGTATTGATTCACCTGCGTGTACATGGTGTTGACCTGGCGCTGGCCAAAGGCGTCATACAGGGTGTTGTCAATGGTCGAGGGCGTGATGCCCAGTCGCGAGGCCGTCACCCGGTCGATCACCAGATTTTCAGCAAGCCCGCCGTCCTGCTGATCGGTTGCCACACTGGTCAGTTCCGGCAAGGCCTTGAGCTTTGCGACGAACCGTTGCGTCCACAGGTTCAGTTCGTCCACGTCCGGGTCCTCCAGTGTGTACTGGTACTGCGTGCGGCTCACCCGGTCATCCACCGTGATGTTCTGCACCGGCTCCATGAACAGCTCGATGCCTTCGACCTGCGCAAGCTTGGGAGCCAACCGATTGATGATTGCCGTGGCGCTGCCGTGGCGCTTGTTCAGCGGCTTCAGATTGATCGACATGCGGCCGCTGTTGACGGTGGTGTTGGTGCCATCCGCGCCGATGAACGAGGACAGGCTCGCGACGGCCGGATCCGCCAGAATGACCCGGGCCAGTTGCTGCTGCTTCTGCGCCATGGCTTTGAAGCCAATGCTCGCAGCCGCCTGCGAGATGCCCTGGATGACGCCGGTATCCTGGACCGGAAAGAAGCCCTTGGGAATGACGATGTACAGCAGCACGGTCAGCGCCAGCGTACCCAGTGCGACGAACAGGGTTGCGCGCTGGTAGCTGAGCACGAACTTCAACGTCCGGGCGTAGAAACCAATGACTCGCTCGAATGCGCGCTCGGACGCCCGCATCAATCGACCCTGGTCCTGCGGGTTGTGGTGCTTGAGAATCCGAGCGCTCATCATCGGCGTGAGGGTCAGCGACACGATTGCCGAAAAGCCGATCGTCACGGCCAGAGTTACCGCGAACTCCCGGAACAGTCGTCCCACCACATCGCCCATGAACAGCAGTGGAATCAGTACTGCCATGAGTGCAATGGTCAGCGACAGGATGGTGAAGCCGATCTGCTCCGCGCCCTTCAGCGCCGCAGCCATCGGCGGATCGCCGTGCTCGACGTAACGGGAGATGTTCTCGATCATGACGATGGCATCGTCCACCACGAAGCCGGTGGAGATCGTCAAGGCCATCAACGACAGATTATCCAGGCTATAACCCAGCACATACATCAGCGCGAGCGTTCCCACCAGGGACAGCGGCACCGACACCGCCGGGATGATGGTTGCCGAGACACTGCGCAGAAACAGGAAAATCACCAGCACCACGAGCACGATCGCCAGGAACAGCTCGAACTCCACATCGGCTACCGAAGCCTGGATGCCGGTGGTAAGGTCGGTGAGCGTGGTCACCTGGATCCCCTTGGGCAGGTTCACGATCAGCTGCGGCAGCAGATCCTTGATCGATTTGACGACACTGATGGTATTGGCGCCCGACTGACGCTGGATATTGAGAATGACCGCCGGGGTCTGGTTCATCCACGCGGCCTGAAAATCGTTCTCCACACCATCGACGACATTCGCGACGTCATGCAGCATGACCGGGGCGCCATTGCGGTATGCCACGACGACGTCGCGGTAGTCGCTGCTGGTCTGAAGCTGATCATTGGCATCGATCTGATAACCCTGCCGCGGACCATCAAAATTACCCTTGGCCGCATTGACGCTGGCTGAGGCCAGGGCGCTGCGCAGATCCTCCAGGTTGATGCCATAGGCCGACAGGGCATCCGGGTTCGCCTGAATGCGCACCGCAGGCTTCTGGCCGCCGCTGATCGTCACCAGGCCCACGCCGCTGAGCTGTGAGATCTTCGGCGCCAGACGCGTATCGACCAGATCCTCCACCTTTGACAGCGGCATGGCATCCGAAGTGATGGCCAGCGTCAGCACCGGGGCATCCGCGGGATTGGTCTTGCTGTAGGTGGGCGGTGCCGGCAGCGAGGACGGTAACAGGCTCTGCGAGGCGTTGATCGCGGCCTGCACTTCCTGTTCGGCGATGTCAATGTTCAGCGACAGACTGAACTGCAGCACCACCACCGAAATGCCGGCAGAACTGTTCGAGGTCATCTGCGACAGTCCCTGCATCTCGCCGAACTGCCGTTCCAGCGGCGCCGTCACCGTGGTCGCCATGACGTCCGGACTCGCCCCCGGGTAATACGTGATGACCTGGATGGTCGGATAATCCACCTGCGGCAATGCCGATACGGGCAACTGCGTATAGCCGACCGCACCGATCAGGAAGATCGCGGCCATCAGCAGAGCCGTCGCGACCGGCCTGAGGATGAACGGACGGGACGGATTCACGGCTTTGGCGCACCAGTGCTGGTGGTGACGGGGGATTTGTCCTGCAGCTTCTCAAAGCTGCTGTTCGCGACGACTTCGCCCGGATTTATGCCTTCCACCTGGGTCACATCCCCCTCGGTGACACCGGGCTTCACGACGCGCATGTTGGCCACGTTGTTCTGGATCACATAGACAAAGGCGGTACGACCGTTTTGCTGGATGGCCGAGGTCGGAATCAGCATCACCGCATGCAGCGTATTGACCAGCAGGCGCGTATTGACGAACTGGTTGGGAAAGAGCGCGTCATTCTTGTTGTCGAAAGTCGCCCGGGCCTTGACAGTTCCCGTCGTCGTGTCGATCTGGTTGTCGAGTGCCGTCAGCATTCCGGATGCGAGCTGCTTCTGGCCGCTGCGGTCCATGGCCTCGACGCTGAGTTTGGCCTGGGCGCGCAGCCGCGCCAGTACCGGTCCGAGACTGTCCTCCGGGAGCGTGAAGATCACCGTAATGGGCTCCAGCTGAGTGATCACCGCCAGTGCCGTGGTGCCGGCGGACTGCACGACGTTGCCCGGGTCCACCAGTCGCAGGCCAACCTGGCCGGTGATCGGGGCGGTGATGTGACAGTAGTCCAGCTGCAGCTGGTCGTAGTCGACGGCACCGCGATCGTTTTTTACGGTGCCCTCGGTTTGCTGTACGAGCTTCTCCTGGTCCGCGACCGTCTGTTCGGCAATGGCATTGCGCGCCAGCGCCGCGCGATAGCGGGTGAGGTCCAGCTGCGCCTGCGACAGCACGCCCTCGTCTTTCTGCAGGGTCCCCTGGGCCTGCAACAGCGTGGCCCGATAGGGTCGCGGATCGATATCAATCAGCGCATCGCCTTTCTGGACGCGCTGGTCCTCCTGGTAATGCACTGCCAGAATCATTCCATTGACCTGGCTGGTGATGGTGCTGGTGTACACCGGCGTCACCGTGCCGATGGCCTCCAGGTAGATGCCGATATCGCCCTTGACCGCCGTGGCGGTCGTGACGGTCACGCCCGGAACAGTCCTGGCTGCCGCGACCTGTTCCGCCGCCTCATGATGTCGCCACCACAGCCAGCCGGCGACCAGCAGCACAAGGACGACGCCCAATAGGACTATGGTGCGCAACTTCATGAATGCGGTTTCCGGCGGTAAAAGGCCCGATCAGGCTACACCTGCGCGATTTGCCGCAGGTTTTCACTGTCATTAAAAGACGTTCATGCCGGCCGATGCATATAGCGATCCGCGAGTACAACGACCTGGCCTGGCGTGCGCCACAATACGATTGGCCTATCCGAAATCCGGAGCGCATTCAATTTGCTTTGCTGGAGATCCGCACACCAGCCACCCACATACCATGCGTTTCGCACATACTTCATGAGACCCACCGCCACTGTTGAACATGGTTCAAGATTGGCCCGATATAGTCAACACTCAAGGCCCGCGCAACAGGAACGTATCCTTTGTGAAAATTCATAAACGCCAGGTCATCAACGTGGCGCTCACTTTGCTGGACGAGCAGGGTCTTAAGGAATTGCAGATGCGCGCCGTAGCCAGTCGCCTGAATGTCCAGGCCTCCGCACTGTACTGGCATGTGCGCAACAAGGCGGAACTGCTCAGCTTGATGTCTTCGCACTTCTACGATACCGCGCTCGCGGCCGTGCCGCCCGGGCTTGCCTGGCGCGAATGGCTGCTCACTTACGGCCATTCATTGCGCAAGTCTTTGCTCGGGCACCGTGATTCGGCACAGCTGTGCGCGATCGCGACACCGTTGGAAGAGGATCCCCGGACGGCAACCGATCGACTCACCCGGGCGCTGGTACTCGCTGGCCTGAGTCGGCACGTGGCCCTGTCCTACCAGTCCTCGGTCATCTCACTGGTGTTGGGCTGGTGCATCTATCAGCAAAGCGAAGCAGTGCACGCGTTTCTCGCCAGCGTGATCGGCTTTGATGAGAGTTTCACGACCGGCCTGAGCGCCATGGTGGCCGGGTTTCCGTAAGAGCTGGCCTACTTTGCCGCCGGCTGCGAACCTGCCGCGGCCGGCTTCGCCTCATCCTGATGCGCCGCGGCGTCGTGACCCTTCTGGGTGCTCGGCAGATTGGCGTTCAGATTCGGCAGGCACTCGACCTCGGGCACATCACTGTAGTCCTCGCGGATGAAGTGCTTGGTGCTATGCCATTCGCCCTTCCAGTTCTTCGGGTCGGTCATCGTGTACTGCACTTCCAGAGTCTTGCCCTTATCCTGCAGGCGATAGCGCTCCACGATCTCAAACTGGTCTGAAATCGGCAGCCCCCGATCAATCCAGTGCTCGTTCGGTTCAAAATACTTGGTGCTCACCACCAGGCTGTCGCCCTCCCAGTGGCCGATGGATTCGCCGTTGTACGTCAAGATGGCGATATCCGGGTCGGTGTGCTTGCGGCCATCCAGATAGATCACGCGGTAGCTGTTGGTGAAGCCGAAAATCATGTGTATCGAGGTCGGCAGTTGAATGATGTTCGTGGGCCATACACGCGTCATGATCATGGGCATGCCGGCCGGATAACACTCACCGATACTGTCACGATAGGCCTTGTGGGCCGCCGCCGCAGCGGCCGCCTCCACCATGGCCTGCTTACCGGCCGCGTAGAACTCCGGGTACGGCGGCCCGAACATAAAGTCGGCGAAGGCGTGCCGCAGATTCACGAACCAGGTCCCCGTCATGTCGAACGGCGGCTTGGGTCGCGGCTTGTGCAGGTTCTGCGGCGCCAGGGCACCGTAGTAGCCATCGTGCTTGTGCGCGAGATCGTCCTCCTGCTTCTGGCTGAGGCCGGGACGCGGCGCCTCTTGCGCAGCGACCAGGGTACCCGCCAGCAGCAGCAGCGCTGCGCCGAGGCCCACCGCCATCCGCCTGCTGGTCATTCGCATCATTCGCCCCTGTCAGATTTTCGAGTTCTTGTCGCGATCAGCGCTGCTGTTCGCCGCCCAGCACCTTGCCGTCGGCCAGAACGATCGACACATACTGTCCGCCGGGTGTCCCATCGCGCAGCGGCCGCACCGTCACGGTCACCTTGTCGCCAGGCTTGAGCGTCGTGCGCTTCCAGCCGTCGCGCACCAGGTTGTTGGGACTGTTCATTTCGACCGCCCAGATTTCGGAGCCGCCACCGGGCTTGTCGACACTGACCTTGAAGTTGGCGTGCGGATTGCTCCAGTTGAAATCAACGATGGTGCCGCTGACATCGACCTTCTTGGTGATATCGAACATCGCCCCGGAATGATGGGCGAAGGCGAAGCTGCTGAGGCTCATCAGGCCGATCACGAGGGCCATCCGGCAGGCCGCGATGGAAATTCGACGCATAGGGCTCTCCTGGTGAACCGGTCCGCGATGGTATCGCCGCATGAGTTGCCAGTGCAACCGGCCCGAAGGGCGGCTCATTTGCCGGTCACGGGGTTCACGTAGTGAAACGGTGGCAGGAAGGAGCGTGGATACATTTCGAAGTGCTCGGTCGGGGGCGCATCCGGTGGATTGCTCGCGGTGACTCCCGGCGCATCGCGTGGCGGCAGATCCTTCCAGCCCACATCATAGGGCGCGAAATACGTGTTGACCACGTGGTCGGATTCGATGCGCCAAATCCCATCGCGCTTCACATAGGTATTCTCGTAGATGCCGCCCATCCAGGTGCCGTTCTTGCCGTAGTTGCCCATCATGCTGAACGCGCGCGAGCGCATTTTGGCCGTCTGACCGTCGGGGGCCACGTCAATGACGGGCTGGAATTGCATATGGTTGTGCAGGACGCCGTCATCCAGTCCCTGCTGGCCATACAGGTTCAGGTTGCGGCGCACGGCGGCCCTGCCCGCGTACACGCCGCGCAGTGCGATCTCGATGGTGCCTTCGGGTGCCCACAGATCCGCGAGCGCATCCCACTCCAGCGTCGCCAGGTAGTAGCCGTACATCGAGTGCAGGTTTTCGATGATGGCGGCATCCTGCAGCAGGCCCAGGCGATGCCCGAGGCTGGCGGCGGTCGCTGCCATGGCAGCGGGGCCCGTTCCCACTGCCGCCATGTCGGCAGCGGCGGGTGTCCAGTTGGCGCCAGGCGCAGTGCCCGTCACCGGGTTGGGATAATCAAATGGCGCCATTACCGGAGCGCGCGCCGGGGCAGCGGCCGCTCGATCAGGCTTCAGTTCCGGATCCATGCGCGAGTAGGTCGCAACGCGATTCGCCCATCCTGCCTCATAGGGCGTATACAGCGTCGGATAGAAATGCAGACGGCGGATCTGCCATACCCCGTCACGCTTCACATATTCGTTTTCGTAAACCCCGACACCCCATTCGTGGTATTGCCCGGCCTGTGCGATCTGCGCGAACAGATGCCAGCGGGCGCGCGCCGTCATGCCATCTGGGTTCACATGCACGATGGGTTGCAGCTGCATGTTGTCGTACAGGCGCCCGGCGACCGGCCCCTCCGGGCCGATTGCGCGCAGATAGGCGAGCACGTGAGCTTTGCCCACGTAGGTGCCGCGTCCGGCCAATTCAAGCTCGCCATCGTCAGCGAAGAGAGCCGCAGCCTCGCTCCACAGCCCCTTGTCGAGGTAATAACCGTAGATGCGCTGCAGCTTCTCGATTTCGTTCTGGTCTTCCAGCAACCCCACCTCGTGGCTGAGGCGTGCCAGCTGCTGGCGCAGCTGCGTGTCACTCCGGGACTCGGCCGCGACGCTCCCCGCGCTGCCCTGGGCACCATCGGTACGCAGGCTCGGGGCCTGGTTCTTGAAATGGAAGTGCGGAACATGCGCGCCGGGCCAGACCTTGTATTGTTCGGTCGGTGGCCCATCCGGCGGCAGCGACGCGGGGGCATAGTGGCCGCCATTTACGTCCGGATGGCGCGCCCAGCCACCATCGCCGTAAGGGGTCATCAGAGTCTGGTACCAGTGCAGCGCACTGATTTTCCACACTCCGCCCTCCTTCACATACTCATTCTCGTAGGGACCTTCGCCCCACCACGCGCCCTTGCCGGACTGACCTGCCAGAATGACCGCCCGCCAGGTTCCCTTCGCGTGCAAACCATCCGGCGTCAGGTTGATGACCGGCATCAGTTGCAGGTATTGATTGACCTGTCCTGGCACCAGGCCCAGGTGTCCGCCGCCCACGGCCATAAAGTACTGCCGTACGCGCTCCTGGCCCCGGTACACGCCATCCAGACCGACTTCGAGCGTGGCATTGCGCGAAAACAGCTTCGCGACCTGATCCCACTGCCCCACGTCGATGTAGTAACCGTACGCGCGCTGCAGGCGCTTGATGTCGTCGATGTCCCGCAACGATGCCGCCTGTGCCTGCAAGGCCGCGACGCTGTGCGGCAGTGGTGCGGCACTACACATGCAGGCCCACACACCGGCCAGCGCCACTGCCCCCAAGCCGGCCCGGCGCCAGGTGGAATTCGTCGCGGTCATTGTCGAGGGTCGCCGCAGTGCACAACAACTGGGCGGGCGCCGCGCGGGCGGGCTCAGACCGAGGTCTTCTCGGTGGTAGGGGCTTTTTCGCCGGTCGTGGCCTTGTCGCGCTCCTGCACGGGGAGCTGGCGCGCTTCGACCTGCGGGGGCGGAGTCTCGGCTTCGCGCTCGCCTTCCTTCATGGAATCCTTGAATCCGCGCACAGCCTGGCCGAGATCAGAGCCAATGGTGCGCAACTTCTTCGTCCCGAACACCACGAGGACGACCAGCAGGACGATCAGCAAATGCTTGGGGGAGAAAAGATCCACGTCGATTGAAGCCTCTAAAAAGCCTGACTCGGGATGATACGCCTTTGCCGGCAGGGGCGCCGAGCAGCGCAGCACACCACCGTCTCAAGGCTACGCTTGCGCCCGGGGAACGGACGCAATAATGCTTGGAAGTTTGCCTTAAGAATCAATATAATTTCACCGATATCTAAGCCATGTCTTGAGTATAGCATCCACATTGTGCCAAAAATGATTTGACATTGTTTTTCGCAATGCGCGGCGTATATTTAGCAATGAAAGCGGGATGATGCAGGATTTACTTGTCAAATAACACCAATTCGCCAGCGTAACCGTCACTTCACACCAACGGTCCACGCCAGGCGTTGATCCACCCCAAGAAGAGGTCGCGATGAGCACTACATGGGAGAAGTTTCAGGGGGCCACTGTTTCACTGGCGCGGTCGGGTTCGCTCAAGGACCGTCTGGCCGATGCCTACCGCAATCACCTGTCTGCGGTCGCCGAAGAGGAACTGCCGCGCGAGATCCGGGAGCAGTTTCACAACGTGTGCTGCTCGTTGACTCGAGAGCAACCACAGCGTGGCGAAGATGCCATTCGCGCCACGGTACGCAAGATGTCCAGCCACGAAGCCGAGAACATCGCCGAGACCGTCGTGCAGATGCTGTCGGTGATGGCCCGCTCGCCCCAGTCGGCGGTGCGTTCAGTCTCCGCCGTACCGCTGTACCTGCTCGAGGCCTAATCGCTAGTCGAGTTTGAAATCGATGGTTTCCCAGCGATTGGTTTCCTCGTGCCGTGCCTGGCGCTTGATGGCATCCACCAGCGCCCGACCGTCCCAATCCACCAATTCATTGGCCATGTCGCTGAGCGCCTTCGCCACCGGCGCGGCGCTGCCGAAATTCTTCATCAAAACGACCGGCTTGTTGCAAGCCTGCGCAAACACGATCTGAAACTGCAGCAGGTCGCGATTGCCCGCCGCGAGGCTTGGCAGCGCGATCACCACTTCGGCGGGCGCGATCTGCTTGCGCAGGCTCTCGCGCAGCGCTTCCTTGTCGCCGGCCGGCATCTGATCAGGTGTACTGCAGTTCTTGTAGAAGAAATTGTTCGAGCTTTCCAGGTATTCGAACACGCGCAGATAATCGTCACTGTTATCCCAGCCGTGCGTGACGAACAGTTGAATAGGATGAGCTTGCGCCATGGCTTTCGCGACTGTCCTACGGTGTGGAAGGTTGTAAGCGCAGTCTGGCACAGCGGGCAGCCAGCCGCAAAACCCGCTGCCGTGAGAGTACAATCCGGATCCTTCAGCATCTTGCAAAGGCATAAAGAGCGGCAGCCGTTGCGCCTGGTCGTCTACAACATCCGCTACGCGACGGGCACCGGGGTCGCCTTTCACCTGCCCCTACCGGGGATGGGGTACCTGCGTCCCAACCGGCGCGTGCTCGCCGGGATCACGGAGTTCCTGCGGGTGGAGAAGCCCGATGTGGTGGGCCTGATCGAGGTGGATACGGGCTCGATTCGCTCCGGCATGGTCAATCAGGTCGAGCACATCGCGCAGCATCTGGGTCATTTCTCGACCTATGAGTGCAAGTACGGCGTTGAGTCGTTGAACCAGTTCCTGCCCATCGTGCGCAAGCAGGCGAACGCCTTCCTGGCCGCTCCGACCGTGCCCGCCGGGCGGTTTCATTATTTCGACACGGGTATCAAGCGCCTCATCATCGAGCTGGAGCTGGATGAGGTGTGCGTGTTCCTGGTGCACCTGTCGCTGAAGTACCGGCATCGCCAGTATCAGCTGCGCTCCTTGCATGACCTGATCATCAAATCCAACAAGCCGGTGATCGTGGCCGGGGATTTCAACACCTTCTGGGGCAACCACGAAATCTACCTGTTCATGCGCGCCGCGGGGCTGCGCAGTGCCAACATCCGCGAGCTGCCCTCCTTCCCCTCGCGCGTACCGCGGGTGGAGCTGGACTTCATTCTGGTCAGCGCCGACATCGAGGTGAGCGATTTCCGGGTGCCCGATGTGCGCTTCTCGGACCATCGCCCGCTGATCTGCGATTTCACTGTCCACCACGGCGCGCTGCGCCACGACAGCGCCGCATGAAGCAAAGAACAACATGAGCAATTCAGCCTGGAAAATGGACCGTGACAGTCAGAGCATCGCCTGGCTGACTCTGGACAAGCCGGGGACTTCCGCCAATACGCTGTCGCAGCAGGTCATGCGGGAGCTGGATGCGCTGCTGCAATCCTTGGCCCGATCCCCGCCCCGTGGGGTCATCATCCGCTCCGGCAAACCTTCCGGCTTCATCGCCGGCGCCGACATCAACGAGTTCACGACTCTCGCCAACGCCGCCGCCGGCTACGAGCTTACGCGTGCGGGCCAGGTTACCTTCGGGCGCCTGGAACGACTGCCGTGCCCCACCGTCGCAGCCATCCATGGCTTCGCCCTGGGGGGCGGTCTGGAACTGGCGCTGGCCTGCCGCTATCGGGTGGCCGTGGGCGATGAGCGTCTGCAGCTGGGCCTGCCGGAAGTGCAGCTGGGCATCCACCCGGGCTTTGGCGGCAGTGTGCGCGCGGTGCGCCTGCTCGGCGTGCGACCGGCGATGCAGATCATGCTCACGGGCCGCCCCGTGCGGGCCGACAAAGCCGCGCGCATTGGCCTGGTCGACCGACTCGTGAGCGCAAGCGAACTGGATGACGCCGCAAGGGCCATGGTGCTGCAGCCCCCCTCACCGCATCGCCCGCCATTGATCGAACGCCTGCTCAGTGTGGGTCCGGTGCGCCCCTTCATCAAGCCGGCCCTGATCCGCCAGGTCGCTGCGAAGGCCCCGCGGGCGCACTATCCGGCCCCCTACGCCATGATCGACCTGTGGGCGCGCAATGGCGCCCACGGCGAGACCGCCTTCGAGGCCGAGGCGCGTTCCATCGCGGCCATGTTCGAAACCGCGACCTCGCACAACCTGATCCGTGTATTCCTGCTTCAGGATCGGCTCAAGGCCCAGAGCACCAAGGCCGCCGCGCAGATCAAGGCCGTTCACGTGATCGGTGCCGGAGTCATGGGCGGGGACATCGCGGCCTGGTGCGCGCTACGCGGCTTCAACGTGACGCTGCAGGATCGGGCACTCGAGTACATCGAGCCGGCGCTGAAGCGCGCCGGTGAACTGTTCGAGAAGCGCCTGCGCGACCCGGAAAAGCTGGCTGCCGGCCGCGCGCGCCTGCGCGCCGATGTCGCAGGACTCGGTGTCGCCGATGCCGACGTGGTCATCGAGGCCATCTTCGAAAGCCTGGACGCCAAGCGTGCGCTATACGCGACTCTCGAGCCACGGATGAAGCCCACGGCCCTGCTGGCAACCAACACCTCGAGCCTGAAGCTCGAGCCGCTGGCCGCACAGCTCGCGCAGCCCGAGCGCCTGGTCGGGTTGCACTTTTTCAACCCCGTCGCGCAGATGCCTTTGGTTGAAGTGGTGTGCGGCGAGCAAACTTCCGTGGAGGTACAGGAAGTGGGCGTGGCCTTCACGCGCCGACTCGACAAGCTGCCCATCGTGTGTCGCAGTGCGCCGGGGTTCGTCGTCAACCGGGTGCTGATGCCCTACCTGCATGAGGCCATGCAGCTGGCCGCGGAAGGTGTGCCGCTGGCCGCGATCGATATCGCCGCTACCGATTTCGGAATGCCGGTCGGTCCGATCGAACTGGCCGATGTGGTGGGCCTGGATGTGGCCAATGATGTGGGCACAATCATCGCACGCGAACTGGGCAAACCTGCACCGTCACATCCCCAGCTCGCGCAACTGGTTGCGGCGGGCAAACTTGGCCGCAAGAGTGGTTCGGGCTTCTACCCCTGGCACGATGGCCACCCGACCAAGCCCGTGGCCGCCACCGCGGCGCCATCGGATGCTGCCGATCGGATGATGCTCGCCTTGGTCAACGAGTCCGTCGCCTGCCTGCGCGCCGGAGTAGTGTCCGATGCGGATCTGCTGGATGCCGCGGTGATCTTCGGCACCGGCTTTGCACCTTTTCGTGGCGGCCCGATCGCCTACGCGCGTGCGCGCGGCATCACCGAATGTGTGCGCCGTCTGACTGACCTGGCCACACGACACGGTGAGCGTTTCCGACCTGATCCGGGCTGGAATCTCCTTGAAGCAGGCCTGCAAACCGTGAACGGCGTACCAGGGCGGCAGTGATGCTGTGCTACCATCAAAAGCCTAGCCAAAGACCGTGTAACACCCATTAATCAGCCGTGCAAATGACCGAGGAACGTGAAGCCAGCGTTCAGGTACTCAAGACCTTCGCACCACTGGACGGCCTGAAACGCGAGAACATTGCAGCGCTTGCGAAGAAGGTCAGCATCCGCACGATGTCAGCGGGTCGCTACCTGTTCAAGGAAGGCGATACCGACAAGCGCAAAGTGTGGCTGGTGAGTGGCATGGTCGAGCTGCGCGAGGGCGAGCGCACGGTCGGCATGATCCGCGGTGGCACGAGCGATGCGCGCAATCCGCTCTCCCCGACTCTGCCGCGTGCAGTCAGCGCCCGCGCGGTCGATGAAATATCCTATCTGAGCATCGACAGCGAACTGCTCGATGTGATGATCACGTGGGACCAGACCGGGACCTACGAGGTGGAGGAACTCCAGACACAGCTCAATGGCGGCGCCAACGGCGATGACTGGATGACGACGCTGTTGCAGACGCGCTCCTTCCATCGCATCCCCCCCGCAAACATCCAGGCCATCTTCATGCGCATGCAGCGCGTGCCGTACCTGGCCGGCGATGTGATCATCAAGCAGGGTGATGAGGGGGATTACTTTTACGTCATCGTCAAGGGCCAATGCGTGGTGACGCGCGAGACCCCGCTGAACCGCGATGGCATCAAGCTTGCGGAGCTGAGCGTCGGCGATACCTTCGGCGAAGAGGCGCTAATCGCCGAAGCCAAACGCAACGCCACCATTACCATGCACACCGACGGGGTGCTCATGCGGCTCGCCAAGGATGATTTCCGCGAGCTGATGAACGAGCCGCTGCTGCAATGGGCCAACTATGACCAGGCCCGTGACATCGTCGCGCGCGGCGGGCGCTGGCTGGACGTGCGCCTGCCGAGCGAGCACCAGAATATGAGCATCGAGGGTTCACTGAACATCCCGCTGTACTTCATCCGTCTGAAGCTCTCGACGCTGGATCCGAAAACACCCTACGTCGTGTATTGCGATACGGGGCGTCGCAGTTCGGCAGCAGCCTACATCCTGGTCGAACGCGGCTTCGATGCTTACGTCCTGCGCGGCGGGCTGACCACCGGGGCGGTGGGACTGCACCAGTCCCGATAACGCTTACGGTAACGGCGGCTCCACGCCGCGCAGCGCCGCCACCGTCATTACGGCAAAGCGCGTATACAGCGGCGCCAGCGAAGCGCCTTCGGCGTCGGCGGCGCGGCTGGAGATACGCACCCGGGCATGCACGTCGAACGGGGGCTGCCCCGCTGCGGCGGTGCCTTGCACCTGGATCGTGCCGTTCAGCATCACATTGCGAAAGGTATAACCCATTACTTTGGTGTTGCTGGCCAGCGAGTTGGTAAAATTCTGCACGATGATCGCCAAGGAGCGGTGGACGTTGGCCGCGGCCGGCGCGTACAGCTCGTGCAGCTGCAGTTCGTGTTCAACCGCCAGGGCCACCGCATCCGGCGTCAACCGCGGATCGGTCCCGGCCAGCTGCTGGGCCTGATCACTGAAGGTCACCGTCACGGCGCTTATGACGCCGACCTGTGCCGTCACTGGCGCGCCCGTCAACTCGGGCCCGGCGCCCTCCTGGGCCCGGCCAATGTCCGTGCAGGCACACAGGCCCACAACCGCAAGAGTGATCGCGGTCGCGGAAATGATTCTTGGTATTCGCATCAGGGCTGAAAACTACATCGTATGCGTTGCTTTGTCGCCGGAAAGTGCACCGGCCAGGTAGGTCTCAATTTTCTTCTGGGTCTGGCCGCGATCCTGCTCGCTGAACTGCACGCCAATGCCGGCGGTCCGCTTGCCCTGTGCGCCCTTGGGCGTCACCCAGATCACCCGACCGGCCACCGGCAGCTTCTCATCCTCGCCCATCAGGTTCAGCAGCATGAACACCTCATCGCCAAGGCGGTAGTTGCTGTTGGTCGGGATGAACAGGCCGCCATTGCGCACAAAGGGCATGTATGCCAGATACAAGGCGCTCTTGTCCTTGATCGTGAGGGTGAGAAGTCCGGGTTTTGGTCCCATTGCCGTGTTGGTGTGTTTAGAAAGTCAGTGAGCGTAACAGGCTCTCCAGCACCAGCGAACGATTCACCGGGGTGGCCAGGGCGCCCCGCAGGGCGCGCAGCTGCTCCAGCAAATCGAAAAGCTGAGGGGCATTTGACCCCGGATCAGGGCGACCCGGGTGCGCACCATCCCGCATTTCGGTGGAATATGTCCCGGCGCCTAAGCTACGGCGGATGCGTTCCGTGAGCCAGTTCTCAAGACAGGTCAGGCGCAGGGCCAGTTCGTTGCGGCTCCAGCTGTCGGCCAGCTGCCCCGCATCGGCACGCCGGGCGGCAAGGTCATCCAACCCCGATGCAGTTTCATCGCGCATCTGCAGCACCGTCCGCGGGTCCAGCTGCGCGGCCAGCAGTGGCGCGTTGCCGATCACATCCAAGACCGCCGCCCACGGGCCCTCGCCTGCGAACTGCGTCAGCCAGTTCAGCGCCGGCTCGCGCTGTGGCGCCCGGATCCGCAGGCGCTGACAGCGGCTGCGGATGGTCGCCGGCAGCCGCGACGGCTGCTGCGCGACCAGAATCAGCACGGTGCGCGCGGGCGGCTCCTCGAGCGTCTTGAGCAGCGCATTGGCCGCATTCCAGTTCAGCGCATCGGCCGGATCGATGAGCGCCACCTTGTAACCGCCCTGGTGACTGGCCAGGGCCAAGTGCGCGGACAGTTCGCGCGCCTGCTCGACCCGTATCTGCTTGGAGTCTTCGATGAGCCCGATGCGCGTGAAGTCCGGATGGTGGTTCTCGCGCAGCTGGGTGCAGCCGGCGCAGGCCCCACAGGGACCCTCAGACCCGGGCGCCCGGCACAACAGCAATTGCGCCATCCACAATGCCAACTGGTCGCCGCCGGCACCCGGCGCGTCCTGGATCAGCAGTGCATGCGGCACACGGTCGTGCCGCACGGCCGCAGCCAGCTGCCCTCGCGCCGAATCGAGCCAGGACGCGGCCGTCACGGACACAACAATGCCTCGAGCGCTGCGGCCACGGTGGCCTGCACCGCCGGCAGCTCGCGCGCGGCGTCCACGATGCAGAACCGTGCGGTATCGGCGTGCGCGATGTTCAGATACGCGGCGCGGACACGCTCAAAGAACGGCCCACGCTCCTGCTCGAACCGATCCACCTGTCCTTGGCGTGCCCGTGCGCGGGCCAGGCCCATCGACACCGGCAGGTCCAGCAGCAGCGTCAGATCCGGCGCCAGATCCGCATGCACCAGCATCGCGAGCGACTCGATACGCGCCGGATCAAGGCCGCGGCCTCCCCCCTGGTAGGCACGCGTGGCATCCGTGAAGCGGTCACAGATCACCCACTCTCCGCGTGCCAGCGCCGGGCGAATCAGATTCGCGAGATGGATACTGCGTGCGGCGAACATCAGCAACAGCTCCGCAGCCGCCGGCAACGCCTCGCCGTCGGGTTTGAGCACCAGATCGCGCACCCGCTCCGCCAGCGGCGTACCACCCGGCTCGCGAGTGAGCACCGCGGGCACGTTGCGCGCCCGCAGCCACTCCAGGATGTAACGCGCCACGGTCGACTTGCCCGCTCCCTCGATGCCTTCGAGAGTGATGAAGCGCGCGGATGTCATGGACGTGAGACCGCGCCGCGCAGCTTCTGCAGATAGTGCTGGACGGCGAGGTTGTGCTCGGCGAGGGTCGCCGAAAAGTGATGCCCACCCTGCCCGTCGCCGGTCGCGACGAAGTACAGATCGCCGGTCTCCTCGGGCCGCACCACCGCCAGCAACGCCGCCCGCCCCGGTAATGCAATCGGCGTCGGCGGCAGGCCCGTGCGGGTGTAGGTGTTATAGGGCGTATCAGTGCTCAGATCGCGTTCGTGGATGTGTCCGTCGTAGGCCGACCCCAGCCCATAGATCACGGTCGGGTCGGACTGCAGACGCATGCCCTTGCGCAGCCGCGCCATGAACACTCCGGCAATGCGTGGCCGCTCCGCCGCCAGTCCGGTTTCCTTTTCGACCATGGAGGCCAGTATCAGCGCCTGTTCGGGCGATTGCAGCGGCAGATCCGCAGCGCGCATGTTCCAGGCCTCGGTCAGAGCATCGCTCATGCTGTCATAGGCAAGCCTGAGGATTTCCACATCAGTCGCGCCCGAGGCGAACCGATAGGTATCCGGGAAAAAGCGCCCTTCCGGATCTTCGCCCGGATGGCCGAGCGCGGTCATGACTGCTGCGTCGCTGCGACCCTTGAGCAGCGAATGCACATGCGGGTTCTCTTCCAGTTCACGCCGCAGGTCACTGAAGCGAGTACCTTCGACAACGGTCAGTTGTTCGTAGATCACCCGCCCCGCCTCAAGCATTTCGATGACATCGCTGGGGCTGGCATGGGCATCGACTTCGTAGTCGCCGGCCTTGATCGTCAAGGTGCGCCCCGTCATTCGCAGATACAGCTCGGTGCATGTGGCGCAGCGCAGCGCCCCCACGTTCTGCAGCCTGGCGAGGACACCACGCACGCTCAGACCCGGGGCGACCGTCACCCGCAGCGCTGCCGCCCTCGGGCCGGGCGCTTCGAACTGCAGCGCGAGCCATAGGCGCCCGGCCACCGCCGCGCCGATCAGCAGCACCACCAGCAGCATTGGAATCCAGATGGCCTTACGCATGCGGTGTCTCAAGCAGCGGCCGCAGCCACTGCTGCAGTTGGCGCGTGAGCGGACCGCGCGCCCGTTCGCGCCCATCCAGTGCGCGCACCGGCCAGATCCCGATACGCGCATTGGTAAGAAAGATCTCCTCGGCCCCCGCGAGCGCGGCCGCATCCAGCGCCGTCTCCGTGACCGCAACGCCGCCTGCCTGCGCCGTGTCGATCACCACCCGGCGCATGACGCCGCGAATTCCCGCGTGGGTGATCGCAGGCGTCATGACTCGACCATCCGTGACCAGGAACACATTGCTCATCGTGCCCGAGACTAGCCATCCGGAGCTACTGAAAAGCAGCGCTTCGTGGATCGACGGATCCGTCCATTCGGCGCGGATCATTACCTGCTCCAGACGGTTCAGGTGCTTCAGGCCCGCCAGCAGTGGATTCTCGCCCAAGCGCCCCGCGGCGGTGCGCACCACCACGCCATGCTCCCACAGCTGCGGATCCTCCCTCGCCCACCCGTACTGCAACAGCACGGTATGCGCCCGTTCATCTCCCGTGGCGCCGTAGCCGCGCGCCCTCGCGCTGCCGCGGGTGAGGATGAGCTTGATGATACTGCGTGGTTGGGTGGCGGCAAGCCCACGGATCCGCGCCGCAAGAGCGGAAAAATCCTCATAGTGGATGCGCAAGCGCGCGCAGCCCTCGGTCAGACGCTGCAGGTGCAACCCGAGAAAACAGGCCTGGGCATTACGGCAGGCGATCGTCTCGAACAGGCCGTCACCGTAATGCAGCCCACGATCGAGGACACTGAGCGCCGTGGCCGGTTGGCTATCGACCAGGGCCACGATGGGCTCCGTATTCATGCGAATACCGCCAGCATGCCGCGCGCCTTGGCGCGGGTCTCGTTCAGTTCGCGCTCCGGGTCCGAATCCGCCACGATGCCACCCCCGGTGCGCAGCGTGATCTGCGCGTGCTCGAGTGTCATGGTGCGAATCAGGATATTGAGATCCATTTCCCCACCCGGCGTCAGATAGCCAAGCGATCCGTAGAAAGCGCCGCGTCCCTCCCCTTCGAGCTCGGCGATGATCTGCATGCAGCGGAATTTCGGACACCCCGTGATGGTGCCACCGGGAAACACCGCCCGCAGCGCTGCGATGGGCGTCACGCCTGCGCGCAGCCGACCCTGGACGTTCGATACGATGTGGTGCACATGCGCATAGGTCTCCGTGACCATCAGCTCGTTTACGACCACGGTACCGGCCTCGCACACCCGCCCCAGGTCATTGCGCTCCAGGTCGATGAGCATGATGTGTTCGGCACGTTCCTTCGGGTGCGCCACCAGTGCGGCAGCTTCCGGTGCATCTTCGCCCGGCCGCAGCGTGCGTGGCCGGGTCCCGGCGATGGGACGGGTGTCCACATCACGGCCGCTGACCCGCAGCAGTCGCTCGGGTGAAGAACTCAGTACGCTCACGCCGTCCCATTGCAGCAGCGCCGCGAACGGCGCCGGATTGCGCGCCCGCAGCCGCTCGTACAGCAGCGCCGTGTTCAACGCCTGCGTGTAGGGCGCGGACCCGGGCGCGGACCCGGGCCGCACGCGCCACGGGCGCGACAGGTTTGCCTGATAGATATCGCCGGCCCGGATGTACTCCTTGGCGCGCAGCACCCGGGCGATATACCGCGCAGGATCTTCCTCGGTCACGAGGAATGCGGGTTCCACCGGATCGCGGGCGGCCGGCAGCGACGGTGCCGCTGCTGAGGCCGCCATTTTCCGCGCATCGGTCACCACCGGCTCCAGCAGGCCTTCTGATCCGGTTTCCGCGACCGCCCACACGGTATCGCTGGCCAGCACATGCACCAGGGCACAGGGTGTGCGCAGCGCAAACGCCGTCCACGGCAGCGGTGTCGGCGGCAGGGTCAGATGAGGTTCGATGTCGGCGGCAATCTCATAACCCAGATAAATGATCCAGCCCGGTGCGAACGGCACGCCCGAATGGCGGGCGATGTGCAAATCGGACTGCTGCGCGGAGGTGACGCCACCGCTGTGCTGCCACCAGATCTCCAGGGCATCCAGAAAATTCCCCGCGCGCGGCTCAACCCCGCGGCCGTGCACACGGCCGTCGGCGCCGCTCCACAGGGCCGCCGTGGGCTGCGCCGCAAGGATCGTGACTTTCCCCAGCGGCCCGGCGACGGCACTTTCCAATAACGCCGGATAGCGCGCCGGGTTGGCGCTCGCCAGACATCGCAGCACCGCGGGCGGGACATCGAGCTGCCGCGCCTGCGGGTTCACGCTTCAGCCGCTGAAGCGCCGGAAGATGAGTGTACCGTTGGTGCCGCCGAACCCAAACGAGTTCGACAGCGCCACATCGATCGACATCTGCCGCGCGGTGTTGGGTACGAAATCCAGATCACAGTCCGGATCCGGGGTACGGTAATTGATGGTCGGCGGCGCGACATTGTCGCGGATTGCCAGAATGCTGAAGATTGCCTCAAGCACCCCCGCGGCACCGAGCAGATGGCCGGTCATGGACTTGGTCGAACTCACCGCAGTGTGATACGCATGCGCGCCAAAAGCGGACTTGATGGCCGCGGTCTCGGCCTTGTCACCCAATGCGGTCGAAGTCGCATGCGCATTGACATACTGCACCTGCTGCGGGTTCATGGCCGCATCGCGCAGTGCATTCGTCATGGCGAGGGCCGCACCGGCGCCATCCTCGGGCGGCGCGGTGATGTGGTAGGCATCGCTGCTCATGCCGAAGCCCGCCATTTCGGCATAGATCGTAGCGCCACGGCCTCGGGCATGTTCCAGCTCCTCGAGCACGACGGCGCCACCACCATCGCTGAGCACGAAGCCATCGCGATCCTGGTCCCACGGACGGCTCGCCTCCTGCGGGGAGTCATTGCGACTCGAGAGGGCCTTGGCCTGCGCGAAGCTCGCCAGACCACACACGGTCGTCGCCATCTCGGAGCCCCCCGCGATGATCATATCCGCATCACCGTACTGGATGGCACGCATGCCAAAGCCGATGGCATGGGTCGAGGTGGTACAGGCGCTGACGACCCCCAGGTTCGGGCCCTTCAGTCCGAATCTGATCGACAGATGTCCGGCAATCATGTTGATGATCGTGGCCGGCACGAAGAAGGGCGAGATCCGGCGCGGGTTGTGTGCCTTGAGGTATTCGCCGTACTCGCTTTCGATGGTGCCCAGACCACCGATGCCGGCGCCCATGATGGCGCCGCAGCGGCCCGGATCGCTCTTCGCGACATCAAAGCCGGAATCGATCATCGCCTGAATTCCGGCGGCCACGCCGTAGTGCATGAAATCATCCATGCGCCGGGCTTCTTTCGGGGAGATGTAGGCGGCCAGATCAAAGTCACGGACCTGTCCGCCAATGCGCACCGGGAATGCGGATACGTCAAAACGCGTGATGGGGCCAATACCACTGCGCCCATTCAAGATCGCATCCCAGGCCGTTGGCACGGTGCTGCCAACCGGGGAAACCATACCCATACCTGTTACGACGACGCGACGTTTACTCACTCGCAGCCCCGGCACTCGACTCAAACAGCTGCTAAGCCTTGCTGCGACGCTCGTTGATGTAGTCGATGGCCTGTTGAACCGTCGTGATCTTCTCGGCGTCCTCGTCCGGGATCTCGATTTCGAACTCCTCCTCGAGAGCCATGACCAGTTCGACCGTGTCCAGCGAGTCCGCGCCCAGATCGTCGACGAACGAAGCGTCATTGGTGACCTGTTCAGCCTTGACGCCCAGTTGCTCCGCGACGATGGCCTTTACCTGCTGCTCAACGGTGCTCATTACGCGATTGTCCTTGTTAAGAATGGTCTCATGCGCCAGCCGATGGTCGGCGGCACGGGCG
>DATDIL010000097.1:0-37689 GCA_036521075.1 Steroidobacteraceae bacterium | reverse complement strand
ACTGCTGCTGGGGCTCTCGGGCGGCCTGTCGGGATGCGCGACGCTGCGTCACCTGTTCGGCACCGGTGCCAACGCCCCTGCGGCGGCACCTGCGGATGCCGGTGCCAGCACCGACCGTTCCGCGGACGAGGACAGCACGCCGCCCCGGGTGATTCAGCCGGAAGTGGAACGGCGCAACATCAAGGTGCCCCGGATCAAGTCCGAGGACGTGGAACTGGGTGGCTACGTGGGCACCTTGAATGTCGAGGACTTCGGCGCCCACCGGGTTTTCGGCGCGCAGCTGGGCTACCACATTACCGAGGACTTCTTCGTCCAGGCCGAGGCCGGACGCTCCAAGGCGGGGCGTACCAGCTTCGAAACACTTAGCAATATCTCGCTGCTTACCGACAATGAGAGATGGTTCAAGTACTACGACATGTCGGTAGGCTACAACTTCCTGCCGGGCGAGGTTTTTATCGGTCGCAACCACGCCATGACGAGTTCGTTCTACATCCTCGCAGGAGTCGGGGCCACGGACTTTGGCGGTGACTCCAAGTTCACCGGCAATTTCGGTGCCGGCTACAAGGTGCTGCCGACGGACTGGCTCGCGGTCCACGTCGCTGTCGAGGACCGGGTGTTCAACTCGGACCTGCTGGGTGTGAACAAGCTCGCCAGCAATCTTGAGGCCCATCTGGGCCTGACCGTCTTCTTTTAGGAGTGCAGCAACATGCTCACGCGATGGACGAGATTTAGCCTGGTCGCCCTGACTACCGTGTTTCTCGCCACGGCGGCCAATGCCGCCGGGGACCAGCCTGCCCCCACGTTCAGCCTGCCCAGCCGCGGCGGCTCCACCATTGATCTGGCCCAATACAAGGGCCAGGTGGTCATGATCAACTTCTGGGCCAGTTGGTGCGTCCCGTGTCGGCAGGAAATGCCGTTGCTGGATAGCATCTACAAGAAATACAAGCCTCTGGGCTTCACGCTGATCGGCGTGAATGTCGAACCGGATAAGCAGGCGGCCGAGAAGTTCCTGAAGCAGACGCCGGTGAGCTTCCCGGTGCTGTTCGACACCAAGAGCACGGTCAGCGGTCTTTATAATGTACAGGTCATGCCCACGACGGTATTCATTGATCGCAAGGGCAATGTGAGGTTGGTGCATCAAAGCTACCAGCCGGGCGCGGAGAACCTCTACATGGACCAGATCCGGGCGCTGATTCGGGAATGACCATGCGCATCCCCCGTGTGCTCGGTGTCGTCGCAGTCGTAACTGTGCTGGCGCAGCTGTGCGGCTGCGCGCCCATCCAACCGTGGGTCAAACCCTACGAGCGCGAGCGGCTGGCCGATCCGATCATGGCCTTCGACCCGAATCCGCTCTCCTCGCAATACATGGACCATGTGTTTGAGGTGCGCTCGGCCTCGCGGGGAGGCAATGGCGCCACGGGGGGCGGTTGCGGATGCAATTGACCCGCCCAGGCCGGCCTCCGCTGCGGTGGTTGGCCCCAGTTGCGCTGGCGCTCGTGAGCGGCCTGTACGGCCCCGCAAGCCGTACCGACGTATTGCCGGAGGACGAGGTCGACGCCATGGGGACCAACTACACCGGCGGCGGCCAGGATATCAACGGACTGTCCTTCCTGGTGCGCAAGAAGGCCGGCGACCACGTTTCTGTGGCATACAACCATCTTGAGGACATTGTGTCCGGCGCGTCGATCGACGTGCGCACCTCCGGCGCTAGCCCCTACCGCGAGACGCGCACGCAGGATAGCCTTTCCGGCGAGATCCTCTACGGCAAGACCATTTACAGTCTCGGCGTCACGCACAGTTACGAGCCGGACTACCGCTCCAACACCGCGAATTTCGGCATCAGCCAGACCATGTTCGGTGACCTGACCACCGTCAACATGACCTATCGGCGCACCTGGAATGACGTCTTCAAGATGGAGTGCCTCGTCGATGACAAGACCCTCAACTACCCTTGCGTCGAGAAGGTGCATGACCCCTCCTTTGGCGAAAAGGACTCGGATGAGCGCTCCTACGGCGTAGGAATCACGCAGATCCTCACCCGCAATTCCATCATCTCGGCAAACTTCGAAGTGATCACCGATCAAGGCGCGCTGGGGAATCCCTACCGCTCGGTGATGTATGCGGATCCCTCGGGCGGCGCCAGTCTGGCAGCCGAGATCGACCCGAGCACCCGGACCAGCAATGCGCTGGGCCTGGACTACAAGTACTACCTGCCGTGGCGGGCGGCGGTGGATCTGCAATACCGGTATTTCGAAGACACCTGGGGTATCCGTGCGCACACGGCGCAGATCGGCTACACACAGCCCTGGCGCAACTGGACCTTCGACGGCAGCGTCCGCTTCTACACCCAGACGCATGCCGACTTCTACAGCGACCTGTTCTCCTCGCCCACGCAGCAGAACTTCATGTCGCGCGATCGGGAGCTGTCCTCCTTCAACAGCTATACCATCGGTGCCGGCGCGTCCTACCAGTTCCGTGTGCCGTACGCGTCCTGGATCAGCAAGAGCACCGCGAATCTGCGCTTCGATCGCCTGCTGTTCGACTACAAGGATTTCCGCGACGCACAGCTGATCGATCCGGCCAAGGGCGTGGATGCCGGGGCTGAGCCGCTGTATTCCGAGCAGATCAACGTCGTGCAGGCGTTCCTGTCGATCTACTACTGAAGACTCACTTCTTGCCCGCGCCCGCCGCCGTGGCCGGATTCTCCAATCCCTTCGAATACCACACCTTGCGATCGGGCGTTATGGCCACCACATCGACGTCCGGCAAGGAGTTGATGAATGCGATGCCCTCCTTCACGCCCATGACAAACACGCTCTTGGTGAGCGCATCGGTACGCGTGGCATAGGGTCCGATGATGGTGACACTGCGCACCACATGCGGTGACTTGCCCGTGCGCGGATCCAGGATATGGTGGTAGCGCACACCGCCCTCGTCAAAGAAGCGCTCGTAGTCGCCAGAGGTTGAAAACGCCGTGTCCGTCAGCGGGATCTTCAGAATCGTCCGGTTGCGGTCATCCGGATCGCGGATCCCGATCAGCCAGGGCTTGCCGAAGCGATCGCCAATGATGCGCGAGTCCCCGCCGGCATTGACCATCGCGCGGGTGACACCCAGGCGCTGCAGCACGGCAATGCCGCGATCCACAGCGTAGCCCTTGCCGATGCCGCCGAAATCGATGCGGACGCCCGCATGGTCGAAAAACACCGTCTGGGCCGCCGGATCCAGGTGAATATGGCGATAGTTGCTCTCCGGCAGCGCGGCGGCTATCTGCGCCTCGCTGGGACGCACATGGTCGGGATAGTTGTACATGTACCCGACGCTGGCGTAAGTGATGTCGAAAGTGCCGTGGGTCAACTGCGAGTAGCCGATCGAGGTCTGGATCAGATCGAACAGCTCCTTGGAGATGCGCATCGGCGCCTTGGCCGCGAGGGCGTTGACCCGGGATACCTCGCTCTCGGGCCTGTAGGTACTGAACTCATTGTCGATGCGGCGCAGCTCATCGAAGACCGCATCGATCGCCGCCTCGCCCTTGGGCCGGTCCTCCGTCCACAACTCCACATCGCAGCGCGTTCCCATGATGGGGGCATCGCGATAGATCCATTCGGCGTGGGCCGGCCTGCATGCCAGCGCCGCCAGCACCAGCGCCAGGACACCGGAAACATGGACCAGACCGCGAATGAGTTTGGACTGCGGTGGCGCTGATAGGTTCACAGTGGCGACTTCCAGATTGGCATGATTGGCTGGGCGAAACGTATGTCCAACTGTATGCCCGGCTGGAGTAAGCTTGGCACAATTCAACTCAAGGATCCCGCGCATGCGCAACCGCATTGGAATAACTGGTCTCATAGCCGCCCTCGCACTGGTGTTCAGCAGTGTCGCCGTGCATGCCCAGGGACGCGAGGAGGCGCGGCTGCTGACCGCGAGCCAGGTCCTGAACGATGCCTTGGGATCCCCCGACCAGGTCGTCCCGACGCGCCTGCTCGAACGCGCCTATGGCATCGCCGTCGTACCGGATGTCACCAAGATCGCCTTCTTCTTTGGCGGTCGGCGTGGCAATGGCGTGCTGGTGGCGCGCGATCCCAGCGGCCATTTCAGCGACCCGATATTCGTCAATCTGACCGGTGGCAGCTTCGGCTTCCAGTGGGGCGTCACGTCCACGGATGTCATCCTGGTGTTCACCACCAAGCGCAGCATTGATCGTATCGCCAGCGGCCAGCTGACCCTCGGCGCGGATGCCTCGGTGGCCGCGGGCCCGGTCGGCCGCTCCGCCTCGGCGGGCACCGACCCGACCCTCTCCTCAGAGGTGTACTCCTACTCCCGCAGTCGCGGCCTGTTCGCCGGTGTGGCTCTCGATGGCAGTGCCCTGACCATCGACAACAACGCCGACGGCCGCTTCTATGACAAGGGCGTGGTCAACGCATACGACATCATCAACGGCAGCGTCAGGACCAACAGTGACATCGCCAGGCGCTTCCTGGATACCATTGCGCGCAGTACCGGTTCGAACGCCAGCGCCCCCCCGGGCGCCGCCCCGGTGAGCACTGCGCCGCCCGCCGCCGCGCCGGCCCCCGCCGGCAGCGCGCAGACCTTCCCACTATCTGATCCGAAGCCTGGCCAGGAACCGCAGTCACATTGAGGTTCGAGCGCGAACTGCGCGGGCAGCTGCGCTACCGGCTGGGGCTGGGGCTGCAGTGGCTGATCGGCCCGCGGCGCCCTGCGGGCCGGCTCGACCCGCGCGAGATCCGCTCGGTGCTCATTGGCCGCATCAACGGACGGCTGGGGAACACCTTGTTCCTGACGCCGATGATCGCGCAACTGCATACCTTGCTGCCCGACGCGCAGATCGACCTGGCGCTGTCATACCCCAACTCACCCGCGCTGCTGGCCGACACGCCGGGGCTGCGCCGGGTGATCCTCTTCCCCCACAAGGGCGCGAATCTCATCCCCGGGTACCTGCGTGCGCTGCGCCAGCTGCGCGCCACGCAGTACGACCTGGCCATCGACCCCACACCGTTCTCGACCAGCGGCCGCCTGCTCCTGTCGCTGACGCGCGCCCGCTTCCGTCTCGGCTTCAACATGCCCTCGCAATGGGCCGCGCTCACCCACGCGGTGCCACTTCCGGGACAAATCATGCACCAGGGTCGGCAACCGGCCTACCTGCTCACCGCCCTCGGCGGGGCCTGGCAGCCGGCGGCGCTGCGGCTGCGACTGCCGCTGCGGCCCGATGAAGTGGCGGCCGCTCGCGCGGCAATCGCCACCGCACTGTGCGTCGTCAGCCTCGATGTTGACCCGAACCGACCCATCGTCGGTTACTTCGGTCATGCCACCGGATTGAAGGCACTGTCACCGTCCTGGTGGGGGAGATTCTGGCTGGCCCTGCGCAGCTTGCGCCCGCAAGTCATACCCCTGGAGTTCCTGCCGCGCGCCGGCGCGACACCCACCGTGCCGGGATTTGCGACACTGCATCTGCCCGCACAGCGCCAGCTGACCGCGGCGATCTCAAACCTGCGCATGTTTGTATCGGCCGACGCCGGACCCATGCACCTGGCCAGTACCACCGACACCCCCACCATCGGATTGTTTCAGGTGACGGATCCGGTGCTGTACGGGCCGCTGAAGGCGATTGATCGCAGCATCACCGTCGCACAATTGACGCCGGAACAGACCGCCGCGCAGGTCAGCGCGGCTTTGGACGAATAGCGGCAGCATGCTGCCACGGTCCCGAGTCTGGCTGTGGATCGCATGCCCGGGTCGCGGTGTATAGTCCACCCGTCAACGTAACGGTGGAGCCTCTGGACGCGCCTAACTGACACGCCCGGGACCTCGCCCCAAGGTGCTTGAATTGGACGCCACTTCGGAAGTCGTCACGCCGGCCCAGGCCATGCACAAGACCGCCATGTCGGTGCTGCTGGCCATCAGCTTCAGTCATCTGCTCAATGACATGATGCAGTCGCTGCTTCCGGCGATGTATCCGATGCTGAAGAGCTCCTACCGACTCTCGTTCGTGCAGATCGGCCTGCTCACCTTCACCTACCAGATTACCGCCTCGCTCCTGCAGCCCATCATCGGCGCATTCACCGATCGCAAGCCCAAGCCCTATTCGCTCGCGGTGGGCATGGGCTTCACGCTCTGCGGCCTGCTGCTGCTCGCCGCGGCGCACAGCTTCGCGCTGCTGCTGTTCGCCGCCGCCCTGGTCGGTACCGGATCGAGCGTGTTTCATCCGGAATCCTCGCGCGTCGCACGCATGGCCTCGGGCGGCGCCCACGGCCTGGCGCAGTCCATATTCCAGGTTGGCGGCAACGTGGGTTCGGCGATTGGTCCGCTGCTGGCGGCCTTCATCGTGCTGCCACTGGGGCAGAAGAGCGTGGCATGGTTCGGGCTGTGCGCACTGCTGGGAATCTTCGTGCTCACGCAGGTCGGTCACTGGGCGCGCAAACACGGATTTGCACGCCTCGCGCCGCGTGCGCGCAAGGCCGGCGCCGCCCCCGCGGTGAGCGCGGCGCGGGTGCGTGGAGCCATCGCGGTGCTGCTGGCGTTGATCTTCAGCAAGTACTTCTACCTGGCAAGCCTGACCAGCTATTACACCTTCTATCTGATCGAGCATTTTCGTGTCGATGTGCGCAATGCGCAGATCATGCTGTTCACCTTCCTGGGCGCCGTGGCACTGGGCACCATTCTCGGCGGCCCCTTGGGTGATCGCTTCGGCCGCAAGATCGTGATCTGGGTGTCGATCCTGGGCGTGCTGCCGTTCACGCTGGCATTGCCCCATGCCAACCTGTTCTGGACGGGCGTGCTGACCGTGCCGATCGGCTTCATCCTGGCATCGGCGTTTCCGGCAATCGTGGTGTATGCGCAGGAGCTGATGCCCGGCAAGACCGGCACGGTGGCAGGACTGTTCTTTGGATTTGCCTTTGGCATGGGCGGTATTGGTGCCGCGGTGCTCGGCGCCCTGGCCGATGCCACCAGCATCGAGTTCGTCTATCGCGTCTGTGCGTGGCTGCCGCTGGTCGGCGTGCTGGCTGTATTGCTGCCCAGGGTCGACGAACGTCACATCTAGCGTTTTTCCGCGCCTCGAAGCCGTGTGCAAATGATCTGCGCCAGCCGACTCCTACACGCTTTGGCGCAACCCCGCATGCGGCCAGGGCGTAGCCTAACGACGGCGCGGACGATTAACCGGCGCCTCTTTCGGCCTCGCCCTTGGACACTCTCGCCGTTGGATATGAATGAGTGACTTAGTGCCTGGTGAACAAGACATCTACCTGTTTCGCGAAGGGACCCACGCGAATCTCCATCGCCTGCTCGGCTGCCACATGCGCGGCGCCGAAGCAGGAGCGCGCTTCGCCGTCTGGGCGCCGAACGCTGCTGCGGTTTCAGTAATCGGGGACTGGAACGGCTGGAACCGCGATGCCACCCCGCTCGCGCCGCGCTCCGATGGCTCGGGCATCTGGGAAGGCACCGCCGACGGCGTTCAGAATGGCCACGCCTATAAATATCGGATCGTGTCCCGCGACGGCGGCCGGGTGATGGAGAAAGCCGATCCCCTGGCCTTTTGCTGCGAGGCACCGCCGGCCACCGCCTCGCGGGCCTGGGCGCTGGATTATACCTGGCGCGACGGGCAGTGGATGGCAGCGCGCGCTGCGCATAACGGCCTCGATGCACCAATCTCGGTCTACGAGGCGCACCTGGGCTCCTGGCGTCGCAAGGACGGCGTGTTCCTCAACTATCGCGAGCTCGCGCATGCGCTGGCGGAGTATCTGAACGATCTGGGTTTCACCCATATCGAACTGATGCCCATCACGGAGCATCCCTTCTACGGCTCGTGGGGCTATCAAACGACCGGCTATTTCGCACCGACCGCCCGATACGGGACGCCTCAGGATCTGATGTACCTCGTCGATTTCCTTCACCGGAAGGGAATCGGCGTCATCCTGGATTGGGTGCCTTCACACTTTCCGATGGACGCGCATGGACTGGCCGATTTCGATGGTACGCATCTGTACGAGCATGCGGATCATCGCCAGGGATTCCACCCGGAGTGGAATTCGGCCATTTTCAACTACGGTCGCAACGAAGTGCGCAGCTTCCTGGCATCGTCGGCCATGTTCTGGTTCGAGAAATACCATATCGATGGCATCCGGGTGGATGGCGTGGCCTCCATGCTGTATCTGGACTACGCGCGCAAGCCCGGCGAATGGATTCCCAATCGCTTCGGCGGCAGAGAGAACCTCGAGGCGATTCAGTTCCTGCACACGCTGAACGAGGCGGTTTATCGGGACCATCCGGACGCAATGATGATCGCCGAGGAGTCAACCGCATGGCCCATGGTGTCCCGGCCTGCGGCCATGGGCGGGCTTGGCTTCGGCCTGAAATGGAATATGGGCTGGATGCATGACACGCTCGCCTACATGCAGCAGGATCCGCTGTTTCGCCAGTACCATCACGGCAAGCTGACGTTTGCAATGCTCTATGCGTTCAACGAAAACTTCGTATTGCCGCTCTCGCATGACGAGGTCGTGTACGGCAAGGGTTCACTGATCGGCAAGATGCCCGGCGATGAGTGGCAGAAGTTCGCGAATCTGCGTGCGCTGTATGGCTACATGTGGGGCCACCCCGGCAAGAAGCTTCTGTTCATGGGTGGGGAGTTCGCGCAGCGGCGCGAATGGACGCACGATGCCGAGCTGGAGTGGTGGGTGGCGCAGCGGCCCGAGCACGCCGGGGTGCGCCGCTGGGTACGGGATCTGAACCGGGTGTACCGCGCCGAGCCGTCGCTGCATCAGTTCGATTTTTCTCCCGACGGATTCGAATGGATCGATGCGGACAATTCACAATTGAGCGTCACCTCGTTCGTGCGCAAGAGCGCCGCCGCGCCTGCCGTGCTGGTCGTGACGAATTTCACGCCCGTGCCGCACCGCAATTTCCTGCTGGGAGTTCCACAGCGGGGTATATGGCGCGAAATCCTCAACAGCGATGCGCGTGAGTACGGTGGCTCCGGATGGGGCAATCTCGGCGGCGTCGAATCGGCCCCCGTGGGTGCACATGGCCGGCTGGATGCACTGAACCTCAACGTGCCACCGCTTGCGACCATCATGTTGCGTTGGGAAGCGGATGGTTAAAAAGGCCCGCGGCGCGCCAGGCGGCGAGGGTGCGGCGCGCACCGCCGAAGGGCGCACGCGCGCCGTCATTGAGGCGGTTGCGCCGGTGGTCGATGGCGGACGGTTTCGGGCCAAATGCATCGCCGGCGAAGCGGTCCGAATCTGCGCGCACTGTTTCACCGACGGGCACGACAAGCTCGGTGTCGTACTGCGTTGGCACGCCCTCGACGCGACCGATTCGTATGAAGTGGACATGGCGGCACAGACGAATGATCTGTGGACGGCACAGCTCACGCCGCCGGTGCCGGGACGCTATCGCTGTACCGTGCTTGCCTGGGTCGATCACTTCGAATCCTGGCGCCGGGAACTCGAGCGGCGCAATGATCTCGCCGATCTTCGGATCGCTCTGGATGTCGGGGCCGCCCTGATCGATGCCGCCGCGGCGCGCGCCGGATCCGAGGATGCGGTGGTGCTGGCGAACTGGGCCAAGCTGCTGCGCGCGACGGCCGAGGATCGCAGCGGCCTGCCCGATGTGGCGGCGATGCAGGGAGTCGGACTGGATCCGGCCAAGGGCGCGATCGTGAAACGCCATGCAGACCGCCGTTTCGCCGCGAGCAGCAGCCTCGAGCTGATCGCGGATCGCAAACGCGCACAGTTCAGCAGCTGGTATGAACTGTTTCCCCGCATCGCGCCCACGCAGCACGGTCCGCACGGTACGTTCCGCGACGTGCAGGGGCGCCTGCCCTACCTGGCGCGCATGGGCTTCGATGTGCTGTACATGCCCCCTATCCATCCGATCGGCCGGATCAATCGCAAGGGCGCCAACAATGCCCTCGTGTCAGGTCCCGAGGATGTGGGCAGCCCCTGGGCAATCGGCTCGGCGCAAGGGGGCCACAAGGACATCCTCCCCGAGCTCGGCTCGCTCGCGGACTTCAAGGCGCTGCTGCAGGCGGCGCGTGCGCTCGGCATCGAGATCGCCCTCGACCTCGCCTTCCAATGCGCCCCCGACCATCCCTATGTGCGCACGCACCCGCAGTGGTTCAAGCATCGCCCCGACGGCACGGTGCAGTACGCCGAAAATCCGCCCAAGAGATACCAGGACATCTATCCGTTCGACTTCGAAAGCGAAGACTGGCGCGGCCTGTGGGATGAGCTCAAGAGCGTCATGGACTACTGGATCGCGCAGGGCGTACGGATTTTCCGTGTCGACAATCCGCACACCAAGTCATTCGCCTTCTGGGAGTGGAGCATCGGGGAGGTCACGCGCGTGCATCCCGATGTGATTTTCCTGGCCGAGGCGTTCACGCGCCCCAAGGTGATGCATCGGTTGGCGAAGCTCGGCTTTACCCAGTCCTACACTTACTTCACCTGGCGCACCACCAAGCACGAGCTCGTCGAGTATTTCAGCGAATTGAGCAATGGGCCGGGAAGGGACTATTTCCGCCCGAACGTATGGCCCAACACACCCGATATTCTTCAAGAGGCCCTGCAATCGGGTTTACGCAGCGTGTTTGCCGCGCGGTTGATTCTGGCCGCAACTTTGTCTGCGAACTATGGAATCTACGGGCCGGCCTATGAATTGATGGAAAGTGCGGCGCGCGAACCCGGCAGCGAGGAGTACCGCGACTCGGAGAAGTATCAGCTGCGCCACTGGGACTTTGACCGCCCGGACAGTCTGTGGCCGCTGATCGCACGCATCAACCGCATTCGTCGCGACAATGCGGCGCTGCAGTCGGACCGTTCCCTGGCATTTTGCCCGATCGATAACGAGCAGCTGATTGCCTACGTGAAGCATGACAGCACCAGCGCGAATATCATCCTCACCGTCGTCAATCTCGATCCGCATAGCACCCAATCAGGCTGGCTCGGTTTGGATTTGGCGAAACTGGGGCTGGCGGCCGATCAGCCCTATCAGGTTCACGATCTGCTGAGCGATCAGCGGTATCAATGGCACGGCCCGCACAATTTCGTATTGCTCGATCCGCAGCGGATGCCTGCCCACATATTCCGAATCCGTCGCCACGTTCGGCGCGAACAAGATTTCGACTACTTCCTGTAAGCCACACCCATGAAAGACGTGCCGACACCCCCGCAGGAATCTGCAACACCATCCGGGCTCGGCGTCGATGATCCGCTGTGGTACAAGGACGCGGTCATCTATCAGATCAACGTCAAGGCATTCCTCGACTCCAACGACGATGGCATCGGGGATTTCGCCGGGCTCACCTCCAAGCTTGGCTACATCCGCGACCTGGGCGTGAACACCATCTGGCTGATGCCCTTCTATCCGTCGCCCCTGCGGGACGACGGCTACGATATCGCCGAGTACACCAACATCCATCCGCAGTTCGGCACGCTCGATGATTTTCGCGCCATGCTCGTCGAAGCCCACCGCCTCGGCCTCAAAGTCGTCACCGAACTGATCATCAATCACACCTCTGATCAGCATCCGTGGTTTCAGGCGGCCCGCAAGGCCGCGGCCGGCTCGCCCGAGCGGGATTTCTACGTGTGGAGCGAAACCGAGCAGAAATACCTGGGCACGCGCATCATTTTTGTCGATACCGAAAGCTCCAACTGGACCTGGGATCCGGTGGCCAAGGCCTACTACTGGCATCGCTTCTTCAGTCATCAGCCGGATCTGAATTTCGACAACCCGCAGGTCCTCGAGGCGGTGCTGCGCATCATGCGTTTCTGGCTCGACCTGGGCGTCGACGGATTCCGGCTCGATGCGATCCCCTACCTGGTCGAACGTGAGGGCACGAACAACGAAAATCTGCGCGAGACACACGATGTGATCCGCAGGCTGCGGGCCGCGATTGACGCGAACTACAGGAACAGGTTCCTGCTCGCCGAAGCCAATCAATGGCCGGAAGACGTGCGCGAGTATTTCGGGGATGGGGATGAGTGCCACATGGCCTATCACTTTCCCCTCATGCCGCGCATCTACATGTCCATCGCGCAGGAAGACCGCTATCCCATCACGGAGATCATGCAGCAGACTCCCGATATTCCCGACAGTTGCCAGTGGGCTATCTTCCTGCGCAACCACGATGAGCTCACGCTCGAGATGGTGACCAGCAAAGAGCGCGACTACATGTACACGACCTACGCCTCGGACGTGCGCGCGCGCATCAACCTGGGGATTCGCCGGCGGCTGTCACCACTGATGGAAAACGATCAGGACCGGATCAAGCTCATGAACAGCCTGCTGCTGTCGATGCCGGGCTCGCCCATCCTGTACTACGGCGATGAGATCGGCATGGGCGACAATGTGTTCATCGGTGATCGCAACGGGGTGCGCACTCCGATGCAATGGAGCCCGGATCGCAACGCCGGATTCTCACGCGCGGATCCGCAGCGGCTGTATCTGCCACCGATCATGGATCCGGTCTATGGCTATCAGGCGACCAATGTCGAAGCACAGATACGCGACCCGGGCTCATTGTTGAGCTGGACCAAGCGCATGCTGGCCGTACGCAAGACCAGCCAGGCCTTCGGGCGCGGCGCGCGACGGTTCCTGAAGCCCGGCAACCGCAAGATCCTCGCGTACTTGCGCGAGTACGGCGAGGACACCATCCTGTGCGTCGCGAATCTGTCCCGATCGGCGCAGCCGGTCGAGCTCGATCTGGCCCCGTTCAAGGGTCGCGTTCCGGTCGAAATGCTGGGCCGTACCACCTTCCCGCCCATCGGCGACATGCCCTATCTGCTTACGCTCAGCGCGTACGGATTTTACTGGTTCAGGCTCACCACGGACGCCGAGGCCCCCGCGTGGCATGAGCAGATCTTCTCCATCGACGAACGGCCCGTGGTCGTGCTGTTCGATGGGTGGAGCACACTATTCCGCGATCGGGTGATGCCATGGCGAATCGGCATGGCCGAAAAAACCCGCCTGCAGTTCGAGACGGATACGCTGCCGCGCTTCATCGAGACGCAGCGCTGGTATGCGGCCAAAGGCGTGCCGATCGAGCGCGCCCGCATCTGTGATCACGTGCTTTGGGAGCAAGGCAAATGCAGCTGGGTAGTGGCACTGCTCGAGGTGGGTAATGCCCCGGAACCCGTCATGTATTTCATGCCCCTGGCACTCGCCTGGGAGGAGGATGAAGATCGCGTCCACAACCTGACGACGGCCGCGATTGCCAAGATCCGCCAGCAGGCCAATGTCGGCGTCATGGGAGACGCCTTTGCGGATGCAACCTTTTGCCGCGCGGTGGTCGATGCCATCGCGAAGCAGCGCGAAGTGCCGACTGCGCAAGGGAAGCTGAAATTCCGGCCCACGGCCGCCTTCGCGCAGCTTGCCGGGGAGGATTACAACTCGCTGCCGGTGGCACGGCCGCAAGGCTCCAGCTCCAACACGGTCGTAACGCTCGGGGAGCGGCTGCTGCTGAAGGGATACCGCCGGCTGCGGGTCGGCGCCAGTCCCGAGCTTGAGATCGGACTGTATCTCACCGAGGTGGTGCGGTTTGCGAACTGTGCGTCGCTGGCCGGCGTGCTGGAGTACGCGGGCAACGACGGGCAGAGCCGGGTGCTCGCCATGCTGCAGGCGTACGTCGCCAATCAGGGCGACGGCTGGACGTACGCGCTGGAATACCTGCGCCGCCATCTCGAGGAACACCGCACGGCACCGGCCACCGATGAGCTGCCCGTCGATGCGCATGAGGCCTTTCTCATTCTGATGCGAACCCTCGGACAGCGCACGGCGGAACTGCATCGCGCCTTGGCGAGCGCCAGTGGCAACGCGGATTTCGCGCCCGAGCCGCTCACGCCGCCGGACATCGAGGGCTACCGGGCGCGCGCGCTTGCCGAGGCGCGCGCCGCCATGGCGTTGCTGAAGTCCAGCCTTGAGCAAATCCCGCCCGGGGATCGCGCCAGGGCCAGCGAGGTGCTGGCACAGCAGGAATCGCTGCTCGCGCGGCTTGCGGCCACCGCAGCGCAGGAGAGCCAGGGACGCAAAATCCGCATTCACGGCGACTATCATCTCGGACAGGTGCTGGTGACCCGCAATGACTTCGTGATCGTCGACTTCGAGGGCGAACCGGGCCATACCCTCGAAGAGCGACGCGCCAAGCAGTCACCGCTGCGCGACGTTGCCGGCATGTTGCGTTCATTCAGCTACGTGGAGCACACCGCATTGCGCAACGTCGCGCACGATGAGGTCGAATTCGCCAAGCTTGCACCACTGGCGCACGCCTGGGCGAGGCAGGTACGCGAGGCCTTCCTGCTGGCCTATGACAACGAAGCGCGGCGCGCGGCACTCTACAGCTCGATCATCCCGGGCCGGGGGCTGCTCGGGCTGTTCGAACTGGAGAAGGCGCTGTACGAGCTGCGCTACGAACTGAGCAACCGCCCAACGTGGGCGGGTATTCCATTGCAGGGGATTCTCGAATTCGTGGGAGATGTTCATGCAAACCATTGACATACTGGTCGACACCACGCGCGAGTTCTTTCATCAGGTCGCCGCATTGCTGCCGCGGCTTGCCCTGGCCTTGGCCGTCGTCCTGTGCGGGTGGCTAGTGGCCAAAGCCGTGCGCTTCGCGATCGAAAAGGGCTTGCGCGCGGTCAATTTCAACGTTCTGACGCAGCGCGCCGGCACGGATCATTTCCTGCAGTCGGGTGGTTTGCAGGGCGATACCACCACGCTGTTCGGACTGCTCGGATACTGGATGGTGCTGGTCGCCGCGCTGATGGTGGCCTTCAACGGCCTGGGGCTCACCTACGTCACCGATTTGCTGCAGCGCGTGGAACTGTTCGGACCGAAGGTCCTGGTGGCCGGACTCATCGTGGTGCTGGGTTCTTATTTCGCCCGCTTCGTGGGCGAGTCGGTCGACAGGTTCTGCAACGACTCCCAGGTTCCCGACGCTGATATTTTCGGCAAGGTCGCCCGCTACCTCATCATGGCGTTCGTCCTGATGATTGCGCTCAGCCAGGTCGAGATCGGCGGCGACATCGTGCAAAGAACCTTCCTGATCGTCCTGGCCGGCGTGGTGCTGGCCCTGGCGCTTGCTTTCGGCCTGGGCGGCAAGGATTGGGCCGCGGCCATGCTCGAGCGCTGGTGGCCGCGGCCCAAGAGGGGTGATTAGCCGCATGGAAGGGCCACCGAATCTTGAATAAAATCAGTGGCGACAGTCCTCATTAACGGAGTTTAACAATCCGGCCAGTGTGGCTGAACTCCTGCCCTTCCAGAATGCCGCAGGCGTAACCTCGGGCGGCCTTGCTCGGGGCAGCCTTTTGCCCGATGGCGTCACGATCCAAATTGAATGACTGAATTGACCAACGGTAGTCGCGCCCCCTGGCGAACGCGGAGCGTGTGGCATGGCGTCTGTGCCCTCACGCTGACCTCAACCCTCCTGTTGTCGGCCTGCAACTTAGGTCCGCATTACCAGCGTCCGGATATTGCGGCTCCCGGCAGCTGGGCCCCGTTTGCGCCCGAGTCAACACCCACCGGCCCTGTGGCAGCGGACGCTGTCTCGTGGCCCGATTCGCAGTGGTGGCATGCCTTTGGTTCCCCCGAACTCGATCGCCTCATCAACCAGGCCCAACAGGCCAACGATGACCTGAAGGCCGCCATCGCGCGGGTGCAGCAATCCGATGCTCAGGTCCGCATCGCTGGCGCCGCGCTCCTGCCCTCCCTGAACGCCGGCTTCACGCCTGCCCGTTCCCGCCAGATCACCCCGAATATCCCGAACTCCGCCTTCAGCGTCGATACCTTTGCGGCCGATCTGAGTGCCGCCTACGAACTGGATTTCTGGGGTCGCAATGCCGCCCTGCGTGAGGCCGCGGTAGCCTTGGATTCCGGGAGCCGCTATGACCGCGAAACCCTGCAGCTGTCGATCATGGCCGCGGTCGCGACCACGTATTTCACGGTGTTGTCACTGCGTGATCGAGTCGATGTCGCCAACAACAACCTGAACAATGCGCGCACGACCCTGAGCGGTCTGCAGCTCGAACAGCGGGTTGGCACGGCCACAGCGCTGGATGTCGCACAACAGCAGTCATTGGTTGACAGTGAGGACGCCGCCGTTCCGGCGCTGCGCGCACAGCTTTCGCACAATCTGGCGGCGCTGGCGATTCTGGTGGGCGCGAACCCCGACCAGTTGCGGTTGAATCGGGGTACGCTCGAACAGCTTGCCGCGCCGCCCGTCACGACGGGTCTGCCTTCGGGCTTGCTGATGCGCCGGCCCGATGTGGCCTCCGCCGAAGCGCAGCTCATTGGGGCCAATGCCAACGTGCGGGCCGCCCGCGCCGCGTTCCTGCCGACCATCCAGCTCACCGCGAGCGGCGGCGTCGAAAGCACCGCGCTGTCGACGTTGCTGTTACCCGGCAGCCGCATCTTCGACGTGAGCGCGGGCATTACCCAGCCGATCTTTGCGGGCGGCCAGATTGCGGCCGCCTACGCGCAGAGCAAGGGACGCTATCAGGAGTTGCTGGCCGACTATCACAAGGCGGTAATCTCGGCGTTCGACAACACTCAGGACGCGCTGACCCAGGTGCACGAGACCGCGGAGCAACAGTTGCGCCAGGATCGGGCGACCCAGACGGCGCGGCGCGCCTATGACTTCGCGCAACAACAATTCCATGCGGGAACCATCAACATACTCACCGTCCTCACCACCGAGAGTGCCTTGCTGACTGCACAGGACACGCAGGCGCAGGTCCGGCTCGCGCACCTGTCAGCGCTGGTCGGCCTTTATCAGGCCCTCGGTGGCGGCTGGGACACCCAACAGGAGCAAGCACCATGAGCCGCACATCATGAACACCACCGTGAAGTGGCTCACACGACCGCGGGTGGGTCTGGGTGTGGTGGCCATCCTGCTCATCGTCGTTGTGGTGTGGTCATACTCACGCCATGGCGCGCAGGCGGCCGATGCGCGCAGCGCCTCCTCGACTGCCACCGCCGTCCCGGTCGATGCGGCAACCGTCGCTCGCAGCGATGTACCCGGCTACCTCGACGGACTTGGCACGGTTCAGGCCTTCTACACCGTCAAGGTCACCGCGCGCGTGGATGGACAGCTGGACAACGTCGCATTCACGGAAGGCCAAACACTGAAGAAGGGGCAGTTGCTCGCCCAGATCGATCCGCGACCTTTCAAGGCCGCGCTCGACCAGGCGCTTGCCCAGCGCGCCAAGGACGAGGCGCAGCTGACGAATGCGCGGCGCGACATGGACCGTTACATGCAGCTGGCGCCACAGGATCTGGCCAGCAAGCAGACGGTGGACACCCAGCGCGCCACGGTCTCCGTCGCCGAAGCAACCCTCAAGGGGGATGATGCAACCATCGAGAATGCGCGCACCCAGTTAAGTTATACGACCATCACGGCGCCCATTGGTGGCCGTACCGGCATTCGCCAGGTGGATCCGGGCAATATCGTGCATGCCGCCGATACGGGCGGCATCGTCGTCATGACGCAGATCCAGCCGATCTCCGTCATGTTTACCTTGCCGGAGGATGATGTCGACCAAATGACCGACGCACTCGCACGCGGCACCGTCACGGTCGTGGCCCTGGCACGCACCGATGGAACCCCGCTCGATACCGGTACGGTGGCGCTGCTCGACAACCAGATCGACCAGACCACCGGCACGATCCGCGTCAAGGCGACGTTCCCCAATGCCCATCAGCGACTGTGGCCCGGCGAATTCGTGACCGCGCGCGTGCTGGCGAGCATGCATAAGCAGGCGCTGACCATTCCGGCCGCAGCCCTGCAGCGTGGCCCGGATGGCATGTTCGCCTACGTCGTCGATGCCAACTCGACGGTGTCGGTCCGCCCGCTCAAAGTGACACTGCTGGATGAGAACACGGTGATCGTCGACAGCGGTCTGCAATCCAACGAGCGTGTCGTGACCAGCAACATGTACCGCCTGGAACCGGGCACGCTGGTGCGCGTCAACAGCGCCGCCGCGAATCAGGCACGGCAATGAGCATTTCGGCACCCTTCATCCACCGTCCTATTGCCACCTCGCTGCTGATGGCGGGCGTGCTGCTGGTGGGCATCATCGCCTTCCCGCTGCTGCCGGTCGCGCCTTTGCCGCAGGTGGACTTCCCGACCATCCAGGTCACCGGCCAGCTGCCCGGTGCCAGCCCGCAAACCATGGCGGCCACGGTCGCCACGCCGCTGGAGACGCAGTTCGGCGCCATCCCCGGTGTTTCCCAGATGACATCGACCAGCGTGCTGGGCACTACGACGATCGTTGTGCAGTTCGACCTCGACCGCAACATCGACGCGGCAGCCCAGGACATCCAGTCCGCCATCACCGCCGCCGCGGGCCAGTTGCCGAAGAACCTGCCCTCCCCGCCCAGCTACAAGAAGGTCAACCCCTCGGACTCACCGATTCTCATGTACTCGGTCAGCTCCCCGGTGCTGCCGGTTACCACCGTGGATGATTACGCCGAGAACGTCCTGGCGCAGCAGATGTCGCGCATACCTGGCGTCGCGCAGGTGGTCATCGGCGGCCAGCAGAAACCTGCCATACGAATTCAGGTGGATCCGGCCAAGATCGCCTCGATGGGCATCCAGCTGGAGGACATCGCCGGTGTCATCGCCAACGCCACCGTCAACGCACCCAAGGGTTCCTTCAACGGCTCGCTGCACAACTTTGCCATCTATGACAATGACCAGATCATGGATGCAAAGCCCTGGAACGACATCATCATTGCCTATGTGAACGGTGCGCCGGTGCGCATCCGCGACATCGGCGTCGCGGTGGATGGGCCGGAAAACGATCAGATGATGGCGTTTCAGAACGGGCACCGCGGCATCCTGTTGCAGGTGTTCAAGCAACCCGGCGCCAATGTCATCGACACGGTCAAGCGCATCAAGGCCATGATGCCGCATGCGCGGGCCGCCGTGCCGGCATCGGTGAAGGTCGATCTGGTCATGGACCGCACCATCACCATCAACGCCTCGGTGCACGAGGTCGAATTCACGCTACTGCTGACGTTCTGCCTGGTCGTGCTGGTGATTTTCTTCTTCCTGCGCAACGCCTGGGCCACGATCATTCCGGGCGTCACCGTGCCGCTGGCCTTGTTCGGCACCTGTGCCGGCATGTACCTGCTGGGCTTCAGCCTCGACAATCTGTCGCTCATGGCGCTGACCATTGCGGTCGGGTTCGTGGTCGATGATGCCATCGTGATGCTGGAGAACATTTACCGGCACATCGAGGCGGGGCTGTCACCCAAGGAAGCGGCGCTGAAGGGCGCCGGGGAGATCGGCTTCACGATCCTCAGCATCAGCATCTCGCTGATCGCGGTGTTCATTCCGCTGCTGCTGATGAGCGGCATCATCGGCCGCCTGTTCCGCGAGTTCGCAATTGTCGTGACGCTCACCATCGTCGTGTCCGCCTTCGTCTCCCTGACGCTCTCGCCGATGATGTGCTCGCTGTTCCTGCGCGACGAACGGCATGTGCGTCATGGCCGCATCTACAACTTCGTCGAAAAGTTCTTTAACGCCGTGGTGGCCGGGTACACCCGGGGCCTGGACTGGGTACTGGCCCACCAGGGCATCACCTTGATGGTCTTCCTGATCACGTTGTGCAGCACCGGGCTGTTGTACGTCATCGTGCCCAAGGGCTTTTTCCCGCAGCAGGACACGGGCCTGATCTCGGGCCTCTCGGACGGCCCGCAGGACATTTCCTTCAACCAGATGGAAAACCTCGTGAAACGCATCATGGCGATCATAGCCAAGGATCCGGCGGTCGCTTCCTACGTCGCCTCGGTCGGCGGTTCGCGCCCGATCAACAATGGCTTCCTGATGATGAGCCTGAAGCCCCGGGACCAGCGCAAGGCCAGTGCCGATGAGGTGATCCGGCGGCTGCGGCGCAAATTCAGCACCGTGAGCGGCGGTACGGCCTTTCTGCAGGCGGTCCAGGACATCAGCATGGGCGGCCGCACCACCCGGACCCAGTATCAGTACACGTTGCAGGACGCGGACCTCGAGGAGCTGAATAGCTGGGCGCCCAAACTGATGGCCGCGCTGCAGAAGCTGCCGCAACTGCAGGATGTCGCATCGGACCAGCAGACCGACAGCCCCATGGTCACCCTGGTGATAGACCGGGACCAGGCGGCGCGCTTCGGCATTCAGCCCGAACTCATCGACGCGACGCTGTACGATGCCTTTGGCCAGCGTCAGGTGGCGCAGTACTTCACGCAGCTCAACGCCTATCATGTGATCCTGGAGGTGCCCCCGGCGCTGCAGGGAGACCCGCACTCACTCGACAAGCTGTACATCAAATCGCCCCTGACCGGACAGATGGTGCCGCTGTCCAGCGTCTCGCACTACGACACCTCGCACGTGACCTCGCTGTCGATCAATCACCAGGGGCAGTTTCCATCGGTCACCCTCTCGTTCAACCTGGGGCCGGGCATGGCGCTGGGCCAGGCGGTCGATGCCATCGAGCGCACCTCGGAGGCAATCCACCTGCCGGAGGGCATATCCGGGTCCTTCCAGGGCACTGCACAGGCCTTCCAGGATTCGTTGCGCACCGAACCGCTGCTGGTCCTCGCGGCGCTGATCGTGGTGTACATCATCCTGGGCATGCTCTATGAGAGCTATATCCATCCGCTGACCATCCTCTCGACACTGCCATCAGCCGGCGTCGGCGCATTGCTGATGCTGATCGCGTTTCACTTTGATCTGTCCGTCATCGCCCTCATCGGCATCATCCTGCTGATCGGCATCGTCAAGAAGAACGGCATCATGATGGTCGACTTCGCGCTGCAGGCGGAGCGCGAGCGGCATCTGACGCCCGAAGCGTCCATCCGCGAAGCCTGTCTGATGCGCTTCCGGCCCATCATGATGACCACCATGTCGGCGATCCTCGGCGCCATGCCGCTGATGCTCGGACGCGGCACGGGCTCGGAGATGCGCGTGCCGCTGGGCTACACCATGGTGGGCGGCCTGGTGCTGAGCCAGGCGCTGACTCTGTTCACGACCCCCGTGATCTACCTTTACCTCGATCGCATGCGGCTGCGTTTCTCGCGGCGCCACCCCGGCCCGGTCGCGGCCGCTGCCGCGGCCGCGGCCCCTTCCGAATCCATTGAAGCGGCCACCTGATGAAACGGGCGCGCGCATGAAGATGCTGCTGGTGGAGGACAATGAGCGCGTCACGCGCTTCGTCATCAAAGGTCTGCAGGAGGCCGGGCATACGGCCGATCATGCCGACAATGGCCGCGACGGCCTGTTTCTGGCCGCCAGCGAGCGTTACGATGTGATCATCATGGACCGGATGCTGCCCGGAAATATCGACGGATTGTCGCTGATCAGCGCGCTGCGTCAGTCGGGCAACCAGACGCCCATCCTGATCTTGAGTGCGCTCGCCGATGTCGATGAACGCATCAAGGGCCTGGGCGCAGGCGGCGATGACTACCTGACCAAGCCGTTTGCCTTCGGGGAGCTGCTGGCGCGACTGGATGCCCTGGGGCGGCGCACCCGCCAGGACGGCACGGTCACGACCCTGGAGGTGGCGGACCTGCGCATGGACCTGCTGTCGCGCAAGGTGTTGCGCGGCACCCGGCAGATCCTGCTGCAGCCGCGCGAATTCAAGCTGCTGGAATATCTCATGCGGCACGCCGGCCAGGTCGTCACCCGCACCATGCTGCTCGAGAATGTCTGGGATTATCATTTCGACCCGCAGACCAATGTCGTGGACGTGCATATCAGCAAGCTGCGTCAGAAAATCGAACCGGAACCGGAACGCTCGCTGCTGCGCACGGTGCGCAATGCCGGCTACATGTTGAGCGCCGAGTAGCCGTCGTGCCGTTCGCCATACGCTCATCGGCGACGACGCTTGCCGCAAGCTACGTACTGCTGGGCATCCTGGCACTGGTGCTGTTTGCCCTGCCGCTGGGCGTGGCCTGGCGGGCTGCCGACAATGACACGCGCCTGCAGATCCTCTCTGAGGATTCACAAAGGCTCGCGGAGGTCTTCAACCGCAAGGGTCCGGCCGGCCTGGCGGACTTCATCAACGAACGCGTGGGTCTGCAGATTGCAGGGGAGCGCATCCTGCTGCTGACCGACGCCCGGCAGAAGCCGCTGGCGGGCAATGTGCCCACCTGGCCGGCCGGCGTCCCTTCAAAGCCCGGCAGTTACACCACGCCCATTGACCTGGACCACCGTCCGACCATGGTGACGCTGGTGCGCACCGAGCTGCCCGGCGGCTACAACCTGCTGGTGGGTCGCGATGTCGCGCGACTGGCGCCGGTCATGACACGCTTCTGGTACGGCCTGGGAGCCGCGATTGCGGTACTTCTGGTGACCGGCGTGGTCGGTGGCATCCTGATCCGCCGCGCGCTGCTGTTCCGTATCCACAGCATCCGCCAGACCGTCTCGGCCATCATGCAGGGGGAACTGAGTCATCGCCTGCCGACGGGCATCGGGAGCGATGAGCTCAATACGCTGAGCGTTACGATCAACCGCATGCTCGAACAGATCGAGCAGCTGGTGCATGGCATTGCCAATGTGTCCAACGCCATTGCCCACGATCTGCGCACGCCGCTGACGGAGCTGCGCTCGCGACTCGAAGAGCTGTCCTTGACCCGGCCCCCACCGGCGGAGGCCTTCGCGGAAGTGGAGGCATCCGTTGCCGATGTGGATCGGGTCATCAGCATCTTCAACGCGCTGCTGCGCTTGGCCGAAATCGACACCGGCATGCGCCGCTCCTGCTTCGTGGATGTGGCGTTGAGCGAACTGTGCGCCCACGTCGTGGAGTTCTACCTGCCGGCGGCGGAGGTCAGGGATATCACGCTCAGCTTCCATGACGAGGCCGGTCCGGTGCACGCCGCTGGGGATCAGATACTGCTCGCGCAGGCCGTGAACAATCTCATCGACAATGCCCTCAAATACACCCCGCCAGGCGGATCGGTGACGGTGAGCACGGTACGTCCGGCGGGTGATGTCGCGGGCATCGTGGTCAGCGATACCGGTCCGGGAATGACCGCCGACCAGCGTGCGCGCGCCACCGAACGTTTCTTCCGCGGCGATGCCAGTCGTGGCACACCGGGCGTGGGCCTGGGGCTGAGCCTGGTGCAGGCCGTCGCCCGCCTGCACGGCGGCACTTTGGAGTTTGCCGATCAGCAGCCCGGACTGACCGCGACGATTCACTTTCCCAGCAAAGCGTAGGCCGTCGCGGATGCTGAACATTTATCCACCCGTCCCGACGGACGCGAATTCCAAACCGCACCGACCCATCTGGATCGATCTGCAGCGACCGACGGCTGATGAGGAAGCGCTGGTCGAGAGCGAACATGGGATCCGCATTCCGACCCACGCACAGCTTTCAGAGATCGAAAGCTCCAGCCGCCTGCGCGTCGAGGGTGAAACACTGCTGATGTCGATGCCCCTGGGCCTGCAGGACAACCGTTTCGCCAACGGTCCGTTGCCGTTGGGGTTCGTGCTGACGCCGGATATCCTCGTGACGGTTCGTTACTGTGACATTCACGCTTTTCCGGATGTGCAGGCCGCGCTACTCAACAATCACGCGCCGTGCACCAGCGCCACGGTGTTCGGCAGCCTGCTCGAGGCCATGGTCGATTTCGCCGCCGACCGGCTCGAGCAGATCAGCGCGGACCTGGGCGGCGTATCGCAGCGGATATTCGGTTCACCTGCCCAGCCACTGGCGCCGCGGTCACGCTTCAACAGCGCCATGCAGCAAAACCTCATCGGTGTCGGCCAGACCGGCGAACTGTTGTCGCGGATCCGTGAGAGCCTGCTGGGCCTCGGGCGCATTGCCGGTTTCACGACCGAGACGGCCTCGTGGCTTACGGCCGACGTGCGCGCGCGACTGAAGACGGTGCGTCATGATCTCGCCTCCTTGAGCGACTACGAGAATCATCTCTCCGGCAAGACACAATTTCTGCAGGATGCCGTGCTGGGCTTCATCAACACCCAGCAGAACGATATCTTCAAGGTCCTGACCATCGTCTCGGTGGTCGGCGTCCCGCCGACGCTGATTGCCAGCATTTATGGCATGAACTTCCACAACATTCCCGAATACGGGTGGAAATACGGCTATCAGTACGGCCTTGGGGTGATCGCGCTGAGCATCATCCTGCCCATACTCTGGTTCAAGTGGCGCAAATGGTGGTGAAGAGCTGCCCGGGCCAGTAAACTGTGCAACTTCAAGTAGGGGGTAATGGCAATGGCACTGAAAATTCGCGTCGGCCTGTTGGCCGCGCTGAGTGTGGGCTTCGTGGCAACTGCTGCCGCCGCGCGTGCACCCGACCCCTGCAATCGGGCCTGCCTGAAGGATCTTGCCAATTCATACCTGGCAGCCCTGGTCGCCCACGATCCGTCCAAGGTGCCGCTGGCGGCGGATGTGAAGTTCGTGGAGAACATCACCCCGATGAAGCCCGGCGAGGGGCTGTGGAAAACGGCCAGCGAAGTGCCGACGACCTTCGCGGTCTACGTACCCGATCCGGTCTCCGAGCAAGTCGGATTCATCGGCATGATGAAGGCCGGCGGCAAACCCATTGAGCTGGCACTGCGCCTGAAGGTGCGCCACGGCGAAATCGTCGAGGCCGAACATCTGATTGCCGCGAACCTGCGCCCCACCATGCTCGCGAACCTGCACACGCCGCGCGCCGGACTGCTGGCGGTGGTGCCCAAGGATGAGCGCAGCAGCCACGCGCAGCTGCTGAAGATCGGCGCAACCTACTACGAGGCGCTGGTCAAGGGTGATGGCTCCCTGTCACCGTTTGCGCAGGATTGCGAACGCCACGAAAACGGCATGATCACCACCGGAAACGCCTTGATGGGCGCGCCCCCGGGTTCCCCGAAACTGGGCTGCGCCACGCAGCTCGACACCAAGGTGATGAGTTACATCAAGCGCATCGAGCCGCGCCGCGTGTGGATTGCGGATACCGAGACGGGTCTGGTGTTCGGCCTGTCCCAGTTCCGGCAGCCCATGAAGGAAGATCACGTAGACATCGTCGGCTATCCGGGCGTCACCCGGGTGCCGATGAAATTCAAACCCTTCGATCTGCCCGCGGCCCATATATTCAAGGTCAGCGGCGGCAGGATCCATGAGATCGAGGCGATGGGCTTCATGGCGCCGTATGACTCGAAGACCGGTTGGGAGAAGTAAGCCATCAGTCAAGCCGGGCCAGCTGTTCCATGACGATGGGCCAGGCCTGCGCCTGCGGATCGATGAGGGCAAAGTGTCCCGCGCCGGCCACGCGAATCAGGGTCACCGTCGAATGCGCCGCCACATAGGATTCGCTGATGAGCGAGGGCACCATCACATCCTCGGTGCCGTGAACGATGATCGTCGGGGTCACCGGCGCCGACATCTGCCGCGGATCAAGGTCGGGTCGGCTGACCGGCTCGCAGCCCAGAAACCGCAGGACGGCGCCACTCCCGAGGCCCAGTTCATGGGCCAGCAGCAGATCCGCGACCGGCGCCAAGGCCATGGTTCCGACCAGAGTCGGACAGATCCGCGCCGCGCTGGCCCACAAGGCCAGGTGCCCTCCGGCCGAATGTCCGATAAGGATCACGCCGCCATTATGCCGGGCGATGTGCGGGGGTGATTGGGTCAGTACCCGTGTCAGGTCCGCGAGCATCGGTGCCGGGTTCTGCGCCACCCGGGCGTACTCGGGCAGCGCGACGGTCCAACCCGCCGCCGCAAGGGCTTGCGCCATGGGCCTCATGTGCCGGCGGTCTATGTCCGGGCGCCAGTACCCACCGTGAAGGAGGATGAGCAGCGGCCGCTGGGCAGCGCCGTCGCGGCCATCGCGAACCTCGATGTTCTGATCAGGCTCCTCGCCATAGGCGAGCGTGCGGTCCGCCGGCTCGGCGTTGCGGCTCAACACGGATTCATCTTCCGCCATCGCACCCTCCGGGTACGTACTGTGCGCTAGTCCAAAGTGGCGAGGATGCGGTTGAAGGTGCCGCTGGGTCGCATGGCGGCGCCACACTTGCCCGAATCGGGGTGGTAGTAGCCCCCAATGTCGACCGGCTTGCCCTGCGCCGCATTCAGTTCGCCCACGATCCGCGCTTCCGCGCGCGTCAGCTGCGCAGCGACCGTCGCGAACCTGGCACGCATGCCCGCATCGTCGGTCTGCGCCGCGAGAGCCTGCGCCCAATACAATGCCAGGTAGAAGTGGCTGCCGCGGTTGTCGAGTTGGCCGGCCTTGCGCTGCGGTGACCTGTCGTTGTCCAGGAACATGCCGTTTGCGGCATCCAGTGTCTTGGCAAGGCAGAGCGCCGCCTTGTTGCCGCTCTTTCCCGCTAGGTCCTCGATGGAGACCTGAATGGCCAGGAATTCGCCCAGCGAATCCCAACGCAAATGCCCCTCTTCCAGGAACTGCTGGACATGCTTCGGGGCCGAGCCGCCGGCGCCGGTCTCATACATGCCGCCACCGGCCAGCAACGGCACGATGGAGAGCATCTTGGCGCTGGTACCCAGCTCCAGGATCGGGAACAGGTCGGTCAGGTAATCGCGCAACACATTGCCCGTCACCGAAATGGTGTCCTGCCCCGCGCGCACGCGCTGCATGGTCGCGGTGGCCGCGGCCACCGGTGCCAGGATACGAATATCCAGTCCCTGGGTGTCGTGGTCCTTCAGGCAGGTCTTCACCTTTTCGATGAGCCGTCGGTCATAGGCGCGCTGTTCATCCAGCCAGAAGATTGCGGCCTGGCCGGTAGCCCGGGCACGCTTCACGCCGAGCTTCACCCAATCGCGGATGGGCAGATCCTTGGTTTGGCACATGCGCCAGATGTCACCCTTTGACACCCCGTGCTCGGTCAGCACCTGACCGTGGGCGTCGATGACGCGCACCACCCCGTCGCTGGCGAGCTTGAAAGTCTTATCGTGCGAGCCGTATTCCTCGGCCGCCTGCGCCATCAGGCCAACGTTGCTGACATTGCCCATGGTCGGCACGTCGTAGGCGCCATGCTGGCGACAATCATCGATGACCGCTTGGTACACGCCCGCATAGCAGCGATCCGGAATCATCGCTTTCATGTCATGTGCCTTGCCGTCCGGACCCCACATGCGACCCGAGGTGCGAATCGCGGCCGGCATGCTCGCATCAATGATGACGTCGCTGGGCACATGCAGGTTGGTGATGCCCTTGTCCGAGTCCACCATCGCAAGCGGCGGTCGTGACTGATAGACGGCCGCAAGGTCCGCCTCCACCTGCGCCTGCTGCTGCGCCGGCAGGGACCGGATCTTCGAGTACACATCGCCAATGCCATTGTCCGGATCGATGCCCAGCTGACCGAACAGTGCCGCGTATTTCGCGAAGGCATCCTTGTAGTACACGCTGACGGCGTGGCCGAACATGATGGGGTCGGACACCTTCATCATGGTGGCTTTCAGATGCAGCGACAGCAACAGCCCTTTGGCCTTCGCGTCCTGGATCTGTGTCTCATAGAACTCGTGCAGCGTGGCCACCTGCATGAAGGTCGCGCTGATGAGTTCGGCCGCCTGCACCTTGATCCCGGCTTTGAGCACGGTGACCTTGCCGCCGGCATCGGTCAGTTCGATGCGCACGGTTCCGGGCTGGCCGATCAGCGCCGCCTGTTCATTGCCGTAAAAATCACCGCTGCTCATGCTCGCGACGTGGGTGGGTGAATCGGATTTCCACGCGCCCATGGAGTGCGGATGGGTCTTCGCATAATGCTTTACCGCATTTGCCACGCGCCGGTCCGAATTGCCCTCACGCAGCACCGGATTGACGGCGCTGCCCAGCACCTTGGCGAAGCGCGTCTTGAGCTTTTTCTGCGCATCATCCTTGGGATCCTCGGGATAGTCCGGAATGCGATAGCCCTGTGCGTTCAGTTCCTTGATCGCGGCTTGCAGCTGCGGGAGGGAGGCCGAAATATTTGGCAGCTTGATGATGTTGGCTGCGGGCGTCTGCGCCAGCTCCCCCAGTTCGGTCAGATCGTCGCACTGGCGCTGCTGCGCGGACAGATCGTCCGGAAAGTTCGCAATGACCCGTCCGGCCAGGGAGATGTCACGAGTCTCCACGGCGATCCCCGCGCTGCGGGTGAAGGCCTGCACGATCGGCAGCAGCGAATAGGTCGCCAGTGCGGGCGCCTCGTCGGTCAGCGTATAGATGATCTTGGCGGTGGTCATTTCAATTCCGGGATTGAGTTGCAAAGAAAGGGCAAACCGCGAACTATATCAGCCGGTGTCATCGACTTTCTGTCCGTCGCGGCACACCACCACGGCGGCGGGCATCAGCAGTACCACGGGAATGGCGAGCAGCGAACCGGCGCCATTGATGGCCGCGAGAGTATGGAAACTCAAGTGAAAATGGTCCTGCAGTGCTGCCCCCAGCCAGTCCCCGCCAAAAAATCCCATATTGCGCACCGCCATCAGGATGGCAAAACCGAGCGCCTCACAGCCGGCCGGCGTGGCGCGAACAGCCACGTGCATCATGGCGACTTCGGCGAGCGTAAAGCCGAAGCCATTGAAGCTGTCTATGAAGCGTGCGCCGGCATATGAGTTGTAGAACACATAGGCTGCCTGGGAACCGGCACCGATCAGGATGCAGCCCACCAGCAGATGCCGCAGCGTGAAGCGCTTGGCGGCGAAGGCACCATACAGCACAGCGCCCAGCACGCCAAACGTAGCGCCCATGGAGATCAGGTTCCCCTGCTGCTGCGTGCTCAGGTGCAGATCATTCTGCTGCGCATAGAACTGGGCCGTCTGGATACCCGGGGAAAAATAGAACAGGAAGGCGACCGCGGCCGCCAGCCACAAGGCCCGGGCCTTGCCCAGCTGCGCCAGTTTTCCTCCCGCCGCGGTGAAAACCTCAGCCCCGGTTCTTGTAATAGTCCGCGGCTCTTTCAGACACCATAATGCCACCGGCACCAGCACAAACGTGATGATGCCGCAGGCAATCGGAGTCCAGATGAAATCGATGCCGGCGAGATATCCGCCCGCAACGCCGGCCACAATCGAGGTGGCCTGTATCACCACATTGTTCACCGAGGTGAGGCGCCCGGAGCTGGCGCTGGCGCCGGCCATTTCCACCATGTACCCGCCCACTGCCGTGAGCGTGAGCATCATGGCGAAGTTGATTGCGAAACACGTAATGAGGAAGGGGTGATATTCACGGGGTGTGAAGTCAAGCGCCAGCCATGCGACCGTCGACAGCACGCTGCCGACCAGCATGTAACTCTTGCGCCGGCTGCCCCAGAGGGGAAACACGTCCTGCACCATGCCGACCAGGGGCTTGAAGTACCACGGCAGGGTCACCCAGAAGACGAAGGCCGCGCTCGACTCGCGGCTGGCGTGCATGGCGTTCTTGAGCAGGTTCCGGATCGGAACCACCCCTAAAACCTGAGTCTGCGGCAGCGAGGTCGCCAGCACCCCGAAAACGACGACGATAGCGGCCAGCATCAGCGCCCGGTTTGTCGGCGTTTGCGGGCTGTGCACCGCATGGGTCTGAACGGCATCCATTGGCTCGGGACAGTAGCATCCCGCCTAGCACTCGCACTAGGTAATTGCCCCGGTAGTGCTATGATTTAAAATCACAATCGGGGCGCAGGCGGCTCCGGAAACCTGAGGGGGAAGTGAGGATGTTTCAGTTCAAGATCCGCGTTGCCGGCTTGGCGTGTGCCGGTTTGCTGCTGGCGGCCGCCAGCGCCCAGGCCCATCACTCCTTTGCGATGTTCGACCACGATCACCAGATCAAGATTTCCGGGACGGTGACCCACTTCCAATGGACCAATCCGCACGTCTACATTGACCTGGACAGCACCAATGAGAAAGGTGAGTTCAAGCACTACACCATCGAGTGTGCCAATCCGGGGATCCTGGATCGCGTCGGCTGGAAGTTCAACATGATCAAGGTGGGCGACAAGATCACGACCATCATCGCGCCGCTGCGCACCGGGGAAGCCGGCGGGTTGCTCAAGGAGGTCACCCTGGCTGACGGCCGCAAATTTGACAACGGCGCTCCGGCCGGCAAAGCGAGCATCCATTAGGGGCTATGCATGACCACTATGATTCGCGCAGCAGCTGCGACACTGGCGGTCGTCACCGCATCACTCTATGGGGCCTTGGCACAGGCGCAGGCGGCGGTGCCCAGCCACCCGGCGCTGACCGGCGCCTGGGACCGCTACGGCACGATGAAGCTCGATCCGCGGCAGACGAGCGCGGCGCCGGTCTCCGCCCCGCCCCTCAAACCGCTCTACATGGCCCAGTGGGAGGCACAGCAAAAAGCGGCCAAGGAAGCCGATGCGCGTGGCCAGCCCCTGTACAGCGGCTACGCCCAGTGCCTGCCCGATGGCATGCCGGCCATGATGATGGCCATGTTTCCGATGGAGGTCCTGCAGACCCCGGGGCAGATCACCATCATCGAGGAGGCGTACAACCAGGTGCGCCGCATTTACCTGAATCAAAAGCAGATCCCGATCGATGATGCAGAGCCAGGCTTCTGGGGGCATTCGGTGGGGCACTGGGAAGGCGACACGCTGCTGGTCAATACGGTGGGGATCAAAGAGGAGGTGCGCTTCCGCGGCGTACCGCACAGCGCCAACATGCAGATCGACGAGCGCATGCATATGTTGGCCAAGGATATCTTCGAGGATCAGGTGACGGTCACGGACCCTGAGTATCTGACCGAGCCGTGGAAATTCACCTGGAAATACCGGCGCAAGCCCGGCTACAAGATTCTGGAATATGTCTGCGAATCCAACCGGGAATACCAGGACCCCAAGACTGGGGGTACCCGTATGCGCATCGGGAACCCGGGCGGCAGCTCCGCACCCGCGCCGGCCGCAGCCAAGCCGTGAAGCCAGGAACGACCTAAGGCGAAGCTCCCGCCTCAGAAGGCGCCTCGGCAGGCCGAGGGCGTTGGTGTATGATGGTGGGCTACCTATGCCCGCGCCAGATCAGATCACTGCATCGCGACTTCAAGCGATTAGTGCGGTTGGTCGGCACGTGTGTTCACGCCCAAGAAACTGTAATGGAAACCTGACATGGCCCGAACGACCGCCCTTGCCGACATTCGCAATATCGGCATCATCGCCCACGTGGACGCCGGCAAGACCACGACGACCGAGCGCATCCTCTATTACACCGGGCGCAAGCACACGATCATCGACATCCATGATACCAAGGACCTGAAGACGTCCACCACGACGGACTACCTCGAACAGGAACAGAAGCGCGGCATCACGATTCAAAGCGCGGCCGTTTCCACGTTCTGGCGTGACAAGAAGATCAATCTCATCGACACCCCCGGACACGTCGACTTCACGATCGAGGTGAATCGTTCCCTGCGCGTGCTCGACGGCGCCGTGGTCGTATTCGACGGAGTGGCAGGAGTGGAGCCGCAGTCGGAGACCAACTGGCGCCTCGCGGACAATTACGACGTCCCGCGCCTGTGCTATGTGAACAAAATGGATCGCAGCGGTGCAAATTTCGAGCGTTGCGTGGACATGATCAAGAAGCGCCTCGGCGCCCGACCGCTGCCGGTGCAGCTGCCGATCGGGTCGGAAGATGACTTCAAGGGCATGGTCGACCTGGTCGAGATGCAGGCGCTGGTATGGGATTCGGACGACAAGGATGCCGAGTGGCGCACCCTTGAGATCACCCCTGATCTGGCCAGCCGGGTCGGCTTGACGAACCCCGGCGATATCAAGTTGCTGGCCAAGATTGCACAGTACCGCTCGGAGCTGGTCGACACCTGCCTGGAAATGGATGATGCGGCCATGGAGGCGTTCATCAGCGACGCCAAGGTTCCTTCGGCCGACATTTTGCGCGAATGTCTGCGCAAGGGCACATTGCATGGCGTGTTCACCCCGGTGCTGTGCGGCTCCTCGTACAAGAACAAGGGCGTGCAGCAGGTGCTGGACGCCGTCGTCGACTATCTGCCGGCTCCCACCGACGTGGCCGCCATCAACACCGTGGACGCAGATGGCGAACCGATCGGTGAGCGCAAATGCTCGGATGACGAGCCGTTCTCGGCACTCGCCTTCAAGGTCATCAACGATAGCTATGGTGCGCTGACCTTCGTGCGCATCTATTCCGGCGTGCTCACCAAGGGGGCCTCGGTGCAGAACACCACGCGTGGCAAGCGCGAAAAGATCGGCCGTATGGTCGAGATGTTCGCCAAGGAAGCCAATCCCATCGAGGAGGCGCGCGCCGGTGACATCATTGCGCTGGTTTCACTCACCGACACCGAAACCGGTGACACGCTGAGCGACTCCGCCAATCCGGTGATTCTGGAGCGCATGCGCTTCCCGGAACCTGTGATCAGCGTGTCAGTACAGGCCAAGAACAAGGCCGACCAGGAGAAGTTCGGCGCTGCGCTGGGCAAGATGGTGCGTGCCGATCCCTCCCTGCATATGGAGACCGACCGCGACACGCTGCAGACGCTGCTGCGCGGCATGGGCGAGCTGCACCTGGAAGTGACGCTCGATCGCATGCGCACCGAATTCAATGTCGAAGGCGTCATGGGCGAACCCCAGGTTGCTTACCGCGAGACCATCACCAGGAGGGTCGACGAACAGTACGTTCACAAGAAGCAGACCGGCGGTTCGGGCCAGTTCGCCGAGGTGTGGATCACCTTCGAGCCTCAGGATCGCTCCAAAGGCTTTGAGTTTGTCGACGCAACCAGTGGCGGCTCGGTGCCCCGCGAATACGTGCCTGCGGTGGAGAAGGGGCTGCGTCAGCAGATGGAACAGGGCGTGCTCGCCAAGTTCCCCACGGTGGACTTCAAGGCAACCCTCACTGACGGCAGCTACCACGATGTCGACTCCAACGCCCTGACCTTCGAAATCGCCGCCAAGGCCTGCTTCCGTGAGGCCATGCGCAAGGCCGGACCAATTCTGTTGGAACCGGTGATGAAGGTGGAAACCGTGACACCGGGGGATTATCTGGGCGATGTCATCGGCGACATCAATCGGCGCCGCGGTGCGATCATGGATCAGCTGGAGCGCGGAACGAACGTCGCCGTGGTAGCCACCGTGCCGCTGTCCGAGATGTTCGGCTACATCGGCCATCTGCGCGGCATGACCAGCGGTCGCGCCTCGTACACGATGGAGTTTTCGCATTACGATCCGGTGCCGCGCAACGTGGCCGAGGAAGTCATCGAGAAGGCGACCAAGCCCGCGGCCTGATCGAACGGCACCCAAAATACCAACCAAAGGGGAATGCAACATGATCAACACGGCAAAGATGGGTCTGGGGCTAGGTGCTTCACTGCTCGTTGTGCTGAGCGCACAGGCAGGGGTGACGCTGAATGCGGCGCGCGTCGGTGCTGCGGATCTGCCCGCGGTGGAGAAGTTCTATGAAACGGCCTTTGGAATGCAGGAAGTCCAGAAGATCGGCAAGAACGAAGTCATGCTCAACTTCGGCGACTCGGTAGCCGCCGCGAAGGCGAACGCAGCCGCACAGATTGTGATAATGCACCGCGACTCGGATGACATAAAGGACACCATCGCCCATGTCATCTTCAATGTCACCGACATGAAAGCGATGGCCGCCGCCATCGTGGCCGCCGGTGGCAAGATGGAGCGCGCGCCGTTCGTGTTCGGCAACACCGGCATCACGATCGGCCTGGCGGTGGATCCGGCCGGCAATCACATCGAAATGCTCCAGCAGCCGAAGCACTGATCCGCTTCAGATCCGGGCCAAGACCACCCGACCAGTCCCGCCGACGCGCAAGCGCGCGCCGGCGTTGTCGAAAAAACGGGCGTTGATCTCTTCACGCCCGAGGTCCCGGACGGTCGCAAAGCCCAGCCGCGTCAAATCCGCCTGCAGCACTGCCGGATCGAAGAACGTCCGCCACGGCTCCCCGGCGGCGGCGACTCGCCGCATCAGCAATTTCAATCCCCAGCGCCGCAGATAATTCCAGCGCGGCGGTAGCGTCAGGTAGTCGAAGATGATCCCGCTGCGACTGACCTTGCTCTGGGCCACGAAGCGCAGCGTCTCCTGGATTGCATCCTGAGTCAGGTACATGGTGACGCCCAGCCAGGAGAAGAACGCCGGCTCCTCCGGTTGGAAGCCATTGGCGAGCAGCCGCTGCGCCAGCAGTTCGCGCTCAAAGTTCACGGGAACATAGACCAGAGACCCTTGGGATTTCAGGCGCGCATGACTGACCAACTGCCGCTTCCATTCCTGCGTGGCCGGATGATCCACCTCGAAAACGCGCAGCCCTCCCGTCGCGTGCGGATTGCGATACGCGAAAGTATCCAAACCCGCACCCAACAGTACGTACTGACGCACTCCGCGGGCGACTGCCTCGGCCAGCGCCTCCTCGGCGAGACGGCTGCGCGCCACCAGGAAGGCGCGCAGGTAGCGCGCGTAGCGGCTATTGAAGCGCCGCTGCGCAGCGCGTATGCCCCCCGTGATCTTGGGCCCGAGAATGGTCAGGGCGGTCGGATCCTCGAAGACCCGGGGCAGATCGAAAATCTGATGTGCTGCACGACTCATGGCAACGCCATACGCGGTCCGACTGGGCGAGTCGTCTTTCACGGCTTGCATTGTTTCACTTTGATGTGAGCCACGCCACAGTTCGCGTCCGTGTTCTCCTGCTTCGCAGGGGGTGTAAGGGTTCGGAAACCGTCAGGCCGCTACACTGCACTGCGGCGAACCCCCGAGCGATTTGAAGCCAGAATGCAAGACGACAACTCCATCCTGCAGCGCCGTGCACTGCCGATAGGTCGGCAGCTGCGTGCCGTCATCATCATGACGGGCATCGTAGTCGTCATCGCCGTGCTGTGGATGGCCCTGGGCAGAAAACCTGCACATTCAGCCGACGCGTCCGGCTTTGCACCCACCGCAGGCCAGGTGCGATTGACCTCCGAGCAGCTCAGCACTCTTGGGATCGCGACCGTAAAAACCGCTCGATTCCACGATGCGGTGATCGCGGATGGCCAGATCGCAGTCAATGCCGACACGACGACCCAGGTTTTTTCCCCCTATTCGGGCCACGTCGTGCGCGTATTGGCCGGCATCGGCGACCGCGTTCACAGCGGCGCCTCCCTGGTCAGCCTTGACGCGAGCGAGAATCTGGATGCCCAAAGCGCCCTCATCACCGCGCTATCACAGGCCCGGCTGGCCCGCCTGAATGAAACACGTCGACACGCCGCCTACGACTCGCATGGCGGGTCATTGCAGGACTGGCAGCAGTCGCAGGCGGATCTGACGGTCGCGCAGACCGGCTTGGCGGCGGCTCGGGGCAAGCTGCGGGTGCTTGGCAGCTCCGATGTGCAGATTCAAGCGCTGGAGGCGGCAGGTGCCGTCAGTGCCAACGCAACCATTACATCACCGATCACCGGCCTGGTGATCAACCGGCAGATCGGTCCCGGGCAGGTCGTGCAGGCCGGCGATTCGACGCCGATCTTCACGGTCGCGGATCTGTCCACCGTGTGGCTGCTTTGTGCGGTCCGGGACATGGACGCGGCAGCCATTTCACCCGGTCAGGTGATTCACATCCATGTGCAGTCGCTGCCGCAACGCGAGTATCGCGCCACGGTGCAATCAGTGGGTGCCGAGGTCGATCCGGCCACGCATCGGGTCCTCATACGCGCGACCGTCCCCAACCCCGATGGGCGCTTGAAGCCCGCAATGTTCACCACATCCGAGATCGTCACCAGCGCCGATTCGCTGGCGCCCGCGGTTCCGTCGGGCGCCATTGTTCGCGAGGGCGAGCAGGCACATGTCTGGGTGGTCCGCGCCGACGGGGTGCTGCAGGAACGTGCCATTCAGAGCGGACGTACCAACGGTGCATTAACCGAAGTACGGCAGGGTCTCGCGGCAGGCGAGCGAATCGTCGTCACTGGCAGCCTCTTTATAGACACCGCGGCGCAGCCGGATTGAACGCGCTCATTACGTTCGCGCTTCGCCAGCGCATCTTCCTGGCCCTGCTTCTGCCGCTGGCACTCATCGCCGGTGCCCTCGGCTTCCGCTCGCTGAATATCGAGGCCTATCCGGACCCCGTCCCGCCCCTCGTCGACATCGTCACGCAAAGCTCCGGGCAGTCTGCCGAGGAGATTGAGCGCTACGTGACCATCCCCATCGAAGTCCAGATGGCGGGTATCCCGCACGTCACCTCGGTGCGAACGATCTCGCTGTTCGGACTGTCCGATGTGAAGGTGCAGTTTACCTACGACTTCACCTACGATCAGGCCGAACAGTGGGTCATCAACCGTCTCGCGCAACTGCCACGCCTGGTCAACGGCGCCACGCCACAGATCTCGCCCACCAGTCCCATCGGCGAGATTTACCGCTACCAGGTCGTGGGGCCGCCGGGATACTCGGTCACTGACCTGAAGACCCTGGAGGACTGGGTTCTGGAACGGCGCTTCAAGGCCGTACCCGGCGTGGTGGATGTGACCGGTTGGGGCGGCAAGACCCGTACCTACGATGTCAATGTCGATCAGCAGCGGCTGCAGCATTACGGTGTCACCCTGCCCCAGGTGCTGCAGGCGCTGGGCAACAGCAACGTCAACGTGGGCGGCCAGACGGTCGATGTCGGCCCGCAATCGGCAGTCGTGCGCGGCGTGGGGTTGATCCACTCGGTGCAGGACATCGACCACACCATGGTGACCCTCAATCACGGCGTGGCCGTACGCGTCGAAGACGTGGCGAAGGTCCAGATCGGACATCAACCGCGGTTGGGCATTGCCGGGATCGGCAACAATGATGACATCGTCCAAGGCATCGTGCTCATGCGCCGGGGCGCCCAGAGCATGCCGACGATCGAGCGGGTCAAAGCCGAGGTCAGCAAGATCAACCGCTCAGGTCTGCTGCCACCAGGCGTACACATCGAGCGAATCTACGATCGCTCCGACCTCATCCACCTGACGACCGGGACGGTGCTGCACAATGTGCTCGCCGGAATCGTATTGATCTTCCTGCTGCAATGGGCATTCCTCGGCAATCTGCGCAGCGCGGTAATCGTCGCTGCGACGATCCCTTTCGCGCTCGCATTTGCCATCGGCCTGATGCTGGTGCGTGGCGAGTCCGCCAACCTGCTTTCGGTCGGCGCAATCGACTTCGGGCTGATCGTGGATGCCACTGTCATCATGGTGGAAAACATCTTCCGCCACCTCGGTGAGAGTGCCGAGGCGCGGCGCGCCGGCGGGGCGCTGTTGCAAGTGGTTCGCGGCAACACCCAGTTCCGCGGCAAATTCGCCGTGATCGCCAACGCCGCCACGGAAGTCAACCAGTCGATCCTGTTCGCCGCCGCCATCATCATCGCCGGATTCGTGCCCCTGTTCACACTCAGCGGCATCGAGGGACATATATTCGGACCGATGGCCCGCACCTATGGCTATGCCATCGCCGGCGGTCTCATCGCCACGTTTACTATTTCCCCGGCGCTGTGCGCGTTGTTGTTGCCATCGAACGTAACCGAGACTGAAACCTTGCTGGTGCGGTGGCTGCGCCGAGGGTATGAGCCGGTGGTTGAGTTTGCCCTGGCCAATTGCATCATCACGCTGGGCGGCCTGGTGTTGCTGCTCGGCATAGCAGCAATTGCCGCGCATGGCCTCGGGCTGGAGTTCCTGCCGCGCCTCGAGGAAGGCAACTTCTGGGTCCGCGCCACCATGCCCACCTCGGTGTCGCTCGAGGCCAGCAACGGTTATGTGAACCGGATGCGCCGGGTCATCGGCAGCTTTCCGGAAGTACTGACCGTGGTCTC
>DATDIL010000096.1:0-9431 GCA_036521075.1 Steroidobacteraceae bacterium | reverse complement strand
CATTGTACGAGGGGTTGCCCGGCTCAAGCCGATCGAGAAGCCAGAAGCGCTCCTGCGCCACCGAACAGGGGAAGTCCGTGGACTGCAAATCGGCAACGGCTTGTGCCTCCGACGCATCCTCGGGCACTGCGTCGACAGGAGCAGCTGGTCGCGACAACATGCGGTCACTTGCCGTAGCCATTACAGTTTGGTGTTCGCCGCTGCCCGGCGCCCGCGCTGAAACTCTCCGAGCGTTGGCAGCTTGGGCTTCCCGTCCGTCGTCGGATCGGATTGCGGCGTCTTGTCTAGCAGCTCCGCGATGCCTCGCACCGTCCTGTGTTGCAGGAGCTGTTTTGCAGTCACGCGTATTCCCTGCCGGCTGGAGCGGGCAATGATTTGGAATATCTGTATTGAATCGGCGCCCAACCGTAACAGATCCATGGTGGCGCCGACCCGCGGCATGCGCAATACCTCAGCCCAGATTCCGGCGAGTCGCAGCTCTGTGGGCGTCGCGGGTGGCACGAACTCTTCCGCACTTTGCAGAATCAGCTCCGGAGTCGGCAGTGCAGCACGATCAAGTTTTCCGTTGGGCGTCATCGGCAGCTTGTCGAGCTTGGTCCACGCCGAGGGGATCATGTAGTCGGGCAACTCCTGCTCGACCGCGGCGCGCAGTTCGGCCGGAGGCGCCGTGCTGGCGGCGGTGGCCACGTAATAGGCGACCAGTCGGGGGGATCCGGTCGCATCTTCCCTCAGCAGCACTGCGACAGCGCTTAGTTTGCCGCTGCGCAGCAGCGCGGCTTCGATTTCGCCGAGTTCGATGCGGAAGCCGCGCAGCTTCACCTGCTGGTCCATGCGTCCGAGAATCTGAACTGTGCCATCCGGAAGCCAACGCGCGAGATCACCGGTACGGTACATTTGCCCGGCTGCGAAAGGATTCTTGAGGAAGCGCTCGGCCGATAATGCGGCGTTGTTGTGGTAACCGCGGGCCACCCCCTCGCCACCAATGTGCAGTTGGCCGGTCACCCCTTCGCTCACGGGCTGATCATGGCGATCGAGCACGTACAGCTGGGTATTGGCGATCGGGCGTCCCGCACTGATGCCGGTCGCGGCCGGCAGGACCCGGCAGCAGGACGACCAGATTGTGGTCTCCGTGGGGCCATACAGGTTCCACAACACGCCGGCACCCTGCAGCAGCTTGTCGGCGAGGTCGCGCGGTAATGCTTCACCGCCGCAAAGCATCTTGAAGCCCTTCGGGGCGCGGAATCCGGCCTCCAAAAGCAAGCGCCAGGTCGCCGGCGTGGCCTGCAGGGTGGTCGCCCGACAAGTCTCAATGTGCTTGACCAAGGCAAATCCATCGATGACTTCCTCGCGCTCGGCGATCACGACGCAGGCGCCGACGCTCAAGGGCAGGTACAGCTCAAGTCCCGCAATGTCGAAAGAGATAGTCGTGACGGCGAGCAGCACATCCTCAGGTCCAAGACCCGGCTCATGGGCCATTGAAGTGAGAAAATTGACGACGGCCCGATGCGTAACCTCCACACCCTTGGGGGCGCCAGTCGAGCCGGAAGTGTAGATTACATAAGCCAGACTGTCCGGTGTCAGTGAAACCTTCGGTGCGCCCGCTGTGCAGGCGGCGATCGCCGCGGCATCGGTGACCAGGTGCACGATGGGCCTGCCGGCGGGCAGGAGTGCTTCTTCGACCGTGCCATCGGTGATCAGCGCGGCAACATCGGCGTTGCCGAGGATGTGGCGCAGGCGTTGGGCGGGGTGCGTTGGATCCAGTGGCACGTAAGCGCAGCCCGCCTTCAGCGACGCCAGCATCGCCACCAGCATGTCCAAGGATCGCTCGACTGCAATGCCGATCAGGCGCTGCTTCTGGCCCGCGCCGTCACCCACCCGCCGCAGCAGAAGATTGGCCAGCCGATTGGCGCGCTTTTCGAGCGCCTCGTAGCACACAGTTTCATCGCGGAACTGTGCGGCCGGAGCCTTGGGAAGTTCCGCGGCACGCGCTTCGAATAGTTGATGTATACAGCGATCCTGCGGGAATTCAGCCTGCGTGCAGTTGAAATCCAGCAGCAGTCGCTGGCGCTGCGTCGCGGAAAGATACGGTATGCGTTCCACGGTCTGTTCCGGGTCGGCAACGATCATCTCCAGCACAGTCTGATAGCAGTCCAACCAGCGGTCGATCGTCGTTGCGTCGAACAGGTCGGTGTTGTAGTCGCAGTCCAGGCGCAGGCCATCATTTGATTCGATCACGTTCAGGAACAGATCAAAGTTCACGTGCGCTTTGCAGTTTGGGGTGACCTCGATCTGCATTCCCGGCAGATCGATGCGATCGGCCAGGCGTTCAAGATTGAATTGAATTTCCGCCAGCGGCACACGGCCCTGTTCGCGTGTCGGTGCCAGCTTGCGAACCAGCGTTCCGAGCGTATAGCCCTGATGCTCGTAGGCATCCAGCACCTGCTTGGCAATGGCGCGCAGATGCTGACGGATGGTGGTCTCGTCCGACCAGACCGCGCGGATCGGCAGAAAATTCACGCCGTGCCCAACCAGGATCTGGTCTTCCAGCTGTGATTGAGCTGCGGTGGGTACGCCGATGATCACTTCTCTCTGATCGCACAATCTGCCGACCAGCGCGTGAAATGCACCGAGCAGCGTCACGAACAGCGTATTGCCGGCCTTGGCGCCGGTCTTTTTCAAGGACTGGTACAAGGCCGCGTCAATGCGGCGGTAGCGACTGTCGCCCGCGTAGGACTTCAGCGCAGGGCGTGCACGGTCGGTCGGTAGTCCCAGCGGCTTGACCGGCTCCCGGAATTGCGACAGCCAGTATCGCTCGGTTTTTTCGGCCTCAGCAGCGTCGCGCTGCGTCTGCAATCGGGCAAAGGTGCTAAATGGCAGCACGGGCTGCAGCTGCGGCGAATCGCCGCGGCACAGCACCGGATAGATCTGCGTCAGCTCACTGACGAACACGTTGATAGACCAGCCATCGCAAACGATGTGGTGGGCCGTAAATATGAGCACGTGCTCGCTAGTGCCGATCCGTACCAGCTGGACGCGGGCGGCCGGCCCATTGATCAGATCGAAGGCCGCGCTCGCATCTGTGGCGACGATTCGCGCTAACGCCGCTTCCGGATCCGCGCCGCCGGACAGGTCGACGAGCGGCAGATCGACGGTGCCGGGTGCACGAATCGACATTTCTTCGCCGGTCGTTGAGAAGTGCGCGCGCAATGCATCGTGGCGGGTGAACAGCAGGGTGAGAGCGTCCCGCAGTGCGGACTCGTTCAGTGCGCCGCACAGACGCGCACTCACGGACTCATTGAAGGCGCAAGAGGCCTCATCACCCATCTGTGCGGCGAGCCAGATTTCAGTCTGGCTTTCCGTGAGCGGCAGGCCGGTCAGGGCACCGCCGTGACTTGCCGCTGCTGCTGCACTCGGCGGCGCGCTCTTGCCGAGGATTCCGACGGCGCTGAGTTCCGCAAGACTGGCATCGAACGCCTCCAGGATGTGCTCGTAGTCGCGTTCCGAATGTGCCGTCGTGAGGAAACAGGGAAAGCCATCCTGGATGTGGATTCCGCGCAAGCGCAGGTGATGAAACAACAGCGCCGCGAGCGTGTGCTCGCCGTGGATGTTGAAGTAGAACCAGCTGGAGAAGGACTCGATTCGGGTCGTTACCCCGTAACGTGTGAAGAGCGCATTCAGATCGGCCGTGAGCGACGCGGTGCGCTGTGTCAGCCGCTCCTGCAGCTGCGGACCGTGCTCCTTGATGTGATTCAGCACCGCCCAGGCCGCAGCGAGCACCAGCGGATGGCGCACGAAGGTCCCGGCGAAGAAGGTCACACCCACTTCCGGGAGTGAGGTATCGCCGAAGTTCCAATGGCCACCGTCCAAGGCGTCCATGAAGCGTGGTTGACCGGCGAGAATGCCAATCGGCAGACCGCCACCGACGATCTTGCCGTAGGTGGCCATGTCGGCATGGACGCCGGCGAGCGCCTGGACGCCCCCCGGGTGGGAGCGGAATCCCGTCACTACTTCGTCCATCACGAACGCGGTCCCCGACTGCTCGGTGATTTTGCGGATCTCGCGCAGGAATTCGTATGGCTGCAGGCTGGGGTGGCGACTTTGCACCGGCTCGATCACTATGGCGGCCAGCTCCTCGGCGTTCTCGCGGACCCACTGCAGGGTCTGCGGAGTGGCGTACTCGAGCACGATCATGTTCTGCACCGCCGCGGCCGGAATGCCCGGAGCGACGGGCATGGAGCGTGGGGCGGCGCCGGGGCGCTGCACGCCTTTCACCAGCACCTCATCGAACTGACCATGATAGTCGCCGTTGAAGACGACTACCTTCTCGCGCCCGGTGACGGTGCGCGCAACGCGCATGGCCGCCATTACCGCTTCGGAACCCGTGTTGCAGAAGGTGACACGCTCATTGCCGGTGATCTCGGAGAACAGCGCCGCCACCTTGCCGGCCAATTCGGCCTGCGGGCCAATGGCGAAACCACGCTCCAGCTGTTCCTTGACAGCGGTGACCACAAAGTCGGGAGAGTGGCCGAATGCCGTCTGGCCATAGCCATTGACCAGATCGACGTATTCATTGCCGTCCACATCCCAGAGCTTGGAGCCGGCCGCGCGCTCGACCACCACCGGATACACCAGCTCTTTCCACTCGATACGAAAGCCGGAGGCGGCGCGCGGATCGGCAAGCACATTGCGGTATTTCTGCGTCAGCTCCTTGGAGCGGGCGAGTCGCTTGCCGTAGCGGGCTGCCAGATCGTCGATATGGCGCCGGTGTTCGGGCGCGAGTCCGCCGCCGGTGCTTGCCTGCTTGGGGCTGTAAACCTGAAAACGCGAGGGACGCTGCTCTGCCGCCGGGGATTCAGTTGCCGCCGTGCCCGCCGCGGTTGGCACGGCCTGCACCTTAGGCGCAGGTGCCGGCAGTTGCTGCGCCAGAAAGCTGGCCAGTGCCGGGATATTCGAGTAATCGCCCAACAGTTGGCGGAAGGTGATCTTCACCTTCATCTGACTTTGGATCTTTTGCGCTACCTGCGTGAGAAACAGCGAGTCATAGCCCATCTCCAGGAAGTTGATCGGTTCCGTCAGCGAAGATGGTGCGCTGCCGGAGAGCTCTTCCAGAATGGCCGCGATAGCGGCGCTCAGTTCTCCGATGCGGGTGCTATTGGTCGGATCGCACATCGCTGCAGTGTCCTGCACAACTTCGGTGGCGGCCGCGGCCACTGGCGGCGCCGCTCGCGGGGGAGCTGTGGATGGGGTTTGCCCGTTCGGGGTGATCTGGGCTTGTGCCCGGCGGCTACTCGGCGGGGCATCGATCCAGAATCGTTTGCGTTCGAAAGGGTAGGTGGGCAGCGGCACGCGCCGCCCCGACTGATCACCCAGCGCCGTCCACTCGGGCCGGAGCCCATGAGTCCACAGACGGCCGGCCGCCGCCAACAGCGTGACCCGATCCGAAGTCTCGCGCGCTGCATCCTGGAGAGAAGTGACGACCGGTATCGCGCGGCCCCGAAGGCTCTGCAGCGCGAGGGTCGACAGAACGTTCCCCGGCCCCACTTCCAGAAGCAGCGGAGCTGGATCCTGGGCAACGAGGGTGCCAATGCCGGTTGCGAAGCGCACAGTCTCGCGCGCATGCCGCGACCAGTATTGCGCCGAAGTTGCCTCGGCATCGGTTATCCAGGTTCCGGTAGCGCAGGAGATGTAGGGGCGTTGCGGGGCCGACAGTTGCAGTCGCTGCACCTGCTCGTGCAGCGGTGCGATGATTGGATCGACCATGGCCGAGTGGAAAGCGTGCGAGGTGTGCAACCGCCGGCTCTGCACCCCGCGGGCAGTCAAGCGCTGCTCGAGCCCGGCGATGGCATCCTCGGCCCCGGAGGCGACGCTCAGGGCGGGTCCGTTGATGGCGGCAATGGCCAGCTGCGCATCGAGCAGCGGCCGCAGCTCGGACTCGGGTAGGCGCACTGCGAGCATCGCGCCGCCCGGAAGCGCCTGCATCAGTCGCCCGCGATGCGCCACCAGCGGCAGCGCATCCTCCAGACTCATCACGCCGGCGAGCACGGCGACGACGAATTCACCGACGCTGTGCCCGATCATGGCATCCGGTTGGATGCCCCAGCTCATCCACAGTTGCGCCAGCGCGTACTCGACCATGAAGATCGCAGGTTGGGCGAAGCGCGTCGACATCAGCGCTGCGGCCGTATCTTGTGCACCGGCGGGCGGGTAGAGCAGCCCCAGCAATTCACCGCCCATTTCGGGTCCTAGAATTTCGACGCAGCGCTGCACCTGGCGGCGGAACTCGCTCTCCTGCTCATAGAGGTCGCGCCCCATATTCGGATACTGCGCGCCTTGGCCGGGAAACATGAACGCGACCGGCATCCGGCCAGGTCGCACGCGGGCGCGATTTGCAGTCGATGTCGGTGCGGTGAGTCGGCCGATGGCTTCTTCGACCGTTGCGGCGACGATGAACGCACGATGTTCGAAAGCGCGCCGGCCCTGCTGCAGAGTATGGGCTACATCCCCGAGGTCGATTCCGGGCTGCTCGCGCAGCGCGCCGGCAAGATTGCTGCGCGCGGTGTCCAGTGCAGCTTCGCTGCGGCTCGACAACACCAGCAGTTGCGGGCCCGTTGACCTCGGGCGCACGGCCACGGAGGGCGCCTCTTCCAGCACCAGGTGCACGTTGGTGCCCCCGACACCAAAGGCGCTAACGCCGGCACGCCGCGGCTGTGCGCCGCGCGGCCACGGGGACAACTTGGCATTCACGTAGAATGGAGTGGCCGCAAAGTCGATTTGCGGATTCGGGCTGGTGTAGTGCAGCGAGGGTGGAATGAGCTCGTGATGCAGCGCCAATGCGGTCTTGATCAGCCCAACGACACCGGCGGCGGCATCCAGGTGCCCGATGTTGGATTTCACGGAGCCCACTGCGCAGAACTGCTTGGCGGCGCAGCTGGTGCGGAACGCCTTGGTCAACGCTGCGATTTCAATAGGGTCCCCCAGCGGAGTGGCGGTGCCGTGACACTCGACATAGCTGATGCTGCCGGCATCAATGCCCGCGTTCGCATGCGCCATCTCGATGGCCGCCGCCTGCGCCTCGATGCTGGGTGCCGTGAAGCCGACCTTGCCGGCGCCGTCGTTGTTTACCCCGCTGCCACGGATCACGGCGTAAATGAAATCTCCGTCGGCGCGGGCATCCTCAAGTCGCTTCAGCGCCACGACGCCGGCGCCGCTTCCAAATATCGTGCCGCTGGCCTGCGCGTCGAAGGTACGGCAGTGGCCATCCGCGCAGACCATGCCACCTTCCTGGTGAACGAAACCGCGCTTTTGCGGGAAGGTAATGGACACCCCGCCCGCCAGGGCCAGATCCGACTGATACAGGAGCAGGCTTTGGCAGGCCTGGGCGACTGCCAGCAATGAGGTCGAGCAGGCAGTCTGCAGTGTCAGGCTCGGGCCTTTGAGATCCAGCTTGTACGAGACCCGCGTGGCAAGGAAATCCTGGGCGGCCCCGAGCAAGGCCGGGTAGCAGCCGACCTGGTAGCTGCTGGTGAATTCCTCCTGCGTGCGCCGGTCGCCCAGCACGTGGTGCAGCAAGTAGGTATTAATGCTGCAGCCGGCGAAGACGCCGATGGCGCCGCCATAACTGCGGGGATCGCAACCGGCACTCTCCAGCGCGTTCCAGCAGCATTCCAGGAATACCCGTTGCTGCGGATCAGTGAGTTCGGCCTCGCGCGCATACATCCCGAAGAACTCGGCATCGAATTGATCGACGTCGGCCAGCAACGGGCGCGCCTTGACGAAATTCGGCGCGCGCCGTTCCTCATCGCTGAAGCAGTCCTCCAGCTCCGCCTCCGTGAACTGTGTGATTGACTCGATTCCGCCGGCGAGGTTTTCCCAAAATTGCCGGATGTCGCGCGCTCCGGGGAAGCGGCCCGCCAGACCCACGATCGCTATGAGGTTCTCCGGCGTTGCCGGCGGTTCATCCGGGGCTGGAACGTCGTTCATTGCGCACTCTTGTTCGACATGCTTCGCCGCCTGGCGCAAGGTGTGCCAGTCACCAGCCCAGGCCCGGGCATCCGGGCGGCGAGCGCACTGATCTGCGGGTACCGGAACAGATCGACCACGGTGATCTCGCACGGCAAGGAACGGCGAATGCTAGCTCGGACCGCCAGCACCTGAAGGGACGCACCCCCCAGATCAAACAAGTTGTCATTAATGCTCACCGTGCCTTCCCGGGGATGCGCTGGACGAGACGTCGGCAACTCGCCGCCAAGAGCGATACGGCCTGACGAGGCCGAAGCGGCGGCAGCGAAGGCCGCGGGAATTGATGACGCTGGCATATTCACTGACTTCAGGCCGACCTGGGGCAGAACCGAATGACACCTTAACCTTCCTAACCCTTACAGAGAGTGATTTTGCCCGCGAATCCTTATGTACGGATAGCGGAAAGGTTTTTGATGAGCCACGCGAGGCTGATCGCAAGTATCAAAACTGTGCGTTTGATCCGATTTTTGGCGTTGGACGCTCGTCAGGCCGGTGCCGCGCCGGGCGAGATTAGGTAATATCGATAGATGACAGCGACTCCGGCCTTGGGAGAGGGCTCGGATAATCCGGCGATCGAATGCGCCGAACTGGCGGCCCTCCTGCCGGCGGGCATTGCGGCCGCGCACCTTCAGCAGGAGGCACCCACGGGGCTGCTCCTGAGTGCGGAGCTGCAGTGCACAAGGCAGTGGTCGCAGAAGCGGTGGCAGGATTTCACCGCCGGGCGGGTGTGTGCGCGCCGAGCGTTGCAGCAGTTCAACCTAGGTGATTTTCCGCTGCGGGCCGGCACGGATGGGCTACCGATTTGGCCCACCGGTCTGACCGGCTGCATTACGCATACCACCGGCTATGCCGCGGCGGTCGTGGGGCTCGCAACGCGTGTGCGTGGACTGGGCATCGATACTGAGGTGATAGCCGCCGTGAACGAGGAAGTCTGGGCGTTCATGTGTACGCCTGCGGAGCACGCTGCCCTGCGTAGTGTGGCACCTGAGAGTCGCGTGCAGCGCGCCGCGCTGATCTTTGCCGCTAAAGAGGCGTTCTACAAGTGCCAGTATCCGCTTACTGGCGAGTGGCTTGAATTCGGCGAGGTGACTGTCGCGGCCCGTGACAGCCTGTCCCTCGCGGGCGAATTTGAGATTCGGCCGGCTCGGCCGTTGCTGGTTCAATGGCACAGCCCGGTGTCGCTGTTCGGAAGATACCGAATTCATAGTCCCTTCATCACCGCGGCGATGGCGCTGCCTGCGTGCGTGGAACCCTGACCGCCATTGGCCAGGTGCCATTAGCAATACTGCCTCGCATCGCCAGCCCCGGGGTCGTGAACCCTATCACGGTCCTGGGCTCTGGTACTTGGCGAGACCGGAATATTGACAAAGCGGATTCTTTCGTCAGCCTTTCGCCCCTAAAATTAATCTGCA